>CALOEH010000143.1:0-44790 GCA_942492195.1 uncultured Planctomycetia bacterium | reverse complement strand
AGGGTTTGAAACGCCTCTTCTGTCCGGCCCAGTTTGCGTCGGCGAGTTGCGCCGGATTTTCGATCTCTCGGTAGTGAGTGATGACTTGCTCCAGGAGAGCGTTCCCCGCGTCCGGATGCCCATGAACCATCAACCCCACCGCGATGTCCTCAAGATTTTCGGCCAGGGCCTACAACCCAGACTTCCAGCAGAACCGCCGCCGAGTCCACCAGGGCCAGGACCTGACCCACGTCACCCAGACCAGCTAACGCCCGCATCTCGCTCCATATCCACCACGGGTTATCGGCAAAATCGGCATTGGCCAGCCTCGCCTCTGCCAACTCCGTCTCGTGATCTCCGATGGCATGGAGGGCCGTCAGGTATTGGCTTCGCCACGCGGCCAACTCTGGTGCCGAGTAGTTCCCCCTCTCAGCTAGCTCAGCTCGGTGGCTTAGGCCTCAGCGGCGACCCCGAAGTAACCTGCCTGGTTCGCCTGAAGACCCACACCGTAGGTCCACCCGAGAGGATCCAGCTCCCGTGCGGCCTGCGCTGCCCGCATGGCCGGTTCGGCCGGACCCTTGAACGGTTGAGGTTGTAACGTTCTAGCTCCGTAAGGCGATCACTTCGGCCTCGATGTGGTCCAGGAGCGAATCTCCAACGGTCCCGCGCCCGAGGATCTGGTGGGCAGCCGCCGCAAGAAACAATGGGTTGAGGGTCATCGCCAGCGTAGGCCTGATAGAGAACCGGAATCGCATCTTCTGGAGAGCTGCAGGCGTTGAGGGAATCGGCCTGGTCGGCCAGCCGGAAGGCTTCGATGGTGGAACAGAGTGTAGGTGGAAGTGGGTCCAATCAGGTCCATGTGCAAGGCGAGGGTGCACCTGCGATCCGGCTGTAAGCCTATCAACCGCAAAAGGCGGGATCGAGGCCGATCCCCGTTCCACGGGAAGGACATGCATGGTGCTGTCGTCCGACTGAGAACTCCGCCGACAACTCTACCTGGTCACCCAGAACCGAAACCGTCCCGGTCACAACCGCGACCGGCACCAGCCTGGGCGGCGACGAAGAGGAGCGTCGTCCGCTACCCCGTCCACAATTTCACCAAGATCAACTCGGCACCGTCCACTTCAGCGGTAGCGGCTAAGGCGGCTTCTTCCAGCGCTGCTCCGACCTCGTCCATGGCCGGATCACCACTCTCATTGATCAGGGGACTAAAGCCATACGTCCGTCGACGAGCTCCACATCGCTAACATCAGGAGATGAACAAGCAACCACCGGGCCAAGAATGGCCAGGGCAACGAGCGGGTTGAGCACCTCCGGAAGCCGGGCACTGAAAACCGTAGTCGAACCGGAGGACATTGACTACCTCCTGGCTTGGTCTCCTAAAGAAACAACATAGTTGTCGCGATGAATCTGTGGGAAACCATGCACCCGTTCGCCTTTATACCGCAAGCTTCTTTTCATGACGTGATTCCTGCCGGACGTACCCCGTCACGGCGGCCACCTGCTACTGAGAGCAGTTAGCTCCGGTTAAATAGACGGATCTTTTCAGAGTCTTCGCACTGCAGAGCGAGGGAGACAATGTACATGTTCAAGAGGACTTCATCCTTGGCCTGGCCATCTTTCTTTTGGCCGCATCAACAGCATGTGGAGCCTCAATATTCCGGACCCCCCGGCAGACCTGGTGGTCATGAACGCCAATGTCGTGACCATCGACAAGGACAATCCACGGGCGGAGGCGGTGGCGGTCATGGGGGGAAGGATCATCGCCGTTCACGACTTCGTACCAGGGCCTATGAAGCGTCTACATCGGAGAGGGTACCGAGGTCAGTTGGATGCCGAGGGTCGACTCAAGATACCTGGGCTTCAACGACGCCCACGCCCACTACGAGAAGTGGCAACTGGAGACCGAGATACATGGAGATCCGGTACATCACCGGACAAGAACATCATTACCGAACGAAGTGACGGGAGCGGTGGACCAGGTCGGGGCCGGTTGAGTCGATTGAAGGGGCGGCCACTGGAACCAACGAGATGTTCGAGGACAAACAGTGGCCCACGAAGGAGCTCCTGGACGAGGTAGCCACCCTGAACAACCCGTGTCGCCTTGAGCAGAATGCTGGACGCCAACTCCAGCCTCGTGAACAGCTACGTCCTCCGGGCATCCGGCATTACCAACGATACCGCGGATCCTTTGGTGGGGAGATCCAGAGGGACCCGGTCACAGGGGAAGCCACCGGGATTTTCAAGGAGCAGGCCCAGAAGCCTCCTCGTGTGCACGGATGCCGTTGCAAGCGGGTGGAGCGTACACCCGAGGAGCAGGCAGCCGAGCTGAGCCAAAGGGTGGGAGGCACATGTTGGCAGTACACTCTGTAGCCTGGGGCTCACCAGCATCCAGCATGCCGGAGGAGGAAACGGCGACCTGTACCAGCGGATGATGGACGAAGGGAAACTCACGGTTCGTGTGGATGGAGACGGAAGTCCTCTTCACCGATGATCCTGACCAATTGCGATCGCCAGTATGAACAGTTCTCCGAGATCAGTTCGCACGAGACTGGCCGACCGATGGATCGCCCAACACATCAAGGATTCATCGATGGCACCATGGGGACCCGGGGACGGCCCTCTTCTTCGAGCCTTTCGGAGAGATGAGTCCGGACAACCGGAGCCCCTTCATGATGCCCTACGAGGAGTTGGAGCAGAGAAGATCCTGGCTACCGACGCCTGGGGGTTCCAGATCGGCATCCACGCCATCGGTACCAAGGCCAACAACTGGATTCTGAACGCCTACGAGAAGGCCCAGGAAGTGAACGGGGTCAGGGACAGCCGACACCGGAGCGAGCACGCCCAGGTGCTCATCGATGAAGACATTCCGCGGTTCGCCGAGCTCGTCGTCACCACCACATGCAACCCACACGTTCATCACCGACAAACGATTCGCCGAAAAGCGCATCGGGTACCGAGCGGAGCAAGGGTGCCTATGCCTGGCGACGACTCCTGGATGCCGGCGTCCAGATCGCCTTCGGTACCGACTACTCGGTGGAACCCCTACCACCCTCGAGGGCATCTACGCCGCCGTGACCCGAAAGGACCGGTTGGGCGAGGAGGGTAGACGGCTGGTTCCTGATCAGTCATCAACAAGAAGTACCGGCCTGTTCATCAGTTAGTCATTGCCGTCGCGGAAGACTGGAAGGGCATTGCCGTGGAAGGACGCCTGGCCGACATGGTCACCTGCACCGGACTTCCGGACGACCTGGAGAGGAGATCGGTGAAGCAAGGACGACCATCGTGGTGGAGGTGGTCACACCAGGTAGGGACGCGGAGAGGTTCCGAGCCTTGAGAGGGTGAAGCCGGCGAATAGACGCGAGTTCCTCCGTACCATGGGGTAACGGGCTTGCTCTCCCCAAGCTGGGTGCCGGGCTCGACCAAGAGACCGGTCCGAACCGGGTACCTCTACGACGACCTCTTCCTGGAGCACGATTCCGGGGGAGGGCCACCGAGAGCCCGGCCCGACTCACGGCCATCCGCGATAGAATCGGGGAGGCCGTCTGCAAGAAAACCTCCTTCACATCCAGTCTCAGGAAGCCACCGCCGATACCGTCGCTCCGGTCCGCACCAGCGAGTACATCGACCTGGTGGAGGCGGAGTGTGAGGCGGGGTCCACAAGCACTCTCAACGGGTGACACACGATCTCTCCCGCCAGCTATTCGGTGGCCCTGGCGGGAGGGAGGGGTGGTGGGAGCTGTGGACCTGGCCGTGCCTTGTCCGCTCAATTGCAACATGGGCCGCTCGCTCGGTCGAAGGAAGTTTCAAGTTCTAGTGCTGCGTCAACGCTTAAATTTCGGGTTGGGTGCCATGTCCTCGCTCGCGTGGCCATGCTGAAGTGGAGCCAGAATCGCCACTTGCATCCGAACATTGCCCACGCAAGCACTGGGCCGTGGCACCCGAAGACTTTGCCGTGACAATCCACTAGTGTGGGAAAAACACCCGCTCAATTTGGTTTGACGGCAACCACGTTTCAAGAGCCATGCAGCCCGCTCAGGCAACCGTTGAACCTAATCAAAATGGTATCATCCACTCCGTACGTGAGCAAGCAAGCATGTGCCTTGTAGCCGGGGCGGTCACGCCATTCTGTCACGATCTCAACGACCGCTTCCAGTGGAAGGGCCTCCCAAAATTGGACCACCTCTTGCCATTCGGGGTTGTCCTCCGGTTTCGTGAAGGGATACGTTCTTACGTTGTGCTTCTTGGCAACGGCGAACACTGCTTGTCTCAGAGCGTCGATGCGCTTCGTGAGCTTTTCACGATCGTGTCGATGCTGGATCGCGTGTACCAGTTCAACGCGCCGGCGTTCTAGAACCCATTCTTGTCAGAATCCTTGGCCATCGTCCGGGAGAACATTTACTCTGTGTGAAGCTCATCCCAATCATAGGAAAAGGATGGCATGTCAGTCGGATAAGAAACGAATTGCGATCTTACCGACTGCAGGCAGACAGTACGATCGCAATTCGTTTTTTCCCGCTATCCCACGTTGCAATTTGCATGACGATCAGATTCAGTCCTCACCGCCAAGGTTTTGCTCATACGCTTGAGACCGAAGACGTGGTGCTCTTGCGTGGGTCGCCAACGTACGTTGCTACGGTGGCTGGAGCAATCCGCGTCGAGAGCTATATCTGGAGCAATGTGGCAAACAACTCGATGCGCGCGACTTCGGTCCATTTGAGGGGCCAGCGGATCAAGCGGAGAGCCTTGGTGCGAGCTGTCCCCGATGCGGTGGCCAGATGATTCCGCAAGGGTCTCGCGACAAGCGCCCCAGGTCTGAAATCATGGACTCGCCCGCTTGTACACCTTGGTACGCGACCGGTAGCGGCTAAACGCTTGCCGCGGCTAACCAGCGACGACTAAAATTAGCGATGCACACAAGTCGCAACGGCGACAAAGTTCAACGCACGATCTTACCGTCTGCCTCCTGCGGCCGGTAAGATCGCAATTCGTTCGGCATCTGAATGGCGATCATCTTCGAGTTGTACATAGAAACCGAAACCGAGGCTGCGATGGCAGCAATGGAGACGTTCTGGGCACGCTACGAAACTCGACTGCCTTCAGATGACGCTGTCGTTTGGACGTTGAGCAAGCATACTCCCAGACATCTATGTCTGTGGTCTCCCACCCTGGGTGGCTCTGGAGTGGAATCGTACGAGCACGCGGCAAAGCTCTCAGAGTGCGGAATCGATTTGGCGATTCGATTGGTCAGTGCCCCGGAGTTTGTGTTCGCCCGTATCGGCATCGAGGTGGATGGGTACACGCGAGCAGACTTCGTCCAGGAGTATCAGAATGACGGCGAACCGTGGATTCCGGAGGGCACCATCATTTGCGAGCGTTTATGGGAGGACCTTGGGTGCCCCACTGGCCTGTCCAACTTTCGCCCCAAATACTATTGGAACAAGTACAAGGGCGAGCCGATCAATCCTGTCTTCCGCGAGGCGAACCTATACGCGAAATGGAAGCAACTTCCCGGAAACTGACGCCGAACCACCGGAGCGGCTGATGAAGCGGATCTTGAATGCAGAGTATTTTGACGGCCGCACGGTTACGGCCATCGATCATCGGACATCCTGTCCGGTCAACGGAGTTGGCGACCGAGTCGCTGGTACCGTTACAATGTTGGCGAAATGGCGTTTGTCGACGGATACCGACAAGGCGAGTCGAGCTGATCGCGCGATTCGGACAACGGACGAGCCTCCGGCGCGGCAGTTCATCCGTCAACCCGTTATCCACCTCGACCAGAATACTGCCGCTGAACCTTTAACCGCTGTCAATTGTCGTGCTTGGTCAGTCAACTCCAATGGAAAACAAGATGGAAGCGAAAATTGAGGCGACAGTGACCCGCAAACGCAACGTAAACATGTTCGCGGAGCTGTCACACGGCAACTGGTCAATACTTGATCGTGCTAAAGAACAACGAGACGGTTATCACTACGAACTCATGTCGTGTCTGATATTTGCCGCCTTCAAACACGAGGCTTTCATTAATCATCTCGGATATGCGTTGATTCCACACTGGAACGATCTCGAACGTAAACCCAACCGCGAGAAGATGGCCGCTATCGCTTCAGAGCTGAATATTACAATCGACAACAGTCGCCGACCATTTCAAACGTTGCGAAACCTATTTCGTGCACGCGACCAAATCGCACACGGAAAGCCGTCCTGTCTCGCGCAGGACAATGTGCGTGAATCTGGCGATCGCGAAGAAATGCGTCGAAAGAAACCGCAGACTGAATGGGAATCCCTCTGCACATACGAGTTTGCGCAGATGGCTTACGACGACACGGAAGAAATCGCGGAAATGCTCTGGGAATCGGCTGGTTTTGATCGTCACGATTTGCGATCATGCGGACACGAATACACAATTTCAAATGCTCCCCAGATCCCGAACGGTGGATAGCAATGGGTTGCACACGGAGCCGCAGGTCGCGAGGTTTTTGGAATCAACGTCGTTCGCCGCGGCCCGGTGAACCCTGCCGTTGAACTTAATCGAATTGCTATTCGTCGCGTCGTCTGCGTCGCCACGCGCAGCGAGGGTCTCTTTCAGGTCCGTATCTGCCCGCTTTCCTCTTGTTGACGCGCGTGGATGGCTGCGCGGTTCTGGCCTGCGCGAAGTGTTGCTGGTGACGGTCCGGTTGTAGCGAACGTTTAGATTAAAAGGACATGCGCTTTTGCGGTGCGCAAGCATGCTGGGAGTTAGTTGCTTGATCCCATGTGGTGATCCTGCTCATCTCACGTTCACTCTCCCAGGAGCTTTCCCGCCGATGACGCCCTATCAAAAAAACTCCGGCAGCGGCTAAACGCTTGCCGCAGCTAACCAGCGACGATTAAAATTAGCGATGCACACAAGTCGCAACGGCGACAAAGTTCAACGCAATTCGTTGTTGTTCGGCCACGCAAAGATGAAACTCCGCTACTCAATTCGATCAGCGCTACTTGCAACATCCGTTTTCGCCGTCGCGTGCGGATGGTATTCGTCGAACGTAGCGGAACGCCAACACGAGAGCGCAGTCCTGAATACGCTCGGGCGTCTGACCGAGCACGGTGTTGTCATCGCCGATGGTGGGCATCCTTACGACGGATGCGGAACATGGGGCGGCGTGATGGCATACCTCGATTTCCGTGGTCCGTCATTCTTGCGCGATCTGAATCTCGACGCATTCAAACGTGTTGTGCGAATCGAAGTTCAATACGAACAGAATTCGGAGATCATCGCGTTGCTCGGACAATTTGAACATCTGGACGATGTTTTCTTCGACAACGGTTCCATTTATACCAATGATGAATTGCGGCCGGAGGTAATCGGATACCTGAATGCGGTTCGGCAGTTCCGTTCCTCACATCCCACGACGGACGTCCGATTCTGGGGCTACGATGAACTCAACGATTCTATTGATCGCTGAGTTGTCCGCGATATAAAAACGGGGCGAACCAAGTGGTGCCGGCGGACTCAAGAATACGTTTCCTGATGGTGGTTTTTCCGTTCGTCCCCGGTGGCCACCAACATTATCCCGCTTTGAATAGGACGCTATGAACTTCATCCACTCAACCATCGTTGGTCACTTTGACCCTGCAACGTTGACCGCGAGAAATCGCAGCGTTTCACGACCGCTAGGAGGGATAATCCATGGGACACCGACTGACGCCGACACAGCGAGCACCTCATCGCCTCCGCGAACTGGTAGAGTCGCTTCGCGAGGCGTTCCCAGTCGTTGAAACCGACAAAGACAAGGGGAGCGATCACGTTGGAGACATGATTGCGCATTTTCTGAAAGTCAAGGCTGGCTACTCACGACGGAAGAACCCGCCACCACAAGCCGCAGAGATCGATGCAATGATCCAGCGATTGGAAGTCTTGCGACACAATGCGGCGTTCGTCACCATTGCGGACGATGAATTCGACGAAGATCAATGTGTCAGTTTCAATTTGGTTCCCGGCGAGGATGTCATCATTGGATACGCAAACCAAAGGCATCAGGACATAGCATCAGCACTCACAGAACGGATTGCCGAGGTACTTGGGTATCATGTGTCTGTGTTGTAACGCAAATATAGTCCAGGCACGTGCAGCACAAACGGCGACGAAAAAGGCGGTCGAACTCAACGGAGAGCGGCGGAGGAAAAGGCCGGCTTCACCAACTGCCAAACTGTGTTGGCCATTCGCCGGTGGCCGGCAGGCGACAGGTGAACAGAATCAAGCGTGTCGCCGTCACCTGCCAAGACCGAGAGCAACACGCGTTTGGGAATGAGCTGCACATGATGTCTCTTGGCCGCAGCGCGTTGCACCCGGCCGAACTCGTGGCAGAAGGGGGGAAGCGGCAGTTCGAACATGATCACTTGCCGGCCCGGTGTCGCCAACTGGGCGAGTAGTTCATTGAGATCCTGGTCGAACTGGGCCGATGTGGTTGACCCGAGCAGATCATTCCCTCCCACTTCCACAATGACCATCGAAGCCTTGATGGGCTGTGCCTTGACTCGCTGCGTGGCCAGCGCGACGGTGTCGCCGACGTGCGAAATGTCTTGCACCACCAGGGCGTGTTCGTCGGCCAGCATCGTTGGCCAAGTCGCCGGTTTGTCAGTTCCGAGCCCCGCCGTGACGGAATCTCCCACAATGGTGAGTTGGTTGTTGGGGGCAGGCGACAGCCGAGGGGGCCAGTGATAGGGAAATTCGAAAAGTCCGGCAACCAGCCAGGCGGCCGCGAGTCCGGCCGCCGTCCAACCGCGCCATCGGACCACATACGCCGAGGCGAACCAAGCGAGCGTTGCGGCGACCGCCAATCCGTAGCACCAGTACGGGATGGCCGTAGAAGAGATGACAATGGCGATCGTACCGAGACAGAAAGCCAGCGACGTCACTCGTTTGGCGGCCGGCAGCGTACGCGTTGACGTGAACGCGGCCAGGATCACGAGAGCAACACCACTAAAGAAACCCTGGCCGCTGGCCACATGAAACACAAGCCAGTTCATGGGAGCCCGCCGTGGTTGACATCAGTTCAGTCTCGGCGCGCATCAATGTTGTTGATGTTGCGCTGCGTGGCGAGCCAGGATTTCCAGGCGTTGGTGTCGAAGCCAAAGTTTGCCCCGGAGATCCGAATCAGGGCATCGCGGACGGCTTCGTTGCGAGCTTCGCGGGTGACGTAGGTCACACTTTGCCCAGCAGAGAAACCCGATCCGCCGCTGCCGAAGGTGCTGGTGGTTCTTCCACTGCCGGAGACAATGCGAAACTTATGGTGCGTCACCAGGGCGTCAATCAGGGGAGGCACCGCCGAGGGATCATTCATGGCTGCCAAACCCAACGCGGCCCGATTGATCAGCGAGTTGTCCTTACTCCGCAACTTGCCAACATAGTGCCGCACCACGTCGGGATGTTTGCGTTCGACCAAACGATCCAAACAGGTCAAGCGAACTTCTTCCACCGGATCGTCCAAAGAGACTCTTGCCAGCAGCAGCAGTGCCGCGGGAGATTGAATCCGACTGACGGTCTCTACATACAGCACCCTGGCAGCCGGAATCGGTTCATTCTCCGGATCCAAGTAGTAGGTCAAGGCGGCGAGTGCGTAGGGATCCGTGGTTTGCTGGAAACCAGCTCGGGCTTCGACCGCCCGATCCGTGTCCAGCCATCCGCGCCATAGTTTCAACTTGCGAAACCATTCCTTCTCGGCGAGTTCGTTCTTGCGTCCTTCTTCCATCAACTGAACTTCTTGGGGCAGGCACCAGCGGCCCTTGTAGCGAACGTAGCCCCGCTCCACCATTCGCTGCTCTTGCGTCATCCAGCGTTGTTCTTGTTTGACGAAAGTGTAGCCCAAGGCGCGTCGGGCGAGTTCGTGGTTGGGCTCCAACTGAATGATTCGCTCAAGGTGCGTTTCGCGCTGTTGTTCGAGTCGCTCCGTTCGGCACCACTCGGCAAGTTCCCAATGTCCTTCGACCGTGTCGGGTTGAGCAGGGTGCCGACGTTGATACTCCAGCAGCTTGGCGCTTTCCAGTCGGTGTTGCTTGACGCGGTCTCGCTCAATGGTGAGTACCCCGCCCAAGGCGGTTTTGATGACGAACTTTTCACGGGGAATCTCACTGGGATTGAGCAACTCGCCGCGCAGTTCTGCCGCGTTCTCGAGCACGAAGACATCGGCCGAAACGGCTTGCCCACTGGTGGCAACCAGCAGTGCCGTCAATGCTAAGTAGCGAGCTCGAACGACTGGGAGGCGAAGCATGGCAACTCTCTCCAACAATGAGATAGGAACGAGTGCGAAACTGTCCAACGATGGAAACCTTTACAAAGTTTGGTGGTATCGAAGGACAAGCCTGCACCATGTAGTGTAACCGAAACTCTGCCCCGGTCCAAAATCCTCCCCCCTTTGCTAGCAGTTTTGTGAGTTTCCTGGGGCGTATACCGCCCAATCGGCGGCGTCAAGTTTGGCATGGTGCTGGTTACGCGGATCGCAAGGGTCCATCTTAACCAGAAGCGTCAACGAGGTGTGCGAGTGGTGACCTTCACCAAGTTCACCTCGCTGACGCATCGGGTTGGGATTCTAGGGAAGCCCGAAAGAGGAGCGGCCGAGCGAGTTTACCCGCTCGGCCGCCGAGCAACCTCCGCGATTGTCGAGCCAACGAGGCTCCTATCGCTGTTCCTGGTGGCGGTTCACACGCTGAAGTTCCAGTCCTGACGTCGACTTCAAGCCTGGACTTCGAAGAACCGTACCTGGGAACCCGCACACCAAGCTACCTACGCCATTCGGTTTGCCCAAAAGGCGCTGAATGCTGCCGCGGTGGCATCTGCTGGCAGGATCTCGTCGATGGAATCGCCGAACATCCAATCTTCGCCACCGCCACCGAACAACGCGTCGTGGCCCGAACCGCCAACCAGCAGATCATTGCCGTCACCCTCGGAAGCGATGACATCACTCTCCGCAATCTCAGGGTTGTCCGAGACAGCCTCGTCTTCAACGGCTGGCACATCGTCAGCATCCGAGTCGTCGCTGGTAGAATCGGAGACGACGTCGCACTCCGCTAACACATCGCTGGAGCCATCCGTCGCATCGGACTCCCCCACGTTGGAGTCCTCCTCAGACTCCGGAACGGTCTCAGGCACGGTTTCGTCCGTGGTCTCGGCGACCGGATCGGTCTCTTCCTCGGAGGTCTCGGATCCGTCTTCGTCCTCGGAGGTGATCTCGTCGTCAACGTCCTGGCTGACGGGATCCTCTGGTGCTTCGTCCTCAATGACTTCGTCATCCACGGCTTCCTCCGTGGGCTCGCCTGGATCCGTGGAACAAGCTTCCTCGCTCGTCACCTCTGTCGTCGGATCTACGGGCGGTTCTTCGTCCGTCACATCTTGTTCGGAGATTTCTTCTGTGTCCGTTCCGTCCTGAACGTCGGTATCGGTCTCGTCCTCAGCGGTGACATCGTCTTCAGCCACTGGGTCCTCGGTGACTTCTTCGTCAACGATCTCTTCCGTCACCACTTCTTCGGCCACCGGATCCTCGGTGACTTCGTCTTCCGCCACTTCATCCTCGACGATGTCTTCAGTGACTACGTCGTCTTCGGCCACGGGATCATCGGTTTCGTCCTCAGGGACATCCTCTTCGACAACGTCTTCCACGGCCTCTTCTGTCACGTCCTGTTCAGCATTCGCATCCGCCGGAGGAAGTTCGCAGTCGGCGTCACCGATGTCTTCGGGAACCACCTCGTCTTCAGCCACCTCGTCCTCGGTGACCTCATCCTCAGTCATTTCGTCTTCGACGATGTCTTCTGTGACCACTTCATCCACCGGATCTTCGGCCACGTCGTCCTCAATCGCCTCGTCTTCAAGGACATCGTCTTCGGCTGCTTCGTCCGTCACGTCCTGTTCGGCCACCTCGTCGGTTGGAAGCTCGCAGTCGGCATCAGCATCACCGATGTCTTCAGGAATGACCTCGTCTTCAGCGACTTCGTCTTCAGCGACTTCGTCCTCGACGACGTCTTCTGTGACCACCTCATCCACCGGATCCTCGGCGACCTCGTCCTCGACGATGTCTTCGGTCACAACCTCATCGACGGGATCTTCTGCCACCGGATCCTCGGTCACATCCTGTTCAGCGACCTCGTCGGCAGGAGGATCCTCGCAGTCCACCGGATCCTCAGCGACTTCGTCCGTGACCTCGTCGTCAGCGACGTCCTCCTCGACGACTTCGTCCGCGACCTCCTCGGTCACGTCTTCTTCGGCGGAGTCATCTTCAGCCACCTCGCCGACGTCGTCATCGGCCACGTCGGAAGCATCGTCCGCCGTCTCGGCAGGCAGTCCCAACGCCGAGTTCGATCCGGCACCGCCGAACAGTGCGTCGGAGCCGCCGTTTCCGTAGAGGACGTCGTTGCCCTCCCCGCCGACAAGCACATCGTTGCCGGAGCCACCTAAGATGATGTCATCCCCTTGGCCCCCCAGGGCGATCATGGGGAGTGCCGTGTCGTTGACAATCACGTCATCGCCGGCCTGGGCGTCGACGAAAATGCCTGACACGGAGGCCATATCGAACATCTCTTGGACGGATTCACCGCCGCCTGGTGAGGAGACGTTCACCACCAGTTGATCACCGGAAACATACGTGTCGACGAAGTCCGCTTCGTCGGTTCCGATGATCTGCACGTACCCATCGGCCATCCCGATATCAGCGGCCAACAAGGCACGCTGCTCCAGGCTCTGCACTCCCAAACGCGGCCTACGGCGCGGCTTGGGCTTGGCAGATTTGCGGTCTGAGTGGTTCGTGTCGCGTTGCATAACGAGTCCCTTTCGCAAAGTTTGTCGGCCACGGAGCCGCCAACGTGACGGAGAATCACCGTAGTTCCGACAGGACAACGCCCCTGTACTGCTTCCTCGCATGTGATGAACTTTGGCCAGATTCCCCGTGGCTGCCGCGCCGAGACGCTCAGCCAAGAACAAGCTGCGTCGGGAATCCGGGGGGCCAGAGTTTCGTGCGAAACTTCGCTCTTCCTGAGCAATGCACGTCTAGGCGGTTACGGAGTTGCAATCGTTTGCAAAACTCCGCACAGGCAAAGACGCCGGCCGGGGTGTTGAGTGCCTCGCACACCGCCCGGCGATCAATGCCAAAAGCGGACGAGGGGGAGGTAAGAAACGTGTGGTCAAGAATCGTTTAGAACCATTCGAGAACGAAGGGAGCGTAAGGCAGTTTACGTGCCAATCTGTTCCGCCTGTGCCGCTCGCGAAGGCTGGGGAATGGGCGTATCTCTCGGCGTTTTGGTGGATTATTCCGTTTTCGAAAAAAATCTTGGTCTGCGGATCGGACACTTCGTTGGGGCTGGCAAGTTGAAGATTGTTCCGCGAACCGGCACCGCTCCGCGTCGAGAACGGGTGACGTAGAGTACCACTGCGATTGAAGATACGGGCAGTCCCTGGCCGTTGTCAGAAGTACAAATCGGCCGGCTGGGGGTTGCCGCGCGAAGTTGACCACAGCTCCAGGTCCAAGTGATAGCGTCTACGAATGGATTGCCATAAGATAGCGTTGGCAGCTCGATGCAGACATTTGTCCCAACGGTTCAGGCGCTTAAGAACAACATTTCGAGCATCTCAGATCCAGCAAACTGAACCGTTGGGCCGCTGTTCGACACAGGCAGGTGCGTGCACCGTATTCTTTGGAGGACGCTTCCATGGAACCGCTCGATTTCAAATTCAAATGGGTTGATGAGCAAGGAAACGAACAGGGGTTTTTCGCCAAGCGGGGCACGTTCGACGGTGAGACGCTCAAGCTGGATGATGTTGAGATTCCTACGCCTGCCATGTTGGAAGTCATCAACCGCAGCACACGGGTTGTGATTTCGGTTGCCGTGGACGAAAAGAACGCCAGCCTGGTGGTCTTCAACGTCTCAGGGGGCAATGCCGAGAAACTGAAACAAGCTTTGGATCAGAGTCGCAGCGCAGTTTGGGCAGATGCCCATCGCCAGGAACTCGAGTCTCAAGGGCGAGGGCATGAGTTCCGAGAAGAGCTATGTCCGCATTGCGGCGGAGTGATCAATCTGAGTTCGATGCCGGATACGCCGCAGGTTCACTGCCCGCTGTGCGATGTGATCTCGACACTCGACGCCGATGACAAGTTGCAGCGGGCCGAGCGCGATTTCAAACTCTGCGACGAGTGCGGCATGTACAGCAAGCCGCGCAAGTTCACCATCTTCTATTTCTACTTCCTGCTGGTTGTGTACGGGTTTTGGCACAAAGAAACCTGGCGCTGCCCTGGCTGCATGCGCGGCGAAGCTTGGAAGATGTTCTTCGGCAATCTGATCTTCGTCATCGGAGTCCCTGTTGCGATTGTCCAACTCCTCAGATCCTACGGGGGAACCGACATTGGAGGCATCCACAAAGGGTTGGACGCCGCCAATTTGAAAGCGCGGAGCGGAAAGCTCGAAGCAGCCATTGCCGACTACAATCGCATTCTCGAAGAGCATCCCACGGCTGCCGGTGTGATGTACAACACCGGGCTGGCCTTCTTGCACAATCACGATCCGGCCAACGCGGCGCGGACGTTCGAACTGGCACTTAGCGACTGCGGCAACTATCGGCCAGCCGCCGGCGCTCTCGCTTCCTGCTACGAACAACTCGGCGAGACCGATAAACTCGCTGAACTCAAACAGCGCTGGGGAGTGGTTGAGGAACAGGATGACGAATTTCAGGCTGACGTTGCCCCGGAGTGATAGGCCACCGCGAGGTTTTGCCCAGCCACGGTACGCTCCCCAACATGCCCCTCGTTGTCTTGCAGCGATTGCGTGAGGGGGCAGTTGCATCCCTGCGCTCAGCGAACAACAATGCAACTTCCGACTACCACTGAACAACATCCGCCGTTGACGAGGCCGAGGTCTCGGAACCTGCCTATCTCCTTGGAGCCATTTCATGCACGCTTGGTCGCGAGTTCTGCTGCAAACCTTCTTGATCCTGTTGAGTACGACGACACTGCATGCCGCCGATGACGGCCGCGATCAACCGCTGTCGGATCCTGCCCAAGGTGGCATCGACTTCAAACTTCAAGGCGAGTACGCCGGTGAGATCAGCGGAGACAAAGCCGGCCTTCATGTACTGGCTTTGAAAGACGGCAAGTTTCGCGCCGTGCTCTATGCCGGCGGACTGCCTGGAGCAGGCTGGGACAAGAAGCACAAGACCTCGGCCGAGACCACACTTGCCACCGACGCCAAGGATCTCCGCTTCAAACTGCCACAAGGCGAACTCCTGATTGCCGATGGCAAAGTGAATGTCCGCCAGGGAGACAAACTGGCAGGCACGCTGAACAAAATCGAGCGCAAGAGTCCCACCCTGGGAGCCAAGCCTCCCCAGGGTGCCGTTGTGTTGTTTGATGGCACCACCGCTGAGAAATTCAAAGGGGGCCGAATGACCGATGATGGCCTGCTCATGCATGGGGTGACCAGTCACGACACGTTTGATGATTTCGTGTTGCACCTGGAGTTCCGCACTCCTTATATGCCCTACGCCAGCGGACAGGGACGTGGCAACAGTGGGTGTTACCTGCAAGGTCGGTACGAAGTCCAAGTCCTGGACTCGTTTGCTCTCGAAGGAAAGAACAACGAGTGCGGCGGCATCTACGAGACGCGCGATCCCGACATCAACATGTGCTTCCCTCCGTTGGCCTGGCAAACCTATGACATCGACTACACCGCCGCCCGCTACGACGCCCAAGGGAAGAAGACTGCCCCGGCTCGGATCACCGTCCTGCACAATGGGGTGGTGGTGCATGAGGACGCCGAACTCCCCAAGGGAACCCGGGCTCACCCCGTCAAAGAAGGCCCCGAGCCAGGCCCCGTTTATTTGCAGAATCACGGAAACCCCGTCAGTTATCGCAACATCTGGCTCGTCGAGAAGAAGCCTGGCCAGAAGGTCAAGCTTCCTCTTCAACCGTAGTGGAGACCGCTGACGAGGTAGGACCTCCGACCAACCCGAAAGACCTGGAATGAAACTCTGTTTGTTTGACATTGATGGAACGTTGCTCAGCTCAGGAGGAGCCGGCAAGGCTGCCATGGATTTGGCGCTCGCCTCGGAGTTTGATATCCATGTGCCCATTGTGCATATGAGCATCGCGGGGCGGACAGATCGAAGCATCGCTCGTGATCAGTTCCAGCTGCATGGAGTTCCTAATACGCAAGAGAATTGGGAACGTTTGGTGGCGGGCTACTTGCGCGAATTGCCCGGTTCGCTCGAACGCACCGCCGGCGCTGTGCTGCCAGGCATCGGTGAGTTGCTGACCCAACTCAAGGCGCGTGCGGACGAGTTTGCGATCGGTTTGTTGACCGGCAATATGCAGAACGGGGCACACCTCAAATTGCAGCATTATCAACTGGCTGATTTCTTCTCGTTCGGTGGTTTTGGAGATGCGCATCTCACCCGAGAGTTGGTGGCCCAAGAAGCCAGGCAAAACGGCATTGAGTTTCTCGATCGGCATGTTCCCAGTGATGCCATTGTGGTGATTGGCGACACGCCGCACGATATCCGTTGTGCCCGACATATCGAAGCCGCGGCCGTCGCTGTCACAACAGGCCTGTTCGATCGGGCTGAGCTGGAGAAAGAGAACCCTGACCTACTGCTTGATGACCTAACCGACCCCGAGCCATTTTGGCAGCTTCTCGAAAGTTTAGGCGCTCGTTGACCATGTCTGGCTTGCCGAAGATCGACTGCTTGTGTGTCGGAATCCTGGTTGCCGATCATCTTTGCGAGCCGATTTCCCATTTGCCGGCCGCTGGCGAACTGGTTTTGGCTGACCGACTGCCGCTGCAAATCGGCGGTTGTGCCGCAAACGCCGCCGCCGATATGGCGCATCTTGGCATTAACGTGGCGGTGCTCGGTTGCGTTGGACAAGATGTCTTTGGTCAGTTTCTCCGCGAAACACTCCAGCAACATGGCGTTCACACAGAGTGGATCCGGACCACTGATCAGGCGGAAACCTCCGGCACGCTGATCCTCAACGTGGACGGTCAAGATCGCCGTTTCGTGCATGCCAAAGGAGCCAACAACTTTCTCCATCCGCGAGATATTGATCTGTACGCCAGCGGGGATCTCCAGGTCTTGTACGTGGCCGGATATTTGCTGATGGACCAGTTTGAGCCTGCGGCACTGGCCGAGAAGTTTGCCGAAGCGCAGGCGCGCGGCATCAAGACCGTGCTGGATGTGGTGCTGCCTGACCCTGGCGACTACTGGCCGCAGGTGGCACCACTGCTTCCCTATACCGATGTGTTCTTGCCCAATTCGGACGAAGCCGAAGCGCTGAGCGGAAAACGGGACCCGGTTCAACAAGCCCTGCACTTTCGCCAGGCCGGAGCAAGCCTGGTCGCCATCACTTGCGGAAGCAGTGGGGCTGTGCTGGTGGGCCAGGATGTTGCCGTCCGCGGCCACTCGCACGAAGTCCCCTTTGTGGGCGGCACCGGAGCCGGCGACGCCTTTGGAGCCGGGTTCACCGCCGGGTTACTGGCAGGGCTTGATCCCATTGGCTGCCTGACCTGGGGAACCGCCTTGGGTGCCAGTTGCGTGCAGGGAGTCGGAGCGACCGAATGCACCTTCGCCCGCGATCAACTATTGCAGTTCGTTGCCGAACACCCTCTGAAAGTCGAACCAATTTGAGCTTCCCAATCCCAACCCGAATCAGCGAGGTGCGAGATGACTTCACAAGGTTCTCCTCGCTCACGTTTCGAGTTAAGATTGAACCGCGGAAGCTCATACTGGTTCGCAGTCCTACTCTCGTTGTTCTATATCTTTTCTCCCACCAAAGAACTCCTATGCACCATCTGCTTGGTATTCACAAGACTTCGTCCTGTTTCGGGTTCGTGCTGACCCTGTTGGCGGTGTCGATTTTCGGTTGGAGCGAACCTGCCTTGGCTGGCGATACGGCACCGGCCCGGTTGTTCCGAGAACTGCAGAGTTGGCCAGCCCCCGAGGCGCATCAAGGGGTGGCGGTGGATCAAGACGCGTGGTACGCCATCAGCAACCGTGCCATTGCCCGGCACGATAAGAAGTCTGGCGAATTGCAAAAACGTTGGACGGCGGACGAAGGGGCCAACTTCACGCATCTCAACGGCGGAAGCATCGTCCAGGGCAAACTCTATTGTGCGCATTCCAACTGGCCCAAGCAGCCGACCGAAAACACCGTGCAGGTGTTCGACCCTGCCACGCTTGAGCATCTCGAGGCCATTGATTTTCCGGAAACTGCCGGGGCCATCACTTGGGTGGATCGGCATCAAGACGCCTGGTGGGTTGCATTCGCCCACTATGGCAAGGCCGAGGAGGTCGCAAAGAGCCGCCTGGTCCGCTATGACGACCAGTGGAAATCTACCGGCACCTGGAAGTTTCCCACCGCCATGATCGAGCGATTGGTGCCATATAGCTGTTCTGGCGGATCGTGGGGACCCAGCGGTTTGCTGTACACCACAGGGCATGATCGAGCCGAAGTGTACGCCTTGCAACTTCCCGAGAAAGGGGATCAGTTGCAGCTGGTCACCACGCTCGCCGCGCCCATCGCAGGGCAAGGGATTGCCTGGGACCGCAGTCATATCGGGGTGCTGTTTGGCATCGTGCGCAGCAAGCACCAGGCGGTCTCGATGCGCTGGTCGCATGCCGACGAGTACGCCCCGCTGAAGCAACATGTCCAATGGGAGCGTGATCCGCGCAACCCGATTCTTCCTCCTCGACCAGACGAAGCGGATTCGAACCGGGTGATGAACCCCTACGTTCTCCGCCGTGGCGATCAGTACCAACTGTATTACTCCGGCGGTGATCGGACCGGCAGACAGCGAATCATGATGGCCACGGCCGCTGTCTCGGAGGTTGGCACATGGGAACGTTCGGCTCCGCTCTTCGAGACCGGCAAAGAGGGAGATTTTGATTACCGCTGGTGCGTGCTTCCCCACGTTGTCGTCCAAGAAAATCGGCCCTGGATGCTGTTCTATACCGGCAACGCCGGGCGTGGCACAGGTCTGAGTTCGTTCCCCGGCATGGGGATGGCACTCGGCAAAGGGGGACAGAACTGGGAGCGTGCCGAACACAACCCCGTGCTGTTTCGCAGCGGTCAGGCAGGAGATGGTGATACCGTGGGCATGGCCGGCGGTTCAGTGCTGGAAGTCAAACTTCCCGGTGGCGGGACTCAGTGGCGTTTTTACTACACCGGCTGCCCAACCATCGGCAAGCCACTGGCGCTCAACCAACAGAAGACGGTCTGCCTGGCGGTTTCTGACGATGGACTCCATTGGAAGAAGCAGGGAGTATTGATGACGCGCGACCCCGGCCGAGACTACGAAGATATCGCCGTCGCCGGGCCGGTCGTGCATCAGCAGGAAGACGGCACCTACGTCATGTGGTACTCGGCCATCGGTACGCGGTGGGGCTACTACTCGATTTGCTACGCCGAATCAGACGACGGCCTGCACTGGCGGCGCGGGGCTAAGTATGGTGACAATCTCCAGCTCAAGCCTGGCCAAGGTTGGGAATCTCAGATGGTGGAATACCCGGCGGTCATCCGCGAAGGAGACCACTTGAGACTGTTCTACTGCGGCAACGGTTACGGCAACACCGGCATCGGGACTGCCGTAGGAACCATCGAACGGCGGTAACCGTTCACTCGGGTACAAGCGAGCAGATCTCCTGGACATGGGGGGCTGGTACGTCCCTACCGCTCGGTTGTGCCCCAGTTCTCCTTGGCCCCTTGATGCCATGCCCAGGCACCATCGTCGTACCAGAAATGGTCCCCCATCATGGTTGGCTCTCCATCATCGGCCAACGTCAGACCACAACGGCGAGCCCAGCGGCCACAGTATGCGGCCATTGTGCCGATGATCTGATCTCGCACCTCCTGCTCGTCATTCCCGGCGATGCAATAGCAGTAGTAGCCTAACAGTTCGAAGCGGTCGCTGACGGCGACCAGTTGCCGCGCGAGAATCTTGCCCGACATGTCGCTCATGTAAACCACCTGTTTGTTCGCGTCGTATGCGTTGGCAAGCAGCGACATCTCGTTGCATTCGCCAAAGCTCAAGCATGTGTTGAATAGCGCGCCCATCTGGAACGTACGGTAGGGATCAGTCGATACGCTAATCGAAACGTCCTGGCCATTCGCCTGGGTTTGCCAGGTGTCTGGGATCAACCACTGGTCTAAGTTCACATCACAGGAGCGAGCGCGTTCGAGCCATGTGGCATTTGTCGGCAGGTGCCGCTTGTACGATTCACGATGATCCGTCCAGGCACGCAGAACGTCGCAAGCCATGCGGCGACGGGGCGGATCCATTCGCTGCACCCATTGAGCCATCTCAACTGCGCGACTCGCCAGCTCTTGCGGCAACGCGAAGCCGACGGTCCGATGCCATCGTTCGAATGCTGCTTGGTACAGCGTAGCCCGGAAGGCCTCCATGGCCGTGATCACGTACACGCTTTCGGCATCACGGACCAGGCGAGATCGCGCGACATGGTCTCCCTGCACGCATTGTCCCTCCAAGTGCCGGAGGCGGGCAATTTGCTTCTCATTGGCGATGCCCTGCCGTTGCAAACGGCCCAGATGCAAATGCTCCTGCTTCAATCGGACCGAGGCGTCCAGGCGTTTTCGGATCGACTTGGGCACCCCCACTCTCCCGTGACAGACTTGCTGGTAGTAGCCAATCCGATGAAGCCACGGCGCAAGCGTGGGCCACGCGTCATACGGTGCGTCAACACCCTCGCATTGGCGAGCCGGAGGGCGAAGCAGGTCATGCAGTTGGCGATGGCAGCCAAGATTCGAGATGCACGGAAGTACGTGGTCAAGCAGCGACTTGACCAACAGAGTTCGCAGTTTCGGGGTAATCGTGGCTGGCGTCAGGATCCGTAGCCACTGGGCCCATTGATCCAGCAATTGCAGATCGGCAGGCGCTTGAACTTCCTGGAGCAACTGCGCCAGCTCGTCGGGATCGAGATCGATCCTTCGTTGCTTCAACCGTTCAACAAACGACCGCACCCAACTCGGCTCAATGCAGGGAGTATGAAAATACCCCAACAAGTTCCGTTGCTGTGCCCATCGAATGTCCTCCAGCGATACTCGCTTGCTCAACAGTTCTCGAATCGACAGGTACTCATGCAGGCTGGGGAGAGAATCCAGCTGATCTACCGTGACCAACAATTCGTCAAAGCACGGCTTGCCGCGCTCATGAAAGATGGCCCCCATGGCACCATGAAATGCGCTGTAGTCACCATCCTCAGCGAATTGCTTAACAAGCCTTGAGGGGACCGGCGCGTTTCCCCCGTCGCAAATGACAAAGGCGGCAATCTCCCCAGGAACACGATCCATCCACGCATCCTGGAGACTGTGCAGCGCGGCGGTACATCGCTCAAGAAGCAACTCGCAGTGCTCCGTCAACGTCGCGGCTCGCAATCGAGCGGTGAGTTGCGCTTTGCTCACCAGCTCATGAGGCAGCGCGCTGATTACCGCCCGCATTTCCCGATGGATCTGCCGCCGTGGTTCGTTCTGACTGCGTTGTTTCCACACGAGCAATTGCTGCCGCAGCTTGTGCAGTTGCTCGACGCGCGTCAACTTCTCCGTCAGGCACGACAGTGGACGAATTGCTTGCAGGTAGCGCGCCGCCGCCTCGGCTCCAGCAATCCAGAAAACGATCCGTGCGTGCAATTGGTGCTTGCGACGGTGAGCAGCCCCGTCAGCAAGCAGGCAGGAGAGTTGTTCTTCGCGACAGGCATCAAGAACGTACGGTGCTTCTGCCGGATTCTTGCCAGCTTCGAGCCGGCGTCGCAAGTCGTGAAGTTCCACCAGACGCCGTTGCAGTTGCTTGATCTCTTCAAATTCACAGGCGATTTGCTGCGATCGCTGCTTGTTCGTCGGCCGTCGCGAGAGGGATTCCAGCGCGTGCGACCATTTGGTGAGTGCGTGACTGCGAACATGAAGACAATGTTCGGTCATGACTCCGTCGCAGAACGCGGGGAAGCCCAGCTCGGTCGGATTGGGGGCCTGAATCGAAGTCGTGCCTTCGCGCAGTCGTGCCAGGCCCGAAGACAGACGGTCGAAGTCAGGCATCCCCCCAACCATGTAGAGACCTCCTTCGGCCGTTGCGAAGATCCGCGCGCCGAGCGATCTGGCTAAAGTCCGGTACGGGTGATAACCGGCATTCTTACTGCGATTGCGTAGATTGGCTAACACTTGAGAATACTTCCATCTGGACGCGCGCCGGCACACATGCACCCCATCTACGCCGGAGCGCAAGAGGGCACATCGCGATCAGCGCGCATGCGTTCAACGATGCACAAAGGAGTTCGCGCTAAGAGAGTCAACAAGGTGCGTTCGCCAAGCACCTAGCCATGCCCGACTGCATGGAATGAAGGGCGCGCAGAGGGCTCAGGCTTGGTCAACCTTGCGGTGAACATGACGTTGGTTTTCATGTTGCCTGACACCCATCGAAAGAACTGGGCTCAATCGAGCCCAATCTGTGCAATCAAAAACAGGAAAGTAAAAGGTGCCATGCCCTCGCTTGTGGGCATGTTGGTGTGCAAGAGGACGATCAACCAGCAGTTCGGCTATGCAGAACAACTGTCCCTTCCGTTCACCTGCAGAATTACCCGTAAATCCCTCTTGGTTCGTGAACAGTTGAGACAACTGTTCTACATTGGTTAGCATGTTGGTGTGCAAGAGGGCGATCAACCAGCAGTTCGGCTATGCAGAACAACTGTCCCATCCGTTCACCTGCCGTGGCACCCGTAAATCCCTCTTGGTTCGTGAACAGTTGAGACAACTTAGCATCTGGACACTCGTTCGTGGTCGTCGGTTCGCTTCTTTTGCTTGGAACTCAAGAATGTGTGGCCCAGCCGCTAGTTCCTCCCACCCACCTATCCAGGTGGAACAACCTGCATAGTAGGTGCGGGCCACGTCAAAATTCTCCCGCTCCGTGCTCTCCGATCGGGCTCCACGCAGGACGGTGTCTGGACCAACTCACGCCGGAGTCGCATCTCGGCAAGTCCGACGTCTCAAACAGTTTACGCTGTGACAAGAGTTCGCGGTGGGAGTCTCCCTGCGAACGCTCAGACGTTTTGTAGGAGTTCTATCGAGACGCGCAAGGTTGTTTCGATTTCATCGATATCGTCACGATGATAAGCCAAAGCAGCATATAGGTCGCTTGAAGAACCCAAGTGTTCGCTGGCTATCTACATTCCGCTGCATCTCACCCACCCTACCACCCCACCGTGCAAACTCGCCGTACCGTTCGAGGAGTTCAGCCGCTATGGCTCGACCAGGTTTTCGCTATACGCTGATTGCATTGACCCCGCTCGTTCTCTCTCTCTTCGGCGGTGCGAAGTCGGCCGAGATTGAACGCGAATCTCATGGCTTGAACGCGGCGATGGCCACGATTCAAGAGCGAGATCTTGCCCGTCATGTGAATGCGTTGGCCGACGATACCTTGGAAGGGCGTGAGGCTGGCACCCGTGGCGGTCGTGCGGCGGCTGGATATCTGGTCCGACTGCTCAAGAGCTACGGTGTTGAACCGGCTGGCGAAGGGGGCTCGTACTACCAGGTTTTCGGACCAGGCTTTCGCAATATTCTCGGTAAGTTGCCCGGCTCAGACCCCACGCTCGCCCAGCAGGTGATTGTGATCGGGGCTCACTATGACCACGTCGGCTACGGCACCGAGACCAATAGCTATGGACCAACCGGATACATTCACAACGGTGCCGACGACAACGGGTCTGGCACCGCCGGCCTGTTGGAGTTGATTCAAGCCTTCTCGCAAATGCAGCCACAGCCCAAGCGGACCTTGCTGTTCGCTTTCTGGGATGCGGAAGAAAAGGGATTGCTCGGATCCAAACACTGGGTTGCCAACCCCACACTGCCGCTACGGCAGATCTCGTTGGTCCTCAACATGGACATGATCGGTCGGGTGAAAGATCGCAAGGTGGAAGTGTACGGCACCCGCAGCACGTTTGGACTGCGAAGTCTGGTAAGCCAGTCGAATCTCGAAAATCTCGACCTTGAGTTTACCTGGGAAATGAAAGAGAACAGCGACCATTTCTCGTTCTACGAACGGGGAATTCCGGTCTTAATGCTCCACTCCGGCCTGCATGACGACTATCACCGCCCCAGTGACGACGCCGACAAGATCAACACGCAAGGTATGCTCGATTTGACCCGAATTCAGTTTCGGATCATCAATGCTTGGGCAGACAGGCCGGACGTGCCAGGTTTTCGCACTCGCTCCCGTGGCGAAACCACCGGGGGAGAAAAACTGCTCGAAACCGCAATTTCCCCTATGGCTGGACGGCTCGGCGTGCTTTGGAACTCAGACTCTCCCACGGAGCAGGGGCTGCAACTTACCCGAGTCGTGCCTGACTCCGCGGCTGATCAAGCGGGCCTCAAGGCAGGTGACTGGCTCACGGCCGTCAACGGGACCACCATTGCAGATGGTGCCACGTTTCGTTCGTGGATTCTGTCCGCGCACAACCCTCTTCATTTGACCGTTCTGCGAAATGACATCAGCGATCCGGAAGAAGTAGAAGTGACACTCGCTGGATCGCCGATTCGGGTGGGTGTCTCGTGGCGAATGGACGATGCCGAGCCCAACTCGGCCATCGTCGTGCGTGTTGTCTCGGGGTCGGCAGCCTACAACGCAGGCGTTCGCCTGGGTGACCGCATCTATGAAGTCAACGGCCGGCGATTCTCATCCAATGACGAACTCCGGCAACTGTTGGTTGACACCGATAGCCCTTTTGACATCCTTGTCGAGCGTCGAGGACAGGTGCGTCGATGCCATGTTGAGGTCATCGCCACGCCTGTGGCAAGCGAATCTGTAGAACAATAGCCGAATCCTGCGTGATCTCGGATTTCATAGCGAAAGACGGCCGTCTCATGAACTTGAGGCGGCCGTCTTTTTATGCTTCGCGAACTATTCGGATAGATGCACGCGGACAACTCCATAGACCAGAAACTGCGGTGTGATGGTATGCAGACGCCCGCTGGAGACATGGTACTTGAGTGTCTGCGGTTCGGCTTCTTCAGGAGTGATAAACTCCACGGACTCGACCACTGCCCCTGTCGGCAATACCAAATCAACCTTGACCTGCTCGACGGCGATTGGCTTCTCGTCCTGGATGCCACGTCCAGGACTGCGAGCTTTCTCGGGTTCGGTCCGGTTGTAGTTCACCAGGTGCAGGTCAAGCTCGCCTCCGGAGTTGGGAACATTGGCGGCGGCATGCACCGTGAACGGAGCTTCAATTCGGCTCACCTTGGCAGGGGCATGCCAGTTGAGTGAAGCGGGGTGAGCCGGTAAGACCGTGCCGTACTGCTTGTATGACGTGCTGCCGACCGGGGCCTCGGCAGTGATTGCCTCGGCAGCCGAAACTGCGTTCTCAGGCAATAGGTCGTCTGGAATCACATCAAAGAGAATATGTTGTTCGAGTAGGTTTCGCCCGATCTTCTTAAAGGTTACCACAGCATTGACATTGCCAGCATGCACCTGCGAACGAGGATAGATTAACAACACTTCAGCATGCGGTCGGTTGGCTCGATAGATATCATCGTACCGCCGCATGAAACCGTAGTACTGCACGAAGACGTCTCGGGCTTCTTCGTTTTTGACACGTGCGTAGAAGCCCATCGGTGCGCCGCCGTTGGCAGCGAGTTCTGCAATGGCCACGCGGGTTCGGGTGCTTTCGTACTTGCCCATGGTGAACGGCTTGTCGTCAAACGCTCCTCGAATATATCGGGCTTGCAAAGTAATATCGCCGGTAAATCGATTGGCCAGATCGGTGAAGAAGGCGCTCCCACCGGCACTGTACCAGAGATAATCTTCGTCACGCCCCCACATCTCGGCAGGCAGCATGCAGCGTTCGTCGCCGCCAATCTGACTGAAGTTACTAATGTGGTTCCACTGCGCGAGCAGCAGGTCCGGTTTGAGCGAACGGGCGTACTCCACAAAGACTTCGTCGAACGCCTGCTTGTTGGCAATCTGCGAGAACCGCAACATCTCACGCCGGAGCGGCGTCGAGGCCTCGGGGCGATGCCAACAGACGATCTCTTCAAATTGATGTTTCTTTAGATCGGCGATACCGAACTGTTGCAGCAATTCTTCGTCGTTGTATCGTTTGGATAGATACGACTTGAATCCGGCAACACAATGTTCGCAATGGCAATCGTGACGATAGAAATAATTGGCGATATATCCATCCACGCCCTGGTCGATGCCATGCTTGGCCCAGGCTTTGAGTACCGTGCGCCAATGTGGATTAACGAGGCATCCCCAATACTCGTTCATGCCGCCGATCTTGTAACTTGTCGAGACAATCGGCTTGCCGTTGATGTCCTTCTCGAGCAAGTCCAGCGGATCCGCCACAGGCTTGGGGCCCAACTGTTTCTCATCCCACAGTTCGCGATAGAAGTGGAAGAATCCACGCGGGCCCTGTTCGCCATCGGGATCGCCCACCAGGAACTTGACGTTCATGTGGCCGACAACTTTGATGTCGTTCTTCTGAAGCTGGCCGGTGACGTCTTGATACCAGTCGGCGGTTTCGGCTAAGCCTTGGACGGGGAAATGCGCCGGATATCCCTTACCGAAGGGAGTGTGTGCCAGCGACCAGTAGTGCGCCCCGTAGAACCCTAACTGTGCCACATCCGGCTTGGCGGCCAGCATGAAGGGGACATACTCTGGAGCGTTGTACTCGGCCCAATGTGCCAGGAGTTTGGTGAACTCAAACCGTTGATGCTCGGGCTTCGCTGGTTGCTGAGCCGTGGCGGCGCTGGCCAGGACGCACGCGTTGAGGGCAAGGACGGCAATGCAATGAGCGAGACGCTTCTTCTGAGCCATGACAATCGCCTTTCGGTCCGCCGGTGGGGTGCTGGGTTGGTTCCGTCAATGCCGTCAACTTGACTGCTGGGTGCGCGGAAATCAATGTTTGAATGTTTACTTCACGACGAAATTCACCATCCGCCCCGGCACCACGATCACTTTGACCACGTTCTTGCCAGCGAGTTGGTCGGCCACCAGCTGGCGAGCGACCGCTTCGAGATTCTCCTTGTCAATCTCCGCAGCTACGGAAACCTTGCCGCGCATCTTGCCGTTGACCTGCACGGGAATCTCCACCGTGGCGTCCTGCGTGAGCGCTTCGTCGTACTCCGGCCAAGGTTCGGCGGCTAAGGAATGGTCATGCCCCAGGATCTGCCAAAGTTCTTCGCACAAGTGGGGGGCGAAGGGACTGAGGAGCAACAAGAAGGGTTCCATCGCCTCGCGCGGTCGCACGGTTTGCTTGGTGAAGAAGTTGGTGAACTCCATCATCCTGGCAATGGCGGTATTGAACGACATGGCTTGGATGTCGTGCGTGACCGCCTTGATGGTCTTGTGCAAGACGCCCAACTGCTCGTCGGTGGGGGCTGTTTCCTGAACTTGATCAGAAAGCTGAACTGCTTCCGCTTGAAAGTCCACAATCATCCGCCAAACGCGATCCAAAAACCCACGTACACCGTTCACACCGTCCATGTTCCACGGCTTGGTGGCTTCGAGCGGGCCCATGAACATCTCGTACAACCGCAGCGCGTCGGCACCGTACTCACTGACCACATGGTCTGGGTTGACCACGTTGCCTCGGCTCTTAGACATCTTGTGGGCACGGCTCACCACGACAATAGAACGATCTGCCACAAGGACAAAGTTGCTCCCTTGCTTCTCCACGTCTTCGGTAGGCAACTTGACTGCTGTGACCTCTTCGGAAGTCTTCTTATGGACAAAGTTGTCGGAGTCGCCGCTCTCGACGACGTTGGCCGAAACGAACTGGCCGCTCGCGTCTTGATATCCGGTGAACTCCACCCCGCCGAGGATCATGCCTTGGTTGACGAGTTTCTGGAACGGTTCCTTGGTCGAAACATGCCCTCGGTCGTAAAGCACCTTGTGCCAGAAGCGGGCGTAGAGCAAATGCAACACGGCATGCTCGGCACCTCCGATATAGAGATCCACCGGCATCCAGGCTTTTTCAATCTCAGGGTCGATGAAAGCCTGATCGTTGTTGGGATCCAGGTAGCGAAGGTAGTACCAGCATGAGCCGGCCCATTGCGGCATGGTGTTGGTTTCGCGCTTGTAACGCACGCCGTCGATGGTGGGATACAACCACTCGTCGGGAGCCTTATCAAGCGGCGGCTCGGGTCGCCCGTGCGGTTTGAAATCTTCGAGCGCCGGCAAGTCCACCGGAAGTTGATCTTCAGGCACAGCACAAACCCGACCGGTCGCTTTTCCATCGGCGTCCAACTCGTGGAGAATCGGGAACGGCTCACCCCAAAAGCGCTGCCGGCTGAAGAGCCAATCTCGGAGCTTGTAGTTGATGGCGGCTTTACCAAGACCAGCAGTTTGGAGGTCGGCCGCAATCTTGTCCTTGAATTCGGCGGTAGACAAACCATCGTAACTCTGCGAGTTGACGGCTGTCCCATGTTCTGCGAACACCGCCTCACCCGCCAAGACCGCTGTGCGGTCGACCTTGGGACTCTCGCCTGGGTCCACAACGGCCACAATGGGAATTCCAAAACTCTTGGCAAACTCGAAATCCCGTTCGTCGTGTCCTGGCACCGCCATGATGGCACCGGTGCCATAACTAATGAGTACGTAGTCTGCCACCCAGATCGGCACCGCCTGGCCATTCACGGGATTGATGGCCGAAGAGCCGGTGAAGACGCCGGTCTTGTCCTTGGTCAACTCGGTCCGGTCCATATCACTCTTACTGGCCGCCTGCTGGCAGTAGGCGGTGACATCGGCATGTTGCTCTGGCGTGGTCAATCGCTCAACGAACGGATGCTCGGGGGCGATCACCATGTAGGTGGCGCCGAACAACGTATCGGGGCGGGTCGTGTAAATGCGGAGTACGTCCTCACCCGGCTTTCGCGGGAAACCGGCCCCTGACCGGCTTTGCTTCCATGCCGGGAACTGGTCCGCGGCTCCGACGAAGAAGTCAACCTCGGCCCCGGTGCTGCGACCAATCCAGTTTCGCTGCAAGTTCTTGATCCCTTCGGACCAATCGAGCGACTCGAGATCGGTTTCCAAACGCTCGGCGTAGGCCGTGATCCGCAACATCCATTGACGCAGCGGCATCCGCGTCACGGGATGATTACCCCGTTCGCTCTTGCCGTCGATGACTTCTTCGTTGGCCAACACCGTTCCCAACGCCTGGCACCAATTGACCGGCGCGTAGGATTGGTAGGCGAGTCGGTGGTCATCTTGGAATTCGCGAACGGCATCGGCCCCTTCGCTCTCAACATCCGCAGGAATGGGAAGTTCGGCGATCGGTCGGCCTCGTTCGGCGGTCGTGTCGTACCAGGTATCGTACAACTGCAAAAAGATCCACTGCGTCCAGCGAAAGTAGGCCACGTCGGTGGTGGCCAGTTCGCGGTCCCAATCGTAGCTGAAGCCGAGCATCTTCAACTGACGGCGAAACGTAGCAATGTTTTTCTCCGTACTCACCCGGGGAGGAATGTTACGCAAGATGGCATGCTCTTCGGCTGGCAGCCCGAAGGCATCGAAGCCCATCGGGTGCATGACGGAGATCCCTTGCATCCGCCAGAACCTGCCCATGATGTCGTTGGCGGTATAACCTTCGGGATGCCCTACGTGGAGCCCATCACCGCTGGGATACGGGAACATGCCCAGCACGTACCGTTTCTCTCCGCCAGGTAAACGGGGAGCGGCAAACGTACGATGCTGCTCCCAATACGCTTGCCACTTGGGTTCAATGACGCTCGGGTTATAACGGGGCATGAATCAACCGGAAGAAAAAAGGGGAACAAGTGTGGGCAATCGCGAATCGCACGTCACCAAATGCCACCAGCGGTTCGGCAACGCACACTTCACAACATACGCCCAACAAGGGACACGCCGGGGTTGGGTACGTTCGCGCCAGCAATCATCCCTGGCAAACAAAGCACATCGGCAACTGTTGTGGGACGCTCATCACCATGCAAACGGGGCATCTTTAGGGTGATGCGTAGTTTACTGGTTGGACCCCAGACCGGCAACGAGCAGCGTTCGATAGCCTGCTAGCACCGATCGACAGCTTCGCGAGGCTCGTTCGTTGGAATCACAGTCCGAAGCGTGACTACGCGGCATCCCACCATTGACGCAGCAAATCTCGACTCATCAACAGGTATTCGCGATACGGCGAGAATACTTCCAGCGTGATGGTGCCGTCGTAGCCAGACTGCTTGAGACGACTCACCTGGCTCGGCCAATGCGTGCGTGATCGGGGGGAAGAGCCAAGCGGCAGGTGCTGATCGGCGGTGCCGTCATTGTCCGAAAGATGGACATGCAGCAACTTGTGCCCGAGTTGCTCGAGGTACTCATCCCAGCGATCCTCCGACCGCTCCAGTTTGGCATGTCCGCTGTCCAGGTGCAGTCTCAGCAGGGGGACCCGTTCTAGGATTGCCACGAACTGTTCCAACTGGTCATGCCCACCGTGCGGAACATGTTCCATCACAATGGTGATCCCCAGTTCGGCGGCTTCGTCACACAACGGGGTGAGCGTTTCCGCATGCCAGTTGACCGCTTGAGCGAACGAGAAAAACGGCGGCAGCCTGCGAAAGTGGGTGTTCATGACCGTTGCCCCGATCTGCTGCGCGGCACCAAGTGCGAGACGGAACTCCGCCAATGCGGCAGCTCGAATGCTGGAGAACGGCGAGCTGATCGGCAGGTAGTACGCCGTATGTGCCACCACTCCCAGTCCATGCCGATCCAGCGCTCGGCGTACCTGCTTGGGGTCAATCTGTTCCGGGGCAGCGGCAGGCGGCTCGAACGTAAAGTCCACGAACTCGAAACCACTGCGGCCAATCCAATCGATCTGTTCGATCGGATCGCGGCCAGGATGATTCATGGCACCAATCTGCATCTCAAACCTCAAAGCGGCCAGGCATCAGGCGAACCCATTCACATTGCAAGTTCCCGGACAGGTCTACCAAGGAGACTGAGCGCCAACTCGCGCCCGCCCGGTACTTCGCCATTCTCAATAAACTGGCGGGAAAGGCAAACCCGTCGCTTCCCTTCAGCGTGCACTCCCACCCAGCGGAGCCCCGGATTTTTCCGGCTAGCCAATTTCAAGCCGCTCGCGAATAATAGACCAGTGCTTTGTCACGGCAAAGTTTTCGGGTGCAAGTGGCGATGCTGACTCTCCACTTCAGCATGGCACTTAGCCCTAACTTTCAGGTGTGACGGTGCACCAGACAGTAGAGACTCGGAGTCCCCTGTTGGAAAGAGAATTGGGTTTTGAAGAGAACTGGCCTGAACTCGCCCCGCTGGTTGCAAGGACGCTAGGATGCCAAGTGAATTGCTACACCTTGTCAAGACGCTGTCGCTTCCGGCCACGGAGGTCCGCGACCGCACGGCCGAGATCCATGCGGCGGCCCTGCGCGAGTCTGCCTACTTGGATGCCGCGAACTTCACCTGTGTGCATCCTGACGATCTCGAATTGCTTTTCGACCTGTACGACCAGCACTTCTTTGCCGGTCAGGTGAAGAATCTGTTGGGCGCGGCTCCCCTGGAGTTTTCGCTCTCAAAACGCATGACGCGCTCGGGCGGTTCCACCACCCGATTTCACCACAGGGCAACCGGTCACCGCCGATACAAGATCAGCGTGGCGACGACGTTGCTGTTTCAATGCTTCGCAGGCAAGGACCACCGGCCGATTGTCTGCAGCGGCATCACCTGTCGCAACAGGTTGGATGCCATGCAGCGAGTGATGGAGCACGAGATCACGCACCTGATTGAGATGCTGCTGTGGGAAAAGTCGAGCTGTGCAAAATCCCGTTTCCACTCGATCACGCTGAGATTCTTCAGTCATACGGAGAACACGCATCAGATGATCACGCCGCGCGAAAGGGCTTTCGTGCAGTTTGGTATCAAGCCTGGCGTGCAAGTGCGGTTCCGGTTTGATGGCATCGAACGGGTTGGCGTGGTCAACCGCGTCAACAAGCGAGCTACGGTGCTGGTGGAAGACGCACAGGGCGAGCCCTACTCCAACGGCAAGCGATATGCCAAGTTCTACGTGCCGATGCAGATGCTGAAACCTGTCGAACCTGATTCTTGATCTTCAAAACGAATGCAGGCAGAGCGAGAGAGTCAGAGTGGTGGACATTGCGCCGGCGATCATGATCTTGGCAACAGTCCCGAGCAATCTACCCCAGAACGCGCCTTTGCCCACTTGCCAGCTTTCGCCCAGTGAGCGCCCTTTCCACTTCTCGCCGAGCATGGCACCGGCGGTCGCCCCGATTCCGGCGAACAGGACAATGGAAACCACCGCGCCAACCAGCGTAGGCAAGAAGGGGAGCCCTACGAAGCCACCGACGAGACTGCCGATAAACGAACCGATAATGGCCAGCACGGCTCCACGTCGGCTTCCGCCACCTCGTTTGGCACCGAGTGCACCGGCCAGCAGTTCCAGAATTTCGCCGATGCTGGCCAACACCAGCAAGGCAATCATGACGCCAGTGTGGAGGAACAATCGAGATTCGCTATCGACCGGTGCCCAAAGCCAGTAGGCCCCCGCACCGGCCAACATGACCCAATTGCCAGGCATATTGATGAGCGTCAGGCAACAACACGCCAGCGCGAACAGTACCAGCAAGATCGCCAAAACTAGAGACATATGACGCTCGCCATGAGTATTCGAAGGAGAGAACTCGTTCCGGTTGAGTCAAGTTTTTAGTGTGCTTGCCGTGGCACCGAAACATCCTTCTTGGTTTGTGAACCGTTGAGACAACTGTTCTACCATGGGCTGAGTTCTAGGGGGTGTCGCCATACAGCCACTTGATGGGGATGCGGGTGACTTGGGTCTCGGCCAGCCCATTGTTCTTCCGCCGATCTCCGGCACAGTGGGCCAGCAGCACGTGGTCATCAACAAAGGCCATCGCGATGTAGCAGTACCAACCATGAGGGTTTTGCTCCAGCGTGTGGATGCTGGTCCAGGTCTTGCCATCGTCTCGCGAGATGGCCGCAGCCAAGGGGGTTCGCTTATTGCGTAATTCGTCCGGTACGTCGCTGTGATTGTTCCAGACCAGCAGCAGATCACCCGTGCTGGGGATTCGCTCCATGGTGGCTGGCGAAAGCGGGGAGAGAATCTCAGACCCCTGCGGCTCGGTCCAGGTTTCGCCTTGATCGGACGAATAGGCAAGGTACTGGCTGCCAGCATTTGTGCGAATGTACAACATCAGCCGGCCGTCTTTCAGCTCCACCACGCCAGGTTCCTGCATCACCACAGGCTTTCCGTCCGGGGCGGCAACGTGATTGCCTCGCTTCCAGGTCTGGCCTGAATCGGTCGAGGTGTAGCACACCAGTCGGGCGGAACCGGTCCACTTCTCCCAACCAAGGCCATGGTGTTGGGCTAGCGGTGCGACCAGCCGGCCGTCCTTGAGTTGGATCACCCGATCATTGTTGAGCACGTAGTAGCCCAGTTCTGAATCCGGCACCATCTCGCGGGGCTCACTCCAGGTCTTCGCTTCGTCGCTGCTGACACGCATCACCGGTCGGCAATCGGTTGCCGCATTCTTACGCAGGTAGAACAGCCCAATCCGGCCATCCTGCAAACGGAGCAGCGACACGGACATGATGTTCTGGTTTGCCTCGTTGGCCAGAATCACCTGGTCCTTCTCGGTCCAGGTTTGACCATTATCCGACGAGTAGCGACCTGCCAGATGGGCTGCAGCGTGGTCGCCTGCTCCACCTACAAAGTGTGTGTACACCAGCAGCACGCGGCCATCGGCAAGCTGGATGAAATCCCCTTCGCTATTGCGTGGGTTGTTCTCGCCGGGCGGCAAGAGTCGAACTCGCTGCACCCCATCCGATTCGGCCGCTTCGATCACCTGCGGCAGCACGACACAGAAGCAGACCGCAGCCAGAAGCAACGCCAAGCGGAGTGAGCCTGTCGCCACCTGGCAAGTTGTTCGCAGAGAAAGAACCTCGACCGGCTTGGGCATCACAAAAACTCCATGGGTTGACGAACGAGGCTACCCGAGGCGATTGGGCACCTGAATCGTTCTGCTGGTTCCTGAACCGTTGAGGCAACTGTTCTACACAAACTCTACCTTAACGCATGTTAGCCGCTGTTGCAGCAGAGCGACTCTCGGCTGACCCACTGATGATGGATGCCTCGCATCAAGAGGGCGTTGTCGAATGCGATGGAGCCAACGGGAAAACGGTCGAGATCCTGGAAGTAAGAAGACTCAACATGCGAAACGGCCAGCGGCTGCACTTGCCAGTTCAACGATTGCAGTTCTAAGCCCTCGTACTGGTCGGCACGGTACGCGGGGAGAATCCAAGCGATCCGGCCTCGAAAAACTGGGAGACATCGGCAACCGAAGAGAAGACCGAATCCGTCGGGAGTTCGGCGACCGCGTCACCTTCAACAGAAACATGGGCCGAGCCGTCCAGACTGTCCATGCGGATCTGATAGTGATCGCCTGATTCGCGAGAAACAAACCGCGCACGGTGGTGTACGCCTGGAAAAATCCGGCCACCTGCCACCACATTGAACAGCGACGACGTATCCCGTCGGGGGATGTAGACGCCGGTGTGCGTCACGCCATCGACGTCCCACTCGACAGCGATCCGGTGAGCGGCATTCTCCGACGATACACCACAAAACGACGGGAGAAACTTCGGCCGGATCTGCTTCAGGCGAATCAGGCAAATGCCGACGATCCCGAAACCGTGGACCACCTGAGGGCGAAACGGCGCGGGGCACTCGCGAGCCAGCACGTCCGGGTCTGCGCGAAAGTTGACCAGCACACGCCGATCAATGATTCCACGAATCGTGGGAATTCGCATGCAAGTTGCCTCACAAAGATGGTGTCACGGCTGATGAAACCCGATATGGAAACCTGATCCATTGCGCGAGATGATACGGATGTCATCACGACGGAACGTGATGACTACTTGGTAACCGCAATGTCAGGCAATCATTCACTCAAGCATTCATGTCGAGCGGCGTGCCGAATGCGAGTTTCTGTGGCCTCATGCATCGGGCAGGCCGATTAAGTGCCAGGCATCTACAATCTGCTGGGTGTAATAGGCGTTGCCGTTGCGGGTGTTGAACCTTTGAGCGAGATTTTTGGTTTCGCCCTGGAGTTTGGCCCGCAGGGAGTCGAACAGGTCGGCGTTCTCGTCGAACTCGCTCGTGGCATTTGCTGGTAGCGACGCCAGACTGGCGCGCTTGCCGCTTTTATCCAAATTCTCCAGCAGCATCCATCCGGCGAGTTGGAAACGGAACCGCCCGTTGAGATCTGACGCTGCTTGCGAAATCTCGTAATGTTCGCGGAACAGCTTACAGGCGTTGTCGAAATCGCTTGCATGGACGAGAAACAGCAGATGCTCTGCAAGTTCTGGCAAGAATTCACGGTCTCTGGCAACTTTGCGATACCCTTTGGCGTGATACTTTTGAGCGTCGTCAAGGCGTTGCAACCGGAGCAGTGGAACCAGGATCTTGGCGAGTGTCTTGTGCGGGATCTCAGCGCATTGCAGTCGCCCGGCGAGAATGGGGGCGGCCACTTGCAGGCCTGGTTCGTCTTCGCCCCGGCGAAAATGGAGTTCGGCCAAGTGATCGCACTCGCAGGCTTTGCAATCTGCCATGCTGTCTCGCTTCTCGCGTTGCCACAGTTTGGCCAGTTCCAAAGCCTGGTCCAAGTCGCCCAGGCGCATGGCCAGCGTCATCTGCATGTAGTGCACTGGCCGCAAGCTATATCCGCAACTAAGGTAGCGAGCCTGCATGTCTGCCAGCATTCCCTCGATCTGAGTCCGCGTAATCTGAGGAAACTGGAAGGTGTTTTCTACAATCCATTTGTATTTCCACATCAAGTCGTACACGGAGTCCTCCGGATCGAACTCCTCTGGCGACTCGTCGTAGCGTGAGAGCATCCAACTGAAGGCGACAATGGCTTTCTCCACGAATCCAGAGAAGATTGCCGAATGAACGAGTTCATCTCGCAACTGCCAGGCGGCGTCCAGATCACCCAGGGCGTCAGCTTCGCGGACGGCCTCTTCGAAAATGGCGACCTTCGCCGGCCCAGCCGGGAGTTGGTAGGCCTCGCTCCTCAACTGTTCCAGACGTTCTTGACTCATGCTCGTTACCCCTGTGGACGGATTGGATCTTCAACCTGCCTTAGTTCGGATCGGTCCAAGAATCATTTCCCGAAACCTGCGAATGCCCTGAGGCTCAATCAAACCAAGGAGTCAGTTGAACCCCTTGTTAGACTGCCTTCTCCGATTCATGAGAGAAGTGTATTTAGCCTCCAAAGACAGATGGAAAACTGAGCGGATGCACTGCCGGAAACAAACGTTCGCTACTTGTCGTTCAATGCTGCGCTGATCGACGAGGCGACTTGCTTGGCGAGCACTTTCGAGCCTTGAGGGCTGAAGTGGACGTTGGCCTTGAGTTGAATCTCCTCGAGCCTCGGCTTGGCGAAGGAATACAGGTCATCAACGGCGACCCCCTGCTCCTGCATGACCTTGGCCGCTACGGCGTTGTACGTCACGGCATCACCAGCGACTCGCCCCTTGGAGCCGTTGGGGACAGGCGTTGTTGAGCACCAAATGAGTTTCGCCCCGGTCTTCTTCATTCGAGCGACCAATGTTCGGAGATGCTGCTCGTATTGATCGATCGGAACTTGCTGGTGACTGCCAGGGTCTTGAGGATTGGCAAGATTCTGTCCGTTGGCACCCATGTACTTGAGATCGTGCAGCCCCCAGTTGAAGTGGATCACATCCCAAGGTTTCTCACCGAGCCAGGCATCGATTTGCTCGAGACCGCGAATGGTCGGTCCGCAGTTGGTCGTCGGGCGATGGACGTTCGCTTTGCCTCGCAGTTCGTCGCGAACTGCCACGGTGTATCCAATCGAAATCGAGTCGCCGATCAGCAACACCCGCGGCAAACCAGGCACGTCCTCAATGGGCTGCATCGCCTGATTGGGTGCCGGCTTGGGCTTCGGTTTCGATTTCCCCTGGTCGTCCGCTTGCAAAGTGGCTGCGGTGAGCAGCGAGAAGACACCTAACCAAAGCGTGGCATTCCGGAACGATGACATGAGACAAACCTCAGCAAGGGGACGAACTTAAACCCGAGCCCACTATTTTGGTTGCTGCACTGACTCGCAGCAAGCCGTTTATTGAGGTTCGCTCTGGTGCCCAAGTCCACCGGGCGAACAATCTCTTGAGCGAACAGGTATTCCGATCGCGCACGACGGTACCGGGGGATTGATGGCGGTGTGCAATCGAAGTTCAGCGGGCGTTCGCAATGGGAGAAGGATCTTTGAATTTACCGGTGAGTTAAACTCCGGCAACTAGGCGTTCGGGTCTTTGCCGAAGACGCCGCGGCTGTCGCTCGTTCCCCAAGTTCGCTCATTGTGCGTGGCACTCTCGCCGGGCGGGATGGTCAACCATCGCCATTCCCCTTGGTGTACCATGCGCGCCAGCATGGCCATTTGACCGACGTGATATGCCAGGTGATTGATCGAACGGTTCAGCGCCTGCGGGATGGTATGCCGCTCGCCTCGGATGTAGATCGGCTGGTGGATGTTGGAACTGTCCAGTTGTGCAATCGCCGAGGTTAGCGCCTGCCAACCAAGGTCCAAATGTGCGATGAGCGAAGCTCGGTCTCCGTCCCAATCTCGAAACTCTTGTTCGCGGTCGCGGTCCGGCTTTTCGCCGTCGGTGGTCAAGAAGTCGGTCCAGCGACTCCGGAGGTTGCCTCCCAGATGCCGTACGATGACCGCTACCGAGTTGACATGCGGCGCAGGGCGAAGCTGGAGTTCTGCGTCGGTGAGCTGCGCGATGGTCTCATCGATCATCCGCCGATAGGAAGCAACCGCTTCCGTCATGGCATCTATCCAAAGGGAGTGCGGCGTGGTACTCATGTTCAGACACCAATGTTCAGACAGCAAGAGACGCGAACGAGCAGAGGGAACCGTAGGTTTACGATTCAGCCGAATCGGCAGCGCCTGATTGTACACGCGTCCCGTTCTCAAGGCTCGATTCTGGCGCCAGAATGACGCGCTGTCCTGACTCGACGCCGGAAGTGATCTCGGCTTCGAAATCGTTCAAGAGCCCCACCTTTACCCTGGTCAACTGGGCTTGCCCATCAACGATGGTATAGAGTTGCCAGTCCCCTGCTGGGCTGCGAAACAGCGCCGACCGCGGCACAATCAGGGCGTCGGTATTTTCGTTGGTGAAGATACGAACCAGCACGCGATACGCCAGCCCAAGTCCGCGAGACTTCAGCAGGCGCTGTAAGTCATCGGGTTCGATATCCATCAGCACCAACACACGTTGCTGTTCGACGCCGAGCGAGCTGACCTTGGTGAATCCGGCGGGATAGATTTCACGGACGCGTCCCATCGCTGGCTGCGTGCCGATGGCGGCTCCGTAGATCTCCACCTGATTGCCAGGTTTGATCTGTCCTGCGTCTTGGGTCAGCACCTCGGCTTCGACCTCGAGTTGGTTGAGATCACCGATTCGGAGAAGCTCGGTGCCGGCGGTCAGATAGCGCTCGTTGGTGACCATTCGCTCGAGAACCATCCCGTCCACGCCTGCCCGAATATCACCGCGCTGTTGATCTTCCAGGGCTTGCTCGAGACGAGCTTGAGCTTCTTCTCGTTGCTTGTCCAGCGAAGCCGCTTCCATTTTCTTGCGGCTCATGTACTGCTCAACCGTGGTGGGGACCAGGGCGGTTGCCGCTTGAATGGCCTCCAAGGCGCGATGCGTCAGCCGGTCTTGCTCGTAGTCCACGCGGCTCTCGACTTCTTGCAGTCTGGCCTCGTCGCGGCGTTCTTCGGTAATTTTGGGAGGATCTTGTTGGAACAGGCTCAGCATTCTCCGGTAGTGCTCGGTCGAAAAGATGAACTTTTCCCGGCCAGCTTCGACCCCCTCCATGGCGGCTTGCACGGTGAGATCCATGGATTGCACATACTGCACGGCCTGCTTGAGCGTCTGCTCAATGCTCATGTCTTGTTGGGTTTGGATCTGTGTTTGCAGATTCGCCACCACCGCGCGGGCGGCGGCCACGTCAAGTTCCAAATCTCGGGGGACCACCCGAGCTACCACTTGATCTGCGGTGACCAACTCCCCCTCGCGAACCTTGATCTTCTCGATCCGTCCAGCAAAGGGGATCGAAAGCAGGCGCTCGTCGCTCAAGCGAGTCTTGCCGCGCTCGTCAATGTATTCACGAATCGTACCTCGCCGGACGGCCGCAGAATCCACCACCAACCCAGGGTCAAGACCCCAACTGGCTCCCCAGGCTACGCCCACTACCAACAGAACGGCGACAACAATCAACCAGGTTTTCATGGTTCCAGGCTTTCTATCGCGAACGAGTTTCGTGGTACTCGTGACGTCCTTTCAAAATGGATGGCTGTGCGAAGGATGACACTGCTGCATGCGGTACGCGCCAGAGGTGGTGTCCTGGCAATAACATAGTGACCTGCACAACCGGGTCATGCTCTAGCTTGCCAGTCGTTGGTGGACAAAGAAAGCCTAGCACGCAGTTTGCAGCACCACGCTGCACTGAGGCGCGAGATCGCCTCCTCGATGAAGCATATGAGTTGGGGGGCCAGGACCTTCGAGCAACTACTCGCTGCCGGTCAACGTAAACGCGGCCCAATAGAACGGGTGGGCCGCGCCGCTGCGTTCGCGGCGTGCGCGGATGCGGGTGACTTGCGCCTGTTGCAAGGCTTCGGCTTTTAGTTGCCCAGCAACCAGATTCTTGAAGAATTCGTTCATGAGCAGCGCGGTTTCCACATCGGGAATCTGCCAAAGTGTTGCCGCAGTGGACTGTGCCCCGGCAAGTTGAAACGCCTGCCGCAGCCCCGCCACTCCCTCACCGTTGCGAATGGCACCGATGCCGGTTTCACAGGCGCTTAAGACCACGAGTTCCGTTCCGCGCAGATCCGCTCCGACAATCTCCATGCCAGTCAGCACACCATCGTTGGTGCTGGCAATCTGGCCGCCGCGCCGGTTGCAGCCTGCCAGCAACAGACCGCAGCGAAGCAGAGGGCTTTCGAACTGCTTCCCTTCCGTTGTCAGTGCCGCACGTGGCTGCGCGATTTCGGTGCTGATTGCATACGGGTCGGAGACCTGGTCGGGGAAGAAGAACCCGTGCGTGCTAAGGACCAACACTCTGGGTCGTTGCACGGCATGGAAGGCTGCTTCGGTGGCCTCCTCACGCATATGGAGCAAAGTTGCCTGGCCGGTGAACTGATCCAGAGACGGACGAATTGCTTGGGCCTCTGCAGCTGTGGCTGGCAGGCGCTGGACTCGAGGTAGCCGTTTGATTTCGAAGTCTTCAGAAGAACTGGTCGTGCGCGTCGTCTCAGGGTCTTGATTGGTGGCACCTTCGACGTCGTACTGCGGATCGGCAAACACCACCGCTGCCGCAGGCACCTCCTGCTCAGGTGTCGAGCGGACCAGGTCACGTCCGCTGTTGACGTACTGGATCTGGTATTTCTCAACCAAATACTCGCCGGACTCCAGCGGCATGGCAGCCCAAGGGGCAAGCCACAACAGGCCATCAGGGCTAAGGATCAGGTGGTTGGCGCTTTTGACATGTGGGTGCAGCGGCGCGAACACTCGCTGTGCCAACGCTTGTAGCTTCTCGCGCGCTTGTTGCTCGGCATCCAGCTCTCCCTGGTCAGGCACGATGGTTGGAGCCAGTTGGATGGCCTCTCGGGCAGCTCGGACCAGGCGATCAATCTCTTTGGCATCTCCCAGTTGGACGAACTGGATCTCTCCCTCCGAGGCCGCCGGGATCAGCCAAGCCACGTACTGTTCCTCGCCCCAGGATTCTGTGGGTGTTCTGCCTGCGTAGTTGTATTGGCGCATCTGCGAGATATCCACGAACGCAGCCCCTGGCGGAATTGCCTGCCGCAGGCGCTGGAGTGAAATCCTGGGTTCCTGAGCAACCTCTTCGCCGGCAAGAATGCCCAACGCTCGAATCAGTTTGAATTCTTGAATTTGCGCGGCACTCATTTGCGATGCGAGTTCCGCCTGCCCCGCTTGAGCCCCCGTCATCGCGCTGAGTCTCGCGAGCTCGCTACGCACTTCCCGCAATTGCTGAAGCTTGGCCACACCTGCGGGGCTGGTGAGTCGGTTGACACGCGTCATGGCTTCCAGACCGATGGCCTTGCCGTTGACAAGCCAATGGGCAGTTGTCTCCAAAATGGTCTTGTCCGTTGGCTGATGCAGTGCCAGCGAGAGTCCAACGCGAAGCGATCGTTCGACCGTCACCAGATATTGAAGTTGCTCTGTTTCGGACAAGGTTGGCAAGAACTTGGCACGGTAGACGTGGTCAATCTGCCGTGCTTGCTCCATTGCCTCGGCTGCCTGATGCCAACGCTCCAGTACGGCCAGGACGCGAGCCAAACGTTGGTACGCGGCAGACGTATACGGGCCCTGGATGGCATCGCGCTGGCGCATGGCCAGTGACTGTTGGGCGTACCGCAGAGATTCTTCCGCGCGACCGGCGTCCTGCAACGCATCACACAGCGTGGCCATCGATCGGCTGATCGTGGGGTGATTCTCTGGCAGTACCTTCTGGCAGATGGCAACGGCCTGTTGAGCATAGGGGAGAGCTTCGTCGGGTTCTCCCAGGTCGCCGTGCAGGTTGGCTAGGTCTTCGAGCACGCTGGCCGTTACGACGTGCTCTTTGCCTAGCAATGCCGTTCGGGTTTTTAGGACCTGCTGGTACGCGGATTTCGCGGCGGTGTATTCCGCCTCATCCACTTGAACCCTGGCCAATCCTGCCAAGGCTTTGGAGGTCTCGATGTTCTGTTCCCCATAGACCTTTCGGCGAATTTTGTAGGCCATTTCGAAGTTGAGCCTTGCCGATGCGGTATCTCCGAGCTGGTGGGCAATCAACCCCAAGTTGTAGTAGGAATCGGACGTATGCGGATGCGCGTAGCCGAGCACCTTTTGCCGAATCTCTGCCGACCGCTCATGGCAACGTCGGGCGGCAATCCAATCTCCCATGCGATGCAGCGTGGCACCAAGATTCTGATAGGCAATGGCTGTCGTCGAATGCTCCTCCCCCAAAGCCTGGCGGTAGGCGTTCAAGCACTGTTCATAAAAACCACGCGCGCTGGCCATCTCGCCTGCATCAAAACTGATACTCGCCAAGCCAGAAAGCAGCGTCGCATGTTGGCGGTTGCCGAAGCCGCGCGCCTGTTCGCTCAACGCGACTGCTTCACGCATGACCTGGTCGGCATCATCGTACTTGTGAAGTTTGACCAGCGCTTCGGCATAAGCCTGCATGGCCAGTAAGGTTTGCGAATGCTGCGTACCGAGCACCTTCCGCCGTAGCCGCAGTGCTTCGAACAGCACGGGGAGTGCCTCGTCCGGATCCCCTCGGTTTGTGAGCAAGACTCCGTAGTTGACCATGGCACCTATGGTGATCGGGTCTTCGGGTCCATGCTGCTTTTTGGTGAACTGCAAGATCTTCTGAGAGATCGAAGATGCCTTGTCGAACTCGTTCATGTTGGAGTAGGCACCTCCCACGAAGCTCAGCGCCGCGTAGGTCTCGGCATGTTCGTTGCCATAGGTGCGCCGACAGATTTCGTACGCTTCCAGTGCCAATGGCAAAGCGTCGTACGAGCGTCCGTCTTGCAGCAGATCTCGCGCCCTGGTCAGCAATTGGCGCGACCGGTCCATGCTGGCGGGCCCCGTCAGCCGAACCGGAGGAATTTCGCCCGGTATCTGAACGTACTTGCGATGGATCCAGGCCAGTTTGTCGCTGTTGGGAATCTGAACTTCGAGCCAGTCCCCCTTGGTCTGCAGGATTGCCAGTTTCCGCCCTTTGGCAACCCTGGCCAGAACCTCCCTGCCGATTTGCAGCGGCGCGCTGTCCGCCACAACCGTGACCTCCTGAGCCGCTAGCGGTTGTGCGTCGACCAGGGTTCCGGCCGACCAGGTGGCCATGAGACAGGTATCGGGTTGCACATCGACTTCAACCTCTCCAGGACAAAACAGGTTCCGGCACCACCGATCTCCATACCGGCAAAGCTGCCACGGCATTGCGAGCCGTGGCAGCGCGACCGTTCATTGATACCCGTAATGGCTACCTATCCGAATCTCGCTGGCTGCCCACGTTCTTGCGAAGTTCTCCCACCTCGCCACGCAGGCGATCGACTTCGCCACGCAAGGCACGCAGCAGACCGAGAAGTTCGTCGGTTTCTCCTTGGCGCACAGCCTCGCGGCCACCAATTCCGCGGGCAGTCTCAGGACGAGCATCGCGCTCCGCTTCGCGTCGTTCACTTTCACGCCGTTCACTCTCGCGGACCTCGCCACGATCACCATCTCGGACGGCCGGTTCACGACGAGGTTCTTCATCTCGCCGCGCAGGACCGTACCGGTGCGATAGGTGCTCTGCCACGTCGAGAAGGCCCGCCTCACGCAGATGGTTGATGGCAGCCATGACATGCTCTCGCTGCTGGGGTGTCAAGCTACGCTCAGGAGCGGGGGCACCATCACGCGCGCCTTCACGTGGTCGGTCTCCATCGCGCTCGCCTTCGCGCGGTCGGTCGCCATCACGCGCACCTTCACGAGGCCGGTCACCGTCACGAGCGCCTTCGCGCGGCCGGTCACCGTCACGAGCGCCTTCACGTGGTCGGTCACCATCGCGCTCGCCTTCACGTGGTCGGTCACCGTCCCGTTCGCGGGGCGCGTCTTTGTCGCCATCTGCTCGAGCTGCGGCTTCAGGGTTGGGTTTGTCCGGGGCAGGATCCTCTCCCTGCACGTATGCGGCGGCGAATACTACGACCACCGCGGCACCGACTAACGTCTGTTTCCAGTAACTTCGTGCGATCGACATGGGTTCTGCTCCAGAGTGGAACACCAGGGGGCGTGCCCTGGCTAACAAAGTACCGTTAAAGAAGTACCGTGGCGACCATCGCCAGGCCGGTCACGCTCGTGATGCAGTTTACCAACTACCGTGGGCCTAATCTCTTAAAAAGCCGGCAGTACGGTGGGATCAGGTCCGCAGGTAAGCCGATGATCGCCTCGAGCGTCTGCAAGCTTCCAGATGGTGGCCCTTCGCCCCGTTTCGCTCCGATGGCTTTTTCCTCGCCAGGGATCTTGTATCATCGGGGGAAACCTGACCAAGCGCCATCTACGGCGTGCCTTCCTTCTTCCACTTTTCACGGCGAAACGATGTCTAAAGAACAAGATCTGCAGCAAGTGTTGGATACCAAAATTGTGGCCGTGGTCCGAGCTCCCAGCGGTGAGTTGCTGGCTGACGTGGCCGAAGCCCTTTTGGCAGGCGGAATCACCGTAATGGAGATCACGTTCACGGTGCCAGCGGCGCATAAGATCGTGGAGCAAGTTGCCAGCCGGTTGGGAGATCGGATCTTGCTGGGAGCCGGGACGGTGCTGGACCCAGAGACCGCCCGGATTGCTCTGCTTTCAGGTGCCGAATTTCTGGTTTCGCCTGCGGTCAACCTGGACGTGATTGCCATGGCCCAGCGGTACGACAAGCTGATGATGCCGGGCGCTTGGACACCGACCGAGGTCCTCACGGCGTGGCAAGCCGGCGCGGACATTGTGAAGGTCTTCCCTTCGGACGTTTCTGGCCCAAGACACCTGCGGGCATTGCACGGACCGCTACCTCAAGTTCGGTTGATGCCGACAGGCGGGGTCAATCTCGACACCGCAGCAGACTTCCTCAAAGCGGGAGCATGTGCGCTCGGGATTGGTAGTTCGCTGGTCACCAGCCGTGCCGTGGCCGAGGGTAATTTGAAGGAGATTGAGTCGCTCGCCCGGCAGTATGTGGATATTGTGAAATCAGAGACGTAATCC
>CALOEH010000142.1:0-38187 GCA_942492195.1 uncultured Planctomycetia bacterium | reverse complement strand
ACCTGCCGGCAACTCACGGCGGCGGGTCAGCCGCGATCCATCTAACAATTAGCGGCCAGCCGTCTACTAACATCGATCACCTGGAAGCCGCTCATGCTCACTCCAAACCATGTACAATCCGTGCGGCGGCTGCAGTACTGGGAAGATGAGTTCTGCCCACACGGTGTTGATGCCATGCAGCCGTATTTTGATAACCCCGATGCAGTGCCTTTGTCAGCTAACGAAACCAAGCAGTTACGTTCGGTCTTACAGGACCGTTTCTTGCGGTTTGTGATCTATGCCCCGGACCGCACCATCATTTCCAGCCCGACCATCTTTGAAACGTCGGCGAAGCAGAGCGGCAGGCTGCTCCTGAGGAAGGTATCGCCACAGCGTATTTACTGCCCCCGCGAGCAGCTTGACCTGCGAGCGTCTGTGTCCGCCTGATTCCTTCAACTTCCGCAATCCCTTCTCTGGAGTCCCTAATGTCCACGTTGTTAGACGAACCCGCTGCTGAGCTCTCCACGCCTCAAACTTCATCGCGTCGTTTGCGCACCACCATGGCCGCGGCCCGGCTCAGCTTCACTTGGCTGGGGGTACGTAAGTCCTTGAATACTCAGCAGCGCAACCAGGCTGCCGACTCATTTGGGGCGGAAGGTAAGTTCCTGTCTGCCGGCAAGAAGCTGCTGGACACGTCCCACCCGGCTTTCAAAGCCGTGACGGCGATCCGCGGCCGAGCAATTGCCTATTGGAAGGGCGTGAGTCTGCCGTACCCGGAACCGGGCATCCGCTTGATCAAGCAGGACGCCATTGCCGACTTCGATGCCCAGATCAGCACGCTGCGCGAGGAACTGGACCAGGCTGTGTTGGAACTTGACCGGCACTACGACGATCTGCGCAGCGCTGCCCGGGATCGGTTGGGCGATCTGTTCGATGCAAGTGACTATCCTGCATCGCTGGTTGGGATGTTTGCCATCGAGCACGACTATCCGTCTGTGGAGCCACCTGACTACCTGCGGCAGCTCAGCCCGGAACTGTACCAGCAGGAATGCCAAAGGGTGCAATCGCGGTTCGACGAAGCCGTCCAGTTGGCGGAACAGGCGTTCATGGATGAGTTGTCCAAGCTGGTCCAGCACCTTACCGAACGGCTAGCCGGCCAGGATGACGGCAAGCCCAAAGTGTTCCGGGATTCGGCGATCACGAACCTCACTGAGTTCTTCGACCGGTTCCGTAGTTTGAATGTCCGGTCCAACGATCAGCTTGACGAGCTGGTCGGCCAGTGCCAACAGATCGTGCGGGGCGTTGGCCCCCAAAGGCTGCGTGACAATCAAGTCCTGCGGAAAAGTGTCGTCCAAGAACTGGGCGAAGTGCAAACCGCTCTCGATGGCCTGCTGGTGGATCGCCCCCGGCGGAACATCCTGCGAAGACCCAAGTAAAGGGGAAGCACATGCAGATTGTTGTCAAACCGGGTGGCGAGGTCCGCTGCGTCTATGACGAGGCGATTGACCTTGCCGCCCTGGGGCCGCCAAAGATTGCTCGCGGTTCGCATGTGGAGCCAGATGATGAGGGACAATGGTGGGCGGATCTTGGGCCAGTTGGTGGCCCGAAACTGGGACCGTATCGGGTGCGGACGGAAGCGTTGGCGGCGGAGCTGAGTTGGTTGAATGCGAACTGGTTGGATCATGCCTCGCCAGCTACGAGTTATGTGCACCCGCCATATGGTACGCAATGATCAAAAAAATGGCTCACGCGACAATGACTACTTTCGCTCAAGTAATTCTGAAGCGAGCATGTCAGGTGGGTGGGGAGGGCGGTCAGCAATGGCCGCCCTTACCCGATTAGGTGCTTTTAGGCAGGCTCGCAAGCTGGATGAGTTCCGCGACGGATTTACCGAGTCCATCGATCCCAGGGAAGAGCGCGTTGGCCGTGATATTCATTGCCCGAAGGCGCCGCGCAAACGTCGGTTTAATCGCCGACGGTATGATGAGTTTGTCAAATAGCAGTTTCTCGTTTGGTTCAGAGAACACGCTACGAAAGATCGCGCCGTGATCACCAAGAACATTTCTACACACGCTGAAGAAACCTTGTTGGGCGATCATGCGGTCAGATTTATTGAGTCTGCCGACAAATGTGATGATCTCAGGGGCGTCGGCGACAAAAAATGCATTACGCATCGCCGCTTCATTAGTCGGAATTGCCGATTCACCGTGTGTCTTGTTCATGTACTCCTGCTCGCCATTGGTGTGGACGAGCCAGATCGCACCGTCCGAAGATGGTGTGCCATGAACCGCAAAGTATGCAGCTACATAGATTGATGCCGTCCAGTCGAGCATCCGCGTCGGAGCACCATGGTGTTGCATTACAGTGAGCCAACTGACGGAATCCGTTGTCGTCGCGAATAAAGATTGGGGCAGATGTAAATGAGCTTGAGTTTTGAATTCGTTAACTGCGGCATTCTCGACATCCAATGCCTGTTGTGCTGCGGTTTCCGACGGCAGGTATCGCAGAAGAGAAGGCTTCAGTTCCCATGTAGCGTCTGACTGTCCGCGAAAGCCGTACGCGTACGAACCAACGCTGGACACGTCGACGTGTTCCGCCACGCGTGAAAAGTCAGACCACGACGAAAGACGTTTACTTTCCATATGACGTGTTTCTTAGCACCTAAAACGAATTGCGATCTTACCGGCTGCAGGAGGCAGACGGTAAGATCGTGCGTTGAACTTTGTCGCCGTTGGGACTTGTGTGCATCGGTGATTTTAGTCGTCGTTGGCTACTGGGCAAGCGTTTAGCCGCTACCGGAGGCCGCGTACCAAGGCGGACAAGCCGGCGAGTCCATGATTTCGGACCAGGGGCGTTTGTCGCGAGACCCTTGCGGAATCATCTGGCCACCGCATCGGGGACAGCTTGCACCAAGGCTCTCCGCTTGGGTGTCATCGGTGTGAAAGCTCCTGGCCACGTTACGTTTTCGCTGCGAGTCTCACTCAAGATCTTCCAGGTCTTCTGCCGGAACCGGATGCCCGCAGCCAGGACAGCGACCGGTTTGCAGGAGCTTCGGCAGGTCGGTGTAGTAAAAGGAGCGGCCACACCAGGTGCAACCAAGATCGAGGTCTCGCCACCACGTAGACCATACGATGGAGACCAGCAAGAAAACGAAAAAGGGCACGAGCATGACGGCCAGGATGGCGTACCCAACCGTGCCGATGCGCTCCCCGCGCTCGTACAGCACACACATGCTGAGACCCCCGCCAATCAGAAGCAGGAAGGGGAGGAAGCCCAGCAGGACCGCCCATTTCTGAGGCTGTCGCCGCTCGTGTGGATCTATTGGCGTCTCCTACAAAGTCTCGAACCTTCACGATTCCCGGTCTAGTCGAACTTGGTTAACGGATGAGCTGCCGGTCCTTTGTCCGAATCACGCGGTCAGCTCGATCCGCCTTGTCGGTCGACATCCGTACGCGAAAGAGCCCAGGCTGCGAGTCCTTGCCGCCTGCACGTGGGTGGACAAGTCGACGCGGCAGTCCCCGTATTGTACCAAGGTCAACGGCAGTAATGCCAACTCCGCGAAACCGGAGACTTGCAAGTAAGACCAACGGGTACTTCATCGCTCCGGTCATCCGCTTATTCGGCTTGGAGGTCGCTCATTCCGCGTCTCCCGCTTTCCGTACCTCAATCCGCGATTCCGCAAACGGCTTTCCGAAGTCTCGTACCCGGACTAGCCGCTTCTCCGAGTCCGTTTCGTACTCAGCCTGGAGCATAGTATCGCGCGTGTCTTGCAGGCATACTTCGATGGATCGGTCGAGCAGAGTCTTGTCTCCTTTTGCTAAGTAAAGAATGCAGCGGAGGTGGCGTGGTCGCGTGCCATTCGGCAATCCAACGGGAATTCGATTCAACAGGTAGCGATAGATGTTGTTGGCACGTTCTGGTCCGAAGTCATCCAGGATGCGTTGGCGAATGTCGTTGGGAACTTCGTTGGGGTCGTTTGTCTCGTTTGTGACTTTGGCCATGCGGACCTCCAGAACTGGTGAATTGACGTCCGCCAACTCTGAGCTAGGACGTTCCAGCGGGGCCTGCCGATGTCCCCGGCTGAACTCACCGACGAGCAAGAGAACCGTACTGGCGGCCGTCACCCGAGAATGACGGTCAAGACTACCAATCAAATGAGCTTAGTGCGGCTCGTGGCAGTTTGGCAACCTGGGTTGAGTATCTTTTCCACCTCAGTTGCAGTTCTCTTACGGCCAGCGGGGACCGAAGCTTGATCGGTGGAACCCGTGCTGATGACGGTGGTGATGGTGCCCGTAGTGACTCGGATAGCTGGGACCATACGAGGGTCCGAACGTCGGGCGGATTGATGGGCCGAAGCTGGGCCGAAAGCTCGGTTGGCCGAATCCACGCGATTGGCCAACGCTGAAGCCAAACCCGCCACCGCCGGTTCCTACTCGTAAGCCGCCGACCCGCAGGCCAGTTCCGCCAGAGCCGGTTGCAAAGCCAAAGCCTGGGGTTGAGATCCGCACTTGAGCTTCGGCTGACTTCGTACTTGCCAAGCTCACCAAAGCCGCTGCCACCACCGCCACCAGCATCATTCGAGTCGTCTTCATCTCTTGTCTCCCGCAAATGTTTGAGTCTTTGTGAGTTCCGGTGAGCCCTTGCCGCCGCGAACACCCTTGACTCGCAAAGGGGGAGAACGACCCGCCAGCAGAAGAGGAATTTTTCGACATTCTTTTAAGGCGGCCGAGGCTCGTCGTACCACCGCAGCCAAAGCCGCCTGGATCCACGTCATTTTTCTGCCTCGTAGCGTTGCGGGGCGGTTGTGTTTTCTCACGACCGCCCTGCGTAGGACGGTCGGTTTCTTCAACCCCTCTGGAGTGAACCGATGACCCAACATCAACTTGACCGTGAAGTCGCCAGTGCCCTGGGCGAAGACCTCCAAGAAGTTCGCCGCCGGGGCTTCAGCCTGGCTGATCCGCTCGATGTGGATTTTGATCCCGAACCCAACGACCTGCCGCCGCAGGTGCTCGACTGGGACGAGTATGACACTGAGCACCAGGTTCCCACCGTTGCCAACCTGCATACCCTCACCCGGCGGGCTGCCTGATGGGGCTGGGCAAACACTCAGGTCCTGACCCGCCGGGGTATCGAACCGACGCTGACTATCGCCATGCGATCAACCGGTACCTCGGCGGGCTTGGGGCTGCCTGCCTGATTGTGTCGTTCTTTCTGGGGTCCGGGGCAATCTTGCTCTGGATCATCGTCGCGATCGTGCTCACTGTTGGGGGCAACTCGGGCAACGATCGCGGCCAAGCCTCATCGAAATCCTGCCAAAGCGGGAAAGGGAGACGCCGTTGATCACTATCGCACGCAAACAACTTCGTCAGTTACGCGCCATGTTTCGGAAGACGCTGCAAACTCCTGGGCGGTCCCAAGGTCCTGCGGTGGTGTTCTTGGCAACATCAAGAAAGCTAAGTGTTCGTGCCGTGGGCGAGGGGACCGCCATCGAATGGCAGCTCGCGGGCGAATTCGAGCCAGAGTCGTTCGCGGTCCCGTTTCAGTTTCTTGCGGATTGTGAAGGGAGCAGGGACGAGCCCGTCCAGGTCCGGCGTGACGGTGAGAGTATCCACGCTGAGTGGACCGACGCTGGCATCCCGCAGATTGCGAACTGTAAGGCCTTAGAGTGCCCAGACTTTCCGGCGTTGCCGGAGGCCCTGCAAAGCAATACGGTCGAACTGCTGACCGCTCTCAGGGAAGCTGTCGAGACGGCCGACGACTCGTCCACGCGTTACGCTCTGAACTGCTTGCGGCTGCGGGGTGGCGACCAGGGCCAGATTGCCGCCACGGACGGCCGGCAGATGCTGATTCAAGATGGCTTCGCGTTTCCCTGGGAGGGGGATTTGCTGGTGCCTGCCTGCCGCGGTCTCGCGAGCCCGGAGCTCAGACCTGCCGGCCAAGTTGAAGTTGGTAAGTCCGACGAGTGGGTTACGCTCCGCATCGGTCCGTGGACCGTGTGGTTGAAGATCGACAAAGAAGGCCGGTTCCCCAACGTCGAAGATCACCTTCGCCAGGTTGAATCTGCGACGTCCACGCTGCAGCTCTCTGACGCCGATGCCGAGTTCCTCACCAAGGCGGTGAAGCGTTTACCAGCCACGGACGATTTCAACGCACCGGTGACGCTTGACCTGAACGGGGCCGTTACGCTTCGCGCCAAAGGAGCCGACCAACCCAACCCCTTGGAACTGGTACTGGCCAGCTCGCGGCGTGATGGCGAAGCTGTGCGTTTTAGTACCAACCGCGAATACCTGGCTCGGGCAGCTCGCATGGGCTTCCGTAGCATGCACATCTTCGGCCCAGAAGTCCCCGTCTGCTGCCAGGATCAACACCGCAAATATGTGTGGGCGGTGTTGGAAAAGAGCGGGATCGTGATGTCGGATCCGGAAGCTACCCGGATCGAGTCACCGGCTCCTGCCGCAACTTCCACAAGACGCAAGCCAACACCCATCACGAGGAGAAATATCCAGCCAATGCCAGAACCAAGCAACCACGAGGACAACGGCAGCGATTCTCAAAGCGTGAGCGAATTGCTCGATGCCGCTGAGAACCTCAAGGCATCGCTGCGAGAATCACTGGTGCAAACCACGACCTTGATTGCCGGCCTGAAACGGCATCGTCAGCAGTCCAAGCGGATTCGTTCGGCTGTGTTGTCGCTCAAGCAGCTTCAGGCGATCGACGCCTGAGCTCGCAGCAGCAGGGCAGTCATACCAACCAACAATCCAACCAGGAGGAAGACCTTATGCTCAAACTCAACGTAGGCTGGTCCCGCAAAGCGGGCGAAGCGAACTTCAGCTCCCGCGGGGCCAGTGTGAATCTCGAACTCGAAGTGGAAGCTGGACTCGTAAACCAGCCCGACGAACTTCAGGAACGTCTCCGAAGCCTCTATCGCCTCGCCAAGGCAGCCGTTGATGAAGAACTCAACGGCAGCGGGCAATCGAACGGCCATCACGGCAATGGTCAATCAAACGGCAACGGCCACCCTGAGCATGGCCCAAGCAACGGTTCACGGCGGTCGAACGGTCGCAGTGCGACCGCAAGCCAGATCCGGGCGATCCATGCCATTGCCAACCGGCAGCGGATCGACCTAGCCGGCGAACTTCGCAATCGCTATGGCGTGGACCAACCGGAAGCCCTGTCGATCACTGAGGCGAGTGAGCTGATCGACGCCATCAAGCCGCAGGAGAGTCCCAACGGTGGCCGGCGGTGATTGCATCCACCAGCACGGCTAATCCCAACGACGTAGCCCAGCAGCTCACTGGCCGTGACTACGTTTCGTTTAGTGCGCTGGCCCTCTACCAGCGCTGCCCATTGGCGTACAAGTTCAAATACGTCGATGGCCTACCCGAAGACGTGATCTCGTCGAGCTTGGCCTTCGGCAGTGGAATTCACGCGAGCGTTGAGCACCACTTCAATGAACTGCTGGCCGGCAATCCCGCTCCCGATCATGACACACTGCTCGATGCCTTCTGGGAGTCTTGGCGGGAGCGCAACGAGGGGGTAGCCCTCAAGTTCAGCAAAGGGGAAGACCTCAGTTCGATTGGTCATCTGGCGGACCGGGTGCTTAGTGCGTTTCGGGAGAGTGAGCTGTCCCGTCCCCAAGGCACTGTGGTCGGTGTCGAAGAACAGCTCCGTGGTGAGCTTATTCCAGGCGTGCCTGACCTGCTAGCCCGCCTCGACTTGCTTGTGATAACGAAGGACGCTTTGGTCACCACCGACTTCAAGACCTCCCGCAGCCGCTGGAAGGTAGGCCAGGCCCAAGACCAGGCAGAGCAACTGTTGCTGTACAGCGAGTTGGCCAAGCAGATCTTGCCCGGCAAGGAACTGCGGCTGGAATTTGCGGTTGTCACGAAAGCCAAGACGTCCATTGCCGAACGCCATCGTGTCCAAATCGACCGTCGCCGGATCGACCGTACCAAGAATGTGGTGCTACGCGTTTGGCAGGCAATCGAAGCCGAGCACTTCTATCCAGCACCCTCGCCAATGAATTGTCCCAGTTGTCCGTTTCGCGAGCCCTGCCGGAGCTGGACCGGCTGAGGTTTCTCTCCAGGGCGAACTAAACCGAAATCTAGAACATCTAAACCAGACCGGAGCTCCCATGGATTATGTCCTTTGTCTCGTGATCTTGGCGGCCACCAGCTACTTCAGCTACCAGCTTGGCTGCCAGGATGCCAAAGAAACGCGACGCAATCCTCCCCGGTTTCGCCATCGCCGTCGACGCTGACGAACCGATCCCTTCAACGTTCGTCTCCGTCGCCCGGCCCATGGTGGCCGGGCGATGGGGCTTTTTTCTTACCTATTGGAAAGGCGACCGCCACCAGCTTGCCAGCTCTTTGCCGTCGGTTCGTCCTGAGTCACTAGTCACTCACTCCTGCTCGGGATGGCCACCAAATGGTATCCCGGCGTGATCAGTTGGACTAATACAATTCACTGGACGGAACGGCAGTCGGTGGAATCCACCGCTGCGGCGAACGAGAATTCCGTCGTGCGGGCGGGCGATTCATCCGCTGCGAGTTCGACTCGAGCGAAACTGCCACCGGTCTGTGCACGTGTCTTCCACCGACGCGGGTTAGCAAGACCGACGAAGGTGCAATGGGAGTAGGATTCGTGAACAAGTTCGTTTGTCCTTGGCGTCCAAGAAACGCCAGACCTTGGTCAGCAAGGCTGGCTTTCCAAGCGGCTCCTTCAATCCAAGCGTAGTCGAAGTGTACGCTCCTAGAAAGCACGGCTTTTCAAGGGTGGTTGAATTCTCCATGGGGTAGGGACTAGGGACTCGAATGGCGTGGAACGGTATTGTCCGGTCTTGCTTGTAGCAATTTGATCACGCGGCTGGGCAAGCGGAACTTACGAATCGTGCCGTCGCCGGCGACCGAGAGGAGATGCTCCATATCCAGTGTGATCGCCGCTGCGAATACAGGTGGCGGATTGTTGCTGTGATGCCATCTGTGTATGAGGTGCTCGTTCTGCTGGTAGAGCTGCCGTCCCAATTGAGCATCCCAAAGACGGATCGACATGTCGACGCCACCGGACAACAAGAATCGACCTTCCTTGAGGTACTGGATGAAACAAATCTCGCGATCTGTGTAGCCATAGGTACCATGACCGGCGAGTTCGACCTTGGTGATTCCCGTTCTCGCGTCCACCAATTGGAGGTTGGACCGAGTCCGAGTTACGAGTTGTTTGCCAGAATCAGAACGACCGAGTAGCCCACGATCCGAGTAGAAATGATCGCGTCCAAATCGCAGTTGTTCGTCTGCGGTGGCCCAATTCCAGACAAAGAACCCCTTCTTCGGTGAATAGGAAGCCACCAGGCCCGCGTTGTCGAGAGTCGCATGCTGCCAGATTGTGTCGTCTGCTTCCCGCATGTTGGCTTCGGCCAGCTGCTCACCCGTAGCCAAGTCCCACGCGAAGCAGTCGGAGCGGTGGCCGCCCGAAAGCAAGACTTTCGAATCCGGCGTAAATGCAACGGGTCCACTACTTGCAAAGGCATGGAGAAGCCGCCCCTGGGAGACCTCCCAGACAAAGACCTTCGTTTCGTCCGCGACAGCCACAAACTTCTCGTCCGGTGAAACCGCCAAACCGCGTACCGGGAAGCGAGAAATGCTTCCGGTATGCCCTTGCAACTCGCGGACAAGCGACTGGCCTTCGATGTCCCAGACGCGGATGATCGATGTCACTTCCTCGTCCTTGGTATCCTGATGGACGGTGATCGCCTGTTCGGCCGAGGGAAGGAGGGAAGCGGAAATTACTTCTTCGTTTGGCCGTTGCCAAACAATCCGTCGGATCTCTCCCTGGAAGGGCAGTGACTCGAGTTCGCTCCCAGGTGGGGGCAGTTTCCAGAATCGAGTGGTCCCGTCTCCGCTCGCGGAACTGTACGTGACAGCTCTGGTTCCATCTTCGAGGACGGCAAGTTGGTCGATCCCGCGGGTATGGCTGTGAAACTCGTAAGCTGGTTGTGCAGTGTCAGAATCCCAGATTCGCAGCACACCGTCGGCATGGCCGGCAAAGATGCGACCCGCAGCATCGACGGCCAGGCTCAGGGCTTCTGACGAAAGTTCTTCGATCATCGCCCGTTTTGTTCCGGACGACGGTTCCCACTCAGCAATGGTGCGATCGCTGCTGCAACTGAGCAATTCTTCGTCATGTAGCCGAAAAACAACGTCGCTGACCGGACCGGAGTGGGCGACAATCGCGCGGTACGGCTCAATCGGGGACGGATTCTCAGCCGAAAGTGCCTCGCGCCAGTCTGCGGGGATGCGCCATAGGTAGATGAAACCGCTCTCCGTTCCCGCGGCGATATGCAGACCGTTGGCAGATGCTGCCCGGCAGGTGAATTTCCCATGAGTTCCCGGGTAGACGAGCGCACCAATCGCTTTTCCATCCGCAACCCGGCAAATCGAGGCATTTCCCTTCGATTCAACCACATCGGAGAAGAGTTCGTCGCCAGCCAGAAACAGAGGTGTGCGGTCGTGAGATCGTCCACGTGCAAGTTTGATCACTCGTCCAGTCGTCGAATCGGTCAAGATTGTGCCGTTGGAATATCGACAACAGAGTAGGAATTGCCCATCACTTGAGATCGTGGCATCACGAAGCCCGACCTTCTCAACTGACGTGTCAAATCGGCGAACGTATTTTCCTGTCATTGCGTCATAGATCGCGAGCGTTGGACCCACCTCCGTCACAAACCGGCCGTCTTTCGACATCGATGCGCAGCCCAACTCGTATACATGTGTGCAGCCGATGTCGTCGCCATAAAGGAATCCATCAGGCGTGGGCGTGCTTGCAGCAACCAGGGGCACAGGCCGGGGGCAAGTGGGAAGCCGAAAGAGTCGCAGGGTGGGTCGGTCGCCAAACTCCAGGTGTTGATGGCAGAGAACAAAATGGCCATCGCGCGACATGCTGATATCTTTATAATTGTCCAACTTGAATCGTCGATTGTGAGTGAAGTATGGCAGAAGTCCCTTCCAGTCTGCGCCGGACTGGGGATCGAATATATAAAGATTGTTGTTATAGACATAAGCGCCCAAGGTTTGATTATGGGAAAGCACGACCGGCCCAAAATCAAACCGGGGTTTCTGTTTCATGCTGTACAGTGCATTGCCAGTTTGCGCCTCATATTTTGTGAGAATCTTGTCGCCGCTGATGTAAAAATGATCGCCATCCGGAAACAGCATTCCGTAGCAAGCATGTGGAACCGACGGCTTGCTAATAATGGCAGCATCGTTTGCGGTCCAGGTGAAGTATTCCGCGCCGCTACGAGAGACGATCAAGTCACCGCGCTGCGATAGCTTGGCTTGCTGGACCTCGCCGCGGTGGCCAATGAACTGTCTTGGGATAGGGTCGGCGGGCGTGACCAGTTCGAACACGTTATTCTTCAGCACATTCACACGCAGTACGGCGATGTCGCCACTGGGCATGTAGGTCAATTGCAGGAAACCATTGGTATGGATGTCGTGCGTCGCAAGCAGTTCGCCTGTCCGCCAGTCCCACTCGCCGACGTGTTCCTGGTCGATCGTGGCGGCCATCTTTCTGCCATCGTGTGAGAAGGTCAGCGGCGGTTGGGCTGCGTCGATCGTTGCCACGACTTCGTGCGTGAAGAAATCGACCATTTGCACACCCCCATCGGCGGCAGCGATTGCCACATGCGACGAGTCTGGCGTGATCGTGCCGTAATCGGATTGCCATTCGCCAATTTCCATCACGACGCCGCCATTCTTGACCGCCTCGTCCAGTTGGGCAATTGTCGGCCCACCGGCACTTGAGCCGCCAACCAAGGTTTCTGTGGAGGCACGCGTGTCTTCCGTCTTTTCTGGCACAGGAGGGGTGGACGCTTGGGGAACCGCATCGTTCGCCGCTAGTTTCTTGTCTTGCAAGGTGACCTTGAGGCGAACCTCGTTGCCGCGATGAACCGTGATGCGATTCTGCGACAGTTCAAACCGGTCTTCGGCACCGCCAACAGATAGATCGTACTGGCCGTCAGCCAGCCGAATGTTCCACCCCGACTTCTCGTCCAACACGGTCACCAGTTTGCCACCTTGTTCTACCGCGACTTCGATGTTCGGATCATCCGTTTCGATGACCAACAGTCCTTCGCGGGTGCGAACCGAAAAGATCACGCCCAGTAGCAGAATTCCCGCGAATGCTGCGGCAATCAAGTATGGGGTTCGGTTCTTCCACTTGGATTGTGACTGTGCTGCGATGGCCGGAGATGGACCGCCGTGGGGGGCCGTTTCAGAAAGACTGCGATTCGAAACAGGTTCGTGGTCCGCGGACGGAGTTGTGTCTTGGTGCTGCGGTTGCGATCTGCTGCCGGCGGTGCCCGTCAATGGCGATGAGCGATAGTTGTCCGTAGCGCTCGGCAAGGCCGCGGAGACGTCTTGCGGTTGGCTTGCGGCCGCCAGTTCCCTGAGGTTGTGATCCACGGCGAAGGGCTCTAGCGCTGCAGCCACATCCAGCGGTGTGGCATACCGATCGTCTGGAGATTTCGCCAGCAACCTCTCAACAACCAAAGCCAATTCGGGCGGGACTTCTTCTCGCAGTTCACGAATGTCCGGCGGGGTCGACTTTTGGTGAGCCAGCATGACCTTAAGAGGCGAGTTGAACTGCTGGCGGGAGAATGGTGCGTGTCCGATCAGCAGCGCGAACAGCGTACAGCCCAAGCTGTACAAGTCGGCTCGAATGTCCACTTGATGGGTATTAAGCCCCTGTTCCGGAGCCATGTAGTCCGCAGTTCCCATCACGGTGCTGGGGTTGGAGATCTCGGTCTGGTCGTCTTCACCTGATTCCAACAGCGCAAGGCCAAGATCGAGGATCTTGATTTCGCCAGCCGGTATTAGCATCAGATTCGAGGGTTTAATGTCCCGATGAACCAGGTCGCTTTGGCGAACTGCCTCCAACCCGACGGCTGCTTGTCGGACGATCTCACATGCGTCAGCCACGCGCAGTGGGCCCACATGCTTGAGCAGCCGCGAGAGATCGGTACCCACCACATATTCCATGACCAGAAAATGGCGGCCATCGACTTCGCCGGCATCGGTGGCGCGGACGATATTCGGATGCTCGATTCTCCCCACTGCTTTCATTTCGCGTTCGAATCGCGCAATCGCTCTAACATCTTCTGTCCACTTTTCGGGAAGGATCTTCAAGGCCACCAGCTTTTCCAGCTTGGTATGCAGTGCCTTGTAGACCCTGCCCATACCACCCACCCCCACTTCTTCCAGAATGCGGTAAGGGCCTATGTCCTCCAATCCGTCCGTATTCGTATCGGCTGGTTCCTCGTGTCGGTCGGTTGTGAGCGGCTTGCCGTACTGCATTTTCTCAACCAGGGCCACAGCACGGGCACAGTCTGCTTCCTGCGCGAACGGGTCACTTGCCGTCGGCTTACGCAGATCGCTGACGTACGTATCGGACTTGGCCTCCAACTCCCGAACGGTCTCGTCGCAAGCTGGGCATTGTTCGACGTGATCGGCAACCTGATCCACTTGCTCCTCAGCAAGTGTTCCGAAGACGAACCCTTCTAACTGTCTACGACTGGGATGCACAGCTTGATCCTCCGCTAGTGGAGTAAGAATTCCGACCTACCCCTATACGTGACAAGTGCGCCACACGACTTTTCCACAGTTCGGAGTACAGGCGCGTAAGGTGTGGCAGCGTCAGATGTTACGAAAACAGCTACAACAGGTCTTCAAATTCCTGCCGCAATCGCCGAAGCACGCGGTATTTGGCTTGACGAACTGCCTTTGCCGTCATTTGCAAATCGGCGGCGATGTCCGTTGGCGCACGTCCATCAATCGTTGCTTGCCAGAATGCCTGGAACGTGCGCGGCTCGAACTCTGTCTGCAACAGTTGCAATGCCCGCTGCAAGAGAACCGATCGTATGGCTGCTCCGTCAAAACTGGCGGAATCCGCGGGAAGCCGTTCCGCCCGCTGCTGTAGTTGTCGATGTGCATCCGTTCCTCCGACGCCGTCCGGTTCGGCAGCGCGCTTGTCGATAGAACTCCGCATTTTGTTGCGCGTGATACCCCAGAGCCAACCGCGAAATGCGTCCGCCGTGCCATCCCCTTGATGTTGTTGAATCCGTTCAGAAACCGTTTGGAAAACCTCCTGCACGACGTCGACCGCGTCATTTGACTGCAAGCCGCCTTGCCTTGCCCAACGGTACACAACTGGCCCGAAGAGTTGTGCCAACCGCTGCCAGGCCTCCGGATTGTGTTCCGAAACGCGTCGCAGCAGGGATGACGTGGATGTGGAGCCCGATGTCGGTGGAAATCCGCTCATAGTGTGTGGGAGCGATGGGTGTAGGTCCAAGGAAGATGTCGCAGCAACTTCGACACGGTCATCAACCTACCCCCCCAACGACGGAGTGTCGAGCACCAAGTGGACGTGCAAAAGGACCAGTGATGATCACGGCGCAATCCATAGGAGCAAGGAGTCACGTGCTGTGTTTGAAAGGCGTCTTGGTCTGTCTTCTGGTTGACGACGGTCGAATGTCAATCCACCAATGATGTCGCGGGCCAACTCAAGATGCCCCAGACCACTGTTTCAGAAATGTGGAACAGGACGTCCTGTCGGGCTAGAATCCACCCCATGACGAACGTCCCACCCCAAACGAGCGACTCCACTTCTCGTAGCCTGCTGCGGCGGGCACGTGAACGCGATGCAGACGCCTGGCAGAAGCTGACCGCCGTCTACACGCCGCTCGTTTACCAGTGGTGCCGGCGTGCTGGACTACAAGTCAGCGACGCGGCGGATGTGGCGCAGGAGGTGTTTCGTTCCGTGTCGACCGGGCTTGATGGCTTTCGCAAGGAGAGGCCGGAGGACAGCTTTCGGGGCTGGCTTTGGACCGTGACTCGAAACAAAGTCTGCGATCACTTCCGCGCCCGTGCCGGAGAACCTGATGTTCAGGGTGGAACAGAAGCGCAGCAATGGCTTCAGCAAGTTCCTGAGGAAGCCCCCAACGAGCAGCAAGATGTCACCGGCCAGCAGCTGCATTCAAAGTTGGCACGCCACGCGGTCTCGCTGATGCAGACCGACTTTGAGGAAACTACCTGGCGGGCCTTCTGGTTGACGGCCGTCGAGTTGCAGTCGCCTCAGGCCGTTGCCGAAGAGCTGGATATGTCGGTGGCCGCCGTCTATAAGGCTAAGTCTCGCGTACTTCGGCACCTCCGCGAGGACCTCGACGGGCTGGACCTGATCGACTGATCGCCGGCCGACTTTTCTGGTTCAGCGGATCGAAACCGCTTATCATGGCCAAAGTTACTACGATCTTCTCCGTTCTGGTGCGGCTCGGAAAACTTTTCTGTCAGAACTCTCCGTTGAGTAGGTAGCGGGCAGGACGTCCGCACCTTGGCTGACCGAGTCCACCCACCCGCACAGGGATCCAACGGCAATGTCCACCGTCTGCCCAACTTTCGACGACTTGGCAGCGTACGCCCTAGGAAAACTCCCCCGTGAGCGCTCTGAGGAGATCGACATGCACCTTGATGAATGCACCGCTTGCCAGGGGGAACTGGAGACTTGCGGCAACGCCGATGATACGTTTCTTTCCCGGTTGCGCGAGCCCGAGTCGTCCGAGGGATTCCTGGTCGAAGCAGAGTGCGCCGATCTCTTGGACCGCGTGGCCGCCATCGGCCGCGAGGCTTCGTTCGTCGCACAACGCAAGCCTGATGAAGCCACCGCCGCTTCTTCGAGCCTGGGGGACATTGGTCCCTATCGGCTGCTGGCTAAGCTCGGAGCGGGCGGCATGGGTACCGTCTACAAGGCGTTTCATACGAGACTGGAACGCGTTGTGGCCCTCAAGATGCTGCCTACGGATCGGATGCGGGATGAACAAGCTATTGCCCGCTTCGAGCGAGAGATGAAGGCGGTCGGCAAGCTCGATCATCCAAACATCGTCCGCGCCACAGATGCCGGCGATCACGACGGTAAACACTTCCTGGTGATGGAGTACGTCGAGGGCACCGACCTGTCAGACCTGGTTCGCCAAAGCGGCCCATTGCCTATCGCCGACGCCTGCGAAATCGTCCGCCAGGCAGCGGTCGGCCTGCAACACGCCCACGAGCACGACTTGGTCCATCGCGATATCAAACCGTCGAACCTGATGCTCAATACCGATAGCACGGTCAAAGTGCTCGATCTGGGACTGGCGCTGTTGCCAAGTTCGGGCGAAGCTGGCCGCGAACTCACCGATACCGGCCAGGCGATGGGCACGCTGGACTACATGGCACCCGAACAAGGTGGCGACAGTCACGATGTGGACATTCGCGCCGACATCTACTCCCTGGGGGCCACTCTCTACAAGCTATTGACCGGTCACGTGATTTTCGGTGGACCCCAGTACCAGACCCAGATGCAAAAATGGAAGGCGCTTGCCTTACAGGATGCTCCGCCCGTCCAGTCTCATCGCGCAGATATCTCCGACGAGTTGGCAGCAATCGTGCACCGTATGATTGCGAGGGAAAAAGAAGAGCGATTCCAATCTCCGGGCGAAGTGGCCGAAGTGCTGTCCGCTTTCGCTGCGGCTGCCGACCTGGAGTTGCTGCTAGCCACAGTTGTGCCGCAAACCCCGACAATCGTGCCCCAGGAAGGGTCCATCAGCACGACATCCATGCGTCAGGAGGCGTCGGCGCTCGACACTTCTTCGCATGCAGAACCGAGATCCGTTTCCCAGTCCACGATCGACTATGAGGTGTCGCAGCAATCAGACCCCACACGCCGGCGCACGCTGGCCCTGCCCGTACTCGCCGTCCTGGGGTTGCTGGGAGTCTTGATGCTGGGGGTTTTCTTCACGCTGCGCACACCCCAAGGAACGGTCGTGGTCGAGGCGGACCCCGAGATTGCCAAGGACTTGCAGATCGTCCTGAAGCAAGGGGGAAAGCAGATCGAAGTCATCGACGCGAAGGGGAACTGGACGGTCCACCTCGCCGACGGCCACTATCGTGTCGAGGTTCGAGGAGGCGACGATCGCCTGCAGATCAGTCCCCGCGAGGTCACGGTTCAAAGGGGAGGGAAACAGATCGTCCGCATCAGCCTCAAACCGCACGTGGCCCCTGGCAAGATTGTAGGCCCAGCAGCAGGAGTATCGCCGCCGCCAGGTGAAGGCGTCCCAGGTGCGCCCAGCTTGGTCGAGCTCGACGCGGCAGTTGCAGCAGGCAACGTGATCATGGAGATCGGTGAGTGGGATGGCATCGATGGTGAAATCACGCCAGACTCCAAGCACTTGGCCATCTTTGACGAAGGCGGCGGGTTACGAATCATCGACTTTCTGACGCACGAAGTTGTAACCAGAATTGCAGATGTCCAACCACCCCTCGCCTTCTCGCACGACGGCAAGAAGATGGCCGCCCGCTTCAATCAGAAGCAGGTCGTTGAATGGGATTGGCGGACCGGAGAACTGCTCGCGCGGCATGACATCCATTCGATCGGCTTGCTTGACATGGCTTACCTGCCGACCGGGGAGTTGGCAGTGCTGCGGAGCAGCTTGATTGACGCCAAAGTGTTTGAACGGATCACTTCGAAGGAACGGACGCCGCGGGACTTCGCAGGGCACGGTGGCAGCGTAGAGCAGGCAATGATGTCGCGTACCGGCGAGGTGATCATCTCGCGCAGCGGCAATGAGTTTCGCACGTGGGACCCGATCGCGGCCACGACCGTTCAGAGAATTTCCACAACGCTCCCCAATCCAGTCTTCAGGCTTTCGCCCGACGGCAAGGCGTACTACGTTGGCGGCTTTGACAGGTCGCCATTCGAGAAACGTTCCGCAATCACCGGAGAGGTGCTGTACTCCGTGAGGATCAACCGCAGCGGTTACGCCACGGTAATCTCCGCCAACGGAAGGCTAGGGATCAACGCCGGTAGATTTCTCCGATTCTTTGACCCCGAAACCGGCGCTGTCTGCAACAGTCCCCGGGGAGACTTCACTCGGTATTTCACCGCTCGTGGCGTCAGCCTGTCGCACAACGGGCAATATGTACTTATCCGAGGGACGGAGGAACACTGGGGAACCAGGGAACAACAAATTCGCTTGATTCGTCTGCCGACGTGCCAAGAAACGACTCCGCTAGTGCTAGTGCCAGACGACGCAGATGCCGTGCAGACACACTTTCCGCACGGCGATGTGGGCTGCCAACTCGCGACATGTCTAAATACTGCCTCACTTTCTGCTGACGGACGATTGATGGCCACAGCCCAGCCACTCGCGAGCACCGCCACGTCTCAGGGATTCATTGGAATCATCGATGCACGCACGGGACAGTTTGTTCGGCGATTTGATCATCCGGCCCAATTTGGTGCGCTACTTATTTCGCCAAGCGGCAGGTTTCTTCTTAAAGCAAAAAAAGGCGGTGGGCTCACGATGTGGGACTCGCAAAAGGGCTGCCGGTGGAGAAAAGAGAACAACAGATTGATTAGTCCTTCTCCGATATTTCTTGCTGCTGGAAAGCTGTGTTCCGACCACCTCGTGGACGGTTACGGAGCCGAGATTCTGGAGACGGAAACAGGCAATGTCCTGGGGAAATTCCTCAGTTCCGGTCAGCATGGTAAAGTCGTCTGCCGAGCTGCCTCGGCCGACGGCTTGCAGGTAGTAGCTGGTACAGAGCAGGGATATCTCTACCTCTGGCGGCTGCCGCCTGACTGGCAGCAACAACTAACGGCCGAAAATCCTAAGCCGATCAAGCCGTTTAGCGCGATCGACGCGCACGACGGCCAAGTACGCAGCGTTGCTTTCCTGCCGGAGAACGATCGGATAATGAGTTGTGGCGACGACAAACAAGTCATTGAGTGGGAGACCGCATCGGGAAAGAAACAAGGCTCCCTCGATCTCCCAGCAGACCCGCTTTGTTTGCAAGTTGACGCAACCGGCCGCGCCTATACCGGCGATGTCGACGGAGTATTGAGACTCTGGGACATCCAGAACTGGCAGCAGGTGGACGAGTTCCGCAGCCATGTCGGCCCGATTGACGAACTTGCCGTGACCGCCGATGGCACACGGGCAGTGACCTTGAGCAGGGGCGACGGTACGACTCGCTTCTGGCAGTTGCCGCCACCTGGAAGCGATGTCCTATCGCTGCCGCGATTCGGAGAGGAGCGGCGGATTGTGTGGGCCGAGAAGACCCAAGATAAATCTCAAGCGGCAGCGATTCTCCCGCGAGCAGAATTGGCCGTTACTGTGCAGAAGCCTGCAGATGATGAGCAGGGGAACTCGATCGTGAACTTGTGGAACATTGAAATGGAGACGCGAGTCCGGGAGCTCTCCGGCCACGAGGGGCGGCTGTGTCCTACAGGAATCGACGGAGGATCGCTGGCGGTGTCTGCGGATGAACAGTGGGTTGCGGCCGCAACGGACAGAAACGTCTACGTTTGGTCGATTGCCGACGGGAAATTGGTTCAGACTCTTTCGAGCAGCGGTCCAGTTGCCTTTTCACCAGACTCGGAGTTACTTCTCACTGGCGGATGGAAGACGGACTGTTTCGTCTGGAATTGGAAAGCCGGGGAGAAGCTGGCGCATGATGTTGAGCTCAAGAATGTCCGGCAGCATCGCCTGTTGGGCTCTCTAGGGTTAGCATGCTCGTTTGCCTTTGACGATAAGGGGTTTTACATATGGAATTGGAAAACAGGAGTCGTGAAAAATTCGTTTAGAAGACATGTTGGGGGCTATTGGTATGATTGTCGCTTGATTGCCGCAGATTCCGGCGAATTCGTGCTTATCGGCAATCGAGACGACATTGAATTGGTAAGCGCCACCAACGGCATCACACAGACGCGGTACATTGGACACCATTCATTCCCCGCGGGGGGGCACTTTTTCGGCGGAGATCGATTTGTCGTGACTTGGGGTTGTGTTGGTCACTCAGATGACCAAACGATCCGATTTTGGGACGCGAAGACCGGCGCGGAAATCTACCGGAACAGCGAACATCGTCGTGGGGGCGGTTACCCTGTTTTCGACGCAGCGATCACGCCCGACCGCGAGCACTTGCTCTCCGTCGCTGGCGACGGCACGATCCGCAAGTTTCGCCTGCCCAGCAAAGCCATCGAGCGGCTAAGGCGCGAACCGGTGAATAGCGAATCGCCGTAGATCAAGAGTTTGAAGCGTTGGATGCTGCTCGTGGCGAACAGCGTGAGCCATGCGTCACGTACTTGGCGACGACCATGGCGTGATGCGCGTGTTCACGGAGCGACACAGGCCGGCAAGCGGCTCTGCCCAATCGACTTGAAACCTAGCCCTGACGTACACTTGTCAATCGGCTAAACTTTCTGTCCATGCGTCGTTTTCTTGATGCCTATCAATCGGATCATTCAGTTGCGAGAAGAATCCGTCGATGCTTCGACGTTCCTTCGCTGCACGGTCCATCGCAGTGCCCAGTGCCAGCGTATCCCAGTCGAGATCGGTCCCAGACTCGACATCCTTTTCGGAAACTTCGCCTAACTTCGAGGGCGTTTCCGATTCGGCTGGAAATACTCTTTCGGGCAGAAAACTTGGACTGGGCGGATTGAGCAAATAGTTGATCACAAGTATCGCATCAATCACACCGAGTTGGCCATCGTTGTTCACATCCAAGTACGGCTGCGTTGCTGGCTCATCGAGCTCCCGCGGACCGAAGGTCAACAAGTCGTGGATAACGATCAAGGCATCCAATACGTCCACGTCCATGTCGTCGTCAACGTCTTCAGGACGGCGTTGCTGGATTCTTGTCTGCGTGTCGGCAGCCGGCAGCTTTGCCTCCGCGTGCCCGACGCTATCTTGAGCCATGGAGTAGAACGCGTAGGTGTGGCCGTCTTCCCCGTCAAACGTGGCTTCCGTCAACGTGGTGTCAATTTGCCAAAGCACAAAAGGTCCGCCATTGTCAGACACGAAGACGTTGTAAGCGGCTACGCCTGATCCGCCAGCGTCGTCCGTACCGGACCAGCTAACGGTAAAGCTGGTGCTGGTCGTGACAATGGCCAGCGGCAAAACCACGCTGGCCGGCGCGCCGGCGTCAATTGTCACCAACGCTTCCAGATCGGGATCCGTCCCCTGGCTGGGATCGTGCGGATCAACTTGGTTGGTTGCGATGATCTCTCCGTGATCGAACTGGATGATGGCAATATTGCGGACCTCGGTGCCTGACGGCAGCCCATCGTCCAATTCAATCGTGTAGGAGAAATGGCCCATCCCTCGGCCAGTGCCATCTTCGGGAGGCAAGAACCCAGTGAGTACATCGGGCGGCAGTTGCGTCGTGGGGTCGACGGATTGGAAGTGTGCCGCCAGCAAGCCGGTTTGCAAATCCAAACCGATTTCAATCTCAACGTCAAAGGTTTTTCCATTGTAGGCAAACGCTACGGTGCTGCGGAAGTACTGACTTCCACGCGGAACACTGATGAAGATGTCCCCAAAACCGACTTCCGTGAGCTCGAACGTATCCCAATCAAAGGCGGCAGAAAGTTGGTCCGTGACATCAACACGCTGAGCGGGGGCCGTAGCGGTCTCGTCGTTCTCGAAGTCGATGCGGTAGGGAAGGATCTCGGTCGCGCGTATAAAGTTTTCATAGCCGAATCCGGATGGACCAGTCTTCTCATTCGGATCCATAGATCTGGATTCGTCCGAATCGCCTGAGTCGCCCTGATTGCCTTCCCCGGGGTCGGGCGTTTCCCCTGGCGGATCTGCCGCATTAGCCTCATACTGCTTCTTCACCTCATCAAGGACTCTCTGGAAGCCATGTTCTTTAATGCCTTCCACGCATTCCGGAAGTGTCAGAATTAAGGCGCCAACTCCAACCCAGGATACTGGACTCCCCCTGCCTGCCGCGGCAATTGCGGCAGCTAACACTGCCCCCGCGCAGAAGGCGAGCGTGCCGGCAGGACTTGGAGCAGGACGGGGAGCCTCACCTGTCGCATCAACGAATACCACGGGTGAATTTGCCGCATAGAGGTATAAATTCGAACTGCCGCCACTGATTCCAACAGGATCTGTCGACAAGAATCTGCCATCCTGTGAATCGTAAAATCGAGCGCGCATATAATCTAGATTTGTGCCGTCGCGCATTACTCCATGACGCCCAGCAAACTCGAATGGATTGTCGAGCGATTCATGTACAAGTAGTGCTTCTCCGAACGGTCCATAGGCGTATTCGTTTACAATAGATCCGCTCGCATCCGTAAGCGACGCCGTCGAACCTACGCCATCGAATTCAAAATATGCCTCGTCAGTTGACGATCTATCCATACGCACGACTCCAATGCCATGGATATAGCTCGCTATCACGTCCCCATCACTATCGTACTCGGCGATAATGTTTCCCGTTCCCAGCGGATCCAAAAGGTACTCAACACGGTTACCGTCATGCACTACGGCGTTAAGGTTTCCAAACGCATCGTACTCGTAGCTCCAGGCTCCCTCCGCAGTAACGACACTGGTCAACCGATTTAGAGCATCGTACCCATAATTCGCCGTCGTGGCATCAACACCACGTCCAACCAGATTGCCATCACGGTCATGGATATATTGCATCATACCGACCGACTCGTATTGATTCATGCCATTCGCAGAATACTCAGTCGTCACGCCATTGACATCCTTTCGGATGCGATTACCAGCAGCATCGTACGCGTACGTGATGTCCTGGGATGGCACTTTGCCGGTTGCAGAGTCAAAGATGGCCTGAACCAACTGTCCGGACGAGTCGTATGTGTAGGACCATTCACCGTCAGCGGTCCCCATGCCAATCCGTCGGCCAAGCGAATCATACAGATATTCAAAGAAAGAGATCTCTGATCCGCCAGGTTCGAAGTTCGTTACTTTGATTAACTGGTCTGCGCCATCATATTGATAAGTCGAAAACGTCGCGTTCCCTTTATCGATCCGAGTGACCAGTCCAGCTGAATCGTACGAATAAGCAACAATCGTCGAATCTGATTCGTCGGCAACTCTGATGAGATTACCTACTGCCGAGTACTCGTACCTGACGGTCGTTCCAGATGAGTCGGCCATCAATGAGCGTCGCCCTCCGGCGTCGTATTCATAGCTCACAAACCGTCCACTTGGATAATTCACATTGGCCACTCTATCCGCGGTGTCATAACCGAACACAGTGGTCCCCGTGTGATCAATCACGGCAGTCGTGTTGCCATGCTCATCGAATTCGAACCATTCCTCGCTGCCATCAGGAAGCACACGATGCGTGAGTCGCCCTGCAGAATCGTATTCGAACTCAACCGTCTCACCTCGTCTATTTGTATAAAGTATCACTTCACCGGTATCGTTAGCAAGGAAGTATTCGGTACTTCCGTCGTCATATGTGATTGACACGGGGCGACCTGAAGAGTCGTACTTGTAGTAGATACTATTGCCGCGCGCATCTGTAACCGACGTCGTTCGCCCGTAGTCGTCATATGTTAGGTTGGTGCGAGATCCTTGCTGATCGATGTCTTGCACGATGTTGCCATGCTTGTCGCGTCGAAAATAATGACTAATGCCTTCGGAGTCGGTGATTGTGGTGAGAGCCAAATTACTGTCGTACTTAAAGTAAAGTGCATTTTGAAGAGCATCAACAGTTTTGCTAACCAGGCCCCGATGATCAAAAAATACTCGCTCGGTATTACCCGCAGCATCCACGAAAATAACGTCCCCAGCAGAGCCATAATTGTACTGGATAGAGTAGTGACCATTGTCGCGCGATGACATTGCCAATCGGCCGCTGGCGTCATATCCAAAAAACTGGCTAGTTCCACCGGGAAACTCAATTCTGGCCAAAGCATGATGAGTTGCGCCAGTGTCAGAACTGTACATGTAGTGTGTCTCGTGATCGCCATACCCTGTAACGGACAGCAAATGCTCATTGGCAACGTCGTATGCGTATCTGATATGGCGTCCATCCGGTAGAGTGACTGTCTCAATCAGTCCCGCTGAGTTGTACGCGAAAGTCAGCGACTGACCGGAGGAATGCTCGAGGCTCGCTAACAGGCCATTCGTGTACGTAGTTGAAATCCGGCTTCCGTTTATGTCTTCGACGTACTCTAGGCGACCATCGTCTCCGAAGGCGGTCGTCCTGCCGGTCGGATCAGTCAACAAAAAGGAACCGTCGGACAGCTTCACTAACGATCTACCGTCTTGTGAAAAGTACTCGCCGGCTTGCCGGCTATCTGGCTGGAAGCGTCGCGTGCCACCCAAGGATTCTGTGATTTCTACGGTTCCGTCTACTGTTTCGTTAAGAGATGTATTCCATTCGGTTGACCAACCATATCCCAATGGCCCCATTGCATGCCGTCCGCTAATTGTGGACGGGAACACACGGTCAAATGTCAACTCTAGATCGCCCGGGACCGCCACGTTCGCGTCTTCTGAAGTTGACAGTGAGTCCAAGAGGCTCATGCCGTTGGCTTGTTGTACCTCAAAACCCCATAGTTCACTTACGTCGAAGACGCGTAATCCGAGACGGCCAAGGTAAGCAGCGTTATCATCTAGCATTTTGACGTAGTCACCCCACGTCGTTCCGGTCTGACCGACGATATTGGCAAATATGTGTCCCCAAACGTCCTCGGTCATTCCTTGAGGACGTGTCTCGGTTTCAATTTCGATCCAGTTGATCAATTCCGTTTCGTCAGCGGTGAAGTATCGGATTTCCATCTCCACACTAGCGTCGCTGAAATCCCAGGGCTGCTGCAGGCCGGCGTAGTACACGGGTACACGAATCCGTTCGCCGGGTTGTAGCACGCCCGGTGTTTCGCCGCTTGCGAGAATGTATATCGAATTGCTGAATCCGTCTGGCGTTGCAGACGTCCAGAATCCTTCGACAACTCGAGACTGGTCGAGTGTCAATAGCGGACGGTCACTGTTGTCCGGATCGGCCGACTGCAAGAGCAACAACGGTGCCGGCATGGCGACAGTTCCGGTGTTGGCATACTCCACGTAGTAGGTGGCCACCGCATGACGCCCGACCGTGGCTGGCACAATGAGCTTGGTTTCGAGTACCGCTTCGCCGCCGGAAACCATTTCGAACGCGTCGGGCAATTCGGAAACGCCACCTGGCTTACTGACGCGGACGGTATACGTACCGGCGGGGACGGTGCCGGCGCTGAACGTCGCGGTGATTTGCGACGACAGATCGATCTGAGCAGAGCTGGCCTCGTAGACGGTACCGTCGGATGCCACCAAGGCTGCTTCCGTGGTATTGTCGAACCCGACGCCGGAGATTGTCATCACTGTATCGGCGCTATTGCTGTGATGGTCGGGAGTGACTGCCTCGGCGACGAGGTCGGCGACCGTAGCGGTGATGGTAAAGGCGCTCGTTTCGGCAATCGTGCCTCCATACACCAGCACGTACCAGGTCCCGGCGTAGGCGGATGGAAGAATAATGCGTCGGTCAGGGGCAGGCCGATAGATCTGTATTTGCGCCCGCAAGTCGCTTATGCTCGGCACATTCCCGCGCGTTGGAGGGACTTGAAATGCAGAATACACCTCGTTGCGATTCTGTTCCGAATCGTCATCCAGAGAAACGACGAGATTTCCGGCTTGCGGAACTTCGATCCGGAACAGGCGAGCATCTCCACTACCAGACCATGTTCCCTGAAAAGGAGTGTCTAAATCGAGATCAGTCACCGTGGTTTTATTGAGAATGAAGGCGTAATCGCCGGTACGTCCGTTGGTGCCGAATGCGCTCAGAGTGTGCTTTCCCGTCTCGGTCAAGTTGACGAGTCCTGAACTACCGGTGAGGCCGGTGAAGACTTCAGTTCCGCTTGGTCCGGTCAACGTGAAGACAAGGCCTGCGTTGCTGGTATTGAGCAGTTCGAATTGAAACTGTTCGTTAACTTGGCCGGAGAAAGTCCAGGTATCGACGCTGAAGGGCGTCTCAATGCGGCCGGTCGTTCGTGCGTTGATGTTGAGAGCCGACTTGTCCAGAATCACATCGTAGGCGGTGATGAGATAGTTTCCCGTGTTCGCTGAGTGCCCAGCTGCTGCCCGCACTCGAACACGGTAGTTGCCGTCGGCAGGAAGCACAAAATTGTCGATGGTGGCCAGTGCCCCAGAAGTCTGGCTGGTTCCGCTGGCAATAACATTGTCGGCATCGTTGACGAGTTCAATTTCGGCGAAGTTCAAATGCGGACCGGGAGCAGATGGAGAGTTGGCACTGCCAGGGTTGACCAGAATGGCAACGGTTCGTCCGGCTCTCCCAAAGAATTCCCACTCGTCGAGTTCGCCTGGTACCGAGATGGTACCGGGGGTAGGAGTGGCAAACGGTAACGGCCCGCTGTCTGCGGTTTGGATAATCGATCCGCCGACCACGGTCCCATCGATCTGGGCGACTCGGGTGTAGAGATTCAATCCGTTCAGATCGAGTGTTGAACCGCTGTTCACGATCAGGGAGTTGGTGTAGACAGCCTCGGGTTCTCCGCCCAGACTATTGTTGGAATGGTCGACAAGTTGCACATAATTACTGTTTCCAATGGACAGTGTCCCAAACTCAAAGTTCTCGGAGAATCCGGCAGGTGCATCACCAAGATCATTCCCCATCGCTTCTAATAGTTGCGGCGAACCAGCTGAACCAGATCCCCCAAAGTGAGTCGTGCCGTCCGGAACCACGAGTGGGGAGAATGTGGTGTCACCGAGTAGATCCCCATTGATCATGATCAGAGCCGAAGCGGATGATTCGAACGATGATTGGCCATCGATGGCAACGTCACCGCTAAGATTGATCGTCCCTTGCACTGCGAGAATTTTGCCAGTGGCTCCTGTCAAACCGCTGACGGTCAGCGTTCCGCCGTCTGCGATCAGGCTGCCGGTGTTGTTGGTGGTCTGAACGTTTAATATCTCCAGGCTGCCGCCGCCAGCGGTTGCGCGGATCGTACCCTGGTTGATCACCGTCGTATCTCCAGGTCCACCAAACTGTCTACTGGCGCCGATCGTTCCGTTGTTGCCTGTGATGGTGATGTCGGGACCAATCGTGAACGTGCGGCCGGGCTCATGCACATGCAGGGCAGCGTTCGTGTGCCCTAAAATTACCGTACCTGTCCCATCCACCCCCTGGGAACTGCCGAAGAACGCCAGACGTGCGCCAGCCCCGCTCAATGTCGCGGTCCCGTTCAATGTAAGTCCCAGGACCGACAACCACGCGTTCGTCGTCGTCATGTTCAGATCCGCATTCAACGTCACTCCGTCGAAAAAGTCGTTGCCGGTACCTGAGATGATGAGTTCAGGGGCTCCGTCCGCGTAGCCACTCACCGTGCCCCCTTGAATCGATCCTTGCTGCAACATCCAACTGCCAGTCGTAGCGTTCATTACCAGCGTGTCGCCGGTGTTGTCTAGATCTCCCCTTGGATAAGCAGCGTGCCGGTGGTGTTCAGCAGAGTCCCGATACCGGCTGTGGTGAAGGAACCGTCCAGGCTCAAGGTCGAATTGGACGCGTCGATAATTCCATCGTTATCCCAGTCACTGCCGTTCAGATTCAGACTGGCATTGTTCCCGGAGATTGTGGCGGTGTTGGTCCAGGTCCCGTTGAGAGTCAACGTCGACGCCGGTTGCCACAGATTCGGTCGAGCGCGTTGGTAAAGTTTCCATGCTGACCGTGAGGTGCCCTCCATTGATCGACTCGGTGCCGTCCTCGTCCACCAGATCAACACTGATGGTGACATCGGCCGCGCTAGCGTAGGTGTGAGTCACCTCACGACCCGCTGGCAGGTCGCCAGCAGCAATCGTGTCACTGCTGCCATCACCCCAGTTGATGACATACTGCGCCACCGTGTCATCACCCGGGTCCACAACACTACCCAGCGTCAGCGTATACAGCTGGCCGGTATTGATGCTGGACGCACCGCCCAGGGACAGGTCCGGCGCCACGTTATTGACCGTGATCGACTTGCTGCCGGCACCCACGTGGGTGCCGTCTTCATCCACCAGGTCCACCGAGATCGTTGGCGCAGCATCCCCGTCCGCATAAGCGTGGGACATCACGCCGCCGGCACTGGCCAGGTCAGCAGCAGAGATCGTATCGGAACTGCCATCGCCCCAGTTGATGGTGTAGCTGCTAACCGTATCCTGGCCCGGATCGGTGATCGCGCCCACCGTCAGGCTGTAAGTGGCGCCCTCATCCACACTTCCCGCTCCGGAGAGGGCCACCGTCGGCGCCACGTTATCCGTGGTCAGCGTGAACGTCCGGTCGTTGTCACCAGCATCATCCCTTGATAAGCACCGTGCCGGTGGTGTTCAGCAGAGTCCCGATACCGGCTGTGGTGAAGGAACCGTCCAGGCTCAAGGTCGAATTGGTCGTCGTCCGATAATTACCATCGTTATCCCAGTCACTGCCGTTCAGATTCAGACTGGCATTGTTCCCGGAGATTGTGGCGGTGTTGGTCCAGGTCCCGTTGAGAGTCAACGTCGAGTTTGCCACGATTCGGTCGACAAGCGCGTTGGTAAAGTTTCCATTGAGGTTGAGGTGCCCTCCGTTGATCGACTCGGCGCTGCCCACGTTCCCGGTCAAACCGCTGACGGTCAGCGTGCCGCCGTCTGCGATCAGGCTCCCCAAGTTGTTCGTGGTTTGAACGCTTAATATCTCCAGGCTGCCGCCGCCAGCGGTTGCGCGGATCGTGCCCTGGTTGATCACCGTCGTATCTCCAGGTCCACCAAACTGTCTACTGGCGCCGATCGTTCCGTTGTTGCCTGTGATGGTGATGTCGGGACCAATCGTGAACGTGCGGCCGGGCTCATGCACATGCAGGGCAGCGTTCGTGTGCCCTAAAATTACCGTACCTGTCCCATCCACCCCCTGGGAACTGCCGAAGAACGCCAGACGTGCGCCAGCCCCGCTCAATGTCGCGGTCCCGTTCAATGTAAGTCCCAGGACCGACAACCACGCGTTCGTCGTCGTCATGTTCAGATCCGCATTCAACGTCACTCCGTCGAAAAAGTCGTTGCCGGTACCTGAGATGATGAGTTCAGCTCCGTCCGCGCCACTCACCGTGCCCCCTTGAATCGATCCTTGCTGCAACATCCAACTGCCAGTCGTAGCGTTCATTACCAGCGTGTCGCCGGTGTTGTCTAGATCTCCCTTGATAAGCAGCGTGCCGGTGGTGTTCAGCAGAGTCCCGATACCGGCTGTGGTGAAGGAACCGTCCAGGCTCAAGGTCGAATTGGTCGCGTCGATAATTCCATCGTTATCCCAGTCACTGCCGTTCAGATTCAGACTGGCATTGTTCCCGGAGATTGTGGCGGTGTTGGTCCAGGTCCCGTTGAGAGTCAACGTCGAGTTTGCCACGATTCGGTCGAGCGCGTTGGTAAAGTTTCCATTGAGGTTGAGGTGCCCTCCGTTGATCGACTCGGCGCTGCCCACGTTCCCGGTCAAACCGCTGACGGTCAGCGTGCCGCCGTCTGCGATCAGGCTCCCCAAGTTGTTCGTGGTTTGAACGCTTAATATCTCCAGGCTGCCGCCGCCAGCGGTTGCGCGGATCGTGCCCTGGTTGATCACCGTCGTATCTCCAGGTCCACCAAACTGTCTACTGGCGCCGATCGTTCCATTGTTGCCCGTGATGGTTAAGTTGGGGCCAATGGTCAGTGTGGTACTGGCACTAAGCACATGGAGAGCGGCATTTGTGCTGCCCAGAACTATGGTTCCGGTCCCAGCCAACGTCTGAGAACTGTCGAAAGCCATACGTGCGCCGCTACCGGTCAATGTCGCAGTTCCGTTCAATGTGAGTCCGTTTTGTACCGAAACCGTCGCACTGGCAGTTATCATGTCCAGGTCGGCGTTCAACGTCACTCCGTTCAAGTTGTTGCCAGTACCTGATATTCTGAGTGACTCGCCTCCGTCCCCTTCTTGCACAGTCGCGTTCTTGAGCGTTCCGCCAGCCAGCGTAAAACTATTATTGACTTTGACCGTCGAAGCTACGTCGAGCGTACCACCAGACAGCATGAGCGCCTCGTTCGACAGCAGACTATTGATCACTTGCGTGCCGGAGGAGACTACCACAGTGGTATCCGGCGCGACATCAATCGTGACGTCGTCTCCAGTCGCAGGCAGTACATCTGCATCCCAGTTCAACGGATCAAGCCAGGAGGTACCATCACCTCCGCCGTCCCACGCTACGGCGGCTAATAGGTAGCGAGGTTCAAGGCGTTCGAGGCGCCCTCTTCGAAAGCGTCGGGAGCTAGAACCCGTCCTGCGGGACAACCGTTTGCCGCTGAGTCGAGATTCCTGCCAAAGCCTCGAACGAATCGACATAGTGTGCTCCAACGTCGTAACTATTTGACAGTGAGTGGGCTAGCTGGAAAGGAATCTGTAGTTCCACTGCGACCGGTTCTTCAACGTAAGACGGGAGTACGATGAGTCGCTCTCCACCTGCGGAAGAGTATACCCTCCCCCCGATAGAAAGGGTATACTTCTGGGGAAATTGGAAAAAGTGCAGCAGGAGTTTTCCCGAGCAGTGTGGGATTCTGCCCTGCAGGCGGCTGCTGATTGCAATAGATTGCAACTATGGTTTCCACCGTTGGCCGCTTAGGAGAACACCATGAGAAGGCCGCTCTTCACCCTAGCCTGCTGGTTGGTGCTGACACCGATCACCGCGCAGAAAGACGTTTCGGCGGCACCAAATGAGCTCCGGCCTAACATTCTGATCATCCTCGCGGATGACATGGGGTATGGCGATGTTGGCATCCTCAACCGCAACAGCAGAATCCCCACGCCCAACCTGGACCGGTTGGCAAGAGAAGGACTGATCTTCACCGACGCTCATAGTTCGGGATCTTACTGCGTCCCCTCTCGCTACGGCCTGTTGACCGGCCGGTATATGTGGCGCACCCGGCTGGGATCGGGCGGCAACCTGGCCAACTTTGCCGGTACCCTGATCGAGCCGGGCCGAAAAACGCTCGCGGATCTGCTCCATGGAGAAGGATACTTCACCGGATTGGTTGGCAAGTGGCATCAGGGAATCGATTGGAAGCTGCGCGATGAACGTGCGCGGGAGGTCATCCGAGTGCATCCCAACTACCAAGACTTTCAGAACATTGACTTCACCTCGCCAGTCCTGAAAGGGCCCAACGACTACGGATTCGACTACTCCTTTGCCACTGCCGGATCGGCGGAGATGAACCCCTCCACGTTCATCGAGAACAACCGGGCCACGCTCATCCCCACCCTCTCCTCCGAGGAAGCAAACCAAAGATACGGCCAGTGGTTTGGCCGGGATGACAACATCATTGCCGAAGGCCACACCATGGACCGCCTGGTCCCTACCCTGTCCAAGAAGGCATGCGAATTCGTCGAGACGGCAACCCGCTCCCGGCCCGACCGGCCGTTCTTTCTCTACTACGCATTGACGACGCCACACAACCCGATCGTCCCCAACCGAGAATTCGTCGGGACCAGCCGCGCCGGGGCGTACGGAGATTTCGTCGTACAACTCGACCATCACGTCGGCAAGATTCTGAGCAAGATTGCCGAACTCGGTATCGACAAGAACACAATCGTCATCTTCACCAGCGACAACGGGCCGGCCGATCGCACCAGGGGGTATCCGACCAGGTGGGTCAGGGGCGACACTGCCATTTACGGGCATGACAGCAACGGGCCTTTCCGGGGCTGGAAGGGGGGCCTCCAGGAAGGTGGACACCGCGTGCCGTTCTTCGTCCGCTGGCCTGAAAGAATCAAACCGGGCGGGAGTTGTCCCACCACGATCCACTTCAATGATGTCATCTCCACCCTGGCGGAGATGCTCAACATCAATCTGGATAACCACACGGCCGAAGACGGCCAAAGTTTCTTCAAGGCACTGACGGGAGAAGCCAGCCCTGGGTCATTTCACGAGGCGATTGTGCACAATCACGGCAATGGCACCTTTGCCATCCGCAAGGGTGCTTTCAAGCTGACGGTTAACGGGCCGAAAACTACCGCGCAAGTCATGGATGAATCCTTCCCAGTGTCCTTCGTGCTGCATGACCTGAGCAAAGACTTCGAAGAGACCACCGACGTATCCCGCAACCATCCGAGGATGGTGCAGGAGCTGCATGCGTTGCTCAAGAAGTATGTGAGGGAAGGTAGAAGCAACGGCCGGCGATGATCCCACCGGTGAGGCTGGGGGGGAACGTACCGAGGGACTGAGTGCATGCCCATGAGGGCGTATCAGCAGCAGCCTGCTTCAGAGGTCATCATCCGGCCCAAACGTTTGAGACATAGCGTGGGGCTGGACATGGCCAATCCTTCCTGCGCATCCGCAGCCTCAGTCATTCTCGTCCCATACCGAAGGCCCGTCCAAGGAATCTACGAGGTCACAAGTCTCAAGATTGTTGACGGCCGTCAATCATCGGAGAGCTGACCGGTAGAAAACCAACCAGAGTTGCCAGGGCAACAGTGCTACAGCTATGCCAATGTGCCGCATTGGTGACCGCGGTCCGAATCCGGCAGAAATCACCAGAATTTGCCACATCCTCCATAACAGCCACATGGCCGCAATGGCTACTGGAGTTGCAGCAACCGCAGCCAGCCAACTTTGTTTGCTGTTTCCGCCCACTGGCTCCTTCATCGCTTTCTCCGCTGGCCAGAATACATGAACGCAAAAATGCATGCATCTCCTGCCCATCTCCTCGTTCATCAGATTGCCCAATGATTTCAAGGCATCGAATGGATCCGTTCTCAATCAGACTCCTGCGCTGCTGGGCATTTAACGAGGGTCATGGAATATCTCACGTTGTCGCTTGCCGGCGTTCGGCAGTTCGCGTTGATGCAGTTACTTACCTCGGTCTTGGATCTGCAATTCAACATGGGCTTCGAGCGTCGTACGGTGCAGATTGAATTCCCCCTGTACCTGTCGCAGCCAATTCACGAACTGAAACTGGTACTGATCCGGGACATTGTCTTCCTCGTACGCACTTGACGCCTGCCAGGTTGTTCCGCTCCAGTAATTGGGGCCATGTCCCGCGGTTTCTTGCTTGTACTTGCCGCCTAGCGGACAGTTGAGGTGCGTATCGCACAGATACTCGGCGACCAGCAGAGCCGAATGACCCGGCACATCGACTTGCCGAGAAATCATATTCAGCAGTTCGGCATTTCCGGCAGATGCTTTACGCCGCTGCAAGTAGGTGTAGGCACGGATGTATGGATAGACATCGGCTTGGGTGATGTCTTGCATGTGGAAGGTAACCATCGGGAGCGAGAGGCGGCGCTCCTCGCGGAGTGATTCCAGGATCTCATTGCGAAAGTCGCTTTTTGGTGCGAGAACCAACCAATTTCCGCGTGTTTCAATCTGACTGCTGACCGCTGTCGCCCGCATGATTGGAAGTGCGTACTGCGTAGCGGCAAACATCATTCCAGTAATCAGGCCAAACGGTCCGGCCTGAGCGACGTTTGCGTTCGGTGCTACGGTCGGACGCGGACTCGGTTGCGACGGTGCTGGTGAGCTCATTCCCAACAGTTGTCCTACGTCTTGAAGCGCGTTGGTGCTTTGTGGGTTCATCGCTAGGTAGAATCGCGAACGCCCGAGGTTCGAATACGAGAGGTTCTGCGGGACAACCTCTCCGTTCGCCAGCGTGAACTCAACCGCTTGATCGCGAAGTGCGGCGTAGAGGTTGCGGGTTGTGCCCTGGGACTTCAGCGTACCGCCAACTCCTACCAAATCATTCTCATGGGCAAGGATATGAGACCCGTTGCTGGGTGCCAGATATTGACTCATTCGAGCATATTGCTCCTGAGCGTACGGCGTGATGCAGATGTCCAAGTCTATCTGGCCGCGGCCACCACTGAGTGGCCGGCGAGAAATGCTGAGGCTCACCGGATCCATCAACCGCCACTGTCGGCGGTAACCCTGTGAGAACTTCACGTAGGAAGCCGCCTCACTGCGAGTCACTCTGTTGACGGTAATGTCCGGCACGGGGACAAACTTGGTAGCCGCTCCCCGAAGCGAATCCACTGCATATCCGCCACTAAGCGTGGCCCGAGAACCGTCTGGGCGAGTTTCGAAATCATCCGACAGGTAACCAGCCGCGATGAGTTCGCCAACCGTTCTCGCGGGCGAGCCTTCGGAGAGAGCGGTAGCATACGCAACTCTCGCTCGTTCGATATCCGCCATCGCTTGTGCGCGCCGCTGCATCTCGATTCGATAATGGGGGCTTACGACATTCCTGAAGAAGGGATCCGATAGGTAGATGAACGTCGCTTCATCGCCGTCAATCTGCATCTTGGATCGTGCATACCGAAACTCTTTCAAGTCACCCAGGTTTCGGTCACGCGACGCTTCCAAGAATCGCCTGGCAAGGTATTTTGAGTTGGTAAGTAGCAAGTATCGCCCCTTCACCACCAGGAACGAGCGCAGGCGATTGTCAGGCGTTGTCAGTCCACGGATCGTTTGGCCGTTGATGGTCTCGGTGGTTTCTTTGGCATTTGGATATTGCTTTTTTGCGGCCGCCCGGTGAACTTCGAGTATGTCCTGCGCGTCAGAAGTGTCGGTGGTTTCCAGCACTACCCCCAGTGCGGATCCGTCCTGGAACAACGTGTCGCAGCCGATCAGGGCAAAGTCCCGAATGTGGTCATCCAGGCCCGCCTTGAGAGCCAAATTCGTATCAACGCACAACTGCCGTTCGATTCTCGCGCGGATCAAGTCTTCCATCGTGTTTAGGGTCACGACTTGTCGGAGGCTGCCTCCCCAATCCAAAAGCAACTTGCGCAGCCACAGGTAGTTCTTGAGCGAACGCGTACGAACGTAGAAGCACTCCGCTGGCACCTGCCTGGCAATTGGTTCGATCACGACATTCAGATTGGAAGTATTCGGCACAGGCACGCTGGCAATCCGCAGTGGATTCGGCAGCGGAAGGTTCCTGGGCTCACGGCGATCTAGCAGGTGCGTATCGCTTTCCGGCTGCAATGCCAGTTCCACCGAATCGAAGCCCAACAGCAACCCGACCGCTGTTTCAAAGTACTTCTCGATCGCGTTCTCAGGCGAACTCGATTTCAGGATTCGCTTGGGAGCGGGCAGATTAAGTCGACGGGCCAGGCTTTCCGCAAGATAGTGACGAATCCACCGTTGCTCCGGCGGCGTGTCGTCGACATTCGTTCGGTACGAATCCCACCACGCTTTCGTAAGCTGCGTTCTCTCGCCGTCAAGATCTTGTGGCTCGACTCTGGTCTCCTCTCCGACCTGCCTGCCGGCAACCGCGAAGCTCAATTGCAGGCTCTGATCCCCTTGAAACAGAAACCGTCCAGTAAGCTTTGAAGCAACATGTAATTTGGTGTCGGCATACTCCACCTCGATCGCTGGGTAGAACACTCGGCCGTCAGCAGCGACGACAAACACCGGTTGGTCTGGCAGAATCCGCGGACGATTGTTTTCTGCGAAAAGAATCTGCAGTTCGGCTATTCCGAACGGGCGACCAGAATACGCAACGGCCGAAACAGACGGGGCCTGTGGCGCGACGGGAACGATGACTTCTTCAGCCACATCCACCGGTACTTTGCGAGCCTCCACCTTGATCGGAGCGTCAACGACAACGAGAGGCTCGACCGCCGGTCGCGGCAAAGGATCGAATGGATGCTCCTGAGGTGCTGGGGCAAGGGACGCCTGCTTGACGGCTACGTTGATCTGTTCGGCAGCGGGTAATGGCTGCTGCTCCACAATCTGCACAAGGGGTTCTGCATCCAATTGTTGCTCGGCATCTGCCTCCTGCGGCGATGGCAATTTATCCCCCGGTTGCCCTAGGACCATTCCGAACAGCAGAGCCGACACGAGGCAAAGGCCGCTAAACACAATCAACATGCCTCGCTGAGTCAGTGGTTTCGGCAAGATACTGGCCGGCTGATCATTCAGCAGTTCCTCACATACGCGCGCTGGCAGCCAAGCCTCCTGGCCTTCCGAACGCACGGAGTCGCTTTCCCGAATCTGACCAGCTTCGATCCTCTGACGTAGTTCGGTCGGAGTGTAGGGGCCTTGTTCTCCGCGCTTGCCCATCACGTACCAGTTCGACATGACTACGCTCCTCGAATTAAAGGACTTGCTCGCGCGAACGAAGTGCCCCTCTGGCCCTCGTCATTCCAACATCAAACTCGACCTGCACTGGTCGAAGCACATACTTAGAATTGGTCTCGTAGCCGAAAATCGGCGGCAATTTAAGCGAAATGCCTCGGCCCGCCAAAGCCGGACAAAATGGAAACGATACGTAGATGAGTCCAAGGTCCACGATTGTGATCTTGGGACGAACTCAGTTACTCTGCAACCGGTTTGACTGCTATGGTTTCTGAAGAATTTGATTGCTTGTGAGAGCCGCCTGTCGCTGGTTAATCCCATACGTGTCCACCAAGCGCGGGCGCGTTTCGATCTTCGATATCAAGGTAGGCAACATCCTGTGCGGAATCGGGCGCACAACAAGCTGCAGTTTTCCGGCCACGGCATCGGCGAACGGCTCTCCCCGCTCCTGACGCGTGAGGTGTTCGCTGGGGGACGTTTTGCTTAGCAGCCAGTTGGCCCCCGATCCGTGCGGCCGACTCGTGGAGTTGCTGATCAATCGATATCTCGCGCTTCACATCACACTTTTGAGTCGCGTAGTGCTCGGCCAGATTGATCAATTTGCGGGTCAAGATAGTCTTCAACCAGGTGCGAAGCTCAGGATCGGTCGTTCCTCGAAAACCTGTGAAATCTCGATGGGTCCCAAGCATTCTTTGCTGGACCACATCGGAGACGTCTTCCTTGACCCGAAGGCGCGGATTCAACTGCATGTCCGCCAATGCCCTAAGGTAGCTGCTGTACTGGTCAAGAACTGGTATCATTTGCCAGGACATGCGATCCAGAGCCTCGACAGAATCGGAACTAAGCACAATCACCGAACCAATAGGCAAGATCTGTTGGCGAATCGAGCGCTGGCTCGTCGAATTTGTGAGAAATTGAAGAGACACGTGTATTAGGTGCGCAAATCGAAAGAATTGAGCGCGGTCGATTAGTGCTTATTGGATGCCGCGGTGAGAACCACATACATCCCCTACCGGGGTGCCCTCATGCTACCCCCCATTCGAGATGTATGCAACTCTGTTGGCTGGCAGGCGGACAGGGCGGGCTTTGCTGGGCATCTTCTCGACGTGCCCAGCCCTGGCCGACGAGCCGACACGGCAATCGTGGAAGGTTATCAACACGGTTCCCAATCTCGCGCGTGTTCGTCTGTTGCAGTCAGTTGCGAGTTTCCAAGTATCTCTATCATTGGTCACATCACCTCGGCCAGTCTTTGCCAGCCGTCGCAGGCGGCTTGGATCTCTGCATTCGCTTCGTCAATCGAGTGCCCCCAGGCCGGCAGTCGCACCTCGCCCGTGTAGGGCTGGCTCATGACTTCGACTACAGCGGCCAGCAAGATCTTCAGTTCCAAGTCGGCAAGGGCAATGATCTCAATGTTGCCGAGTCTACGCTCCCACTGGGCCGCCATGCTGATTGCTGACCTTCTCGTTGCCCCGTGCAACTGCTCGCGATATTCGTCGGGAACATATTGAAGCAGCGCGTTCGCTAATGCCGCGGTCAACTCTCGAAATCTCGCGTCATGAATCGAAAGCCTGCGCTCACCATTCATGAACGCTTCCCGTGCGGCCGAACAAGGCTGCCAGAAACCATCCAGCCGAAGACGGAGTTGAGCCAGGAGTTCAATTTTATTCTCCTGCATGGTAACGATCCGCAATTGCTCGATCGCTCGTAACTGTGCGGCGTACTTTCCTGAGCTGCGAGTCATTACTATGCCTCCGGGCTGGGGGTGGTGGCTTCAAGCATCTGCCGGACCTCGGTCAGCGAACAAATTGCCACTTGATGGCGTGCCTGGGCTCGCTGAAGTTGCCTTTCCCACCGCTGTCTAACACTCTCCTTGCGGTGTGGTTGGGCCAGACCGATCTGGCAGCAGGCGGCGTCCAGCATCGTGGTTAAGATCTGCTCGATCAGGAGTCGCTCGGGAAGTGAGTCCCCCCCGGCCAGCAACTCTTGGCGTTGGTCCGCGAGCATCAGCTGCATGGCTGCTTGGGTGTCGATGGCGGCCGCTGACATGTTGATCAGGTGCCGCCGGACGTGGGCGTTGAGATCGCCCAGTTCGTGGTACAAGGCGGGGTTTGCTTTCAGGACGCGCCGCAGCACAGCCAGAGCGTCCTCAGAGCCATCAACGGCGTCAGCGACAATTTGGTCATAATCGTCACGGGTGATCTTCACGTCAGGCAAGGTGCACCTCGGGATTCGTTGGTGGTGGCCGCGATCATACCGCTTGCG
>CALOEH010000141.1:0-3353 GCA_942492195.1 uncultured Planctomycetia bacterium | reverse complement strand
TCATGGGCTTTCAAGACGCACTTCACGCCTGAACATCAGCTACGCGAGTGACCTGGCGGTAGAGTTTGCCGACCGCAGCATGGAAGCCATTTCGTACTTCGCCATCTTGGCCTCCACCCAACTGGCGGCCGAGCGCGGCGCGTACGGCAGCTACGCCGGTTCGAAATGGGATCGCGGATTGCTTCCGATCGATACTCTGGAACTTGTCGACCAAGAGCGTGGTGAGCGGGTTGAGGTAGACCGCAGCAGCAGCATGCCTTGGGAGCAGGCCCGAGCGGCGGTGAAGCAACATGGCATGCGAAACAGCAACGTGATGGCGATTGCTCCTACGGCCACCATCTCGACGATTGTCGGCGTTTCGCAATCCATCGAACCTGCCTACAAGCATCTGTATGTCAAAAGCAATCTCTCTGGAGAATTCACCCAGGTCAACACCGTGCTGATTGATCGGCTCAAAGCACTAGGGCTCTGGGACAGCCAGATGCTGGACGAACTCAAGTACTACGATGGTTCGCTTCAAAACATCGGCCGTATCCCGCTCGAAATCCGGCAACAATTTCTGACTGCGTTCGAAGTCGAACCACGTTGGTTGATCGAGTGCGCCGCGCGACGGCAGAAGTGGATCGATCAAGGGCAGTCGCTCAACCTCTACCTTGCCGAACCGAGCGGTCGCAAGATGCACGACATGTACCTACTGGCCTGGCGCAAGGGCTTGAAAACCACGTACTACCTGCGTTCGCTAGCGGCCACCCAAGTGGAAAAGTCCACGATCGACGTCAACCGATTCGGGATCCAGCCTAAGTGGATGAAGAATCGCAGCACCTCCAGCGATGTGGCGGTTGAACGTCAGCAGACAGAAGTCACCGCTCCGGCGGGTGCCGCCTGTCACCTGGATGATCCAGACTGCGAAGCGTGCCAGTAGCACTCGTGATCCGCACTGCCTACACCCCTTCTCATTACTTCGAATGGAATCTCTAGCATGTCCCAAACCGAACGAACCAGCGCTCCGGCGTACGAGGTATCACCGGCAACTCGTCCTGGCCGGATCGATGCGCAGCAAAAGCGGCTGATCAATTGCCACCAGGTGGATGTCAATCAGCTCATGCCGCTCAAGTACCACTGGGCGTGGGAACACTATATCAATGGTTGTGCCAATCATTGGATGCCGACCGAAGTGGCGATGCACAAGGATATTGAAACCTGGCGATCCAACAAACTGACCGCTGACGAACGTCTGGTCATCAAACGCAACCTGGGGTTCTTTGCCACCGCCGAAAGCCTGGTCGGCAACAATCTCGTCCTGGCCATTTTTCGACATGTCACCAACCCCGAGTGTCGGCAATATCTGCTGCGGCAGGCGTTCGAAGAGGCGGTGCACTCGCATACCTTTCTCTATATTGTCGAAAGCCTAGGGCTGGACGAAGGCGAGATCTTCAATATGTATCGCGAAGTTCCAGCCATCGAACGCAAAGACCGCCTGGAGATGCAGCTTACCACCGAAGTGCTGGAGCCGGACTTCTCCACCGACACCTACCAAGGCCAACAAGCTTTCCTGAAGAACTTGATTGGGTACTACCTGATCATGGAAGGTATCTTCTTCTACACCGGCTTTGTGATGGTGCTTTCGTTCCACCGCCGAAATCTGATGGCCGGCATCGGTGAACAATTCCAATACATTCTGCGAGACGAAACCATCCACCTGAACTTTGGGATCGACCTCATCAACGGCATCCGCCACGAGAACCCTGACTTGTGGACGGACGAGTTTCAGGCAGAGATGATCGAGCGCGTCCGCGAGGCCGTGGAACTCGAAATCGCTTATGCTCAAGACTGCCTGCCGCGCGGTGTGCTAGGGCTGAACGCGGATCTGTTCCGCGACTACGTGCAATTCATTGCTGATCGGAGGCTCGAGCGAATTGGCCTCAAACCACAATACGGCTCGTCCAATCCCTTCCCCTGGATGAGCGAGACCATGGATCTCTCCAAAGAGAAGAACTTCTTCGAAACCCGAGTGACCGAATATCAAAGCGCTTCCACACTGAACTGGGATTAACCCTGCGGAGCGGTTTGCCAGAACAAACGGCAGTGACACGCCGCAGGCAGCAGATGGAGCTCGCCATAGTTTGCCTATCCTGGACAAGTCGTAAAGCCGAGGTTGCGAACCGGGCTCCCGGCGTTCAGTCCGTTGGTTTTCTTGACGCCCTTTGGACGGTGGTGTCGATAGGGTTAGGTAGCGACGCGACGAATTGCCTCTTTTCTGGATTTAACGATGATCCTTCGCACATTTCCTGTCTGCATGCTTGGGCTGGCCCTCGTCTGTGCTGAGGTTCGGCTGCACGGGCAGGAAATGGCGATCCCTACGCCGGCTCGATGGTCGTCGATGCAACCATCGGATGTGGTCATCCGCGGCCAAAGCCCCGAAGTCGAAGTAGAAGTAGAAGGAGGAGACGAAGAGGACGAACTCGAAACCGATCGGGATTCGTTCACGCCGGCGACAACCACGGCGGGCACGAACCGCCTGATTCTGGAGACGGCGTATTCGTTCCTGGATAACCGCCACACCTTCGAGACTCATAGTTTCCCGGAGATGGTTGCCCGCTATGGCGTCAATGACTGGCTCGAGTTCCGGTTGGGCTGGAACTACGAAATCGGCGGCGAAGGCAACACTGCGTCTGGCACCGGACTCGGGGGGAGCTTTCAACGGGAAACGGCCGAACTTGTCGAAGAACACAACATCTCTTACGGAGCAAAGATCGCGGTGACGCGGCAAGACAACTGGATCCCGGCCAGTGCGCTGATTGTTCAGGCGTTCACACCAACCGGAGGCCCCAGTTCGGACACGCAACTGGTCGACTCGACGTATGTAGGAGGATGGGAACTGGCCAACGGCTGGTTCCTAGATTCTGCCATTCGATACGGCACGGAGAGCGAAGAAGAAGACCACGGCAGCCTTTGGGCACCCTCGATCGTCCTTAAGGTTCCGATCGGTGAGCGATGGAAAGCGCATGCCGAGTACTTCGGGATCTTTTCGACCGGGCTTGAGGACAACCGATCCCCGCAGTACTTCAGCCCTGGCATTCACTACCTGGTCACTCCAGATCTGGAAGTTGGTGTGCGGCTTGGCTGGGGTCTCAGCGACGACGCGGCTAAGTTCTTCAGCAACGTCGGCCTTGGCGTCCGATTCTGACGAGGTAGCATGATCTTGCGCCAAAAGCCACGGCACGGTGCGAAAGTGCCGACTGCGGCCGAGAGCAACGCGAGCAGATTCAAAGCAATTTGAACCCATGGTCTGCATCATCGGCGACTGGTGGCCCCGTTCGCCTGGTCAATTCGTGCGTTGACGGCAGGGTGCA
>CALOEH010000140.1:0-5314 GCA_942492195.1 uncultured Planctomycetia bacterium | reverse complement strand
TGGCGATGTTGGCACCTGTCTGAGCCCCCGGTCCGGCAAGGTCCGGGTTCGCCGTTGCCTTAACCCGCCACTTCGATGGCGGTCTTCCTGGCCTTCAGGGCTTCGAGGATGGCCACCTCTGCTTCCAACAGGGCGAACGCGGCGACCACCACCGCGTCCACGGCTTGGTCCTCCAGCTTGTCGACGTGTTTCGGGTCTTTTCAGAACACTCCTCGATATCTGGCAAGGTCGATCGCCTGCTTGCGGGTTCTCAGAGCGCTCAAGACGACAAGCTCAGCCTCCTGGGCGGCGTGGGCGGCAGCCACCAAGGCATCTGCGGCGAGGTTTTCCAGTTTCGCGGCCTCGTCTTCGTGTCTGGCGATCTCGCCATCGAGGTCCGAGCGGTCGAACGGTGCGGGGATCTTGTTGCCGCTTTGCTCAAGCCAGACCTGCAGTCGTCCGCTGGCCTCCTGGGCAACCTGTTGCGTTGATTCGCAGTTGGCTGCCACCTGCTTCAGCGAAGCGTGCAACGTGGCCAAAGGTGTTTCGGCAGCGGACTCCAGATGCTGGCCCACGTGCCCAAGGCAATCCTGTGCCACTTTCACTTGAGCCTGCAATTGTTGGTAACGTTCTTTCATAGTGTTGTTCATTTGACTTGTAATTCTTGTGTGGTGTTCTTGATCTTCGTTTAACTGAGGCGGCCCCCAATCTGTCGCGAGCACCGGGAGCAATCGATTTCGTAGCCTTCGTGTTCTCTGCTTGCTGTCGTTGAATTCATGGTGTTCGAAGCTGATTTGTTATCTCAGAAAACCAGCCTCGCCCGCAGTCCAAACACGGCCACGACATCGGCGTCGGGATTTAATGCCGGGTTGATCAACACCTGCACATCGGGGGTTACACTGAAGTGCTTCAACAATTGGACACGATACAGCATCTCGAGGGTGTATTCATCCCGCAGCCCGCTGCCGTAGGTTTCTGATGACGGACGTCCCCAGGTGAAACCAAGTGCCAGGAGATCGCTTTGTTCGCGCATGTAGTAGCCCGCTCCCACAGCCACTGAACCTTCCAATGGCACACCACCACCACCGTCCGACCAACCCGCCCGAACAAAGGGCAGCCAGCGGTCCGCAAGCAGCCAGTTCGCCGAGGCCGCCACGCCCCAACCACTGGGAATCCCCGCCTCGGTCCGATCGGAGGTCTGCCACGCGGTGACATGGATGTTGTCCTCCATTCGGCGCTCCCACGGGCCGTGCCATCCCAGTTCGATGTGCTTGAAATACTCCGCTTCGGTGAAGAAGCCTTCAATTTCATCCAGCGGCTGGGTGGGATTGCCGTTGGCGTCGGCAAAACCGGCGACCAGGTAGATGTGATCCGTAAGACTGCCGCGGATGGCGACTCCCGGCCCCTGTCCCGGAGCGGCGATGGTTGGATTGTTGCCCAGGGTCGAGTTCATGAAGTCGGTCCAGGGATTCACCAGGCCGTAGGTATCGACGTAGTCCGTGACGTCAACAATGCCGGCGACAAAGGAAAGACGGTTGTCGAGGAACTGCTGATGCCAGTAGAAGTTGGATAGCAGCCAGCCCGCGTCGCTCCACGTAGTGGCCGTCAGGGAGGAGTAACCAAGCTGCGCTCCCAACTGCTGTGGCGCAATCTCCGTGTATCGATGACGGTTCTCAAACTTGAAGGTGAGCGAGCCGGGGTTCTTCCACGGTTCCCCCGGCCATTGCCATTGGCCATACACCCGGAATACTCCTCCGGCCGCCCAATCCTCCCCCAGGCTCTCCGTCGCCCCCTGAACCAGCACGTTGTAATCGCCCGAGAGCATCAGCCCGATACGGTCCTGCAGGTTGGTACGCTGCGTCACCAGCCAGGCTTCGGATCGCTCAAGGAGTGGCAGTCGTACTGTGGGATTTTGAATTTGGGCATCCGTTTTCAACTGACCACCGACCGAGGAACTGCCACCGAATCCGTGAAACAGCTTTGGGCGCAACAACTGTCGGCGAGGCATTGGTGGACAATTCCGCCGCCGCACCTACAGCAGGGAGCAGAGGCAGCCAAATGAGCGTGATGCCCATAAGGATGCCCATTCGAAATTCCGCATCCCGGCGCAGCCCTGCCCAAAGGTGCGTCTGGCGCGCTCCGGCTTCCACCGTCGGTCGCATCCAAACGGTTCATCTGATGAAGCCAACCCCTCCCCGGATGCGGCGATGGCACGGGTCAGGCTGCCGGGGATCGTTGTCGTTTCCAGTGCGTCTTCAATCATCTGGTTGGGTCTTCCTCGGTCGAAGGCCACCGGCAACCCCATCACGCACGCACCTGCCGCCAACTGCGCCACATCCTCGAGTCGAAACTCCACCTTGAGAGGCAGGGTGACCGTGGCAATCTTCTCTCCGTTCTCATCGGTGACGTAATGGACCAGATGCAGTCGGCCATCGACTCGATGCATCTTGGACTCGGGCTTCACAGTGTGTTCACTCATATTTCGCGCTGTCGAGTTCGGGCCTTTTCTCTGCCATCCGTGCAGAAGCTGCAGGACAATCTAATCCGGGCCTTCAGTGTGCAGTGATAAATCGAGGCATCTGCTGTAGCATACCCACATTCAATCTCTTCAGGGCAGGCGTCGGATGGGCTGGCCGGGAGCTGCATCGGCCACCAGTTTGCCGCCGGCAACCACAGGCACGCCGTTCACCACGACGGATTGCACGCCAACCGCCGGGTGGTTTGGGTCTTCATAGGTGCCGACGTCGCTGAGCACCAACGCCGACGAAACCGCTATCAGGGAGAGGAGTTTACCATTCATAGTTGTCTTATTTGTTCGTTCTAAAGTTTACTGCTTCAACCATAACAACGGGTTCACAGGCCGGGTTCCGGACGGACGATTGTATAGCCAATTAAAATTCCAGCAAGAATGGTCACGGCCACAACGAACATCTGAAGAAACTGCTGCACCCCCATCAGTAGTTCGCCTTGCGCCATGGAGGCCAGGCCGCGAAATCCGATGCTGCCACTGACCAGCAGGACAATGGCGGGAATGAGCACGATCGAGCTCGGGCGCCCCGTCTTCCTGGCCCAGAGATTGGCGACGACCACGGCAATGATGGTGCCGATCAGATTGCCGAGGTTGCTGTCGAGCAGCACGCTGCCGGCCATGATCCCGAGGTAGGCGATGCCACAAACCAGGGCCGCCCAGGGCAGGTCCCGGCGCGAGGTTTGGAACGCGAGGCACAGCCCGACAATGATGATGGGAACAAGCAGCCACAACCAGACCGGATCAACCGGAGTGGTGGCCACCGCTGTCGGCATGGGGATGACCATGCCCGTCAAGATGACACCAAGCCATCCGCCTGCGACCTGCTTGAAAAGGCAGATCAGGCCGCTCATCAGGTTTGCCGCGCCCGATGCGATGTGCTGCGCCACCAGCTCCCCGGCCCCGAGGCTGATCGTGTATCCCGGAAGAATGATCGCGACCGCCGAGAGGATCACGAGGACAAGATTGAGGTCCGGCACCCAGAACTTCACGACAGTGGCCAGAACGCCAACGACACACGCCGACGAGAACGGCAGCCAGTCTGACGCAAAGGTTCCCAAACGCGACGAAAGTAGAACCACTCCGTAAACCAGGATACTGAACAGCGTGGCATAGAGTGTGTCGGACCATCCGCCGCCCAGCAGCGGTGCCAGCCCCATGCCGGTGAAGGCGTAGCCCAGCATGCTCGCAAACCTTCCCCACGGAGGCGGCATCTTGTCGATGGCATCGAGCTGGGCGGGGCTGTCAGCGAGCGCAATTGTGCCGGCTTTCAATTCGTTGAGCAGGTCGCCAAGGCGGGCCAGCTTGTCGAGATCGACACCCGGCGCCGGCGTCTTCACGAGTTCGAGGCGTTGTGGCGAATCGGCCTTCTCCCGCAATCCAAACACGATCTCAGACGGGCTCGATCGGAATGCTCCCTCATAGCCGAACTCCTTCGAAAGACCCACGAGAAACAACTCCAAGCGGCCTGCCGTGGAGCCATAGCGATGAGCCGCGAGGCCCACTTTGACGATGAATTGCCAGGCCGCCTCGAAGGAAACCTTCGGGGGTGTGTGGAACTCTTCGCGGTCTCCTTCGGTATTCATCGCTTGTTCCCGGGTCTCCGGGGAATCCTTCCTCGTGAAAGTCGACCGTTCCGGCGGATGCCGGGACGCTACGCAGCAATACACCCTTTGTTGTTAGGCATGACAAAGGTCATTTGTCTTATGACTTTAAATTAAAAGTAGTATTGGCGTCCAGCGGATAGATAGGACTCTTTAGCTTGGTATGTTTGAAAATACTTATGTCGCGACTAGTGGTTCCGGGAACATCAGCGATCAGCAATTTGTCGGTGAAGTTTTCATAGAATGCTCGGAAGTGCATCCCGCTTTTGACACCTATAACGTCATATTCCTGAATGATGATGCCATGTGGCCTCCCTTGTGTATCATCATAGGCCTGGCATAGGCCGGAAACCGGTGTGACGGTGGAGAGGAAGCTCCCGAGCCAACCTTCCAGTTGCCAATCGCGCAGATGAAAGTTCCACGCGAACAGAGTTGTCCACGCCTGCTTCCGCTCCTCCTGACGCCATTGGCCTTGTCGTCGCCGATGTTCGCGCAGGAGAGGACGCCCCTCGAGGAGTTTGTCGACGGGTTCCCCATCGAACTCGAGAGTCGCACACGCAAAGCAAGCTACGAAGAGTTGTTCCGTGGCGGGGACATTTCGGCTTACTTCAACGTGCGCACGTCCGAATTCATGGACACGGCCGTGCTGCCGGCGCGTCAGCCGCAAATGCTCCTGGGCAGCTGCACCCCCTCCTACCCGGGGCGATGCGCGGTGACGGAGCGTCGGAGTTGAAAAAGCGAATTCCTAGCAGTCGTAGGCTTGACGACAGGGGAGAATTGCGGTCAAATCTCGGGGAATGAGGCACCGCCTTCGCCGAGAAGCGCAAACCTGAATACAAGCAATACTGAGCCGAGTGTGGCTCAGGCGACAAGAAACCTGAATCAAACCAGAGGAGAAGAATATGGCAGAAAGCGTCTACAAGTTCATCGAAATTGCGGGATCCAGTACCGAGTCGTGGGAAAAAGCTGCGGTCGCAGCCGTGGAGACGGCCGCGAGCAGCTTGAAAGACCTTCGCGTTGCGGAAATACTCGAGCAGGACATGACCATCGAAAAAGGCAAAGTCAGCGCGTATCGGATCAAACTGAAAGTCTCCTTCAAATACCGAACCGACTGAGGTCGACAGCGGCGGTGGGCACTGGTGAGAAGGGCATCTCCACCCGGCGGACCCCGGTCCCGCCGCCACTGACGCTTGTTGTAGTTTCC
>CALOEH010000139.1:0-5742 GCA_942492195.1 uncultured Planctomycetia bacterium | reverse complement strand
CAGTTGGCATTCGAAGCGAAGCCGTTGCGCAGCGGATGCGATTTCCATCCACGATGCAGGGCCAGCTGGATCAGATCGATCAGGCTGATCAGAATGCATTGGCGCGGCGGAAACTCTCACCATCTGCCAGACTTGCCCAAAGAACGCCTCGACAAGGAGTGCCGCTTGCCCCAGGACGCGGTCCCAAGACCGATGGCTACGCGTCCCGAGCGCAGTACATTGAGGACGGCCCAGCCATGATCCCTTCCGGGCAACCGATGATGGCCATGCCGGACCAGTCGGCCGTGATGTTGGATTCTGGGGACAGTTGGAATCCGTACATGTCTGATGGCTGCAGCGATATCGCCTGTGCCCCGGCGGCACGAGGCGGATTGATTGGAGCGGTCGAAGCCGCGGCGTTTGAACTCCGACTCGGCGGGCCGGATGATCTCAACACCACCACCGGCGTGTTGGCTCCGGTGAATTCACCAGAATACGACTATGAGATCGCACCCAGAGCTTGGGTTGGCTACCAAGGCCCTGGCGGACTGGGGATTCGCGCTCGAGGGCTGTACTACGCCACTTCGGGCAGCACCAATAACGGACCGACTCCGTCGGCGTTCTTCATTAACCCTATCCGAACCGCGGCCGTCACGCAGTCGACGATAGCAACGCGACTCAAGATGAACGTGTACGACTTGGAGATCACACAGGAGGGGCGGTTCAGCAACTGGGAACTGCAACTTGCCGGCGGTGCCCGATATGCGAGGATAGATTTCGACACCAATATTTCAGGTGTGGTGACTCCGTTTACCAACAATGTTCAAGTCCCTCCGCCGCCACCGAACGCAATTGCCGGAACGGAGAATTCCGACTTTTGGGGCATCGGGCCCACGGTTGCACTCGAAGGACGCCGCCCACTTTTTCCTTGGGACGGACTTGCACTGGTGAGTAGCGCACGCTTTTCGCTCCTGTTTGGCGAATCTGATCGTGCCATCGAAGGCACCGCGCATGTGGTCAGCTTGAACGGGCCATTCAATTCTCGCAACGATGATCCCGTGAGTGTGCTGGAACTCAAGGTGGGCCTTGAGTATTCGTACATGATGTCATCCGGTGCCAGGCTGTTTGCCGCCGGGTTCTTTGAAGGACAAGTCTGGGATTGGTCCGTGGCACCGGGCATCTTCGGCGACGAATTTGGCCTCTGGGGCCCAAGTCTTTCGATCGGTCTCGAACGGTAAACAATCGCTGCTCGTTTGCTGCATAACGCTCGTGCGCGGGATGACCTTTCTGCTTCTCAATATAGGTCGTTTGCAGGCAGTGGGCATGTTGAATAGACCTTGCCGCATGTAACGAACATTCTGAATCTACTGATTATTCCGGCCGAAGAACACAGTGTGACGGTGCCATTGCGGTGCCGAACTCGCGTCTCGCAATCCAGTGCGGGTTCGCAAGCATTGTGTTCAACGGAGAATCGGAATGCGTCTCATGTTGCTGAGCCTGACGGGGCTTCTTATGTTCGTTGGCCTGGTGCATGCACAGCCAGCAACTCGGAGTTCGGGGCACCGAGAATCTACGGCCGCATTGTGGGAACCAGAGGATCACTCCGCGACGAGTACTGCCTACTACTTGCCTTCTGGATCGGGTGGGTCGTGTTGTGCGACCGAGATCGATTCGTCCTGTTGCGAATGCGGCGGATGTTGCGACTGCTGCGAACCGGCATCAGGTTGTTGGATTGGGGGAATCGAGGTCGCCGCACTCCAACTCCGGCTCGGTGGGCCAGATGATCTCAACACCACCACCGGTGTGTTGGCTCCGGTGAGTTCACCAGACTACGATTTTGAAGTCGCACCAAGGGCGTGGGTGGGATACCAGGGAGCAGGCGGGTTGGGGATTCGTGCGCGTGGATTCACATACCGCACTTCGGGTTCAATCAACAATGGCCCAACGCCATCGGCATTTTTCGTGAATCCAATCCGGACTGCTGCTCTAACGCAGTCTTCGGTGGCATCTCGGCTCAAGATGAACGTGTTCGATCTGGAGATCACCCAACAAGGGGAGTTCAGCAACTGGGAGTTCCAAATGGTGGGAGGTATCCGCTATGCCCGTCTGGACTTTGACACCAACATCTCCGGCGTGGTGACGTTTACCCCCGATTTTCCAGTTCCTGCTTCGGCACCGAATTTCATCAGCGGAGCAGAGGACTCAAACTTTTGGGGAATGGGGCCCACGGTGGCATTCGAAGGTCGCCGCCCGTTGTTTGGCTGGGACGGTTTGGCACTGATAAGCGGTGCACGCTACTCGTTGTTGTTCGGCGAGTCTGAACGCAACGTAGCCGGAACCGCACACGTCGTAAGCTTGAACGGGCCCTACCATTCACGCAACGATGACCCTGTGAGTGTGCTGGAACTCAAGGTCGGTTTAGAATACTCGACGACCATGACATCGGGTGCAAGGTTGTTTGTCGCCGGGTTTGTCGAAGGCCAAGCCTGGGACTGGGCCGCAGCGCCCGGCATTTTTGGCGATGAACTCGGGCTCTGGGGCCCGAGTCTCTCGATCGGTCTCGAACGCTGAGCGAGGTATTGTAGAACAGTTGTCTCAACTGTTCATTTGCAGATGTCTCTGAAAGTCTTTCTCGATTCCTGAACAGTTGGGACAACTGTTCTACATTGCTACATCGCCGGCTCAGGAAACGAACGGATCCGGCTGTACCGGCGGTAAGTTTCAAACACTTCACCGCCATCTGGTCCGACGCGCGGATCGCCGGTTTTGGTCAGATACTCATCGAGTTGTTGGGCCAGGCGCGCTTTGGCCTCGGCGTGCTTCGGATCGCTGGCCAGGTTGTGCATGCAGCCGGGGTCCTGCCGGATGAGAAACAGTTCTTCCGCCGGGCGCTTGTCCACGGCGGCATGAAAGTACGGCGCAATCAGCGGATCTTCGCGGCGATTGACCAACAACGTCAACGACGGGCAAGCGTCAATGTCGTGATACCCGCCATGCGGCGAGCCGAGTTCTCCCGGCGAATCGTACTTTTGCGGTGCGCCGGCCGGCCAACGATCTGGTCGGAAGTTGCGAATATACAAGTAGTCTGGCGTGCGGAGCGAGCGCTGCGGGTAGGTCCAGTTGTTGTAACGCGAAGACGAATGCCGTTCGCGCGCGCTGTATGCGGCAGTCCTCGACTTATCGACCATCCCTTGCTCGCTGCTCTCCAAGACATTCATCAAGCTGGTGCCCGACGGCGGGAACTTGCCAGGATGCTGGACGCCGGCCGCGTCTAAAATGGTGGCGGTCAGATCCACAAAGCCTACGACATCATCCACCGTTCGCTTGCCGGAGACTCGCTGGGGCCAGGCGATTGCCAGCGGCATGTGAATCCCGAACTCGTAGCAGTTGGCTTTGGCCCTGGGAAACGGCATCCCGTTGTCGCTGGTGACGATCACGAGCGTGTTCTCAAGCTCGCCTGCGGCGGCCAACTGATCCAACATCTGGCCCAGATGGCGGTCGAACCACTCCACCTCGGTGGCGTAGTCCAACAGGTCCGAACGGATCTCTGGATCATCTGGGAGAAACGAAGGGACCTCGGCGTCAACGAGCCGCTTGCCAGCGTTGAGCCCTGCTCCTTTGGCATACGCCCGATGTGGTTCGGTCGCTCCGTACCAGAAACAAAACGGTTCACCCGCTTTTCGCTTCGCCAAAAACTCCGCAAAGTTGCCGGCGTAGTCGGTGCTGCTAATCCCCGCCTGAGGCGGCTTGTTCTTCTTGTCAGAAAACACAGGACCGGCCGGATTGCGAGGCCTGAAGTCTTTCCAATTGCCTGGCCCCCAACCTTTGCCGGTGTAGCCGACCACGTAGCCGGACGCTTCTAACAGATCTGGAAACGTGACGTACTTGGCGGCGAAACTACTCGCGTGGGTGCCGGCATGTTCAATCTGCCAGGTATGCCGTCCGGTCAGGTAGCGGCTTGCCCGGCAGGGGCTACAACCGGGCGACGCAGCGAACGCGTTGGTGAACAACACACCGCTGCCTGCCACACGATCAAAGGCAGGCGTCTGGACCATCTTGCTGCCGTATGCCGAGCTATGTGGGTACGACTGATCATCAGAGATGGCAAAGAGAATATTCTGCCGCGGGGCCGCTTCGGTGGTTGATACCGTAAGAACGACTAGCGCCCATGTTCCCAAGATGCTGACGAAGTGATTCATGGATGACGGCAGCTTGGTGGTCGAGTGGCAAAGTGGCTTGACTTTGAGTTTTATGATCTCGTATGGTGGTGGGACCGGCCAAACAAACCAAATGTGACTGACATAACGAAACAGTTGGCGAGATGGCTTGGTGTGTCCCATCGTGTTGGCTCTGATTTGTGCTACTGGTTGGTTACCGAAAGTGGGCAGATTGTATCGAAGACGTCCGTGGAACATGTGACTCGTGACGACCATTTACAGGAAGATACAAAGAAAAGGATCAAAGAATTCAAAAAGAGATTGGAAGAGCGCTTGGACGATACTAACTTTGTTCTACAAGGAGAAGGGGGAGTCGATTTGAAAATGCTCGAGGACCTTGTCGACGACGACGGTGTTGATGCTATAATAGAAGGGGGTATCATGCCAACGGAAGAGGAGTATGGTGATATGTTGATACAAGAATGTCCCAAGGAAGATGACGAAGCATTGGATAAGTATCTGAATATGGAGTTAACCATGGGTGCTGGAACGGATGATGAAAGACGGGGACGAGTCGTAAAGCGTTCAAAAGGGATTGGTGGTGAACCCATTGGTCGTGCTCATTCTAACCCTTACTTTGATACAAGAGAATATGATGTCGAATTCACGGACGGAACAACGGAAAGGTACACCGCGAATATCATTGCCAATAACATGTATGCACAGGTTGACGAAGGTAATATGTTTCAGCTCCTGCAAGAAATCATGGATCATAAGAAGGACGGTAAAGCTATTGATGTTTTGAATGGCACAATTACTTTGAGGAACGGTAACGTAACGCCCAAGATTACAACGCAAGGATGGTGGTTACTGGTAATGTGGTAGGATCAGTCGACAAGTTGGGTGAAGCTGAAGGACTTAAAGGCATCTAACCCCGTTGAACTTGCAAATACGCGTGGTGAACCAACTTACAGAGGAACCGGCTTTCAAATGGTGGGTATCGGAAACTTTGTGCAAGGGAGCCGTATTATCTCGAAGGTGAAGAAGAAGTACTGGCGAACGTCGCATAAGTTTGGTGTCAAGCTGCCACATTGAACAGAGGAAGCTTTAGAAATTGACATGTGCTTCACGGGGACTGAACTTTGGCAGAAGGCCTTGAATAAGGAAATGTCTAAGGTAAAGGTAGCCTGGGATGCTCGTGACAGTATAACTCCGGAAGACGTAAGGTCGGGTAAGGTCAAGGATATGATTGGATTCCAGGAGATTGGTTGTCACATAGTATTTGATATCAAAATGGACTTCACGCGGAAGGCAAGGTTTGTAGCAGGAGGGCATACGATGGATGCACTGGCAGCAATGACGTATTCGAGTGTCGTTTTGAGAGAGAGTGTACGACTTGGTTTCATGATTGCTGCTTTGAATGGTTTGGATGTAATGGCTTGCGACTTGGAGAATGCTTACTTGAATGCTGAATGCAAAGAGAAGATCTGGTTTGTAGGCGGCACTGAATGTGGGTCAGACAAGGGTAAAGTATGCGTCGTTGTTCGTGCATTGTATGGGTTGAAATCGGCTGGAGCTTCATGGCGTGCGACACTGGCACAGGCAC
>CALOEH010000138.1:0-39403 GCA_942492195.1 uncultured Planctomycetia bacterium | reverse complement strand
ACAACCGAATACGTTCTGTTCGTTGTGGGCCTGGGAATTGATTGCAGTCAACCATTCGTGACCTTGTGCAAATCCAATCGGCGAATCTCGCCGATTGCGTCGACACCCGTCCTGAGCAGGTCACACGGTCCCTCGGCTCGCCAGTCACTTATGCCGCAATCTTATGGCTAACCAAAATATCCAGTCAGTGTCCTTGTACCTTTCATGCCAGTTACCACCAACCTCGCTAGAAAGGACACAAGAATGACTTCCACTCCACGTTTTCCTATCGGCCAAATCGTCGCCACGCCGGGTGCATTGTCAACCCTCGAAGAAGCCGAGCAGGCAGCTATTCAACTGATCAAGCGGCACGTAGCCGGCGACTGGGGCGATCTCGACGACGAGGACAAAGCGTCAAATGAGCGTGCCCTCCTGGACGGCAGCCGGATCTTCTCGGCTTATGTGCTGAAGTCGGGGGAGCGCCTCTGGGTAATCACCGAGGCGGATCGGTCGTCGACGTGTGTGCTCAGGCCCGATGAGTATTGACCTGGTCTTTTGTGCAGTCGATTGGCCGGGGCGGGATTGGTTCGGCCGGGGTTGAATCTGTTTGGCACCGGTTGGATTTGATTTGGCAGCGATAGGACTTGATGTGGCCGGGATTGGATTTGATCGGCAGGCCCGCCAGCGACCGGAGGTCGTGGCGGGCGGGTAGCAGATTAGTGGACATGTACCTTGGCTGTCGAATCTCAATCGCTGTTGCAAAATTCTTAATCCAGAAATTCCTTTCTAAAAACCTGGGTGTGACTCCCCTTTCTGCCTCGTCTGGAGAGCTATGCGGTCCTATTTCTTGGGACTCCTCCTGTTTCCATTCAGGTCGGACCTCGCTCAAGTTTTTCTCTTCTAAGTGGCCCATCCATGAAAATGACACGCCTGATTCTCCCAGAAGACTTCCTGGGTCGGGAAAGCAATCCAGACATCAAGCTCTACTCTCACCAACGGGCAAAGATCGCCCTCTGTCTAGGTCGCACGCCTTGGCGAGTTCCAGTGTCGTACGATCCGAACTGCGGCCTGCCCCACAATGTTCGCACTCGTGGCCGTTACCGAGGGATCAACACGATCTTGTTATGCGACACGTACGAGACCAAAGGCTATCGGTCAAAGTGGTGGGGGACTGGAGAGGATTGGGCTGCGGTTGGCGGGGCTGTTCTGCCAAAGGAATTGCCAACGATCATTGCCCGTTACGTCGGCGATGCTGACTGGTCACTGGAGCCGAGGCTGGTGTTCAACGCTGCTCAAGTAGCCGGTGCCGAACAGTTCTGCTGCTCGATTGTCGATGACGTCGTGGACCATGCCGACGCCGACTTCGGGCTCATGGGGCAGTTCATGGAGTACCACAACCCCAGAGTCCTTTATGACGTGGGAGACGAGAACAATCCGCCCGACTACATCGGGTACTTGCCACCGTACCCGTGGTCGAAGTTTCCGAGCCATGACACGGGCGACTACATCATGATGCAGTCAATTGAGCGATGCTGGACCAAAGCCTGCCACTTCTCGATCCTGCTGCATGAATTTGTTCACTGGGCGGAAGTTCGAACTGGCTGGATGCATTGCTTGCCCGTCAGGGAATTCGTCGCTGAGATGGGGATGCATGTCCTCGGCTTGGAACTTGGTGTGCCTCACACCCTCGATAACTTCAACCGAGACAAGTGGGCCGGTCACTGGAATCGCATCGCAACCCTGGATGGATGGTTCTTCCTGTGGGCGACGGCGCGCAGGTAGATCGTGTTGTCGACTTTCTGCTGAAGCCGATCTTCCACCGGGACCAGAACTTTTACCACGATCCGTGGTGCGTGACTCCGCAAGTGAATCGGTGGCCGGGCAAAGATGGGATGAGGTTTGAGGTGGGGAGGTAACACTGGGCAAGTAGTCAGTCCGTTTTCATCTGGCGTTGTGGTCAATCGCAAGTTTTTGGAATCCGGCCAACGCCCTGCCGAAGCACAAATGGCCTATTTCTTCGACGAAGAGGTCGGTGTACTCCAAATCTCCCCTCTCAACGACGGTAATAAGGACTGATGGTCGATCCACCCTAACCAGGAAAGAGCCCCGAACGTTGGAGCAGCAGCTTCACGGCCGACCCTATGGTTGGCAGTTCCATCGGTTCGCTTTTCGGAACTTTGCTCGTCGGAATTTCAGGGCGAACGTGGGGGTGGGATTCGGCAGACTGCATACGGCTTGGCTATACTGAGCCTGAACAACCAGAAACAAAGAGTCGTCGATTCCTGCGCTGCATGCAGACTGAACACATAGCCATGACTCCCAGCAAACCCAAACGCCGATTCTTCCAGTTCAGCCTTAGGACGTTCTTCGTCCTTCTGACGGTGTTGTGCGTAGTTGCTGGCTGGAAGATGAATCAACTGCGAAAGCAGTGGGAAGCAGTGGAATGGGTTCAGGAGAATGGGGGAACGGTTAGGTACTCAATTGATTCTGGCGAAGAAGTTTTCTTGAGCAGTTACGGTCTTCGGGATGTGCTTTGGGTGAGCCTCAACGAGACGGAGGTTAGTGACCTGACGCCTTTGGTTAATCTCAGGAACCTAGGGAGCCTTCACGTTTTTCAGACTCAGGTTAGTGACCTGACGCCGTTGGCAAATCTCAAGGAACTGTCGTGGCTTGACGTTTCACAGACTCAAGTAAGTGACCTGACGCCGTTGGCAAATCTCACGGAACTAACTCACCTTGACGTTTCACAGACTCAAGATAGTGACCTGACGCCGTTGGCGAATCTCACAGAATTAACTCACCTTAACCTTTCACAGACTCAAGTAAGTGACCTGACGCCGTTGGCGAATCTCAAGAACCTAAAATGGCTATATCTCGACCAGACGAAGGTTAGTGACCTAACGCCGTTGGCAAATCTCAAGATCCTAATGTACCTTGGCGTTTCGCAGACTCAGGTTCGTGACCTGACGCCTATGGCAAATCTCAGGGAACTAGAATACCTTGTCGTTTCAGAGACTCAAGTAAGTGACCTGACGCCGCTGGCAACTCTCAAGAAACTAGAGTACCTTCACGTTTTAGATACTCAGGTTAGTGAAGAACAAGTCAATAAACTACAGCAGGTACTCCCGAACTGTCACATCATGTCCGAGTGACTCCATACAAGTTGTACGGAAACCATAGCCATGACACTCAGCAAACCCAATCGCCGAACCTGGCAATTCAGTTTGATGACGTTCTTTGTCCTTCTGACACTGTTCTGCGTGGTTGCGGGCTGGAAAATCCCTCAACTGAGAAGGCAGTGGGAAGCAGTGGAGTGGGTTCAGGAGAATGGGGGAACTGTTGGGTACTCATTTGACGACGATGATGTTGCGAGTCGTTACGATCTTCGGGATGTGTTGTGGGTGAGACTCGCCCGGACTCCGGTTAATGACCTGACGCCTTTGGCGAATCTCACGGAACTAACTCGCCTTTACGTTTCACAGACTCAAGTAAGTGACCTGACGCCGTTGGCAAATCTCACGGAACTAACTCACCTTGACGTTTCACTGACTCAAGTTAGCGACCTGACGCCTTTGGCGAATCTCAAGAAACTAGAATACCTTGTCGTTTCAGAGACTCAGGTTAGTGACCTGACGCCGCTGGCAAATCTCAAGGAACTGTCGTGGCTTGACGTTTCACAGACTCAAGTAAGTGACCTGACGCCGTTGGCAAATCTCACGGAACGAACTCACCTTGACGTTTCACAGACTCAAGTTAGCGACCTGACGCCGCTGGCGAATCTCAAGAAACTAGGGAGCCTTCACGTTTCACAGACTCAAGTAAGTGACCTGACGCTGTTGGCGAATCTCAAGAACCTAAAATGGCTATATCTCGACCAGACGAAGGTTAGTGACCTGACGCCGTTGGCGAAACTCAAGGAACTAGTGGAACTTGACGTTTCAGAGACTCAGGTTAGTGACCTGACGCCGTTGGCAAATCTCAAGGAACTGTCGTGGCTTGACGTTTCGCAGACTCAGGTTGAAGAACAAGCCATTAAACTACAGCAGGTACTCCCGAACTGTCACATCATGTCCGAGTGACTCCATACAAGTTGTACGGAAACCATAGCCATGACACTCAGCAAACCCAATCGCCGAACCTGGCAATTCAGTTTGATGACGTTCTTTGTCCTTCTGACACTGTTCTGCGTGGTTGCGGGCTGGAAAATCCCTCAACTGAGAAGGCAGTGGGAAGCAGTGGAGTGGGTTCAGGAGAATGGGGGAACTGTTGGGTACTCATTGTATTCTGACGAAGAAGTTTTCTTGAGCAGTTACGGCCTTCGGGACGTGTTATGGGCGGGCCTCGGACAGACAAAGGTCTGTAACCTGACGCCGTTGGCAAATCTCAAGAACCTAAGGCGGCTTGACCTCAGCCAGACGGAGGACCGTGACCTGACGCCGCTGGCAGATCTCAAGAACCTAGAGATCCTTTACCTTTTTCAGACTCAGATTAGTGACCTGACGCCGCTGGCAAATCTAGAAAACCTAGAAACACTTGGGCTTACCGAGACAGAGGTCCATGACCTGACGCCGCTGGCAAATCTAAAGAAACTAAAAGTACTTTGGCTTGACAAGACAGAGGTCCATGACCTGACGCCGCTGGCAAAGCTAAAGAACCTTGTACAACTTGTCCTAGACAAGACAGAGGTCGGTGACCTGACGCCGTTGGCAAACCTCAAGAACCTAAGGCGGCTTGACCTCAGCCAGACGGAGGTCCATGACCTGACGCCTCTGGCGAATCTCACGGCACTGTGGTCGCTCGACATTTCAGAGACTCAAATCCGTGACCTGACGCCTCTGGCAAATCTCAACAACCTTGACTCCCTTAACCTTGACGGCACGAAGGTCAGTGACCTGGCACCTTTGGCAAATCTCAAGAAACTAAATGGGCTTCAACTAGACCAGACTGCGGTCCATGACCTAACGCCTTTGGCAAATCTCAAGAACCTAATCTGGCTTAAACTCAACCAGACTGCGGTCGATGACCTGACGCCTTTGGCGAATCTTACGAAGCTGCTTGCCGCTTGAACTCAACCAGACTGCGGTCCATGACCTGACGCCGTTGGCAAATCTCACAGAAACTGTCGTGGAATTCGACCTAATCCAGACAAAGGTCAGTGCAGAACAAGTCAATAAACTAAAACAGGCACTTCCAAACTGTACAATCATATCCGAGTGACTCCATACAAGTTGTAGGCAAAGCACAGCCATGACCACCGATTCCACTTCCAACAAGCCCAGACGCCGATTCTTCCAGTTCAGCCTTAGGACGTTACTCGTCCTTCTGACGCTGTTCTGCGTGGTTGGTGGCTGGAAGATGAATCAACTGCGAAGGCAGTGGAATGCAGTGGAATGGGTTCAGGAGAATGGGGGAACGGCTGGGTACGAATTTGACTTCGATGGAGTTGTGGGCAGTTATGATTTCGGGATGTGCTTTGGGTGAGCCTCAACGAGACGGAGGTTAGCGACCTGACGCCGTTGGCAAATCTCTCGGAACTGCCGTGGCTTGAAGTTTCAGAGACTCAAGTAAGTGACCTGACGCCGCTGGCAAAACTCACGGAGCTATGGTGGCTCGACATTTCAAGGACTCAAGTTAGCGACCTGACGCCTTTAGCAAAACTCACGAAACTAAACCACCTTATCGTTTCAGAGACCCAGGTTCGTGACCTGACGCCTTTAGCAAAACTCACGACACTAGACTACCTCAACGTTTCACAGACTCATGTTAGCGACCTGACGCCGTTGGCAAATCTCAAGACCTTAATGGCACTTGACGTTTCCCAGACTCAGGTTAGTGCAGAACAAGTCAATAAACTACAGCAGGCACTTCCAAACTGTATGATCATATCCGAGTGACTCCATACAAGTTGTAGGCAAAGCACAGCCATGACACTCAACAAGCCCAAACGCCGATCCTGGCAATTCAGTTTGAGGACGTTCTTTGTCCTTCTGACGCTGTTCTGCGTGGTTGGTGGCTGGAGGATGAATCAACTGCGAAGGCAGTGGGAAACAGTGGAGTGGGTTCAGGAGAATGGGGGGACGACTGGCTACTCATTTGACGACGATGATGTTGCGAGTCGTTACGATCTTCGGGATGTGTTGTGGGTGAGACTCGCCCGGACTCCGGTTAATGACCTGACGCCTTTGGCGAATCTCACGGAACTAACTCGCCTTTACGTTTCACAGACTCTAGTAAGTGACCTGACGCCGTTGGCAAATCTCACGGAACTAACTCACCTTGACGTATCACAGACTCAAGATAGTGACCTGACGCCGTTGGCGAATCTCAAGAAACTAGAATACCTTGTCGTTTCAGAGACTCAGGTTAGTGACCTGACGCCGTTGGCAAATCTCAAGAACCTAATCTGGCTTGACCTCAACCAGACTGAGGTCCATGACCTGACGCCTTTGGCAAATCTCACCAATCTAGTGGAGCTTGTACTCAACCAAACTGAGATCCACGACCTGACGCCGCTGGTAAATCTCACGAAACTAAGGTGGCTTGAACTCTACCAGACGAAGGTCAGTGAAGAACAAGTCGAAAAGCTACGAAAAGCACTTCCAAACTGTGACATTGAGTTTTCTAAGTTGGAAGCAGACACTTCTGAGTGAGTCATTCTCACTCATAGCTAGGCTCCTCAATCTCTCCTGCCACTTCCGCCAAGCAGGATCGCTCTCGTCGATCAGGCCGGGAATGCGTCGAAAGGCTTCCTCGTAAACTTCTCGGCCGTCGCTGTCTTCCATGAGCAGCGCAGCGACTTCATCGGGCCGGCAGTTCTCCCCATTCCCAAAAGTGTCCCATCTCGGCGGCTTGGATCAACGTCTGTCGGTGCTGAAAGGCGTGCTCACTGTGAACCAAGGCGTAAACCGAAAGAATGCCATCCACATCGACGTGGTTGTTGACGGCGACGGTCCAGTTTCCTCGAAGTGGAGATTCCAGGAAACGGAAGCAGATCTCGGTTAGGTTCCGGCTCGATACTGCGGGGGCGTGCGATTCGGACGCCAATGGCTGAGTTCGAGATCGGTGTCAGACTGATACCAATCACGGCCTGTGCCGTCACAGAACAAGATCGCCTCGCCCGCTGGGCGAGGCGATCCGTTGGTCATGATTTCGAAGCGGGTGATCATTTGGGTTCTTTGGCAGCCTCGGCACGTTGTCAGCGAGATTATGTCCAAGACCTAGAATAACAAAGACCACCAGGTCGTCGGACTTCAACTGCGCCCAACATGAGCGACAAGGTGTGGTCCTTGCCGTTTGCCTTGCGAAGCTGCTGAGTTCTTCATGCTAAGACTCAACTAGCCTGGTCCGCCTGATTCTCTCGATGCCTATAGACGCTCATTGTTGAGCAGCCAACTTTCTTGGCGATCTCGGCAACCGGCAGTCCCTCCTTGGAAAGGCGGCGGATTTGTTTGACTTGTCGAACATTGAGGCCACCACCTCCCAGCTTTCGCTCCACCGGAAACGGATTGTCAGGAGTGGCGTCGAAAACTGGGTTGAGCTTTTCTTGTAGCCATTGTAGAGCCCTGAAGACGTTTCCGAACGGCTTGTTTGTGTAGCATTCGATCAAGCTCTTGCTGCCCAATGGAGATCCATGCCCAAGAAAGATTTCCGAGATTTCGCCGCCGAACTCTTCACGTATCCAATTCGAGGCCGTGTCACGCAATGCCTCATGCGGAAGCCGTGGAAACTTGGGCTCGGCGGTCTCCACCCGGTCGAGAAGCCGGTTCCACATGTTGGTCAGTTGATGATTTGGATTCCCGCTCTTTGTCGGCTTCGTGAAGGAGTGCCCAGCATCGTTGAGCAGTGCGATGGACGTGGAACGGTACGGGATATCGACCGTTGTTCCATCGGTTCGTTTGACATGCGTTCGCTTGCGTCGTCGATCAAGCACCCACTCCATGCCTTGAACAGTCAGGGGCCAAAGCAACCATTCTGCGTACACCTCGGTCTTCGTCCTGATTCGCCGCACGAACGAGTCGTTCTCTGTGAAGTCGAATGCAATGTACTGCGCATAAGGGTGCTTCTGACGCAGCGTAATCTCGCCGACTCGTAGTGTGGCGCATTCCATTCGCTTGAAACCGAGGTTCAAGCCGCAGAGCAACAAGAACCGCTCGAATGGAATGGCGAACTCGTTGAGCGTCTTGAGTTGCTCGACCGTGTAGGTGCGGACTTGCTGGGACTGGACCGTTACAGGTGCCGACTTGTCCTTGTTCGACTTCCGAATTGCTAACTTCAATTCATCGAAGTCGGTCGGCTTTTTCCAGTCGAAACGATCTGACTTCGAGAGCCATCGCATGAATTCCTTGATGCGTTTGGCGTGTTCCCGACACGTTTTGACAGCCAGCGGACCCGTGTTGTCTTTTCGAGGCGGTCTCTGCCTCCAGACCTCGATCATCGCATCGCAGCCATCGTAAGTCAGTTTCGACAGCGGCCAATTCAGTTGATGGGCGTTGAAGTTTCGGATTCGCTCAAAGGCCGCAAGGTACTTCTGGGCCGTATCGCTCAGACGCTTTTCGGCGAGTCCTTCTTCTGGATCTGGATCAATCAGCATCCGCACTCGGATGTGCTCGTTCTCGTAGGCGTCGAGCGCCTCCTCGACCGTAGCTTCGGTGGGGTCATGTCCACTTGAAGCTTGAGCGAAGAATCGCACCTCTTCCATGAGGCCCTCCGAAATGGATGCGACTTCCTGCGAACCCAACTCGAAGGCTTCCTCGTCCTCGGGCACGAAGTGGACGAAGGGAAAAATGTTACGCCACTTCTCAAGAGTCGTCACGTAGTCGAACCGATGCCCCAAGTGGGGCTCGTCCGAAGGGGATGTAATCATGTTCATCGGGACACTTACGCTCGCTTCGCCTCGCTCGAACGCTTTGGCGATGTGTAGAGTAAGCTCGTTCCACTCGGAGTCGCCGAGCTTCTCTACGGCGTAATCCCAAAGTTCCTGGATTCGCTGTTTGCGACGTTCCGATTCACGCTCGCTGGTTGTGAAGCGGAATTTGTGGCCGTCCACCTTCCCGCTCTTCGTGACCTTTCTTCCCAGCTTGGCGCAATACCGCCCCGTCGCTTTGTCTTGGCTCAGAGGCGTCCGTCGAGACTTGCTTCGTGTTGACATGGCACTTCACCGTCCTTGGATGCGCCACACAAAACGAGTTGGAAGCCGTGTCCCATAAAAGGGCCATTCCGTGGCGCAATGGGACAAGTCGGGCTGTGCTATGGGACAAAAACGCTCGTCTTTATGGGACAACCGACGAATTCGCCCCGACTTCCGGTCGATTTCTGTGGCAAAAATAGACTCATAAGCTCCATGAGAATAGCCACTTGCGTCGTAAAACGCAAGTGGCTATTGTATGGAGGCGGCGGGGATCGAACCCGCGTCCCGCAGTGTTTCGGCTAAAGCTTCTACGCGCGTAGTCGACCTTTTTGAGCCTTCGCTGAGGGTAGCCCCAATCGACAAGGTCTACCGACAACTAGGTGGGAACAGGGTTTTAACTTTGAGCGTGCCTACCGTTGACTCAAAGCGATTCGGAATTGTTGACCGGCTTTTGGACCTCTCCGACGAAAGTCCTCAGCCGGAGCTACCTTTTCTTAGGCAGCCAGAGAGAAATTGCCTTCGGCAATTGAAGTTTTTGGTCAGCTTTTATCGTGGCCAACTGACCAACCACGGCACGCCACTTTAGCGTCTTGTCACCCGGTCGAATCCAATTCGCCCCCCTAGTGTCTTGTGAAATGTGTCAAACAGGATTGCATGGCTTCGTTCAAGCCATTGCAACCGTCTTGCCAAAACGAGCCTCGCTTTATGAGCGAGGCGGTCCGGCAAATTCATCCCTTTGCTGTGCCTGAATCGGCACCAATCACCTGAGGCATTCTAGGCCGCTGGGCATGTGATGACCAGTGGTCGTGTGATTTACTTGAGCCGGTTGCGCTGATCGTAACCTGTTTGTGAGGCTGGCGGTTGCGAAGGGGTGAAATTTGGCTTCCCCGCAGGAGCGAGATTTTGCCCCGAGTTTTAGCGAGTTGAGAGGGCGAGGGAACTTTTGAACTAAACCGCTTCGCGGTGGGCGTGTTTAGACCTGGGCAGTGATGCTGCCTCCCGTCTTTTTTTGCACCTTCTCTGGTGCTGTGTTCTGGCGCAGGCCGTGCTTGATATCAGGTTGGTCCGGTTGTAACGGTCGTACCGATTTGCGCCCTGCGGCTTTGCATGCCATCCTTTTCGAGACAGGTTTGACACGCCGTTTCGCAAAGGCCCCATCCAATGACACCGCTCCGACAACGCATGATCGAAGAGATGGAGATCCGCAACTACTCGCCGAAGACGATTCGGCTGTACGTTGCGCACCTGGTCAAGTTCTTCGAGTTCAGCGGCAAGAGTCCGGCTCGCGTGAGCCCCGGGGAGGTTCGCGATTACCGGGTCTACTTGGTTGAAGTGAAGGGCACGAAGTGGGGCGTCTACAACCAGGTGGTCGCGGCTTTGCGATTCTTGTTTCGCGAGATCGTGAAGCGCGGCGAGATTGTCGAAGACATCCGCTGCGCCAAGACCGAGAAGAAGCTGCCGGTGGGCTCGCGCTGGATGAAGTCAGGCGATTCTTCGCGGCGATTCACAACTTCAAGCACCGCGTGATCCTGATGACCGCCTACGGCGCAGGGCTGCGCATCTCCGAAGCGGTCAACCTGCGGCTGTCCGACATCGACAGCGAGCGGATGGTGATCCGCGTGCGGCAAGGCAAGAACAAGAAGGACCGCTACACCAAGCTTTCGCCGATCCTGCTCGATCTGCTGCGGCGCTACTGGTGGGCGGCCCGGCCCCAGGACTTGTTGTTCACCGGTCGCAGTCCCCTGCAGCCGATCAGCGTGAGTACGCTGCAATCGACCTGCAAGTCCGCCCAGCGCGAGGCGGGCATCCCCAAGACCATCACGCCGCACACGCTGCGGCACAGTTTTGCCACACATCTACTGGAGGCAGGCACCGACCTCCGCGTCATTCAAGTGCTGCTCGGGCATGCCAGTCCGGTGAGCACGGCCCGTTACACACGGGTCAGCAACAAGCTGATCCGCCAAACGTCCAGCCCGCTGGACCTGTTGGCTGATGCCGAAGGTGGAGAGGCCGCGCGATGAATCAAGCGAAGCTGGAAGTGGCCGACATTCTCCGCGCGGCCGGTGCGAGGTTCTTGCAAGTGCATCGTGGCTACCTCTCCGTCGCGCAGCTTCGTGCCATGAACGACCTGCCCAGATGCCGCACCGCTGCCTTGGGTGGGCATCTCGATGCCTGCCATGCGTGCGGCGAGATCCAGGTCTCGTATAACTCGTGCCGCAACCGGCACTGCCCGAAGTGCCAAGGCGCGGCGCGGGCCAAGTGGCTCGCCGCCCGCCAAGCCGAACTGTTGTCCGTGCCGTATTTTCACGTCGTCTTTACACTTCCCCAAACGCTGGCCCCGCTGGCCTTGCAGAACCCGCGCGTGATGTACGGCGTCTTGTTTCGCGCCGCCAGCCAGACCTTGCAAGAGTTGGCAGCGGACCGCAAATACCTGGGCGCGAAGATCGGGCTGCTGGCCGTCCTGCATACCTGGGGGCAGAACTTGATGCATCATCCGCACGTGCATTGCGTGGTACCCGCCGGGGGGATCTCGCCTGATGGAACGAAGTGGATCGGTACGAAGAGGAAGGATTTCTTTCTGCCGGTCCGTGTTCTCAGTCGCGTGTTTCGAGGCAAGCTGATCGACATGACCAAACGAGCGTATGCCGCTGGCGAGCTTTCGTTCCACGGCCAGCTGGCCCAGTACGCTCCTGGGGCTGCCTTTGAACATCTACTCAACGTCGCGGTGCGCAAGGACTGGATCGTTTATGCCAAGCGTCCTTTCGGTGGTCCCGAGGTGGTGCTGAGGTACTTGGCCCGCTACACGCATCGCGTCGCCATCGCCAACAGCCGACTGCTCGCCCACGACGGCAAGCAGGTCACGTTTCGCTGGAAGGATTACGCGGCAGCGGGTGCGCAGAAGAAGATGACGCTGGCGACCGACGAGTTCATTCGTCGATTTCTGCTGCATGTGTTGCCCTCGGGATTGGTCCGCATCCGTCACTACGGCTGGATGGCCAATCGTGGACGGAGCGAGAAGTTGGCACTTTGCCGCCGATTGTTGGGGGTCGTTGAGCAGACTCCTGTTGACGAGAATCCTGCTGACACGCACCCCGACACAACGCATGATCCTGCGGCAGACCAAGACGCATGTGAACTGCCCTCCATCGCGCCACGATGTCCGGCATGCAAGTCAGGCTACTTGTTGCGCATCGATTCCATACAACCGCAACCGAGGTCACCTGCCTATCTTCAGCGCCGATTGCGCAAGAACCCAACTGCGGCACTCATCCCTCGAGACTCACGACCACAGTCTCCGTAATGCTCGCTCCAGCCTACCATCCAAAAAAACGGCCGCCTGGATTCACTGCGCTACCGGTCCGCGCCGCGCTGGTCAACCTTCCTCTTCGTCAACCGCGTAATGCCTACAACCCATCTAACTCGAAAGCCGTTCTCTCAGGTCTTTGCGCATCACATTCCCCGCGAGCGCTCAACGAAATCCGTCCGCCAACGTCCGCCAGGATTCACCCCCCATAGCCAACGTCCCCAGGCGGTTTAGTTCATCAGAGTTGTATCCGGCATGCCTTCAACCGCAGCTGGGTGCGATAAAGTTCTGATGGCTATGCCGTATACAATCCTATTTATTTTCGATGATTTTTCGACCATTCGCGTAACCAAGCGGGTATTTGTTGCGAAGTTATAGTAGACGAATCGCCGTTCCCTCCAAACTTCTCACAGGATGATGCCGTGCGAATTCAAAGAACCAAACCGCTCTTCGCCTGGGACTGCTTGGAAGACAGCCCAACACTCAAGACGATCAAGCTGTTGCTGGATGTCATTCCGGATGAGCCGCTGCTGGACTCGCTCCAGCAAACTCGCGGCAAAGGACGCAATAATGTGCCGCTGCGGACGGCGTGGGGCATACTCGTGTTGAGCGTGGCCTTGCGACATCCGTCCATCGATCATTGTCTGGCGGAATTGAAACGAAACGAGTCCCTGCGGAAGTTGCTTGGCATCGAGTCCGAAGAGACCGTGCCGCGTAAGTGGAGCCTGTCGCGATTCCTCGAGCGGTTAGGCGAAGAGCCGCACCTGACACGTCTGCACGAAGTCTTCGATACGATGATCGAGCGACTCGGCTCGGTCGTGCCGGACCTGGGACAGAACACGGCCGGCGATGCGACGTACCTCAACGCCCGTCGCAAGCGTAACCGTGATGACGCCCAGACCAATGACTCTGGTCTTCCTCAAGCCAGTGGTGGACGCAAAGAATACCTCAATGAGGAAGGGCATGTTACTAAGGTGATTGCCTGGTTTGGATTCAAGCTGCATCTGCTGGTGGACGTGAAGCACGAGGTTTCGCTTGCCTACAAGATCACGAACACCAAGGCAGGCGACGGCGAAACGCTGCCGGACTTACTGACCGAAGCGAAGCAGAACTTGCCGGAGAGCCGGATCGAAACACTGGCCTACGACAAAGCAGCCGATTCGACCGAAGTTCATCAACTGCTGCATGAAGAAAAGATCAAACCGTTGATTCAAATTCGTTCGATGTGGAAGGACGAACAAGAACGGATGCTGCCAGGCCACGATGGAAATTCGAACATCGTCTACGACGAAGCCGGCACGGTCTATTGTTACGACCGTGTGAGCGAGCCGATGGTGCGACACAAGATGGCGTACATTGGTCACGAGCCTGCCCGCAAAACCATCAAGTACCGTTGCCCCGCCATGCACGAAGGCTGGGAATGCCCGATGGCGTCTGTTTGGCGTGCCTCGCGAGATCGACTTGCGTCGGTTTCCGCCAGTGCCTCGCGCGACGAAGAAGTTCGAGCGGATGTACAAAGGGCGGACGGCGGTGGAGTGTGTGAACGCGCGGTTGAAAGTATTTTGGGGAGCCGATGATGGGAACGTGACCGGCAGTCGGAGGTTCTTTGCTTTGTTAAGCGTGGTGATGGTGGTGCATGCCAGTTTCGCGACGCTGTTGGCGATGACGCCCCGGCGTGAAGGAACACTCGGCAAGATGCGGCTCTCACCGATTGCCGACGCGTTGTACGGCAAAGTTCGTCCCAAGCTGCCACGTAAGAAGAAACTCAAGAGCAAGGACCGCCAACTCAAGCTCAAACTAGCCAGCTAGTCACGCCACATCGGCAAGATTCTCAGGCGTTCTCACTCACGCACCGCGCCCTCTGCGCGTGTGCCTCATCTCGTGCGCGGCCTTCTGCGCAGTCCCTGATTCTCCATCGCAACCATTACCCGCACAGGGCACCCGGTACAACGCAACCGACTCGATTTACTTAGGGTTGGGGGTTCGGTGGTCATCGACATACTGCAAGTATTCCTTCTGAAACCTGATCGCAGTGGCTCAGGCAAAGCCGGGGCCTCAGGAAGCAGGTGAAGTACCCCTACGCCGTTTCTACAATCGGTAGCCGCTTGGCCGCATCCGTCCGCCAGCGACTCTGTGAGGAGCACACTCAATCCTCCGGCCAACCCGCAGTTCTAGCACATCCCAACCATGATCTTCCAACACACTTGGCAAGCCGTCTTGGACGATACCAAGAGACTCAAACTCGGCGGATCAAGCATCCCCGCCGCCAGCGCGGCCGAACCAAGGGAGCGATTGCCAGGATCTTGATTGAAGTCGTCTACGAGGAGCGGACGGGGACGCCTCCGAGGCTGACGCTGAGGGCTATGTGAGTAGGGAAGAGTTTCTTGCCGGGTGGCAGAAGGTCTATGGCAAGTGCGGTTTGGACTTTGTGGCTTGGGTTGTGGGGGCTCTGGCAAACTTACCGACGGGGAATCACTTCGGCTGTCCCCACCGTGAATGTTTTTGGTCGACGAATATTCTTGCGGTTGGCACGCAGTGTATTAACTTGACATCACCGTGGCTCGGTTCATCTCAACCCCAACCAAGTTTGGGCGCAGGCGTAACGCCCGTACCTACGGCTACCATTCTGCAGCGAAGTTCATAGTTAGGGCATCGCCAGCTTGGACAGTATCACTTCGGACGTATGTGAGGAGGAGTCGAAGCATGAAGCGACAACCGAACCTACTGTTGGCACTCCTGGTGGCTGTCGTTGTGCTGCATGGGGCCCCGTTGCTCGCTGCGGATTGGCCACAGTTCATGCGTTCGGCGGAACATGCGGGGGACGCTGCTCAGGAAGCGTTGCAACTTCCGCTCGAATTGACCGTGTGTGTGCAACTGGACGATGCCGTCACCACTTCGCCTGCTGTTGTGGATGGAAGGGTTTACGTCGCCGATCAAATGGGAACCGTCTATTGCATCGACCCAGCAGAGAATCGGATCGTCTGGAAATCATCTCCTGACGGTAAACGCGCGATGGGAGGCAATACTTCGTCGGTGTGTGTTGCCGACGGACGGGTTTACCTGGGAACAACCGCGGGGTGGTTGCATGTACTCCAGGCGGATAATGGCACCGTGCTGAAGAGCGTCGACATCGGCTGGCCGATCCTGGGGTCGGCCACCTGGGCCAATGACTCCGTTTACTTTCAATCGCTGGATGCGGTCGTGCATTGTCTGGACCGCGATGGCAACGAGCGCTGGCAGTGGGATCATTATCGTGACTACGAAGATCCCAAGACCAACAAGCTGGCGACTGGTTTCCCTGGCAGCTACCACACTCCGCATTATGCGAGTGGCGAAGTTGCTGTGTCGGGCCGGCGGCTGATTGTGAATATGGGCTGGGACCTCTACTGCCTGGAAGACACCGGCGAGATGCCACGCTTGGCTTGGTGCAACCGAGCGCCGCTGGGAAAAGATCCCGGCATACCGATGGGGGCGGCGATCAGCGGTGATTGGGTCTACCTGGGGCATCCAGGTACCGACCAGTTCGGTGGATTCATGCGTTGCCGCTTGGATACCGGTACGTTTGAGAAACAGGATTTTCGTTCCAGCGGATATCCAGGTTCAGTCTGGGCAGTGTTTGCCACTCCGGCGGTACGTGGCACCACGGCCTACGTACCAACCCATTACATGGGCGTTCATGCCTGGAATGCTACAACGCGGCGAGTTCCCTGGGCAGCCCGTACTGATAACACGCTCGACCAGCGGCGTTTCACCGGTGCCATCGCCTCGCCAGTGTTATCGGGTGACCATTGCGTCTTCGGGACAGTGCTCGGCGAACTGCACGTGGTGGCCCTGGACAGCAGCGGCGCATGGCCGAACTTTCAACCAGAACCATTCACGTTCAAAACGCCACATGGCCGACCAGTTGCTTCCGCTCCAGCCATTGCTGATGGCTGCGTCTACTTTGGCTGTGATGATGGTTTTCTGTACGGCCTGGCTTCTTCTCCGGCCACGCGACGCGTCAAGAACCTCGTTCTGCCCGAGCAAATGGCCGAACTGCACGTGGCCCGCAGCAAGATCGAACCAGCGACCGGCAAGGTCTACGGCGCACCGGTGGCCAGCATGAACCAAGGCAACACCGGCAACGTGGACGATCCCAACTTGAAACCTCCTCTGCGGGTCCGCTGGGCGATGCGGCCGTTCGATCTGCGTGTGCAACTGTGCGCTGACAAAGACAGCCTGTACTTCACTTCCGAAGCTGGCACGCTAGCGGCGCTTGAGCAAGCCACTGGTCGAATTCGCTGGCGGCAGCGGTTGACTGGCCCCGTCGATGGCTGGAAGCAACTGCTGCTGGATCACGGCAGACTGTTCGTAACTCGAAATGGCAGAACAGGACGTATTCGGACTCCAGACGAAGGAGGACCGACGCTGGCAGCCTACGAAGCTGCCACAGGCCGACTGCTCTGGCAACAGCCGTGGGGAGCGCTGCAAGGCACGTGTCGGACCGCGCCGGTTGTGGTGGGGGAAGTGGTGGCTGGCATCACCATGGAAGCTGATTCGGCCCAGCCAATTGCCAAAGCGTTTGACGTTGCGACCGGCCAGCCCTTGTGGCAACTCAAACTGCCTGGAAATGCGAAGTCGCTGGCGGGCGGAGCCTGCGTGCTGGATAGCGTGATGTTCTTCTCCTGCGGTCAGACCTGGGGCAATGGGGCTGGTGGTACGGTGGCCGTAGATCCGAAAACCGGCAAGACGCTGTGGAGTACCGACGAGTACCATGTCCACGGTTATGGCCGCCCCGCCGCACGGGATGGGTTGCTGTACTTAGGCGGTCAGGCGGGGGCCTCAATGTATTGCATCTCAGCCAAGGACGGCAGCCTCGAGTGGAAGGCAGAACGTGTCGGCTACTCACACAGCCCAGCCCTGGGAGATGACTTTTTTGTCTGTCGCGGCTACGGCGGACATGGCATCCTCCGCGACCTTACCACCGGCCAGCCGATTCTTCGCAACCGGAGTCAAGTGCTTGGCGGCTGCCCCGATCACTCCTGCGCCCCGGTGCTGCTGACGTCCGCGAGAATTTCTTACGCAGTCAGCACCAGTGGCCTGTACGCCCGTGACTTGAACACGGGGGATATCCTATGGCAAAGCCGAGGCTTCGCCCCCCGCGCTTGCACCACCCCCATCGCTGCCAATGGGCGGTTGTTCTTCAGTCCCAACGTCAACAATACCCTATACTGTTTTGAGCCGGCGGGACGTTGAATCCAAGCGGAGTTGCGAAGTTCCTGTTGAGGAAAGGACAGAAGAACGGGTTGCTCGCTTTGCCGCTGCCGAGTCACAATCTCCTTCTTCAGCCGCTCCAACACGGTCCGCTTGGGTTCGTTCACCGCCGCGGGCTCGACGCGCGACTGGCTTGGGCAATAGGCAACGACATCCACAGGCATCGAAGGGGATACTCATGCAACTCCTCTGGCTTGAAGACATCTTGCTCCCACTGAGCTTTATGCCTCGCTCCCTAGGCGGAAAAGTTCACCACCTCGTTAGATGGTTAGACAGTTAGAAAGTGCCGAAGCTGCCGTCGGCACGATTGTGTGATACCATGAGTCGTTTAACTCCTTTTCTCGCCTTCTCCATAGAACGTTTGGGCCCTCCGGACGCCACGTGTGCGATTCAATCGGCGAGACGGAGTCAGAAGCAGGTTCATCTCTTTTTCAACATCGTTTTCTCCCATCCCATCCACTTGAATATTTAGATCGCATGGTTGAGATCACGCGAATTTTGGCCTCAATGGCTTCTGGCGACAGCCGCGCGACGGATGAACTCTTGCGTCTGGTCTACGATGAGTTGCGCCGGCTGGCGGCACACAAACTCGCTCAAGAGCCGTCAGGACAGACGCTCCAGCCGACCGCACTTGTACACGAGGCGTGGCTGCGACTGAGCGACGGCGTTCCAGCATCCGGCTGGGAGTCCCGCCGGCATTTCTTCGCCGCCGCCGCCGAATCGATGCGGAGGATCCTGGTTGACAATGCGCGTCGAAAACAAAGCCAGAAGCGGGGTGGCGACTTTCGCCGTGTAGAAATGCAGGAATCCCTATTTGCCGGCAAGGAGTCGAAGCACGATCTGTTGCTTATCGACGAGGCCCTGGAGCAACTCGCGGGGGTCGACCCGCAGAAGGCGGAGTTGGTGAAACTTCGCTTCTTTGCCGGGCTGAGCGAGCAAGAAGCAGCCGACGCCATGGGAATCTCTCGGGCGACGGCGGCCCGTCATTGGGCCTATTCCCGAGCATGGCTCTACGAGCGCCTTGGCACCACCTGAAGAATTCCGCAAGAAAGTTGAGAACGGATGAGGCGCGCTCGAGGCGAATCTCGCATGATACGATAGATCCTCATACCTCAGGAGAGTCCTATGTATCCCGATCTCGAAGCCATCTTCCATGCCGCTAGGGAGAAATCCGGTGCCCAGCGCACGGCCTATCTGGAACAGGCTTGCGGCGAAGACAATTCCCTACGCGAGAGGGTCGAGGCATTGCTTCGAGCCGATCGCGATGCTGGCAGTTTTCTAGACAAGACGCCCAGTGAAATCGATGCGCTGGATCACGAGACCGGGCTGTTCCGCCCTCAAGCTCTCCCGGACCTCGGATTCCTTGAGCCAGCTGCCAATCCGGAAAGTCTCGGACAACTCGGGCCGTACGACGTTCAAGCAGTGATCGGCTGGGGTGGGATGGGGATCGTCATGCGGGCTTTCGATCCCCGCCTGAGCCGTGTGGTGGCGATCAAGGTTCTCGCGCCCGAGTGGAGCAGCAACCCGGTGGCTCGCGGACGATTTCTACGTGAAGCTCGGGCCGCTGCCGCCGTGACACACGATCACCTGGTTCGCATCTATGCCGTCGAGGAATCCGCGGCATTGCCCTACATTGTGATGGAATGCATCGAGGGAAAATCGCTGGAGCAGAAGATCGAGCGGGAAGGGGCCCTGCAACTCAAGGAGATTCTGCGAATCGGCCGTCAGATTGCCAGCGGCTTGGCGGCAGCCCACCAGCAGGGACTCGTGCACCGAGATATCAAGCCGGCCAACGTGCTGCTGGAGAACGGCATCGAGCGAGCGAAGATCACCGATTTCGGCTTGGCGCGGGCGATCGACGACACGGAGATCACCCAGGCGGGGCAGATTGCTGGCACGCCCGCTTACATGTCTCCAGAGCAGGCGCGCGGCGAGCGCGTGGACCACCGCTCGGATCTCTTCAGCCTGGGAAGCGTGATCTACGAGATGTGCACCGGGCTGCCGGCATTTCGTGCAGGCTCAACGGTGGCAGTCCTGAAGAAAATTGTCGACGAATCGCCGCCACCGATTCACAACTACACGCCGGAAACGCCGGCCTGGCTCTGCGGGACCGTGGACAAGCTCCATGCACAACGACCGGAAGACCGCTTTCAATCGGCGGCAGAATTGGCCGACGAACTCGGCGATCAGTTGGCGTTGATTCAACGCGGTGAAACCGTGACTCCTAAAGTTGAGCGAACGGAGTCGTCGCGGAAACATGCCGCCTGGCCCAGGTGGAGCGCCTTGGCAGCGATCCTGGTGCTACTACTAGCTGGGCTAGGAGCCACGGACGCAACCGGGCTTACTGCTATTGTGCCGAGTGTCATCCGCGTGTTCCGAGGCGAAGGAACCATTGTCATTGAAGTGGCCGATCCGGGCGTCTCCGTATCGATCGGCGATGACGAGCAGCTTGTGATCACGGGGGCCGGAGCAAATGAGATTCGGCTCTCTCCAGGGCAGTATTCGGTTGAGGCGACGAAAGAAGGCGAGACGGTCCACCAACAACTGGTCTCGGTAGAGAAGAACGGTCGCCGTGTGGTGCGGATTGGTTTTGAACCGGCTAAACATGACGGCGCGAAGCAGGCCGAAGCCGGAAACGCACAGACCTCGCCGGTCGCTTGGCATTCTCCTATGCCAGGACTCCTCCCTGTCGCATTGGAACTGAAGGACGGCCGCCGCGCGCAGTTCGTGTCGGCGGCCCCGATGGGACCTCTGCGGGAAATCGCCGCCAGCACCGATTGCTCGCGCGTGGCGATTACAGAACCAGGATGGATTCGCATTCTCGATGGAGAAACATTGAAAACGAGGACGGTCCTACCAGGATGCGAAGGCGCGTCGCAAGGCCTTGCCTGGCATCCCAGCGATGAGTTCCTCACAGTTCGAGGGACCGATGGCCAAATCCGATTCGTAAACCTACGAGGCGAAATCGAGAAACAGATCCTGGGCGAAGTGGGCGATGGATGCCTTGCCTGGAGCCCCGACGGCAAGACGCTGGCAGCAACGCTCGCCTCATCCAAGAGTGTGCAGTTCTACGGACGGAACGGACTGCGCGGCCGGAAACTAGTTCTGCCCGACAGCTCGTATGTACCTGGCCCGCTGGTCTGGCACCCGCAGGGGGAATGGCTGGCAGTCGCGGAGTCACGCGGATTTCTCGTACACCTGGTGATCCCCGAAGGTCAGCTGCGCAAGTCCATTGACGTGGGCACGACTGACATCACCGACCTTTGTATCTCGCCCGACGGAAATCGCCTAGCCGTTGCCACCACACGGAAGATCGTCGTGATCGAACCGCTTGCTGATGAGCAGAATGGAGTCCGCCGATTGATCGAGACACCCACAAGTGCCATTGCCTGGTCGGCGACTGCCGACATCATTGCCACGGGCAGCAACGATGACACCATCCAGTTTTGGAATCCGGAAACAGGCGCAAATGCTGGCAGTACGAGCCCTCACCCCGGACGCAAAGAGCGACTGGTGTTTTGCGGCGACTCGTTGCTCTCGACGAGCTTTGATCGGCACTCTGTGCAGAGTTGGTCCATCGACGGTACTCCCAAGGCGTCCTTGGTCGGGGAGCAAAGGGAGTACGTCTCGGGAGTTCTGGCCGACAAGCTTGTCCTGTTCTCCGCCAGGAGTGAAGAGTTTCAGCCAGATGCCGGATGGACCGCCTTCGTAGACGGCGAGTTCTCGTCGTACACGTTGCAGGGGCGGCGAAATTCGCTTGCAGGAGTGCCCGGCTTTCCTCCTTTCGTCTACTCTACTCACCACTATGCATGGCCAGCGCGGGCCCTACTCCCGGTGGCACTCGCTCCAGGAGGCATAGCTGCCTACGGAGGGCGAGGCGAAATCTATCAGATCGAAGAGTTGCAACCGCTCCAAGTAAACACGGAGAACATACTGTCCACCGGAGGAGGTCAAAAGAGTCAGTTTTCCTGGAATAGCCGCGGCGACCGCTTGGCGATCGCCGGCGAACGATTCCTGATGTACAAGCGAACGGGCGATACGTTTACCGAATACAAGACGGAGTTGGGAAACCCTATCGTCGCGCATGTGGCATGGAATGCGTCCGGCACACTCTTGGCGGTCGCAACAGAAGATCCGACAATCTACATCCTGGATGCCGACGGCAAGCAAGTCTCGAAGATTACAAGAGAAACAGATTGGGTCCGTGCCGCAGCCTGGCACGGCGACCAACTCCTAGCGATCGCTCTTCGCGAACGGATCGAAATCATCAACGTCGATGGGACGGTCACTCAACAACTGCCATCGCCAAACGGTGACATCTCAAAGCTGGCGTTCAACGACCACGGCGATTTGGCCGCAGCGGCAGTCTCCGGAGTCGTTCGCATCTACGACCTACAATCATCGAAATCAAAGACGCTCGTTGGGCACCAGGCAAGTATTTCAGTACTTCATTGGGCTGCTGACGACAAACAACTCGTTACGGCCTCCCGTGACGGTTCGTGGCGGTTGTGGGACGTCGCCCAACGCAGGCCGCTACACATCGTGATGACAAGCACCCACGGAGATACGCTTTTCATCCCCAAATCGGGACGGATCTCAACCGATCAACAAGTTCTCGCCGGGGAGTTGCTCCAAGTCCTTGTACAAGGGCCAGGGCAAGAGGCACTCGTAGTCGATTTCACCGCCGATCTGAATTGACAACCCTCTGCGTTTTCGACCAGCAGGACGTTGACGCAAAGCCGTATTGCCATTGCTGGTCAATCAGGAACAGGCCGAACCGAGGCTTCGCCCCCCGCGCTTGCACCACCCCCATCGCTGCCAACGGGCGGTTGTTCTTCAGTCCCAACGTCAACAATACCCTGTACTGTTTTGAGCCGGCGGGACGTTGAATCCAAGCGGAGTCGCGACGCGTTAACGGAACCAATTCCCTCGCCCAAGACTCTTTCATTGGTCGGCTACGTTGGCGAAGTCTCGCTTCGAAGCGTGTAAGATGTCGGAGCGGAGAGCAAAGCGAAATGAGTTGGCAAGTTCGACTTTGCACATCAAACACCAAGGAGCAACAACATGTTTCGCACAGTCACACTGGCCGCCCTCACGCTGCTTGCCGGGGCCTTTGCCGGGAAACCCGATCCGGTCAATCCTGATCCAGAAACACCACGGCCGATCGAATCCGTCGACACGGTCTTCCTGGAAGACATGACTTGGATGGAAGTGCGCGACGCGATGCGAAGTGGCGCGAAGACGGTGCTAGTCGCGACGGGAGGCGTCGAACAGAACGGGCCCTATCTGGTGACGGGAAAGCACAACGTCATCTTGCGAGGAACGGCCGAAGCGATTGCTCGCAAACTGGGTAGCACGCTCGTAGCGCCCATCGTGCCGTTCGTTCCTGAAGGCAAGATCAACCCGCCGACCGGGCACATGAGGTACCCAGGCACGATCAGCGTCTCTGATGCAACCTACGAAGCGCTTTTGACAGATATTTGTGCGTTGCTCCGCACTCACGGCTTCAAACACATCATTCTGATTGGCGACAGCGGCGGTAACCAGAAAGGGATGCAGAAGGTCGCAGCGCAAATGAACCAGAATCCTGATGGTGGACGGTTGTATTACATTCAGGAGTACTATGACTTCGCAGCAGTTACGAAGTGGCTCGAAGAACAAGGGATTCACCAAACGGATGAGGGGCTTCACGACGACTTCGCCATGACCGCCATGATGATGAGTATTGATCCACAGAGTGTTCGCACCAATCAGCGCATAGCCGCCGGCAAGTTCCAAATCAACGGGGTCGATCTCGCCCCTGCGGAAAAGACGATTGCCTGAGGAAAGCGCATCATCGATTTGCGCGCAGAAGCGACCGTGAAAGCGATAAAGAAGGCACTCTCAAACTAGCCGAAGGGATTGTCTTCCATGAGAATCGTTCACAACTTTCGATTGTCTTAGCGCCCCAGCCTGCGGGTGCTCACCGGAGAGGATCCCCCCACTGACCTTTGCGGTCGCGTTGCTCCTCGGCATCCCACGGGTTCCCAAGACTGTTGGCCCAGTAGAGATCGAAATCGAACTCCGAATCGCCATCGCCCGTTGCAGGCAGGCTGCGCGGAACGCTGGCCGGTACAACAGGTGTCGAGTTTGCCTGACTTGACAGCAGCGCATTGATGACCACCACCGCATCCAGCACGTCCAGCACACCATCGTTGTTGGGATCCAGGAACCTGGTTTCGCCAGTTGGCCGGAGAGGCAACGTGCGGATTCCGTTGGTCAATAGCTCATTGATGAGGACCACGGCATCCAGCACATCCAGTTGACCATCGGCATTGATATCGTTGGGCGAGTTCTCGTTGTGCCAGAGTGTGTCATTGTCCTTGATGGTGGTGCTTGCCTCGGCGCCCAGGACGAGAGCTCCACTGGCACCGGTAATGGTGACGCCCAGACTCTCCTCCCCTTCGCTGGTAAGATCGCCAACGATGGAGACTGTCACGAGTTTCGACGTTTCGCCCGGTTGGAAGGTGACAGAATCGGTGACCTGGATGTAGTCCTCACCAGCTGTGGCTGGTGATGGCAGGCCCGTTGTGCTGGTTGCATAATCGACGACCACGACCTCGGTGCTTGCCGTGGTCAGACGCAGTTCGAAAACGGCTGGTGTGGTGCCTTCATTGCCTTCGACCACTTCTACCGTTGGCGCAAACAGACTCACCTGCGGCGGAGCCATCGGCCCGATAGCATCCAAGGCTCTCGAGGGGGCCGCGAACGGAATGAATCCCTCGGCAGTTGCCAGTTCGTAGAACTGCTTCACCTTGGTCTCATCATTCACGTAGTCCACCGATAGAACCGGGATGCCGTTGGCCAGAAAGTCCGACTGCAAGATCCCAATTTTGGGAGCATCCGGGGCCAGCGGGTTGTTCTCCGGGAGACCTCCCCTGAAGAAGGTGGATTCGATCCCGATGGCGCCAATGGCATTCAAGTACGCAGCTTGAAGTGTCGGTTCGTTGGCGATCGCGTCGAGTATGAACTCGCCGTTCTGAGGAATCACGAAGAAGTACGGATTCGACTCTCGGGCATGATTGGTCATGGCCACGATGAAGTCGATCATGGACGTGGCCGATTCCAGCACACTGTCCGGATCGCCTGACACACGATCTTGGGGATCTACATCCACAACCCAATAATAGTATGCGTCCACGATATCCAAGTAGGCCGCGTCAAATCCTTGGTCCACGATCTGGTCGAGCCAACCGGTGCGCTCGTCGTTGAAAATAATCTCTTGCCACTGAGGGTCCCAGTAGCGCACCTTGCGAGACTCGTTCCAGTCTGGGTTGTTGGGACCCAACCAGGCAGGCGCTTGCGGGGTAAGTGCTCCTAGCGCTGTTCCATCCACGGTCCAACTGGGATCCCAATGCGCGCGAAATTCGCTCGCTTCGCCGATGGAAATGTACGAGGCCACCACCTTGCGGTGACCGTCTCCCCCGCGGCTTGGGGCAGAGTTCTTTATGTCGGCGATCTCGGCAGGCGTGAACTTGGTCTCCTCGTCGCCATACCCTGCGTAGTCCATCACCACTAGGTCATGCGGTGCCGCGGACAGTTCGTCCACGGAGAGCTCTTGACCGCTGCTCCCTTGCAAGGCGTATGCCCAGTTGTGTACCGACACGATACCGTCTTCAGTTTGGAACGCAGCACCTGTCTCCTGATTGTCAGCCCGAACGGCGCTGGCAATGAGTGACGCGACTTCTTCGGTAAAGTTCTGGCGAAGATCGCGAGCCAGTTCGACATGGACGAAATTGCTTCCCGCGGCACGAGAGAACTGCCCTTGCACATTGGTCCGGGCTCCCAGCGCGACAAACGTGTTTCCATCAATGGTTTCGTCCAGCGGTCCTTGATTCACCAATTCGTTGAGTGGGTGATTGATGTCCAGCCGATTGAAGGCATAGCTGGCCCAACCTTGCGAATCGAATCGGCTATCGAGGTCCACCACTTCTTCAGAAATAACATTCACATCGCCGTTCGAAAGAATGACTTGCGTATCTTCGGGATGCTCGTCCAGTAGAACAAACCCATGGATCTGCCAGGCGGTGACATCGGCACCACCCCCTGCGCTTGTCAACGTGGTGTGTACGGCATGGAAAATTGTATCTTCCAAGTGGGCCGGATCTGCCAGGTTCCCTTGGCCGAATCCTTCGCCGTCGAACGCGTCACGATGTGCCCCGGAGACCAACAGCGCAAACGCTTCGGACTTTAGAAACGTCCGCGCCCCCACGTCCCAAGTATCCAGGTCGTGAAGCGGATGGGGGACTTCGATCAGTCCGCCTGCTCCCGAGGAGAGATTGACCACGTAGGTTCCCCAACCGCGCGTGGGACTGCCTTGGGGATCCAGCTGTTCGCGGAGCTGATAGTACACGTTGCCGGTGTTGGTATCGTGGAATTCGACGAGTTCGTAATCCAGAGCTGCGGCGCTGTCGGCTGCCTCGCGCAAGTCGCCGCTGAGAAGCTCCTGCACCATCAGGCTAAAGTCGGCGGTTTCGTCCGCTGTCGGGGTGACAAACGTGGCGCTGTCTTTGGGAAAGTGATCCCTGGCCAAATTCTTCTGCCGCTCGATCTCCGCCAGGAGGTCTCCGAATTCAACGATCGGCGAACCGCCTGAGAGAACCATCCGAGGTTCAAGCCACTGGAGCCTCGATACCTGCGGACGCGGCACACGTTGAACACTCTTGGTTGGTCGTCGTTTGAACCAGTTCATTAGTCACGCGAATCGTTCGGAGTCATTTACCTGGGAGGAACGCACCCCCCAACGTAGTGTAAATGAGGATGTTCGCCGATTTTCGGTCACGCGAAATATTCTTTTTTTGCCGGTACAAGCACGACGATGCCAACTCTGACTGGTATCCCGTGTAGCTGATGGGCACTTCGGGTCGCATCCAGGTGCAGCCTGGAGCAAGAACCAAATTCCGCAGCACAGCAATGGCTTGCCCGCATCTTTCCAGCCGCATTAGGTAGACACAGAGCCAGCAGTCGCCTTGACCGGATCCTGGAGGCGTCTCGTATTGATGAGTTTTCTCATCGTGGCACCCATGGCATCTATTGCCCCCTGGCTTCGTCGAGCTCTCCTTCATTGTCAGCCGAACGGGAGAGTGCCGACGCTGGGAATCAATCACTTCATGAATCGAGCGCAGAACGGCAGTACTGCAACAGGTCCAGTTCGGCGAGTTCTTGCTCGAGGTCGGTAGTGCTGGCGTCTTCGCCGAGCGAGTGCCGAGTTTCGTCGACCAGCAGCTGTGCAAAACGTTGCCGTGCACGGTGCAGCCATTGTCGGGCGGTGGCGGGGGTGACCGATGTGCCTACCTGTTGGGCGAGACGCTCCGCCATTTCAGCGGATGAAAACTGCGGGTGGTCCGCCTGCATCCGCAGGGCCAGAAACAACGGCTGCTTGGTGGACTGGTCCGCGCGTAACGCTTTCCAGCATCTGGCAAGCAGTTCATCTCGCCAACTCTGGCGGAAGTCCGCATCTCGCTGAATCGAGTCATCCTCGACGGCGGGATCGGGGCCTTGATCGAGCTGTTGGGCCCGCAGGCGTCGACGCTCTCGACGGTGGTCGTCAACCAGGTGGAAGAGTGCTGTCTTGATGTAGTCGCGGAATCGCCCCCGCTCGGGATTTGCCTGCCGGAACCTGCCAGTCATGAACCGCACGGCAAACTCTTGAGTAAGGTCTTCGGCCAGGTGCGGGTCACGGACAGCGCTATAAAGATATCGGTAGACCGCCCCGCTGTAGCGCTGCAACAGTTCGGATCGGGCCGCATCGGTGAGTTCTTGGGGGCCGTCGCCGTGGGCTTCGCGCAGCTTTCCCCAAAGGGTCGATATCCGGCTCAAGCGAAAGTTTTTGTCATCTGGCATGGCAATGGATGCCTGACTTATCTTGTCTGTCCAACGTCACTCTTTCGGTCTCAACTCACCTCGGAGACACGGAAGAGGGCTAAGCCAAAAATCAGCATGTCACCGGGCTCGAGGACTTGCTGGCGGGTGATCTGCATGTAGGTTCCGTTGCGGCTACCGATGTCTTCGAGCCAATGCTGGCCATCTTCGAAGCGGACCGCGGCATGCTTGCGGCTGCTGTCCATAGCCTCGGCAAGCACAATGTCGGCATCAATGGGATCCCGGCCGATCACCGTGTTGGCCTTGATCAGGTTGATGGCCTGCACGTTACGAGCTCCGCGGGAGATGAGCGTGAGCATGCCGTGCGGCAGCAGCTCGCGGTTCCAAAGTTCGTCTTCCCCTTTGCCTGGCATTTGAACGGCGGGCAAGGGTTCGAATTTACGCAGATACATCAAATAGGTGCCGATGCGAAACCGGGTCGAATCCGACAACGGGACCGGTTTCGTAATCCGCAGGAAGACACCATTGCGGGCTCCCAAGTCTCGGACGAACAACCGCCCTTCGTCATCGTAGCCAAAATGGGCATGCCGTGCGGCCATGGTATGAATGTCGCCAAAGGTCACGTCTCCATGGCTGCGGCCAATGTCGATGCCTGCCGGAGGGATGTCGCAACGGTGGGTCCATACCTTCTCCGGGCTCAACATTTCCAGACAGTACTGCTTGAGGGGAGCTTTGGACGGCGCGGACCGTGGTGGTGTGTTGAGCGAGGTGTCGGCAAACGGATCCGACATGATCTCAATGATGGGAAAACCTGAGAGCAGGCTGCGGAGATCCGCTCCTGAGATGTAGGGATCCAGGGCTTGGGCCGCTTCGATGGCCGTAGAAAAACGTTGGTCTGGCCAGCGGGCCACCATCTTCTCCAGAACCGCAGCCAGCTCGTCCGAAACCTCGGGGCGAAGTTCCTGAACCTTGGGCATGGTGTGTTCGGCGTGCGCCGTCAACTTGGAAACCGCACTCTGGTAGGTCGGTCCGGTAAACGGCGTCTGGCCGGTGAGCGTGTGGTAGAGCATGCAGCCCAGGCTGTAGATGTCCGCTCGATGGTCCACGCTCCGCGGGTCGGTAAACTGCTCGGGTGCCATGTAGTCGGCGGTTCCCAGGACATCATTGCTGGCCGTCAATGCGTAGTCTGAGCGGAGACGGGCCAGGCCCAAGTCCAGGACGACAACTTGCCCGTCCTTGGAGATCAGCAAATTGGAAGGTTTCACGTCCCGATGCACCAGGTGGTGATCGTGGGCGTGTTCTAAACCAACCGCCGTTTGGCGAACAATCTCGCACGCGTCGGTGATTGGCAGCGGGCCGCAGTCTTCGAGCACTTCTTTGAGGCTCACCCCTGGCAAGAAATCCATTACCAGATACTGCAGGCCGTCGGCTTCGCCAGCGTCGCGGGCTCGGATGATGTTGGGATGATTGAGCTTCCCGACCGCTTCCATTTCGCGATGAAAACGCCCCACGGCGTTCTTGTCATGTGCCCATTGGAGCGGGAGCAACTTGATCGCCACCACCTGCTTGAGCTTGGTGTGCATGCCCAAAAAGACCGTGCCCATCGAGCCATGCCCCAGACGCCGCACCAGCCGGTACTGCCCCAGTTTTCGCATTGGATCGCGAAACCGCGAAAACGAAGTAGAACCTCGCCCATCGAAGTCGGGCTCAACCGGGTCATCCACTGCCTGAGGATCAGGAGCTTGGGCGAATGGCAAGGACTGCGAATCCACGGGCGAAACGTAAGGGGGGACCGTACTCTTCCGGCGTGACTTCTTACCCTTGGCGGGGCTTTCTTTGCTGTCAATTCCCAGCTGTTGGCGGAGTGCGTCGTCGTAGTGTTTTCGCTTTTCTGGATTGAGCAGGCAGATCTTCGCCCAAGCCAGTTCGTTGAGCAAACGTTGCGAAGCATCCCCATGCTGCCCCAAGGCAAAGTTCTTGACGTGCGCCATCTGCCGCTGCGCAGCGATGGAGATTACCTCCTCATTGGGCTCGAAAGTGCTCACGCCCAACAGTCGGTAATGATGCGGCGGCTGCTCCTTTGCAGGGATGCCTAACCAGAGATAGTAGGGGTCAAATTCGTTCGACATGGGGTCAAGTATATCTAGGACGGTTCCAACCACCTAATAGATGGGGGCATCGTGTCTCTCGGCAAGTCAAGACAAGTGAAGGCTAGTGGGTCCACATTGGGCTTCCGATCGACTACACTAAAAACCTGACAGGCTGTCATCCGTACCAACGCTCCGCGGATTGAGAACCTGCCGAATGCCCTCCTGCCGAGCTTTACATGACCCACCTGGCACAAATACCTGACTGTTTGCCAAGGTTCGGGCCGAGTCAAAGCCCGACGTGCGTTGAGTTGGACTACCAGATTCTTCGGGAAGACCTTGGATGAAAGCCGACGGCGACCATCACTTGGATATTGATTTTACCGTCCCTTGCACCCATCGGTTGCGTTTCACCGAAAATGTTTGGGAACGCGATCATCACGTGTTGGCGGATCTGCTCCAGCCGACAGGCAACACGCCTGCGCGGGTGCAGTTTTGGGCAGACGGTCCGTTGCTGGTCGCCAAGCCTGAGCTGAACGCTCGGATTCGCAGATTCGGCGAGCAGCATGCCGACACGATTCAGTTGCAAGGTCGCGTCCAGCAAGTGCCAGGCGGGGAAGAAATCAAGAACGACATTCACATCCTCGAGCGAATGCTCAAGGTGTTTCACGCGGGGGGATTGGATCGCCGTAGCTATGTGGTAGTGATCGGCGGTGGCGCGGTGTTAGACGCGGTAGGCTTTGCGGCAGCCATCGCGCATCGGGGAATTCGCCTGGTGCGGCTACCGACAACGACCTTGAGTCAGGCCGACAGTGGCGTTGGGGTGAAGAACAGCGTCAACCTGTTCGGCAAGAAAAATTGGATTGGCACGTTTGCCGTTCCCTGGGGAGTGGTCAACGATGCCTCGATGCTCGAGAGCCTGCACCAGCGCGATTTCATCGGTGGATTCTCCGAGGCGGTCAAGGTCTCGCTGCTCAAAGACCCGGAGTTCTTTTCGGAAATCTGCCAGAATGCCAAAGCCGTGCGCGACCGAAACGTGCAGGCGTACGCCCCCATCATTCGACAATCGGCACGTTGGCACATCCGGCATATTACCGCAGGCGGGGATCCCTTCGAAGCGGAAGAAGCCAGACCATTGGACTTTGGTCACTGGTCAGCCCATCGCCTGGAAGCCATGAGTCAGTTCGCCGTGCGGCATGGGGAAGCGGTTGCCATTGGCGTGGCCATTGACTCGGTATACTCCGCGCTCGTGCACGGCCTGCCTTCGCAAGACGCTCGCAAGATCATTGATTGCCTTAGGACTCTGGGTTTCTCGTTGACCGCCCCGGACCTGGCCAATACGGATGCCCTATTTGCCGGCCTGGAAGAATTCCGTCAGCACTTGGGAGGTCGGCTCACGCTGACCATGCTCAAGGGGGTTGGTCAGCCCATCGACGTCCATGAGGTAGATCGGGAAAAGATGCGGATGGCGATTGCTTATGTCGCGCAGTTGAATCAGGAACCTGCCAACTGCACCTCGCCGATCCAACTTTGACCCGCCACAGGCTCGGTGATTCGCCTGTCGGTTTCAACCGGGACAAGCGCAACCTGCCGAAATAGTTGCAGGTAGCTGTCAGCCGCGTGTTGCCAATTGAATTGCGCGACCGATTGCTTCGCGCCGGCAGAAAGTCGCTCGCGCAGTTGAGGATTCTTGAGTACCTGTTCCAGTTGGCTGGCGAGTTCATCATCCCGCCCTGCGGCAAACAAAGTCCCGTTCATGTTCGGCTGTACTACATCCGGGATGCCGCCCATCCGACTGGCAATCACCGGCAGCCCTCGACACATCATTTCGAGCAGCACAATCCCCTGCGGTTCTTGCCGAATGGATGAGCATACGCCAACCGTAGCGTGGTCGATCAACGATCGCTTGGTCCTGGCATGCACAAATCCAGGAAAGTACACCTGGCCTGCTGAGAGCCGCGGCGTGGTCGCTTGGCCTGCTTCTCCCGGCAGATGGTCCATGGGCTTCATGCCCAGGCGGCGAGCTTCGGCCATCAGTGGTTCGCGTTCGGGGCCATCTCCGGCAATGACCAGGCTGAGATTGGGGTGTTGTTTTCGCAGCCGACGATAAGCGGCCAGCAGCACGCCAAACCCCTTCCAGCCCACCAGTCGCCCCATGCCAAAAACATAGTCACCTGGTACCACCGCACGGGGCGAAGCCTTGCGGTCTTGCCACTCGTCCGGCCAACCGTTGACGATTCGTTTTACGACGCCGGTAGGTGTGGCCAAACTCCGCAGGCGTCCTTCGACATAGCTACTGATGCAGGGAAGTGCCGCGGCATCGCGAATCACTTCTTTGATCCGCTGCATACAGACGGGGCGTTTGAGGAACCGGCTGCCGTGCATGACATCGCCCCCTTGGCTGGTCGCCACCAAGGGAACTCCTGCCTCCCGGCAAAACAGTCGGCAGACGTGCGAGGCCCAGTAGATGTCAGACCCCATGACAATATCGAAGGGAGCCCGCTGGTGCTCTCTTCGCAACCATCCCACGTATCGCGACAAACCAATTCGGTTGGAGAACGTACGGGGAAAGTAGATCTGTCGGTAGGCTGGTTCCCACGGTCGGTGCTGTCTGTTGCGACGTGGACGAGGACAGAACAGCACCACGTCATGCCCTCCGCGGCACCAGTGACTGGCCAACTGGTCAAGACCTTCTTCGGCCCCGCCAACATGATCGAGGCAGTAGTTGCTGAATACGGCGATTCGCAAACGCTCACCGTCATCCCCGGTGCTTGACCACCCCATGCTTGATCTCCTTAGATGCTTCGCATTTCCTACCAAGCGGCACGGTCCGGATATCACAGAGTGGGGGAGAGTAGCCATTTCTTGCCAGCGTGGCTAGCCTGGATTCTTGGTTCGTAAAAAAGCGACTAACCAACCTGAAGTGACGATGAAAGTTTGCCAGCACTATCCGCGAAGCGTTACCTTGACGAAGCAGACCGAGGGCTCTGATGGCAGCGCAGGCACTCGTCGGATACCACCGGGGAAAGTAGTCTTCACGCTCCATATCCTGGATGACAATCGTGGCATCTCGCGCAATGTTGCGGCGACTTGCCTGTCAGCTACCGTATTTTCAAGCTTAACCCGCAGCGTCAGCGAGAAAGGACATCAGGCGATACCACTACCTGCTCTGTGAGTTGCTTCTTCCAACCTGTGAGATCACTTACCAAGGAAAAGTGGACACGTCCCCTGCGGACTGGAATCGAGAGCCATGGCCACCACCCGCAATAAGCACCGCTGCCGATTCTCGCAGTTCAGCTTGTGGACACTAATTGTCCTGCTGACCCTGTTTTGCATAGCAGTTGGCTGGAAGATGAATCAACTCAGGAGGCAGTGGGAAGCTGTGGAATGGGTTGAGGAGAAGGGGGGAGCGATTGGGTACTCATTAGTTGCCCCCCCAGAGAAAGTGTTCTTGAGCAGCTACGGTGTTCGGGATGTGGTGGTGGTGCGAATGCACTCTTCTGAGGTCCATGACGTGACGCCGCTGGCGAATCTCACGAACCTTAAGTGGCTTTTCCTCCCTCAAACGGAGGTCCATGACCTGACGCCGTTGGCGAACCTTACCGAACTTAGGATGCTCAACCTCTCTCAGGCTCAGGTTCGTGACCTGACGCCACTCGCAAATCTCCAGAACCTATTTTGGCTTGACCTCCCTCAGACGGAGGTCCATGACCTGACGCCGTTGGCAAATCTTACTGAACTTAGGATTCTTAACCTCTCTCAGACTCAGGTTCGTGACCTGACTCCACTAGCAAATCTCAAGAACCTATTGTCTCTTGACGTTTCACAAACCAAGGTCAGTGAAGAACAAGTCGAAGGGCTACGCAAAGCACTTCCCAACTGTGGCATCAGATTTTGAACCGGGCGGTGATTCAAAATAGCCAAGGCTCCTCGCCCACTCGTGGACTTGACCTTCCAGGGTATCCTTCGCCTTGAACGGCGGATCGAACGCCCTAAGCTTTCTTCCCGCTACAGGTTCTCCTCTCGGGTAGTTTGCCCCCGAAAACTTCACCTCAATCACCTGTCCAGAACATGGGGTCCACAGCTTGTGGGTTTTATGACCGAACCCGTTGGTTGCGTTCTTTGTCACTGATTGGGAACGGTTGAAACTGGAGGCCAGAGGCTTCAACTCCCTGCAAATGCCTTGTTGGTTCTCGAGGATCGAACATTCTATCCCGATGGTGTAACGGACAGCACAAGATCCTCCTAAGATCTTGGTCCTGGTTCGATTCCAGGTTGGGATAATTGCCTCGGCGGTGTTAGGAGCGAGTGGCCTCACGGTTTCTGCGATCACCATTCGGATCGACCGCTCAGACTCCTCATCTGAAAGCTCGTTCTCCATATCAACCCCGCTCCGAGGCAACCTATAAATCGTGAAGAAGCACAAACCGTGAAGAAGCAACGAGGTGCCGCATGCTGATCAATTGCCCGGGCCGCGAGTTCGTTATCAAGGACACGCACCGGGGACTCTATTACGAAGATGGTAAGTTGACGAAGGTGCTCGAAGCGGGCCGCTACACGATTCCCCGCCGTAGCAGCTTCTTCCATCGACTACCGTTGGTTGAGTGCCTGTTGGTCGACATGCGCGAACGGGAGCTGACCATCAAAGGGCAGGAGATCCTCACGGCGGACAAGGTCGCCATTCGCGTGAGCATCTTGGTGCAGTTTCGCGTGACCGACCCCAAGGCAGCCATCCACACTGTCGAGAACTTTGAGGACCGGCTCTATACGGACGTGCAACTGGCCGCCCGACGTGCGTTGGCATCGATGAACTTGGAAGAGATTCTCACGAACCGGAACCGCCTCAGCGAAGAGATTCTCTCGGACGTCAAAGAGTCGGCAACCGGGTACGGCGTGACCATCCGTCGGGCTGACGTGAAGGACCTGATCTTCCCCGGCAATCTTCAGGAGATCATGAATCGCGTGCTGGCCGCCGAGCGAAACAGTCAAGCGCAACTGGTCGAAGCCCGAACGCGCGCTGAAGTCGAACAGATCCAGGCTCAGTCTCGCGGCGAGGTTACCCGACGTGAGGCAGAAGCCGAAGCCGAGGCTCGCCGCGTGCGAGAGCAGGCGGACGCCGAAGCCATTCAAGCCCACGCTGTGGCCGAGTCTCGTGCGTATGCAGAACGGGTCAAGGCAGCCGAGGCGCTCGAAGGACACCCGGCCCTGCTGCGGATGGCCGAGCTTGAGACGCTGCGCGAGTTGGCCAAGAACGCCAACGCCCGACTGTATCTCGGCTTCGACCGCAACGGGCTTGGCCTGGAAGCAGCGGAACATGGACAGAATGGTTCGTAATTGAGCGAACTCGCTGAAACTGAACCAATTTGAGGCCTAAACTGGCGAACACCAACCGCCCGGCAATTTAACTTATTGGACAAGACAGGAATCAACCGATGCGCCTGACCCGTGACTTGGATCTTCGCAAGCTCAATAGCGCCACGAAATATCCGTCCATTCCGACGTATCACGCTTTGGGCGAACGGGGCAGTTTGCTGGAAGAAACGATCTCCTTCGACGGCCAACCGCTGATTGCCACGGAGAAGGTAGACGGCACCAACAGCCGGATCATGGTGATGCCAGACGGATGCTATCTGATCGGCAGTCGCGAAGAGTTGCTGCACGCCAAAGGGGACCTGATTCACAATCCAGCACTGGGAATTGTTGACGCACTGAAGCCTGTTGCCGATCGGATCACTGCGGCCTACCAGAGTCCTGAAGCAACAATCACGACCTTCTATCTGGAGACGTACGGCGGAAAGACGACCGCTGCCGCAAAGCAGTACACCAGCAAGCGAGAGTTTGGCTATCGAGTCTTTGACGTCAATCAGATTCCTATTGGTCAACTGGACGAAGCGTTGGAAGCCATCTCTTTGTGGCGCGAGAACGGAGGGCAAGAATTCCTTGCCGAGACAGCTCTAGCGGAACTTACGGACAGGATGGAGTTGGAACGAACACCCCGGATTTCGGTCGTCGCCCCGCTTCCAAACACCATCGAAGCAACGCACAAGTGGCTCAGCTCAATGATCGAGAAGACGCTCGTTGCACTGGACAGCGAGGCTGGCGGTCGGCCTGAAGGGCTGGTCGTGCGCACGGCGGACCGCGGGCGAATCGCCAAGATTCGCTTTGAGGATTACGAGCGCCATGCGAAACGAAGTGCCAAGCAGAAACGCCAATGAACTGGCCGGTTCTGTTGACGTTGGAGCCGGATTCGTAGCCCTGCAAATGCCTGCCCGGGATTCGCCGAAATCCGCCTACCTTGTGCGCTGGCAAACAATCAGCCCGCAGGTTACGATCAACCAACCTCGAACCAGTGTAGAACAGTTGTCTCAACTGTTGACGAACCAAGCTCCCGTTGGGCGATTGAACTTACACGATTCAGCGAGTTCACTGACGCTTCGAGATGCCAACGCTGTAGGTTGTCCCACCATCGCCCTTGTGTTTTCCTCCCTTTGACTGTGCCGGCCGAGATCTTCTTGAAGGCACCTGGATTTACGAACAGAATCACATGAAAGCAACTGCCCTCCTCGTCGCGGCGCTGGTAGTCAGCGCCTCGGTAGCGTCTGCCGAAGTCATCTACCGCACTCCCTTGAGCGAAGCTGGCCAATCTGGGATTTGCCTGCACGGGGATAAGTTGTTTCTGACAGTGCATGCCCAACTCGATGGTCCGCTGGACAAGGGTTTTTATTACAGCAGTGACATCCTGGGTCAGTGCTTCGACAAGGAATCTGGCAAGTTGCTGTGGGAAGTTGCGTTGCCGGGTACCAACGCTGGCAAAGTCTTGGAGTCGTGGCACGATGGGACCAGCCTGACGCCGGTCGCGGACGACAAGCACGTGGTGTTCCACAATCTCAACGGCATGCTGGCCTGCTACTCGCACACCGGTAAGCTGAATTGGAAGCGGACCTGGCAAGCACCCGACCCGGACATCAAGAATTGCCGGATGTACCTGCACAACGGGGAGTTGGTGGTCGCGTTGCCTTCTGAGAAGATTGCGATGCCAGCCAGCAAGAAGCACCCCGCGCTGCCGTTTTACCAGATCCATTCGATCAACCTGGAGACGGGCAAGGATAACTGGATTTCGCCGACGTTGCTGACCCACGCCACGCAGTACAGCCTCGGAGAATGGAAGGGGCAGCCGGTGATGATTGCCTCGATGATTGACCTTTCGCACTGGAAGTTTCAGAGCGGCCGGCAAGGTTTCCTGCTGTCTTTGGAAAACGGCGAGCCGATTCTGACCTTCGAACTGCCTCCAGTGAAACCGCACCAGAAAAACCAACTCTGCCGCGGCAAGTACGTGGTCACTGCCAATGGCGGCAGTGCCACGATGTTCCAACTCGTGGATCCCGAGTCTGGCAAGATCACCGATGAGTTCACCATGGAGAAACCGGACCACTACTTCGCTCATACGGATTCGGGATACGCTGAGAAGCCCTTCGAGCCGGAGTACACAGACCGGAGATTGCTCGGCAAGGGCAACCCGACTCCCTCCACGGTGCATGTCGTTGGAGATCGGATTTTCTTTTGGCGGTACGACAGTGGCGACATCGGCTGCATCGACACCCGCACCGGCGAGTCGGTCCTGGTCGAAGCGCCAATCCAGGTTTTGCCCAACAAGACCGTCTGGAACAAGGTGGACTTCGAATACACCGAAGGGATCAAGAACTCGCGAGGGCACGTGGTCAACGAACGGGTCGAGACCACTCGCGGCATCCAGCGCGGCGGATTCAGCCACACCAACCCCGCCTGGCCGGTTCTTCGTGACAATCAGCTCTTCTGGCAGGGGGGAGCTGGCGTGCTGTATATCATCGACCTCTCGGTCCCCTTCGGCCCCGACGCTCTGAGCTGGAAGTCGATCGAGGAAACTGGCCAGTCCTGGACGTTCGGCGAACCTGCCATCGACGACACATTCATTTACATCCGCTCGCAGCGTGAATTGGTCAAGCTAGCAAGGTAACTCGCTTGTAGAATCGGTTGGGTTGCGCTCATTTAGGAATTTGTGCGGCTCGGGTGTTTTGTCCCATCCACTGAAATCAATGGGTTCCCTTTTGCGAGCTAAGTCGCTACACTGATCTCTTGTGTGGCACTAGTATTAGGGCGAATTATCGGCTCCCACCTAGAGCGGACCACCACCGCAACTGAGACACTCCCGCCGCCAGCCTCGAACGACGGTTCCGAAATGTTTCGTTTTGACCGTTTTCAGTTCCGCGCGTTCTCATCCATCTGCCTGAGCCTGCGCGCCGTGGCCGGTTTGCTGGCCTGCCTGATGCTTCTTCTGTTTGGCAGGTCCGCCGTGGCAGACGGCCAGAACGTTGCCAGCCTGAAGGTTGATCCGGCAGAACTTCACCTGGAAGGTCCCGAGTCGCAATTCACAGTGCTGGTGCATGGTCGCCGGGTGGCGAACGACGAGGATGCCGCGCGGATTGATCTCACGCACCAGGCCCAGTGGGAAGTCGTGGACCCAAAGATCGCCGGCATCCAGTCGGGTGGCCGAATCCACGGCATTGCCGATGGTAGCACCGAAGTGGTGGTTCGCGTGGCAGGGCATGAGAAACGCATCCCGGTCAAGGTCACCGGGTCCATGGAACCGCGACACTTTAACTTTGAGAATGACATTGTTCCGCTGCTCAGCAAGATGGGCTGCAATGCCTCGGGTTGTCACGGCAAGGCCGAAGGCCAGAACGGGTTCAAGCTGTCCGTCTTTGGCTTCGACCCCCAGGCGGACTACGACGCTTTGACCAAAGAGGGGCGCGGTCGCCGCGTGTTCCCCGCTGCCGCAGCCCGGAGCCTGCTGTTGACCAAGGCCGTCGGCACCGAACCGCACGGTGGAGGAATTCGCCTAGACGTAGACTCGGCACCGTATCGCACCATCCGCGGTTGGATCACCGCAGGCTTGCCGCTGGGAGACCCAACAGATCCGCACGTCGTTGGCATTAGCCTGACCCCTTCGGCGCGAGTCATGCAGATGCGGTCGCAGCAGCAATTGCGAGTGGTTGCGGAAATGAGCGATGGCCGCACGCTCGACGTTACGGGGCTCGCGAAATTTCAGACCAACAATGACGCGTTGGCACAGGTGGACGAAGTCGGACTGGTCACCGTGGCCGAAGTGCCGGGCCAGGTTGCCGTGATGGCAAGCTACATGGGAGCCGTCGACGTCCTACTGATCAGCGTTCCACGCAGCGAGGCCGTTGCCAGTTACCCCAACCTGCCAGAAGCCAACTTCATTGATAAGTTGGTACATACGCAGCTGCGGCGGCTCAACATTGTGCCTTCGGGTCAGGCGGACGATGCCACCTTCATGCGGCGGGTGTATCTCGATCTGCTAGGTCGCATTCCCACGGTTGACGAAGCCCAAACGTTTCTGGATAGTCTGCTCCCAGATCGCAGAACCCAGCATGTGGATCATTTGCTCAAAACAACCTGAGCTGGCGGACTATTGGGCCCTACAGTGGTCGAAACGACTTGCTGCGAGACGATCGACAACCGCTGGGGCACAAGGACGCCTATCTGTTCTACCGGTGGATTCGCGACAGTTTTGCCAACAACAAGCCATGGGATCAGTTTGCTCGCGAACTGCTCACCGCCGAGGGGATGTTGGCCGAGCACCCTGCCGGCAACTTCTACAACGTCAACAAAAACCCGGGTGAAATGGCCAGCGCGTTTTCCCAGGCATTCCTCGGAATTCGAATTGCCTGCGCTGAGTGTCACCATCACCCCTTCGATCGTTGGAGCCAAACGGACTACCACGGCACGCGG
>CALOEH010000137.1:0-11737 GCA_942492195.1 uncultured Planctomycetia bacterium | reverse complement strand
CCCAGCGCTTTCTCGGCGTAGTCGATGCCTTGTTCCAAGAAATCGATGCCGGCGATCCCGGCGTTCTTCTGGATGAACTGGTCGAAGCGGGCATTGTCGTCTCAGGGCGAGGTGAGTTTCTCGCCAGACAACTTCTCCAGCGCCTCCGCTCCACCGCTGAGATTGTCTCTTTGGGTGAAGAACTCACGCCGGACGCTTCCGAATGCGCGAACGCCTACGCCTTGGCCGTATTGGCGAGCGAACAATTGGAAACGTGATAAGGTATGCCGGAGTTTGAAAAGTAGTCATCTCGCGAGATGTAGCGGGCAACTACCTCCGAACGGTAGCTCAAATGGGTTCGAGGTCTTTCGAGACCTGCCCGGCGTTCACTCACGTTACAGCCCACCAACTCGCTGAACTGCCGAGTGGCCCTTTTTCATTGAAGGATTAGGCGATCTCATCCCTCCATCGCCGCTCCGATTGTTGCCGGCTGCAAGGACAGTTGTCTGCGAGCCCGATGTGATTCTTCGTGCGTTACCAATTACGAGTTAGGGCCTCAAAGCAATTTTGAGCTACCGCTCTCTCAATCCCAACCCGAAGCGTGAGCGAGGAAGCATAGCAGTGGATGGCGCTACCTGCTCTCCTCGCTGACGCTTCGGATTGTGATTTTAGGTTTTAGGCACGAACCAAGAAAAACGTTTCGGGCGCATCGGCACGCGAGGAAATGAACTGCTGGGACAACGGTTCTACATAGCAACCACGGAAGCCAACCACAGAAAAAATGGTACAACAGTTTCGCGAAGCAAACGCAGGCTGGATGCCGGGTGCTGTTGAACGAATGGTCGAACGTGAAGTGGAGGAATCCCTTGAGTCGCGCCAAACCCTTGGTTGTGCTGAATGTAGTTGGGTTAACGCTTGACCGGCTCCGGCATGCGCCGAACCTGCAACGTCTGGCAGCCGCGAGGGGTTGCCTGTCCGCTGGGTACGGTTTTGCCAGCGGTTACCTGCACGGCCCAGTCAACGTTGTTGACGGGGTTGCTACCTCGCGCGCATGGCATTGTGGCCAATGGCTGGTACTTCCGAGATTTGACCGAAGTGCTGCTGTGGAGGCAATCCAACCATTTTGTGGCGGGCGAACGTCTCTATCAGGCAGGTCGCAAACGGGATCCCCAGTACACCACGGCCAAGATGTTCTGGTGGTACAACATGTACGCCCCGGTCGAGTGGTCGGTGACCCCCCGTCCCAGCTATCCTGCTGATGGCAGCAAACTGTTCGATTCCTACAGCCAGCCCGCTGACCTGAAAGATCAACTCCAGGCAGAACTGGGGATCTTTCCACTGCTCAAGTTCTGGGGACCTGGGGCCGGCATCGAGAGTTCGCGCTGGATTGCAGACGCCAGTTGCCGGCTCTTCGAACAACAGCACCCGAGCTTGCTGCTCGTTTATTTGCCGCATCTGGACTACAACCTGCAGCGCCTGGGGCCAGAGGATCCGCGAATTGCCGATGATGTCCGACTCGTAGACGCCGAGGCAGGCAAGCTGATCGCCGCGGCGGATCAGGCGGGGGCTGAAGTCGTGGCTCTTTCGGAGTATGCCATCACCCCGGTCAATCAGCCGGTGCACATCAACCGTGTGCTTCGCGAAGCGGGACTGTTGACCGTTCGTCGCGAATTGCCAGGTTGGGAAACTCTGGATTGTGGGGCATCGGACGCCTTTGCCGTGGCGGACCATCAAGTGGCACACGTGTATGTGAACGACGCCAGGCAGTTGCCACGCGTCCGAGAACTGTTGGAGAAAACACCTGGTATCGAGGTTGTGCTGGATCACGCCGGGCAGCATACCCTGGGGCTCGATCATGCCCGCAGCGGTGAGTTGGTGGCCGTTGCCGCGCCCGGAGCCTGGTTCACGTACTACTTCTGGCAAGATGACAACCTGGCACCAGACTACGCTCGCTCGGTCGATATTCACCGCAAACCCGGCTACGATCCGGTGGAGTTGTTCGTCGATCCGAAACTACGATTTCCCAAACTGCGAATCGCCAGACGACTGGCTCAGAAGAAGCTTGGAATGCGCTACATCATGGACGTCATCGGGCTGGATGCCGAGATCGTACGCGGGAGCCATGGGCGGTTGCCGACCGCTGGTGAGGAGCAGCGCGAGGCTCCGGTCTTTATCTCAGGCAACCCGGCCTTGAAACCGCGCGTGGACGCACAGCGCGAGCATGCCAACGAACTAGGACAGCAGGGCCTGCTGCCGATGACCGCGGTCAAGCCGCTGTTGCTGGAGCTACAGTTTGGTCGCGATGCTCATGAGAACGTACAAGAACCCGTCAACTGACATGCTTCAAGACAGGGAGTTCCTGGTGTTTCCTTACATCGTTGATAAAGAGCAATGTTCGCACTTCACCATCTTTCCCGGTGTGGACATCTACACCACTCATGGCAAACACCTGATGCTCTCACTGGTGGAAATGCAGCCGCATGCCGTGGTCGAAGAGCACAGCCACCCGCACGAACAGCTAGGTTACATGATCTCCGGCTCTGCCGAGTTTGTCATTGACGGCGAGAGCCGGATGGTGGGGCCTGGCGAAATGTGGCGAATCCCGGGCGGCATCAAGCACAAAGTCATTGCCGGCGAACAGCCTGTCCAAGCCGTGGACATGTTCTATCCCATCCGGGAAGACTACCAGTGACCTGCGGGTGACCGCGTGCTGTGGCACATAGCGGGTGTTGGTTATCTTGGGCGAACCGGAGCAATCAACCCTTGCTCAGGACTGCTCGCAGTCGCATAGAGTTTGCGGGGGATTCGTCCGGCCAGATACGCCAGGCGTCCGGCTTGGATCCCGTATCGCATGGCGAGTGCCATGCCCATCGGATCTTGGGCGTGCGCAATCCCAGTGTTCAAGAGAACTCCGTCCACACCCAATTCCATGGCGACGGTCACATCGCTGGCGGTGCCGACCCCGGCGTCAACAATCACGGGATAGTCTGGGTCTCCGTCCTTGAGATACTCCAGGCAGATGCGAATATTGTTGGGGTTAAGAATCCCCTGGCCTGAGCCAATCGGACTGCCAGCCGGCATCACGCTGGTGGCACCTGCCTGTTTGAGACGCAGGGCCATCATCGGATCGTCGGTCGAGTAGCACAGTACCTGAAATCCATCAGCCACCAGTTCGATGGTTGCTTCGAGCGTGGCAACCGGGTCCGGCAGCAGGGTCTTGGTATCCCCCAGCACTTCGAGCTTGACCCAGTCAGCCCCAGGATTCTCAAGTCCGGTAAGGATCTCACGTCCCATTCGGGCAACCCGCACGGCATCTTGGGCAGAGAAACACCCGGCCGTGTTGGGGAGCAGCGTGTAACGGGCAATGTCCAAATGATCCAGGATGTTCTGGCCTTCGGCATCAATCAGCCGCTCACGACGCACCGCCACGGTCACGCATTGCGTTCCGGAGACATCCAATGCGGTGGCCATGTCTTTGTAGCTGGCATACTTGCCGGTCCCAACAATCAGTCGGCTATCGAACGTGTGATTGCCAAGCGTCAGCGGATCTTGAGACGTGGTGTCCGTGGCCATAAGGTTCAACCTCCTCCTACCAGCGTAACAACTTCCAGTGAATCACCGGCAGCCAGCCGATGCGAGCGATGTTGGGTGCGCGGGACCAGTTGCAAATTGACTTCGACCGCCACCCGACGGTTGTCCAACTCCAACAACTCCAGCAGATCAGCCACTGTGCAATCAGCCGGAACTTGGAGCGTTTCGTCGTTGTAGATCACTTCCACGGTTCAAGGCTCTACGCAAGTGGATCGCAGGAGGGAAGTGACATCGTTTGCAGGGGGACCGAGTCACGCCATCGTTTCTATGGACTGTTGGCATTCTACGGGTTGATGGCGAAGCTAGGAAGTGGCACAACGGGAGCAGGTCCCTCAAAATCCGGTTCGAGGCTCTGCCGCGCGGCTGCAATGGCCAGTTTCCGGGTTATACTGGTGCGTCCACTGTTTCCTGCATTGTTTTGTGAGTCTGAACATGCCGAAGGATCGACAACCGCACGGCCCTTGCGAGCAGTGTTCTCAAGGCAAGGTGACCTGCACGCACAACTACTTCAGTGATGGGCGTCAGGCCATTGACTCCTGGGAACACCGCTGCGGCGATTGCAGCTTTCGCGAGACCGAGGCCTACAAGCGCCCCCTGGACGAAACTCTCGACGTGGACCCCAAAGTCTGCCCCTATTGTGGTCGCCACGCCCCGGAATATGACTAGCCTGTCGCAGGAGCATGCTGCGTCTGAATCCTACTCGCTACCATGGGCCTTTCGTTTCCGGGTTCGATCCATCGTTCGCCGCTCGAGGAGTCCCGAGATATGGCTTATCATCTCATCCCTGGATTCATCATCCGTATCGGCGAACAATCCAACTACCGCCACATTCAAGGTGGGCCATGTTCCCATGACGGCGCGTTCTGCCCGACATGCTCGCGGCCGCTGATTCGAATCTGGCAATTTGACTGCAACGATCCACGCTTCGTGGTTGTCGGAACCGACAACACCAGGGCGTTCGGCGAACTCGCTTCGCTCCCCTTGTACTACTGCTGGACTTGTTGTTCGGAACTCGCATACCGAATCGTGGACGACGACACGATTGACGTCCTGAGAAGCGATGACGGAACCCCACGCGAGAGCTTCCCCTATCCCGATTACCCAGCAGAGTATCCCGAAAATCCCCTGCGTTTGTATCGCCCTGACGAATTGCCAAACCTCGTGCGAAAGCACATTGTTGACGAACTGGATGACCCGATTCCAGAGGATGAGAAACAGGCGCTGTCCAAATTCTTTGGTCGACCGGTGCGGTCAACGATTGGAGGCCTCTGGTGGCACCAATTTGGTGGCGAGCCATGGCTTGCACAAGGCGATGAGGACGTCACGTGCCCGAATCCAGGCTGTCAGCACCACTCCGATGGCGAAACCATGAAGATACTGGCTGCGACCTGCAACGACCCGCTTGCCGGCCTTCCGATGATTGAATCCGCCGCAACCGTCGAGGCGAATGGAGGCCACTTCAATCATTGGGTTCAGGTAGTGTTTCACATCTGCCCGTTGTGCTTGACGATTCAGGCTGGCAACCGCTGTGACTAACTCGGCGACAAGATGCTGGTAGAATACTGCAGGACCTGACACGATCAAAGTCGAGGCAACCGGGATGAGCGCCGCCGCGATCCAACTCTACGAAGACTTCGCCAAAGAGGCCGGTGGTGTCCCGGTCTTGCGACACTTTGCAGACAACTCCGTCTTGCAGGGAGTTACGCTCCAGTGGCACCAGGTTGAAATGTGCTTTGGGATCGAAACCCAGCGTACTGGAGTCACGATTGGCCAGGACCCCGCCAAGGAATATGAAGCAACGTTCACGACTATCCTCGTCGATAGCGTCCCCCACTCGCCGTTTACGTGTCACGTTTACCCGCGGAGTGCATTTCAGCCATTCAATCAGCCATGGTACGGAATGACAGAAGCACCTACCGGTTGCGAAACATTCGACGACCGGTTCTGTGTCCTGACCAGCAATGCTGCCCGGGCTCAAGAACTACTGATCGAATCGGTTCGGACTTGCCTGCTCGCACTGAAGAGATTCCACCAACATGGACACGTGGAGGTTGTCGTCGATGATGACGGCGTGCGAATTCGCTGGCGAGATTACCTTCGGTCGATCGAAGACGTGCGGTCCCTTTGCGACCAGGCCGCAAGGTTCCACAAACTGGTATTGGCGACACAGGGCTCGACGTGAGCTCTGTTTTCAGGAAAACAAATGCCCCTGGTTGGCCACGAGGTGATTTATCAATCCTGAATTGAATGCGACCGGTGATGGGTCTCCCAGCCTGCAGTTGCTGAAGCAGCGAATTTCAGAAGGACGTCTTCTGGGGCCAGATGCATTCGATACGGACCTTGACGAGGTCCTCGATGAGCGGGATTGCCAGGCGTTTGACTCCGAATGGGTTCGGGTTTGCAATGCGCTGGACGCACATGCGACGGGGACGGACGAGCAGTTGGTCACTCGGCTCCGTGAGGCTGCTTTCAAGAAGACGTACGCGATGACTGAGAATTCTGACCTCGCTGCGTACGTGTCCGACGATTTTGGCCTGATTGGCATGGCGCTGCTCACTTCGTTTGCCGACCCTTGGCTGAATGCGCTCTGGATCGAATACCGGGAACAGCGACTACCCTACGGCGAACTGAAACCCGTCACGGGCGAACTGCCGGATATGATCCAGTAGCGAGGCGTCGCCTTCACCCCACCTCAGAGAAATCATCGGCCACCGGCATGAATTCGTAAACACCTCATGGCGGGGAACCCATTTGCTTGCGTCAAATTTTAGCGACCAACGGCAGCGAATTCCTGACTTGGGACTGCCTCGTTTGACTCATGGCAAGGCTGCTCTACAATAAAACCAGTTTGCCGATCCTGGCATCTTTCCTACCCAACATTCCCTGCCTGCGTGGCGAATCTATGCCATTACGCTATCTCACGGCGCTGCCGGTCTACAACGAGGCTCCCCATGTGGCCAACGTTTTGGCGCAGGTGCGGCAATACAGTGATCGGGTGCTGGTGGTTGACGATGGCTCAACCGACGGCACATCCGAGCAGCTGACCGCTCTGGACAACTTGTGCATTCTCCGGCATCGCGAAAACCGCGGTTATGGGGCAGCTCTGCAAACGGCGTTCGATTTTGCCCTGCAGCATGGGTACGACTGCCTGGTCACAATCGACTGCGATGGGCAACATCAGCCGCAGTTGATTCCGCAGTTTGTGGAGAAGCTGGAAGCCATGGATGCGGACATTGTCTCAGGCAGTCGCTACCTGAGAAAGTTCCCCGGAGATAGTCTTCCGCCGGAAGCCCGACGGCGGATCAATCAGCGAGTATCGGCGGAGTTGAAACACCGGCTCGGCTTGGATCTCACGGATGCCTTTTGTGGATTCAAAGCCTACCGGGTTCCCGCGTTGGCCAAGTTGGAGTTGACTGAACCTGGTTATGCCATGCCGCTGGAACTTTGGGTTCAAGCGGCCACCGCCGGGATGCGGATTGTCGAAGAAGCCGTCCCGCTGGTTTACCTGGACGAAACCCGTTCGTTCGGCGGGGCACTGGATGATGATGCCACGCGGATGGAATACTATCACCTGGTCATCGATCGGGCGATGGCCGTGGAGGATGGCAACCACGTTTGGCCCAGTGCCACTCCCCCCGCTCGACAGCCACTGCTCACGCGTGCAAGTCTCACGTGTGGAGACACGGTGGGATGACGTCCAGCCAGGCGGATTCGCTGGCCTATCGCCGTTATCGGGCACCGCGTGGCGATCGGACTTCGCTCGTCGTTCCACCCTTCTCAGAGGTGGGAACCTGGATCGAGCAGAATCGCCAGCGTCTGGCTCAGGCCAACTTTGACTTCGACGGACGTTCGCACAAACAACTGGCCGCCAAGGCCAGAGCGCATTTGATTCGTCAGGCGACCGATTACACGCGTAGCTATCGGGATGTTGCGCTCCCAACGGATAGCGATCTCGTGTTTCTCTCAGGGCATCAGCCGGAGATGTTCCATCCGGGCGTTTGGTTCAAGAACTTTGCCCTGAGCCAGCTGACCCAACTTGCTCCTGGGGTCGGCGTGCACCTGCTGATTGACAATGACACGGTGAGCGATCCTTCCATCCGCGTCGCGGGAGGGACTCCGCAGGAGCCCAGTTGGAGTACGGTTGCCTACGATGCGGCAGGGCCAGAGATTCCCTACGAAGAACGGGGGATCCTGGATCGCAGCCTGATGGACACGTTCGCCGCGCGCGTCATCAGGCAGACCAAGGACTGGGTCCGGCATCCGTTGATCGAGGAGTATTGGCCGCGCGTGCTAGCGCGGAGTGCAGTGACCAATCGGCTAGGGCTTTGCCTTTCCCAAGCCAGGCATCAGGCGGAAGCAGCGTGGGGACTCAATACGCTCGAGTTGCCGCAAAGCGTGGTTTGCCAGTCTGAACCGTTCGGCTGGTTCGCCGCTCATGTGCTTTCGCACTTGGCGCGATTTCGCGAGGTTTACAACCGTGCGGTCCACAGCTATCGGGCCAATCACAACATTCGCAGCGCCAACCATCCCGTTCCGGATTTGCATCACGACGGCGACTGGCTCGAAGCCCCGTTTTGGATCTGGCATGCCACGGACCCGCGCCGGCGCGGTCTCTACGCGAGACGCACGGGCGGCACGGTCGAGTTGACGGACCGAGCCCGCTGGCGGATACAGATCCCTGGCACCGATGACGCCAGCGGCGCGCAGGCGGGGAGCCAACTACTTGAGTTGCTCGAACAACAGCAAGTCCGTTTGCGAACCAGGGCATTGACCACCACATTGTGGGCACGCCTGGTGTTGAGTGACCTGTTCCTGCATGGCATTGGCGGCGCGAAGTACGATCAACTCACCGACGCCCTACTTGCCGGGTTTTACGGTGTCCAGCCTCCTGGATACCTGACGCTGTCTGCCACGTTGCAACTGCCGGTCGAACACCCAACGGCACCGGCCGCTGATCCTGGAGAACTCCAACAACAGTTGTGGGCCTTGCGCCACCATCCTGAGGCGTTTGCAACCGGTGACTCAGCCGATGGCGAGCAAGCAGTACAGCGGCTGGTCGAAGAGAAGCGGCGCTGGGTGTCGGCGGACAATAGTCGAGAGCGTTGTCAACGCATTCGCCGCGTGAACGAACAACTGCAGGCCTACGTGCAACCACAGCGCGAGAAGATGGAAGCCGCACTCGAACAACGCCGGCAATGGGAACGCGCGCAGGCGATCCGCACATGGCGCGAATATTCGTTTGGCCTGCACGATTCGGAAAGTTTGCGCGGATTTATGCTAGCAATTCAGCCTACGAGTTTATACGTTGAGCAGAAGCACACCTAATGCGGGTGTGTGAGAAGGATCGAAGTAGCTACCCGAGAAGGGATTCGGGCATGAGTTCAAGGTCGAGCAGTTCGGAAGCACGCACTTCAAATTACAGCGGTTCTCGCCAAGAGGAATTGGCAGAACACGTTGGTGCGGTGCGCTCCCACGATGGATCATCCACGTTTGCAGCAGAGCCCGTCTCGCGACCTGCAAACATACCGGTGACTCCCCCTCATCAACATGGCGCGAGTGCCACGGCAACTTCACCCGATGAGACGGGTGCCAGTAGCCCTAACACCATGCCACGCAGCGGTCCCTCTGTCGGAGCGCCGCCAGAGCAAGATGGCATTCAGTGGCATGTCGGCACGGCCGGTGATCATATCGCCGTGCATCAAATGCTGACTAGTGTCTTCCAATCTCCCTCGCGCGAGTCTTTTTTGGGAGCCATTGACCACCCTTTTTATGAACCGACCGATCGATTGCTGGCGCGCCGCCAAGGGCGACCCGTGGCTCATGTGCAGCTGTGCCGTCGCGAGATCCGGTTCGATGGCCTGTTGATTCCGACCACCGAACTTTGCTGGTTGGGCACACTGCCTGAGTATCGTGAGCGTGGGCTGGCCACAGAATTGGTCGCCTGGAGTGAGCGGCAGATGATTCAAGACGGCGCGCTCGTCGGCTTGCTTTCGACGTCGCTACCGCACTTCTTCCACAAGCGTGGTTGGGCGGTCTGCGGAAGGCATTGTTTGTCTGAGGCCGGCGCCCACGAACTGCTCGCTTCGTTATCCCATGACGAACAACTCAATCAGGCAACAAATTCTTCGCCTCACAGACCTGGCCAATACAGCCTACGCCCTTGGCGGCAAGTCGAATTGCCCGCCCTGATGAATCTGTATGCTGAGAATACCTGGTCTTTGGGGGGCACCTATCACCGCAGCGAAGCGTACTGGCGGTGGTTGATCAGCCGCAGGCCATTCCATCAGATTTTGGTGGCCATTGATGGACCGAATCGGCTGGAGTTGGATGACTCGCCGGACCGGATTGCCGGCTATGCTATCACACGCGATGATCAGGTGCTGGAACTCATGGCCTCGCCAGAACATCCCCATGCTGCCGAGCACTTGCTCCGCCGGATCTGCGGGGATCTGGTCGAACGCAATGGGCGGCGCGTCGTGCATCATGGCCCGCCGATTGATCCTCTGCACGTTCGGTTCGAACAGGCAGGCGGGGCATGGCATCTGCACGAGGCTTACCAACGCAACGTCTTTATGGCGAAAGTGCTTGATCCGCTCGCGCTGCTCAAACAGTTGATCCCGGCCTTCAAACAACGAGCTGATCAAGCGGCGCTCCCTCGACCCAGCGAGTTGGGAATTACGGTCGATCAGCAGCGGTATCAGATCTTGATCACTCCGCGTACGGTTCGGCTCGGCGCGGATTCCAAACTGGGGCGAAGTCACATCTCGCTCAGCAGTTCGGATTTCACCCGGCTGCTCACTTGGTCATTTGGACGTGGAAGCCGCGGCTTGCTGACGGACGCCTGACAGCCTCGACCCGCGTTGCCAAACAGTTGGCCGCCGGCCTATTCCCCCAAGTCCCGCTCTGGCGAGCACCATTGGACGACCCCACGCTGTAGACGTGTCGGCCCAGCGCAGTAACGAAGTCATTCTCGTGTGTTTGGTGATCTCAGTAGTTAGAATTTGCTGAGGCGGCGCGAACGATCCGTTCAGCCCCCATGGCTCGAAAACTACTACCAGGGAGAATCCATTGTTGAGAGTGCCTGCGATCAGTTTGGTTGCCCTGCTGTTGGTCCTATGCGGAAATATCGCCCATCTCACCTACGGTGCCGACCCGCAACCGGTGCAGGCAAACCTGCAGCGCGGCTTGGTGGGCTATTGGAAACTGCAGGGTGATTGTCGCGATCACTCAGGCCAAGGGAATCATGCGAACAACCATGGCGTTGACCTCGACACGGCAACCTTCGATGGTCGCGGTGCCTATCTCCAGGTGCCAGACGATGACTCGCTGGATCTGGGGACGGATGATTTCTCCATTTCTGCTTGGGTTTCAACTCCGGAGCAAGTGGATGATGTATTGGGGGACATCGTCAGCAAGTACGACCCGGCCGTTCGCCGAGGCCTGACCCTGAACCTCAAGTCGAGTTCTGGAGGTTATCAGTCGTCTGGGGATGACCGGCACGTCTATTTCGGCATCGACAACGGCAAACTCAGTGATTGGCAAGACTGCGGACGACCCAGCAAGACCAGCAATTACGTCAGCAATTCGCTGACTGTCTTTCAAGGCAAACTCTACGCGGCCATTGTGGATGCGGCCGATGAGCAGGACTGGTGCCATGTCTATCGGTACGAAGGTGCCGATCGGTGGACCGATTGCGGCAGGGTAGGAGATGCAAAAACCACCGGGGTGATGTCCATGATCGTCCACCAAGGAAATCTCTACGCGGCAACCACCACCTACGACTGGTCTCGTGTCTTCTCCGGTGACTACGACCCGGTGCGGGAGTAACGCTACACCGGAGGAACCCAGTGGCAAGACTGTGGGCAGCCTGGCCAGAGCCTACGGTACTGGGGCATTGCCAGCTACTCGCGTCAAGCCAGTTTGCAGGGAGACCCAGGTCTGCTCCAACCTGGCGAAAAAGCAAATGGGTTGGCAGGCCCTATCATGTGTATGTCTACAACGGCGGAACCGAGTGGCAAGTCTCCGCGACGTTTCCCGCCGAGCGGCCGCACAACTGCTACCCTCATGCGATGGCGGTCCATGACGGACAACTCTTCGTCGGCTATCCCAACGTGTATCGGTTTGACGGCAACGAATGGACATTTGCCGCCGGAACCCCAGTCGGCGG
>CALOEH010000136.1:0-5278 GCA_942492195.1 uncultured Planctomycetia bacterium | reverse complement strand
ACGCACCTGATCGGTGGTGATGGTGATCTCTTCCTTCTTGAGGGCCTGCACAATCTCGTGGGCACCGACCGAACCGTAGAGATGCCCATCATCGTTGGCATTGGCCTCGATGGTGATGCTTCTCTTGGCAAGTTCTTCGGCACGACGGCGAAGTCCGACCAGGCGGGACTTCTGGATTTCGAGCAGCTTGGCCTTGTGCTTTTCCACCATCCGCTTGTGATGCTCGGTGGCAATGGTGGCCAAACCTTGCGGCAGCAGATAATTGATGGCGTAGCCATGGCGGACTTCGACCACTTCTCCCTGTTTTCCGAGATGATCCACTGATTGGATCAGGAGCAGCTCCACGCCACCATGAGGGCCCTTTTGAAGCCGCTGTGGTCGGAGGGTTCGGTTCTGAGTACGCACGTTCTTTTTATGTCGGGTCCGGGCCATCGCCATCCAACTCGCTACATTACTTGGGCAAATATGAATCGTGTTTGAGTCGCACCAGCGCCCAACGGGCGAGGGCTCACGAACGATCGTTGTTTCGTCTTGGCTTTGCTACCGCTGCGGATCAATCCAAAAACAGGGGCTAGTGCCAACCGCTCACTTACTCTTGCTTCTGGCGGATCCTCAATTAGAACGGAATATCGTCATCTTGGGGAGGCCGTTTCGAGGCAGGAACTTCGTCAGAATCGTACTGGGCCGGCTCACTGTAGTCCGAAGCCTGGCTGGAACGGGATCCACCGCCCCCTCCTCCACTTCCGCCGCTACCGCCACCGCGACCACCCAGCATCTGCATCCGCTCACCAACCACACGAAGTTTCGACCGCTTTTGCCCCTCGCTTTCCCAGGTATCGTACTTCAGGCGTCCTTCGATCAAAACGCTCGACCCTTTGGAAAGGTATTCGTTGGCAATCTCCGCCTGGCGAGCCCAAAGCGTCACGTCCACAAAGGTGGTTTCATCGACCCACTCACCACTCGCACTCTTCCGCCGGTCATTCATGGCCAGTCCGAGTTCCACGACCGCGGTGCCGCTAGGAATGTAGCGCATTTCCGGGTCACGGGTCAGGTTGCCCACCAAGACGACGCGATTGTAACTGGCCATAGTCGATTCTCCGCTCAATGTTGCCCGCCGCTGCGGCTCGCCAAATGTGAACAAATGAACACACACTCAGGCTAGCAAAATTACCACGCTGTGGCAACTATTAGACGCTATTCTTCAGCCGCTTTATCGCTGGCGACAGCGACTTCTTCGCCTGCGGCAGCTGGTGCACCGTTGTCTGCTTCACCATCTTCGTCGCCATCTTCCTCACCAGGCAGTTTCTCACCACGAGCGTGTGCCACCAAAGCGTCCGCGATACGCGGATCGATCTTGAGAAACAGCACGCGAAGCACGTTCTCATTGAGCAGGCACTGCCGCGTCAATTCGCTGACTTTGGAACTGTCCATTCGGAAGTAGGTCAGCCAGTAGGTTCCTTTGCGGTGTCCATCAATCGGATAGGCGAGTCGGCGTTCTTCCCAAAGCCGGCTGACCTGGATTTCTGCGCCCTGTGCTTCCAGCAGACCGTTCACTTCAGTTGTCACGGCACTGGCCTCCCGATTGAATCGGGCGGAGTCCAAAATGAACATCCCCTCGTAACTGTTAACTGGCAAGATTCGAACTCCTCGTAAAGAATGCTGAGTGCGGGCGGTCGCGGCCACCCCCTAATTGTATTGATTCATGCAGTATTCGGTGCCATGGCGAACCCAGTCGGCAACAGCCGCGGCGGCGGTTACCATCGCCTCTTCGATCTCGGGCAATTCACTTTTGCCAAACTTGCTGAGGACAAAATCAGCTGGGTCCCAGCGTGGCGGCGGTTGACCGACTCCAATTCGCAAGCGGGAAAAGTCCTGGGTTCCCAACCGACGGATGATGTCTTTCAACCCGTTTTGCCCTCCGGCCGAACCAGAACTCCGGAACCGCAATTTTCCCAGTGGCAAGTTGAAGTCATCACAAATGACCAACAACTCTTCGTGGGGTAACTTGTAGAACTCCATCGCCCGAACCACGCTGGTTCCGCTGCGATTCATAAATGTCAAAGGGCTTACCAACAGTGCCGAAACTTGATCAATGCTGACCTGGACAGTTTCCGCCTCGAACTGCTGCTTGGGCTTCCCGTTCCCCCACCGCTTGGCCAACTCCGCCAGCACCACAAAACCCACATTGTGCCGGGTGGCCTGATACTTGGGACCGGGGTTTCCCAGCCCTACCACTAATTTCATGCCAATTGCTTCGCCTACACATGCTTGCCGTCAATAGGGCTGCCGTTGATAAGGCTGCCGGGTTAATGCCAAGGCCGCCAATCCAGTAAGCAACCGCCAGCAAACTCTACTTACTCATCCCCAGCATCGTCCCCTTCTTCCTTACGGCCGATGACTTCAGGCTCAGCGGCACCTGCCTCTTCTTCCTCAACTTCTTCAGCAGGCTCGATGCAGTGCACCACCATCTGCGCCTCTTCTGCAACCGCTTTCACCTCAGGCGGAAGCTCGAGGTCTGCCACCGAAATGGACTGGTTGAGCTGCAAATCATTGATGTTGACCTCAACCTTTTCCGGCATCGAGATCGCGGGGCAATTGATCAGGATGCTGTGCATCACCAGTTCCACGATGCCGCCGTCACGTGTACCGGGGGCTTCACCGCGCAACTCGATAGGAATTTCAACTTCGATTCGTTCGCTCGCCGAGACGCGAGTCAGGTCAATATGAAGGACATCCGTGCCAAATGCGTCCCACTGCATCTCGCTGACCAGGGCCTTTTCGCTCAAGTCCCCCTTCAGGTCGACCACACGAACGCCATGTCGCAGCACTGCCGCGAATTCGTCGGTCGGCACCGATAAGCTAACCGACTCCTTGCCGTGACCGTACAGGATGGCCGGAATGAACCCCTGCTGCCGCATCCGCTTGGCATTGCGCTTGCCGCGCGACGTACGCTGCTGAACCGAAAGGGAGTCGGACATCAGGGGGGAATCTCCATCAAAAACGCGGTATCAATGTGTTGGACGGCCCAACTGCCGACGGCATCGCGCCGGGGGGACCGGGGTTGAGTCATTCTGTAATCGGGCCATTGTCCCCGATCGAATCGGAATTGCAAGACCGTCCCTGAGCAAAATTGGTCCAAGTTCCCGCCCTTGGACAGCCCAGGACCCTGAATCGCTAGATTTACCGTTATCTCCGGGTTGAACCCGCAGCGGCGGAAGCGAGGGGGGCAGGCGGAGGAGACCATCGCCTGCGTCTCCTCGCCAGCGCTTCGGGTTGTGATTCCAACAGGTAGCGACTCCGCTCGCAGACAAGAGCCAGGCCACGTGAAGTGAGTATGCCGCGACTGTCATCACGACGGAGCGTGACGACGACTTTGCCGTTGGGCGAATTTCGAAGTTTCCCTACCCAAACGGCTGATCAGCTGCGTAGAAACGGTAGTCGGCATAACCGGTGTAATCCTGTTCGCAGCGGCGTCGAAGGGGCCTTGGAGCAGGTTTTCCACCTGACGGACACCTGCTGCCTGCTTGTCAGGGGCTGGTCGTGGCCGTTACCATAAATACTGTGGAGGCCATGGCCCCGCAGTTCATCCTCACTTCCCAATCTAAGGTCATTCGAATGCCCCGACGAAACTTCTACTTGCTGCTGGGCATCGCGGTTGTTTCGTTCCTTTGCTACCAAAAGGCTGACAGCCATAGTCGCTCGCAGTACGGCGGCATGTTCGATACGTTCGTCTCGGTCATGGATGAGATTGACGACCACTACATCGAAGAAGTGGACCAGCGAGAGTTGTTCGAAGCCGCCTTGACGGGTGCCATGGGCAAGCTCGATCCCTACTCCGCCTACATTCCCGAAGACACCTACACGCAGCTGCGCGAGAGCTTGTATCAGAAGTTCGGCGGCATCGGCATCCAGGTCTCGCAGGACCCAGACACCAGACGGATCTCGGTTCTCAGCCCTTTGGTCGGCACGCCTGCCTACGAGGCTGGGATCCGCGCTGGGGACCAGATTCTGTCCATTGATGGAACCGAGACCGAAGGCATCACGCTGCAAGAAGCCGTGGATCTGATGCGTGGTGACGCCGGAGAACCGGTCGCCCTCTCGATTCTTCACGAAGGAGACGAAGAGCCGGTCCAGTTTGTCATTGAGCGGGCCATCATCAAGGTGGCCTCCGTGCTTGGGGATCGGTACAGCCCTGACGGGAGTTGGGATTTCTTCCTCGAAGGTGAAACCAACATTGGCTATATCCGGATCACCTCGTTCAGCGAAGACACCGTGGCCGAACTCCGCAAGGCCATGGAGTGGCTCACTGCCAACGACATGCAAGGGCTGATCATTGATCTGCGGAACAACCCGGGCGGGCTGTTGGATTCGGCCGTTGAAATTTGCGATATGTTTGTTTCCTCGGGTCGGATCGTGAGTACCCGGGGCCGCGACGGCAAAATCCGCGAGAAGAATGACGCCCACGCCGCCGGCACCTACTCTGGGTTTCCCATGGCTGTCCTGGTCAATAAGTACAGTGCCAGTGCCAGCGAGATTGTCGCTGCCTGCCTGCAAGATCACGGCCGGGCGGTGATCATTGGCGAACGCAGCTTTGGCAAAGGGAGCGTGCAGAACGTGATTCCGCTCGAAGGAAACGGCAGCGCCATGAAGCTCACCATCGCCAGTTACTGGCGTCCCAGTGGCAAGAACATCCACAGGACCAAGAATGCCAAAGAAGAAGATGACTGGGGCGTGATGCCCAACGCCGGCTACCAGGTGGCACTTGAGGAAGGGGAGCTCGAAGAGATGTTCCGCGTCCGCCGTGAGCGAGACGTGTTCAAGCCCTCTGCTGACAGTGCCCGCCCCAAACCGTACATCGATTCGCAAATGCGGAAGGCCGTTGACTACCTGCAAGATGCCATCGAACAGCCCAAGCCGCTGGCCAAGGCCGCCTAGGGTTGCGGATCATTTTGTAGAACAGTTGCCTCAACTGTTCACGAACCAAGAACAACGAGTCAGGTCCCACATGGAGCGGTCCATCTGCCCTCGTTGTCAATCGACCCTGCCTGCAGGTGGAACCTGTACGTGCACAGCTTGGGCTGGCCGCATGCCCCCTCCCACCGAGTCTGGTGGCTCCTTCCTGGCTTGGGCTCCTTTGCACATTGCCGCGATTGAGTTGGTGCTTGTCGGAGCGATTGGGCTGGTGAGCTTTCTATTGGTGCTGACCTGCGTCGGTTCGTACATTGCGATCGTGCTGATTGCCGGAAGTGCGTGCCTGACCTGCGGCGCGAGCATCGTT
>CALOEH010000135.1:0-7252 GCA_942492195.1 uncultured Planctomycetia bacterium | reverse complement strand
AAATCGAACAGGTCATCATGCAGCGGGACCATCTTCTTGACGAACTCGACGTACTTCAGCAGCCGCACCAGGTAGTCGGTAAAGAGCTGTACGGTGGGCACAGTGCCAACGCCACCGGGATAAAGCGTCGAGGGATGCACGTGCCGGCCTTCCATCAGCGAGAACATCTCGCGTGTCAGGCGGCTCATGACTAACGCTTCGCGGTAGATGGCACCTGAGAACGGATTCAACGACCGCATGATATCCGCAATGGTTTTGTACCCATGGATCCCGCTGTGCGGGGCAGGCGTGTTCTCCGCCAGGCGGAGGACGCTAGGGTTGGTCTCTTTGACAATCTGCTCGCAGTAGTCCACACCTACCAGATTGTCCTGGTACAGGTTGTGATCAAACATGTATTCTGCGGCTTCGCCTAGGTTGATGATCCACTCCGCCAGATGTGGAGGTCGCACGCCAAAAGCCATATTTTGGGCATAGCACGCGCACGTGGCGTGATTGTCTCCGCAGATGCCGCAGATCCGACTCGTAATGAAATGGGCATCGCGCGGATCTTTTCCACGCATGAAGACGCTGTAGCCGCGGAAGATGGACGAGGTACTAAAACACTCTTTGACTCGGCGATTCGCAAAGTCAATCTTCGTATGAATCCCGAGACTCCCCACGATCCGAGTGATCGGATCCCAGGACATCTCGACCAGTTTGGGTTTTGTGCCGGAATTGGAAGGGCTTGCGGTGTTGGACATCGAGGAGAGCCGCTGGATTGGTGTTCGGAGAAAAGTGAAACGAACTTGAGTCAGCTGGCAGCGTCGTCGGTTGGAGTTCGCCACTCAGGTTCGCGGTTCATCGATGCCCGCGTGAATTGGCGGAGCGAGCGGACGGTGCGGCCGTACATGATCACGGCTTGCGTCGATAATCGAGCCCCTGGGGGTTCGTCCATGAACGACATAAACTTATCCGGGAAGCCTGGCATGGTGCAGCCGATACAGACACCACCGACGTTGGCACATCCGCCGATGCCGCCGATCCAACCACGTTTGCCTACATTGCATTGCACCACCGGGCCCCAGCATCCGAGTTTGACAATGCACTCCGGCACGCCGTATTCGGTGGCAAAATCAGCCTGCTCATAGTAGCCAGCCCGATCGCAACCTTCGTGGACGGTTTGGCTGAACAGCCAGGTGGGACGCAGTTGTTCATCGAGCGGAATCATGGGTGCTTTGCCAGCGGCCTGATTCAACAGGTAGAGCACCACTTCCATAAAATTGTCCGGCTGCACAGGGCAGCCAGGCACGTTGACAATGGGGATACCCGAGTTGGATCTCCAATCCCAACCTAGATAGTCGGCCAACCCCATGCAGCCGGTGGGGTTACCTTCCATGGCGTGGATACCGCCATAGGCGGAGCAGGTGCCGGCGGTGACCACGGCCCAAGCGTGCGGCACCAGTCGGTCAATCCAATCGCAGGTGAGGATTGGCTGCCCGGTGGTTCGATCCGTACCCATGCCGGCCCAGAAACCCTCGGCCTTGTTTTTCTCGTTCGGAATGGAGCCTTCGACGATCAGGATAAAGGGCTTCAGCTCGCCCCGTTCGGCCTGATACCAGGTTTTCAGAAAGTCCTCACCCACCTCTTTCGACAAGACCGGGTGATGCAAACGAAGCAGGGGGACACCAGGGATTCCGCCGAGTACCAGGTCCTCAAGACTCGGTTGGGTGGCCGCGGTCATGGCAATCGAGTCGCCATCGCAACCCAGACCTGCCGTGAGCCAGAGGACATCCACCACGTCGGGCGGAGACGTGCCATCGGGAGTCGGGAGAGAGGTTGCCAAGACAGAATCCTTTCCGTGAGTTTCGACGGTCGCCCCGACAAGCTTGTGCCTGCACTCAACCGTTTGCGGAATCGTATCAGAAAGGGTCCGTTTCGCCAAGTTTTACAGATTTGGTATGTGGTACTTGGCACGAGCCGGCTGTGCTGTCCGCAACCTGATTCTAGTCGTCGCTGGTTACCTGCGGCAAGCACCAGCGTGGGGCCCCAAAATTTCGGACCGGGCTAGATCGTCTTGGTTGCATTGCCACAACCAACCTCTGAATTGCCTCGTCTCTGCTTTCGGACGTACTCAAAGCCGATTCCTTCTTCATTTTCTGAGGGCGAAGATTCATAATCGCCTGGTAGATCCGGTCGGGGGCTTGTTCCAGGAATCCGGCCCAAAAGAGCAGGTCTGCTTGAGCCTGCAATGCTCGCCGGGCTTCGATTCGGTGTAGATTCCTTGCTCTGTTCGGTGTAGATTCCTTGCTCTGTCGGATTTTGCGTCGTGAGATCCTTCCCGGCACCGTCTTCCAGATCTTCAAATCGGCGTAACATTGCCGTGATGATGTTATGTTCTTCCAGTTGTTCCCTGGCCTCATTTTCGACGGCCCGCAACCACCTCCAAATCGTTGTGCGATCCTTAGCATAATGTTTGGCGATGTCGTCCATTCCCCATCCGTTCAAACGCATTCGATAAGCTTCGTGATGCGTAAACGGAAGCTCTGAATTCAGCGGTGCCGGCGGTCCGGCCAATGGCACAGGGGAGCAGTGGAACTCATCGTCGAGGGTCCGCAGGTCATGCGGCCAGGGGAATGCGCGGGGGCCATGCTGATCAGATTGCGAAGCATCTCCAAGGTGACCTCGGGCAGGTACTCGACATCATCCCGGCCGCCTTTGTTGTTCTCCGCCCTGGTGACGATGCGGCCGGTTTGTAGATCTAGGTCATCATGTCGGAAGCGTTAGATCTCAACTTTCCGCCAGCCGGTTGTCATCGCGAACATGAACAAGGCTCGCCACCAGTCCGCAGGTGGGTACAGTAGAGTCGGCCGAAGCTCAAGTGCGAATCTCACCTCAGTCAAATACCTCTTTCAAAGTTTGAAGAGATGTGGCAACATCCTTGTTGTCTTGATGCGACATCCAAGACTCCTACTTGGAAAATGCTTAAGGTGGTACCAAGCATTGAAGGCCGAAAACCCCTTCCGCATCAAGACTATTTTTTGCGCGGAGAAAATCGCTACCAGCGTTGAGTGTCACCCTGATTTTTCAGGTGTGACGGTACACTAGTCACCTAGTCGCGGCCATGGCAGGAAGTATTCAAAACTTCAAAGAACCAGCGCGTTTGCGAGGGAGAGGATTCGATGTTGCGAAATTACGGTAGGCTGGACATGTTGCGAACGGCAGGCATGGCGATCTTGCTGGCGAGTTGGATGCTGGTCACCACTTGTCCTCTGGCCGCAGCGCCTCCCAATGTCTTGCTCATCACCTCAGAAGACAATGGGCCAGAACTCGGATGCTATGGCGACCCCTATGTGCGAACGCCCAACTTGGACAAGTTGGCGACGGAAGGTGCCCGGTTCGAACGAGCATTCGTACCAACGGCCAGTTGCAGCGAATCTCGAGCGGCGCTCCTGACCGGACTGTATCCACATTTGAATGGGCAGATCGGTCTGGCAACCCATCACTATCGGATGTATGGCCCAACCGCCAACATTGCCAGTCCGCTCAAGGCACTAGGATATCGCACCGGCTTGCTTGGCAAACTGCACGTGAATCCTGATTCGGCGTTTCCGTTTGACTTTCGCCCTTCGATGTCAGGCATCAATACATTTTCGGCTCGCAACGTTCACCGTGTGGCCGAGTTGGCGGCAGAGTTCATCCAAGCGGACGCCTCCCCGTTCTTTTTGATGGTGAACTATGCAGACGCCCATCTCCCCTTCCTGCGTCAACAGCACGGACTGCCGGAAAAACCGCTGACCGGCGCCGACGTTCGTCCTTTACCCTGGATCGGAATTGATACGCCGCAACTGCGCGAAGCCCAAGCCAACTACTACAACTGCATGATGCGAATGGACGCTGGGATCGGTTCCCTGATGGCTGCCCTAGACAAATCCGGTAAGCGAGAGAACACGCTGGTCATCTACATGGGCGATCATGGGGCACAGTTTCCACGTGGTAAACTGGCCAGTTATGAGTCCAGCCTTCGCGTCCCGCTGATGATTCGATTTCCTGGCGAGATCGAGCCTCAAGTTCGACAGGAACTTGTCAGCACGCTGGATATCCTACCAACGATTTTAACAGCGGTCGGTGAGAAGGTGCCCAAGGAACTCTCCGGGCGATCGTTGCTGACATTGATTGGTCACCAGAAGCCGAAGCCGTCAGACGCTTGGCGAGAGTATCTCTTTACCGAGTATCATAGCCACTACCCACCGATCTTTTTTCCACAGCGGACCGTACGAGATCAACAGTACAAGCTGATCTTGAATCTGCTGCAAGATCGTCCCAACCCGGTGGCAATGATTTGTAGCCAGGCGGACCAAGGGCGTTACGAATCGTACGTGACCAAGGCAGACGTCGAAGCATCCAGTCCACGCACGCGCAGTGCCTATGCGACTTGGATCGAATCGCCCTCGCTGGAACTCTACGATCTCAAGAGCGACCCGCACGAATGGCACAATCGGGCCGGTGATCCAGAACTTGCCCAAGTGCAAACAAGGCTCTTGGCGGCAATCCAGCGCTGGCGAGAAGAGTCGGCGGATCCGCTGCTGGATCCCAAGAAGCTCGACCGACTTCGCGCCGAACACGACTCGCTCCCTAAGCCGTACACAAGACCCGCAGCGGGACACTGGGAGTACCCCACTTACCTGGCGAAGTAGCCAATATAAAACAGTTGTCCCAACTGTTCGGGAAACAAGAACAACGTTTCGCGTGCATCTGCACGATTCCCGGATCCTTTCGTTCCTAGCCCGAAGCGTGAGCGAGGAATCCATGTGCAGCCAGCGCTTGTAGACCTCGCTGACGCTTCGGGTTGGGATGTCAACGACGCAGGGGACTCCGACTGGTCGCTAAAACTTGACACGAATTGAACGACTTCTCGCCTGTTAAGGTATCTAAAAGGATCTCTCTCGATGACGGAAAACTCTTGGACCACGGCCCTGGGCAACGTTCCCAGTGGGATATTCATACTCACCGCTCGCCACAACGAGCAAGAGACGGGGATGCTCGCCAGTTGGGTGATGCAGGCAGGTTTTGAACCGCCGGCCATCACGGTGGCTGTGAAGAAGGGGCGGTACATCGCAGACTGGCTCAGTTCCATGTGCCCCTTTGTGGTCAACGTGCTTACCGACGAACAGAAGAACCTGCTAGGGCACTTTGGGCGTGGTTTCGAACCGGACGAAGAAGCGTTCACGGGGCTGACCATCCACCGCACCTCGAACCAGGTGCCGGTGTTGGCCGAAACCATCGGCTACCTGGAGTGCGAAGTTATCGGGCAGATCGACTCGGAGGATCATCATATCTTTCTGGCCAAGGTCACCGGTGGCGGTAGTAACGAACCCGCCGCACCCATGGTCCACATCCGCAAGAGCGGACTGCACTATTAGGCGGCGAATCGAGTTGAGCTTCTGCTTGGTTCTTCGAGCAGGCCAAAAGAATCGCCACGGCGGTTAGTCTGACAGCACAAAGATACCAAGACGCGAAGGCAAGATTCGCCGAGCGATAGACGCGCTGCGTCGCTTTTTGATAGTCCGACTTTTGGCGTGGTAGATGTCCATGAATTTCTGCGGATTGCGGTCGACCAGCGGAAACCACGAACTCTGCACCTGGACCATGATGCGGTGTCCGGATCGGAAGCAGTGGTAAGTATCGGGCATCGTGAATCGCACCCGCGTGGGCTCGTTCGGTTCGAACGGTTCCGGCTTTTCGAGACTGTCGCGAAACTTGCCGCGCATCACGTCGCCGCGCACCAGCTGCTGATAGCCGCCCATGCGGACTTCCTTCGGATTCTCCTTGGCCGGGTCAGGATAGTCGTCGGGGTAGACGTCGATCAGTTTCACGACCCAGTCGCTGTCGGTGCCGGACGTCGAGACGAACAGATCGACTTCCAGCGGGCCCACCATCGTCACATCGCCTTCCAAGATCTCGGTCTGATAGACCAACACATCCGGCCGCTGCGAGGCGAACCGCTGGTCGGCGATCATGTACTCGGCCGTCATGCCCGTCGCGATCTTCGTTCATGTAGGGCACCGGCTTGTTCGGATCGCTGAGGTACTCGTCGTGCGCATAAGACTGCTTGCTCTCGTCTGGTTGGTCAAACGAGAGTCGCTCGTCGGCGTGGAAGTACAACGATGTTGCCTTGGCCTGGTCGGGGGGCCAATTGTCGTATTGCCGCCACTGGTTGGTGCCCGTTTCGAACACCCAGGCTTCGGGATGGTTCGCATCGTCTTGTCCTTGAGATGACTTGAAAGAAAGGGAACTCGATCTTCTCGCGATAGAACTCCGACGTCTTTGAGTTGAACGGGATGTCGCCGAAAGATCGCCCATCGCCGCGCGCCCAACCGCCGTGCCGCCAGGGGCCCATCACCAGCATGTTGAACGTCTCCGGGATTGTTGGCTTCGATGGACTTGTAAGTCTCCAAGGCCCCGAACAGGTTCTCCGCGTCGAACCAGCCGCCGACCGTCATCACCGCCGGCTTGACGTTCTTCAAATGCGGGCGGATGTTGTCGCGACTTCCAGAAGTCGTCGTACGTTCCGTGCTGCATCGTTTCTTTCCAGAACGGCACGTCCCCTTTGAGGTACTTCTGGGTCAATCTCACCCAGCGTCTTGATCCGGCGGAAAAACTCGAATCCGTCGGGCGTGCCGTAGTCGAACGTGCGCGGTGATGCTCCTTCGTCGGCTCGGGACGAATCCGTCCGTTGCGCGACATCCAGTTGAACATGTGCGCCAGAAAGAACGCCCCGTTGTGATGCCAGTCGTCGCCGACGAACCAATCGTTGACCGGTGCCTGCGGCGAGGCCGCCTTGATCGCCGGATGCGAGTCGATGATGCCGGCGGCCGTGTAAAAGCCGGGGTAGGAAATCCCCGCGATGCCGACCTTGCCGTTGTTGCCCGGCACGTTGTTGACCAGCCAATCGACGGTGTCCCAGGTGTCGGTGCTTTCGTCGATTTCGGTCCTGCTTCCCTTTCTGCGGTCGATGCGGCCGCATGTGGACAAACTCACCTTCGGACATCCACCGTCCACGCACATCTTGGTAAACGAAGATGTAGCCTTCTTTGCCGAACAACGGCGAAGGGCCCAGGTTGTCAGGGTACTGATCCACGCCATACGGTCTGACGCTGTACGGCGTCCGCTTCAGCAATAGGGGGTAGTTCTGCGAATCGTCCTTCGGCACATACACCGCCGTGAAAAGCCGCATGCCGTCGCGCATCGGGATTTTGTACTCGTACTTCGTGTA
>CALOEH010000134.1:0-15678 GCA_942492195.1 uncultured Planctomycetia bacterium | reverse complement strand
CCATTTCTGCCGAGTTCGTTCACCATTTGCGTTCGATGTAGCTAGCTAGCTAGTGCTAGTCAACTTTCGAATCAGTTTCCTTGATACTTGCCCGGGCGAGGCTGAAGATCAGCCCGGCGAGCACAACGATGGAGATGGACAACACCGTCTGCACGAGCCAGGGGAGCCGCTCGGTAAGTGGCGGCGGCACTGGATCATACCGCGGATTCTCTTGACGCTCGCCTAGCTTCAGACGCGCCGGCGGCGGTTCCAACTGCGGGGGCAAATTACGGGCAAAGTCGTAGTTCGGCTGCTCTGCGTCAGGATTGCCGAAGTAGAGACGCAGCGGTCCCTCGAGGGCATTCGGCTGCGCTTCGAAAACCACCTGGCGTGCCGGAGCTCGGATTTCCATCGACTTGATCACCAGGGGTGGATTTCGGTAGTCGGTTATCTGCAACTTCAGTCGGGCAGCACGAATTTCTTTCGAAAATGTGGCAGTGAAGCGGGTCTGCTCCTCGCCTGCCTTGCGCTGCCAGGTGCCGCTTGCTATGTGGTGAAACTTCTCGCCGGGCAGATCCACGCTGGCGGCCTCCACGGTCCAGTCACGTACGAAATCACCGCTGGTAATTTCGACATTCAATTCCTTGCAGGGAACACTCGCTCCAGCCAAGTCAATGAGCCATTGCGATCCAGGACCTTGCAAAGTGCGGACTGGCTCACGGTCTTGAAATGTGACCGGAAGCGTCACCTGCTCGCCGGGCAACATCAACCGGCGTCGCACGTTGGCAATGTGGATTTCCCAATCTCGTTTGGTGTCTTCTTGCGGATCGGGATGCACGGTCACGCGCAGATAACGAAATCGGCTGGGCGCATAGTCGATGGTGGATTCAACAAAGTGCCTGTCTCCGTGCTCGTAGTTGATCAGATAACCTGAGGCGATCTCGTGCCACTCTTCACGATCGTCGCTGCCTTCAACGGTCGCCAGGCGACGGAAGTTCAGGCCCGTTGTCAGGATCTCGATTTCGTTTTGCTGAATCTGCTCTTTGCCCAAGTCGAGTGTGACTTGCTGGTTCCCATCATCTTGTGTGAGCCGATTGAATTCTTCGGCTTCGATGGTGGATAACTCAGATTCCTCCCGGCGGACGCGAAGCGCAAAAGGGAGTTCCCTTTCGCCAGCATCGTAGAGGCGCAAGTCGGCCAAATCGACGCGAGCGCCGTCGAAGACCGCAGGTGTCAGCACAAAGTCGTACCACTTGGCTTCGCCAGCGGGTGTGAGCGTCACCTCGCTGCAGTATTCCCAGTGCGTCAGCGATTCGGTGCGAGCGCTGGCACCAGCGCTCGCGGGTGTAAGCGATTCTTCGTTTTGTTGTGCGAAAACTGGCGACGAAGCGACGAGGCAGAACACGATCAGCATCGGGCGAAGTGGAATGTTCATGAGTGGTCGCCTGTGGTTTCAGCGGGAAGCAGTTGTGGCGCGAACCGCTGATAAGCCCAAGCGGCCGTCGCCAGGATGATCGAAACGAGGATGAATGCGCCGATGCGGTACAACTCGCCAAGGTCGGCCATGTCGTAGAAAAAGACTTTGGCAATGGTGATGCCGTACAACGCCAAGGCCGTCCACCGGAGCGCGGCGGTCATGCGCCAAAAGCCAATGCCCAATAGCGTTGAGGCGTAGATTGCCCAAAGAGCAGAGAGGGTCAACTGACCTAACCAACGCCAACGAGTCGCAACGGACGGTTCGAGTGCCGCGTAGGCGTCGAAGTAGCTGTAGGTATCAACGGACAGGATGACCCAAACCAGTAGGACTCCAACTAGGCCGACAAGTCCAGTGACTTCACGTTCCGGCCGTCCCACTTCTTGCGGACGGCCGGAAGCTATCCAGGCTACTCCGATCAGACATGCCGCCACGCCAAGCGAAGGCAATGCATAAGTATTGAGGATGGGGATGAACGGGGCGCGGGTTTGCCAGGGTGTATCGATGAAGAGTACCCGGCCAACCGCCAACACCGTCAGACCGGCCGCCATCCCACGGAGCGGATGTCCCAGCCTCACACGTGTGCCGAACCACCACAAAGCCACACTTTCTACCGCCCAACCCAGAGCCACCCAACGTGCGTTAGCTTCGATTGGCAAGGCGATGGTGGTAAAGCTGACGGCAATTGCCAGGGAGACCAGGGTTTGCCGGGTATCGGACGCCCGCAGCCACAGAGTAAAGCGAGCCCACGCGGTGTAGCTGGCCGCCATGATGATCGCAAGCGAACCGAGCCACGGCCGATAGTCCGGCTTCAGCAGAATGTACGCCGCCGCGAACCACGCAAATGCCGTCAACGTCAAGCGAATGAGATCCCAGGCGTTCGCCCGCCGCGGTCGCAGGACGTGGGCAAACAGCGAGTGCGCCAGGAAGAGCAGTAGTAAGGCAAGTTGAAAGCCCAGCGCCCAGCCGAGTTTCTCAGGATGATAGTTGCCGACGTACCACAGCCAGAACAATCCTTGCGTGCCTAGCTGCGACACGATGCTCACACTCGACCAATTTCTCCAGAATGTGATCGCCAGAATGGCAACATTGAGCAAGGTGAGATAAATAAACAGTTGCTCGTATCGATCGTGCGGAGAGTGCAACAACAAGGGGACGAGCAGACCACCGATGATTGTCATCAAAGCGAGGGTACGAGCGTTGTACACAACGGCAAGCAATGCGCCGGAGGCGACGACCAACAGCAAGAAACAGCTGCCGACTTCGCAAGAGAGAATTGTGTAATAGCCGAACCCTGCATACGTCGAGAGATACAAAAGCAGCAATCCGGCAGTCGTGACAATCTGAGAAAAAATATGCCAGCTTCGGGCACGGTCGCACCACCAGCCAAAGATTGCGAGCGTGGTCCCGGCAGCGACGCCCAGCGCTACCTGCCCCATAGGCCCAATCCAGTTGTTTTCGAATGCGTACCTCAAGAAGAATGAAACGCCGAACAGCAGCAGGATCACGGCAAACCAGCCGAGTGCCTTACGCCCCAGGAACCCTTCCAAGTCAAACGGTGTGTTCCCCGCGCCGCGTCCCAGCGCGGGCCTAGTAGCAGTTGGCGTAGTAGCGACAGGTTCTTCTACCAGTGTGGCGACAATTTCCGGTTCTGCGAAAGCCGTTTCTTGCTCTGCAGGTTTTGGCTGCGAAGTGAGGCGTTTCTCGAGTTCGCGAATCCTAGCATTCAGTTTGCCGATCTGGACCAGTGCCAAGACACTGAGCACTGGCCCTGCCAGGAGAAGGACCACAATCAAGAGAAAGAGAATGACGGCTACTACTTCCATCGACAGCAGCCTCTTGTGGAACTGGTTTTGCTTGGCGGTGGTAGGGTACGACAATCTCCAGGCGTTAAAAGTCGGGGCGTATCACGGCGATTCTGAAGAAATGCCGCCTACTCTGCTGTTCTGAAAATGCGTCGCACTGCCGTTTGTATAACCAGTGTGTCAACGTATCTTGCGGACAATCAGATGTCGAGCGTCGACAGGACCCGCCAGCGCCCCATCACTTTTTCCCGCCGACTTGGTGATTTGCAGTACGCCCTTGCTTGAGAGAGGTCACACTCAACCATCGTAAGTACGTCCCCGGTGCACACACGATGTAGAGGGCTCTAGCTTGTACTGCCTTGTACTGTTTTGCGCCCCCTTGTACTGCGAATCTATGGGAACTGTTGCGTGTCGGTGCAACAGTTTGCAATGCCCTGGCATTTGATGTAAACTCTTGCTCTATGAACACCTCTTTGCTTTCAACGTCGGCAATGGTTCTAGCCTGGGGGTCAAGAGGTCGGAGGTTCAAATCCTCTCGCCCCGACTGACGGTAAGTCCAATACAAGAAAGGGATTGCGGCAAATACGCCGTGATCCCTTTCTGTCTTTATGGGCCGTGGAGATACCTTTCGAGATACCTTTTGGGCGTCGATTGGGACGATTTTAGTGTGCGTTCCAGTCCGTTGATTAACGCACATCGTCAACAATCCACAACGCCCAATTAACATCCGGAGGAGTCCGCGTCATCACCACCAGCTGCCCTGCGGCCCCGGTTTCTCGGCCTGTCCCATCCGACGTTACTAGCAACTGCTTGGACCGCTGAAGCTGCTGAACCAAGCATCCATGCCAGGACTCGCCCTGGACGCATAAGAGCATTATCCGGATCGAGAATCTGCAACATCTCGCCGCGGGATTGCCGGTCTCATTGGATGCACGTTAGCTTCCACGCAAACCACAGATGCCAATGGTAGCGATGACAACCATAGCGAATTCAATCCAATTCAAATTTCCAAGCACCTGAGGGGCCTCTCGTTTCGTTGCTGCGGCGTCAGGAAGGCCTCCGTGACGCCCGTGTGGGGGCAGGGGCGATCAGAGGCGTCCTGAGGCCACGTGTGGCTCCCAGGGGCACCAACCTCGGCGTCAAACTCCTTGCCAGGAAGGTCGTGTGAACGGCAGCCGAATACAGGTCGTCGGACGTGGACCAGCCATGCCGGCTCTTAAGGCCATTTTCACAACTCGAGATCGGGCACGTAGCGCTGTCCTACGGATGTGTTCCTCTCTCCCAGCGTTACCAGCAACCGCGTCAGCACCTGAAGCTTCTGAAAACATGGATGTCCGGTACCGAATCTCGACTACGGTGGTGGTGTTGTTCAACCAGCAACGCAGCAGCCAAGGAGCAAAACCATCTGCTGCCGATCCGTGAATTGCCCGACGAGGTTCGAGACGCCAACGATTACTAAGTTCGAAGTGAAGCAGTACGTGTATGGTACGTAGAGCTGGTTGGTGCGATCGGTTGAGAGCCCAGCGTGTCACCTCCCCTGAATGAATTCGGACCTCGACCAAAGAAATGGGCGGCCGGCACCATCTGATGAGGGTGCCGACCGCCCGAGGCTGTTTCGATCACGACGCGCATGTTTACGCGACAGGCCGAGGCCAATCTGATGGACTACGCCGTCAGGCAGTCCATCGTAGACGAGCGTGTTGCCTTGGTAATACTGCTTGTGGAACATCGCTACACCGGCGGCGGCGCACTCATCACGGATGTTGCGAACCCAATCCATTTCCATAGGCCGACGCTTCGTTTTGGCCGCTTTCTCGCAACCGGTAATGACCCAGTCGAGTTTGCGAAGCCGGCGGCCGAAACGCACCGGCCCGAGCAGTGGCTCAGCAGACACAAAGCGAACAGCAGCTGGGATCCTTGCAAGCAAGTCAGCCCGCTTGATCTGGCGTTGGTCTTCAATGGTCACACCAAGCCAGACGTTGGGGTAGCCGTTTTCCCAATCGCTTGGCAAACGATCCTGAATCAGTTCCGGTCGCTTGGTCAGAATCAGCCAATCGAGATTGCCGCAGGCCTGGATGATCTCCCAGGCTTCGTCGCGCCAGGCGTCCGCACCAGGGTGGAAGAAATCCGACAGCGAGCAAGTAAACACTCGATGCCTCTCGTTGAGTTCGGCTGCTTGACGGTCCCACGCCATGGGGTTCTCCCAAGTCGTTGTGGTTCTCACTGGACCATCAAAGGGATCACGTCCATGGAGCTTTACCCATCGGTCGATGTAACAGAATTGGCAGGCTGCTGAGACCTTGTGGCAGCCTTCCCAGGGGTTCCAGGTGTGGTGCGTCCAACCGATTTTTGAGTTCTTCATTTGTTCAGTTTCCTAGTTGTGAAAAAGATGGAAACGCTTGGAATTTTCTTAGCGCGAAAATAGAGCCGGGTGCCAGATGTCCGACTCCCGGCTTCGATCCGCCTGGTCACCATGAGTTCTGTAAAACCGCGACCAGCGGCAGAGTTTGGAGTTCTCTCAACTCGCTATTCTTGGGAAACACGCTAGGGCTCAACAGGGGAACTCGCACGACACCTCGGAAACGTTGCTCACGTGGCGGCGTCGATTGCGAAGTAGCCCGTTCGCTCAGCGCAAACACTCCGGCAAACTGGTGCCGGTACCATTGCCAGCCAATCAGCACACAACGGCCAGGCTGGAGGTTTGAGGCCTTTCGGCCATCAGGGGAGCAGTCCCTAGCGGAAAAAGAGGACCATCTTGGACCCCGACAACACATAGTCGGTATCGGACAACGACGGTCCGGATGTGGCTGACGCCACTTGGCTGATGCAGAGAGTGCAAGCCACTACAAAGTAGACGTGCTAAGGCTCCAGATTATTCCCAATAAGCCGAACTTTCCCAGAAAACCTGAATGAACGGCTGCCCCAGATCCTGTACCAGTTCTGGGGCGCACGAATGGGCAGCTTTGGACTTCCAGGGAGCTGAGCACTTTTCCTGGTGATTTAGTTCAGTTTCAGATCGCAAGGTTCAGTTCGCTCACGAGGCCGACCCAGGCCAAGTACGGCACTATGAGCCAGCCTGCGACCCGCGAGGTACGGCAGAACGCCTCCCCGTCGCCACCCACTCCAGCTTATGAGATTGCAAAGAGACAGCCGCAAGGAATCGTTTCTGTTGTTCATCCAGCTTAATAACTCATCCCAGTCTCGCGGGTCCGCGTGAGGTCTGGCTGGCCGTTGTGGCCTGCAGAAAGAGGAAGGCGAGGTTGGGGGGGGGCCTGAGGGGAGGCCTGAGGGGCCCCTGGAGCCTTGGCAGCCGTGATCAGAGGCCTGACGCCCTAGCACGTTGCGAATCGCCCCGGAGGCCCTGATGCCACTGGCCGCTGCAAGCCTGAGTTGGGCGGGGACAGGCGTTCTTGAGTGGCAGATGTGGCTGCAATCGATACCATGAACCCTCAGACCGTCGGGGGGCCTCGCAGGGGTTTGTGAACCCGCTCCATCACAGGGCAGGGCGTCTTTTTTTCGAGAGGGGTAGTGGGAACTCGGGCGGGGAGCCTCAAATAGTCTAGATTTAACCATATAACAAAGCGGTAGCTCATGAATCCCGGGTCAGCTCATCGGAGCTTAGGCCCCGAGAAAGGAATTGAACGTCTCCCCAAAGACTGCGGATACGCTGTTGTTCAGTTTCGCAATGCATCAGCCATGCCAGCTCGATCCGATGTTGAAGTTCGTTTATTCGACGGCCAGTTCGAAAGGCCGTGACTTGCGGATGGGCGTGGGCGGTATCGTCAATGTTTTGCGATGAAGGCATGTTTGTTGACACGGTTGCTGGTCTCCAGTTTGGAAGGAGGCACGGTTGCTAGTCCTGGTGCAATTGACCAGCCCCGGCCAGGGTTTCGAAAGAAACTAGCCCATCTTTTTCGCGATCTTGATCGCCAAATCCAGATTCCGCTCTGCATAGACTTGAGTCACGTCGGCGCGAGCGTGGCCAAGGCTGACCTGCGCACCCTCGATCCCATACACCTTCCGAATCTCAGTAGCACGCGAGTGCCTGAGTTGCAGAGGGAACCATTTGGGGATCGGCTCCAAACCTTCGTTTGCTCGCTCCCGGTTGAGCTTACTGATGGCGTACGTGATCGCGCGGCGGTAGCTGTCTACATCGTACCGTTCGCGTTTGGGACGCTTCGGCTTTCGCAGCTTGGCCTTCGTCTTCCGTAGTTCGCGAGCCCGTAGTTCGCTGGGATATACTTTGGTCTTGCGATCCGGGTTGCGCTGATCGGCACGAAGTGAGTTTCTCCATTCTTCGGCTTCGCGTGGAGAGAATAGATACTTCTCAATCGAGAGGCCCAGAAATGGACGGATGATTGCCTGAGCCTTCGGCCCTAGGGGGATCAACCGCGAGGCCTCCCTCCACTGGTTCTTATGGTCATGAGGCTCGTAGATCCAGACCTCGCCGGAAGTGTCGATGTCGCCAACCCGCATCAACACAGCCTCGCCTGGCCGCATTCCAGTTAAACGCTGGATCTGTACAAGTGCGGCAACCTGTGGGGAGAGGTGGGGTACGACTAGGTCGACCCAAACATCGGCCACGGGCCGAACCGGTGGCAGTTCTCGCGCGTTGGTACGGCCACGCCGTAGGCCAGGTACGTCTCGCAAGGCATGGGAGACAGCGGAGGGAACGAGTTCTTCGCTCACCGCCCACTTGACGAACCGCTTGATTCGCTTGACTCGATGGTTGACGACGCCCCTGGAGAGATCCTCAGCTTCGACCATGTGCTGACGGACGACTTTGAGCTTGAGGGGTCCAAAATCTCGGGCAAGCGTATCGCCGTATAACTTGCGGAGCGGACGTAGAGCATACCGCATCTCGCCTAGCTCTTTGGTCGGCTGGCCGTCCTTGGAATAATAGGTCTCGGCAAACTTTCGGTACCGCTGAATGACCTGCGAAATGGTCAATTCAAAATTGCCAGCATTTGTTGCGGTAGCTTGCCGCTGCTCAGACTGGCTGAGTTGCCACTCAGCAATTAGTCGGGCGTATTCGGAATGGCTCTCAGCGGAACCGTACGGCCCGAGGTAATGATCTTTGCCGTTGATCCGAACGACAGCTCGGCCAGAGGCCTTGTGCAGGCAATAAGAAGGTGGAACAAGACTGCGATGTCGAGGCATAACGTCTCCCTTTCACCACGTTCTTCCGTAATTTACGGAGAAAGCGGGATTGTGAGACCGCTACGCCTTTTAGCAGATGCGGCCGATAAGTTGTGTTCCGCAAACGATTTGCGGAAAGTATCCCCGAGTGGATTCGAACCACTAACCTTCGGCTTCGGAGTTTGTGGAACCCCCTACGCTCCACGACGCCACTCTACGCTAAGTACTGCTGCCAGCCAGCCTTGCAACTTCACACTCATCGGGCGAAATCGCAGTCTACCAGCACCGACTTGGGAGGGTGAAGAATCCCAAAGATCGAAAGCACTTCCCAGCCATCCTGGCCTGGGTGTATCGCAATCGCATGGCCCTTGCCGGTCAGATCCAGCGGAGATTCCCGCAGTACCTGGGATCTTCGCGCACCACTCGGCGTCACCTGCTCGAAATGGAGTCGCTCGGTTACCTGGCTACGGTTCCGACTGGTGGGTTCAGCGTACGATGCCCGAAGGTGTACTGCTGTACCGGTAGGGGAGTGCGGAGAATTCGCAAGGCACTGGCGGCGAAAGGGAAGAACTGGGAACCGGGCCGCGTGGAACGAACTTCGTGGCACAAGCAGGTCGGCCTTTCAGCCAATCACATCGTTCACGAAGTGATGACCACCGAGTTCTTACTAGGCTCTGTCCCAAAACTGCCATTGGATAATTTCGAGAAATCGACGATGCTTGGCGGGGTGATATCAGTTTACCGCCATGGAGGGCATTGCGATGGCTCGCTTGTTGTTAACGGATGAGGAATGGGAAGTGATTGCCGATGAGTTTCCGCAGCCTGCGGCTACAGGTAGGCCGCCGCGCGATTATCGAACCGTACTCGATGGCATTCTCTGGGTGTTGCGGACCGGATCTCCGTGGCGCGATGTCCCCGAGGAGTTCGGCGCGTGGAAGACCTGCTGGAGGAAGTTCGATGACTGGAATGCCGACGGTACGTTGGCCAAGATTCTGCACCGCCTACAAGCCTCGTTTGTCGCTGCGGGTGCGATTGACGATCAACTATGGTGCATCGACGGTACGGTCGTGCGAGCTGCACGGTGTGCCGCAGGCGGTGGGAAAAAAACGACCCAGAGGAGCCCGATGACCACGCATTAGGCCGCTCTCGCGGGGGTTTTTCGACGAAGATCCATATTCTTTGTGACGGCAATGGGCTTCCGCTGTGTTCCCATTTGACCGCAGGCCAAGCACACGAATCAACCGTGTTGGACAAGTTACTCATTTTGGCGGATCAGAATATTCACGACGAGAATGGTGAGCAAATCGCTTGGCCGCTCGCTCTCGGAGGCGACAAGGGGTATCGGGCTGACTGGATTGATACTTACCTTCTTGATCTCGGTATCATTCCCGTGATTCCCTCCAAAGAGAACGAAGACCGCACCGCCCGACCGGTGGAGTTCGACAAGGAGAAATACCGGCGTCGCAACGTCGTTGAGCGACTCATTGGCTGGCTCAAGGAGAGCCGTCGCATCTTTTCTCGCTTTGAAAAAACAGCGAAGAATTTCGGAGGCATGCTCAAGCTCGCCTTCATCAGGCAGTACTTGAAGTATGAACTCGTTTAAGCCCTTTTGGGACAGTGCCTAGTGGTGCAGTTGGAAATTGACTCACGCGACGACCTGGAACTGCTGGCCATGGAACGGCGGTCGGTCGCACGGCATCCGGCATTCGTCCTACGGGATAGGGGAGCGCGAGGTCGATTGATCCCGGACGGCATGTTTGCCTACCGGCAACGTAAACGAGGGATGATGGTATGCTTTGTGGAAATGGACACTGGCCAAATGAACCGCAGACAGGTCGAGGCAAAGTGGCGAAGATACGAGACATGGTCGCAGTCAGCGAGGGGACGGCAGTTCCTGTTGGACTTCTACCGGAGCCATGGAGCTCAAGAACCCCGCCCCGTATTCCGTATTCTGGTCATCACAAAGAGCCGAACCCGCAGTGGCGATACGAAACGGGCTCAAGAACTCGTCCAGAGTAGCAAGATCTGCGGCGAACGCCTGCAGCGCAATCTTAGCGTGATGACGGTTGAAGATCTTGCCGCCGCAGGAGATCGCAGTCCTTGTTTCGTTGCGATCTAGGAGATGAAGGGAGCATTGTCGCCTTTTCCTTGATCTTCGAATTAGAGCCATCGACTGACGCCAGTTTACTTCATTCATATGCTGTCACCCGCCGCCTCAGAACCAGCCGGCCCGGCCTTCAGACTCATTGATCAAGTCCGCCTGGCTTCGCATTGAACGGCTCCAATTCCCGTGAGTACGAAGTAAACTGCCGCCCCTCCTTCATACCTGCAACAACAATTCGCGGAGTAGGCTTATTCGAGTATCCCACTCGCTCAAGCGTGTTGATCTCAAGTTCGCGCGGCTGCCATTCGATCAGCGTGCAAACAGCATTACGCCGAAGATCAAACACCTTAAGCGCATGCTGCTCGCCCGAATTGAGAACTGCCCACAGTCGCCACTGAAAATCAACTTCGAATGCTTCCACGCCAATCGGTCGCCAATCGACTTGTGTGATTGGTGGAAAATCGATACTCCTAGACTCGTCCGATTCAGCCCAACCTGTTGGCTGATCGACTCGTATCATCGCAACCAGCGTACCATTCAGTGACTTTCCGTTTTGCACAGTGAAGCGGCAGTCGACCGGCCGTACGCTCCCGCTGTGCACATGCTCAAACGTCGCGGGAATCACGCACGAGGCGCGGGTTTTGAAAGTCTCCGACTCGGACATCTCCACTAGTTCAAAATCCGCGTCGAAAACAAGTCGCTCCAAATAGTCGATTTGTAGCGTGTATTTCCCAGCCTGCGGAAACCTAAATAGCTCAGTCAGTTCGAACGCAAGCTCAATTGCATGTCCTGGCCGAACTGGAATCGACGGACTAACATGAAATGGGTTACCAGGCGTTCCGTCGGCACGAGGTACGCGTTTGCCCAGCTGGTCCGTCACCGATACTCTAGAGAAAGGCATCCCCTGGGAATCGAGAGAGAAATACCGCGTACTCCGAGTCACTTCGTACTTATACCGCACGGCGATCGGCGAGTTCATCGGATAGCAATTTTCAAGTTTCTCGAAAACGATGTTCTCTGGCCGATCCTTGGCGGTCTCTGTCGTTTGCCCGGAAAGAGTTGGCTCCGTCGCTAGTAACCGAAAGACGAGAAGCACACACGATATCGACGCGAGTCGGCTTCGAAATGCCGTCATAATTGGACCTTTCATGCAAGGTACCCGTGCCAAGCGACATTGACAGCAGATACTAGGGTGTTCTTACATTTATCATTCCAGAGGCAACGCTGGAACACATCCGACACTTGCCCAATTTTGAATCGCACGTTTTCCCATGGCCACACGACTTGCGGACATTCGACGTGCAATTCCATCGGATCCAGCAGGCGGCAGGAATCGACCTGCCTTGTATTATCCAACGCAAGCACGACTGCACCGATACTTGCCACCTTTATGGCATGCACGATTTGCGGAAAGTACACCCCAGAGGATTCGAACCTCTAACCTTCGGCTTCGGAGTCCGCCAGCAACAAAAGTCGAATAACGGTCTCAAGTTGCGTTGATTCCTGAGTTTACGTAACTGTAGCTGGTTTTGCAAGGCGTTGCGAAGCGACGCAATCTTTGCGAGGAAGAGTAGTAATTGGCCGATTCCTCCGTAATTTTCCGTAGAGGAATTGGGGCCAGAATTGGCTCGATAGAAGGGTTCTGCGGCCGCCTGCCAGGCAATCTCTCACGCGTCTGACGGTCGCATCAGCGGCAGTTCTGAGCACCCGTTTCGGACGTCGCTTTTCAACCCGACAGCGACCCCTTAGCCCTGTACAAGGGATGTGTAATCCCGCTCCAAAGTACAGGATACGACCATACCATGACGGCCCAGGTCTTCCACCCGTTGCTGGCTTTGATTGTCTCGGCGACCGACGGGGAGTTGGCAAGATATGTCGAATATCTCGAAGAGGAGAACAAGATTCTGCGGGCAAGGATTCCCGACCAAGTGCATACAAAGCCCGCCGAAAGGGAACATCTCTAAGACTTGGCAAGGCTGTAGCTCGAGCCATCGAAGAACTGATCACCATAGTTTCGCCATCCACGTTCTACCGCTGGGTCCGGGATGCCAAGTCTGGCAAGCCAGTGCCGAAGAATCCCAAGGGTGGGCAGCGGAAGCCAAGGGAACTACGCACTCTCATGCTGGAGATTGCCAAGACTACGGGTTTCGGTACACCCGCATGATCGGCGAGTTACGGAAGCTGGGGATTAAGATGATCAGACGTCAGACCGTACGAATCATCCTCAAGGCAAGGAGGAAGGCATTGAGCCTGGACCTGATCGCAAGAACGAGTGCTGCAAGAACTTCATCATCTACAAGCATGAAGGCTACCAAGCTGCTTGGGCGAGGCTTGTCGCATGGCGTGAGACACTGGAACCTAGCAAGCGAGCAGCAGTGGATCCCTTATTGCAATACGCGGCCGAGCGTCGTGAGTTGATCCACTATCCAGCGTTTCAAGAACGAGGTTGGGACATAGGATCAGAGCCGACGGAGTCCGAATGCAAGACGACCACGCATAGCGTGAAAGGGAACTGTCGGCGTTGGGGGGCACAGCAATGCCGAAGCCATGATGGCGCTCTCCGCGCTCGAAGACAGCTGCCTATGGAACCAACACTGGCAAACCCTTGACCCTGAAACGAATTAACCCCGCCATAGAATTTGCCCAGACACCAGACACGGTGTCTCAGACACCTCCAGACATCCAGACACCACGATGGTTGATCACTTCGTAACCATCGCCTATGCTAGACGAGGTCCATCCAAAAACACTTCATGAGATTGTATTTCAGGTACTGGCGGATGAAGGCAAGCGCGGTCATACCTGCGAAGTTCTTAGCGGTCTGTTCATGGCAGGAAACTGTAGTACCTGCACTGCATCATTAATGGCTCGCGAAATTCAAAAAACCAGTTTTTGGACAGAGCCTAGCTAGCTAGCTAGTAGGGATCCGTATCATGCACGATTACTACGATGATGAAGTCCGGCAAGATGAATCGACAACGTCCGATACGCGGTACCCACTGCTGTTAACAGGCATCGCACTCGTCGTCTACGTTGGATTCGGAATTGCAGCTGCTGGACCATCCGGTGGTCTAGTCATGACAGTCGTGCCTCTCATTAAGGCAGTGGTAATGCTCGTCCTCGCCATCCCAGCTTGCTTGGTCACTGCGGCGGTACTCCGCACAAACTTCGGAACATTCAAGTCAGCAATCGTAAAACTTGCCGCCGTCGCGACGTTTCCCGGTGCGATGTCCATGTTGATGGCACTCGTCTTCCCTCCGATTTTCTTGTGGGGACTCATTTTTCTTTCTGTCTGGTTACTCAAGGAATTGTTCGAGATGGAGGTTTTCGAACTTATCGTCTTTGTACTTATCCTTTCTTGTATCCAAGGGCTAGTCTTGCAGTTCCTTGCCGTGCTGTGATGGTAAGGATCGGTCGAAGACTAACTTCCCGACTTCAACGGCTCGGCAAGAGGTTCGAGAGCTGCTAACAAGACGTGCGTGGATGGGGGATTGCGAAAAACCGCAGCATAAATCATTTGCAGTGCTGTTGTTAAAAGTGGTAGGGTCTCAGCAGTTACCCTGATCTCGAAGGGATTGAAACCTAGTAGCGTGTCTGCACGACTCTCCCAGATTAAAGGGTCTCAGCAGTTGCCCTGATCTCGAAGGGATTGAAACCGAAAACAGCTCAGACGTAGAAACGCCGTAGCAACACGTCTCTTGCGCTGCCAGTTCAATTTGCCATATTGCTTGTCTTTTCTGTACGTAGCGAGCTGAAATCAAGTCCTCAAACACCAACCGAAACACCAGAAGCCTGCCTGTCTTGTGGAAAGCAGATTCCCGCGGGTATATCAAAATGCCCAACATGTGGTTGGTCTTGGTCGGATGGGGACTGACAATTCCGTTATCTTCAGATCCGAGGAAGTTCCCTGCCCTGTCTCCATGGTTTCAAAATTTGACCACGCTGGGTGCCACGTTAGCCTCATTACAGTAGCTAGCAAGACACTTCTACAGGCCATCCAATACGGGCGTTGGCATGATGCAATCTGCAAATCTCCGTGAAGTCGCCGATCTGTTTGAATCGGCGTGGCGAACTACAGTTGCGGGGCGACCGAAGCCGCGAATCAGAAAGTTTCTCAAGCAGCATGTAGACGTGGATCGGCAAACCTTACTGAAAGAGCTGTTGCAACTGGAAATTGAGCTACGCCGCTCATCTGGTGCGTCTCCATCTGCGGATGAGTACTTGGCCGAGTTTCCCGGCGACGAGGCAACGATTCGCCGAGTGTTTGCTCTGGCAGATACGATCGCTCCTTATCGAAACGGCAGTACGGATACAGCTTCACGGTCGTCGAATACAGCCGCGGCTTCACCGTCTCAAACACTTGGCGATTACGAAATTCTGGAGCGAATCGGTCGTGGCGGGATGGGCGTGGTTTATCGGGCTCGGCAGATTTCGCTGGGTGGCCGGGAAGTTGCCCTCAAGACGATTCGCGCCGCAGATGTAGCAGATGGGGACGAAGAAGTCGCGCGTTTTCGGGCAGAGGCGGCTGCGGCTGCGGCGCTAAAACACCCTGGCATCGTGCCGGTGTACCAGTTCGGCCAGGAAGGGGGCCAATGGTTCCTGTCCATGGAACTGGTAGAAGGGGGCACGCTGGCTGATCTGGTCCATGAGGGTCCAATCGAACCAGATAAAGCGGCGAAGCTGATGCAACAGATCGCTGAAGCGGTAGCGTCCGCGCATGCTCACGGCGTCGTGCATCGAGACCTGAAGCCTGCTAATGTACTGATCGACCAATCTGGGCAACCTCGCGTCACTGATTTCGGGTTGGCTAAGCGTAGTGCGTCAGACAGCGGACTTACTGCCACTGGTCAAGTTCTCGGTACTCCCAGCTACATGCCTCCTGAGCAAGCCTGCGGTGACATGGCTGCCGTTGGGCCGTTATCGGATGTCTACTCACTTGGAGCCATGCTCTATTGCCTGCTGACTGGCCGACCGCCATTCCAGGCGGCGACCGTGATCGACACGCTCTTGCAGGTAATGGAACAGGAGCCCGTCGCGCTAAGGCAACTCAACGCGAGCGTGCCGGTCGATCTGGAGACGATCTGCCTGAAATGCCTGCAGAAGGAGTCCGTCCGGCGATACGCGAGCGCAGGCGAACTGGCCGAAGAGCTCGGCCGGTTCCTGAGGAACGAGCCGAT
>CALOEH010000133.1:0-6082 GCA_942492195.1 uncultured Planctomycetia bacterium | reverse complement strand
TCCACCGTACCCTGTTCCGCTGCGGCAAGGTACTTCTCGATCATGCTTCGCAACACCCGATCGAACAGCACCACGGCATCGGTACGGGGAATGGTATTCCAGCCGTCTCCGTTGGTGCCGGTGAACACGCCGGTGGTCAGCATCACAATTCGCCCTGCCCCCAACTTCCGTTCGACCAGGGCAGGTTCGCCATTGCTGAATCGGGCCAGCACGCGCGGTTCGTACTGTTGCGCAAGCTCGGCGGGCGACGTTTGATCGTCGTAGGTGACTTCGTTCCAAAGCAGCCACTGAGGGCGTGTTTCGTCCATCCGCTGCGCGTCTGCGGGGCGAAGTGCCAACTCTTCGGCCGTCAGCTGACCTTGGCTTTCGCGCAACGCCCGATCAGCGGCTTGTTGAACGAACTCCCGTTGGTTTGCGATCCGTTCTTGTTCGTGTTTCGCCAGGGTCGCAAGCGTCCTTCATGGCTCGCCATCGGCCACCACCGCTTCGAAGATCAGCGGCTCGCCAAGCAGATCCGCGAGGTCCCGGTCACCGGCAGCTCCAGCGCTTTAAAGTACTGGTGCTGTGCCAGGCTGTCGAAGTCCAAGAAGAACGGGTGGAGTTGGTCCGGTGCGTCGGCCGGCAACTGGCCGATGGTCTCGGCTTCCAGCGGCAGGGGCAAAATGCCAGCTCCCTCCTGCCAGGCCGTTTGCTGCCAGGCCGAGGGTTCGAACGTGCCGCCTGCTGCCAACAACAACTGCCCCCCTTGCAAGACATACTCTCGCAACATCTGCACAGCACCCTGATCCGGCTTGGCGACACCTGCCACCACCACCAGTCTGGCACTGTCGAGCGGGACATCGTCACCGGTCAGGGCCAGCAGCGGATCCTCGGCATCCGCATCGTCACCGGCACCCGCAGGCGTGCTGCCACGCCGAACCAAACGATCCAACGTGGTGTGGCGAACTTCGATGAGTTGACGCGTGGATTCTACTTGAGACGACGTGGGTGCCAGCAACCGCCGGAGTTGCAACGTCTCGCCAAAGCGATTGTTCAGCGGGTCCTCATCGGTCGCTCCGTACTGATCCACAAACACCACCGGCACCGAAGCCAGCACCGGTGCCACCAGAAATCGCTCGTCGTCCGCTGGCAAACGGTCCGCCGGGAGCCGAACCTTGACTTGACTAAAGGTCGGACGACCGGGGTCCGGCACCACGTCAAACTTGTATTCGAAATCCACCTCTCGAGCCTGGCCTGGCTGTAGATCCAAAGTCCGACTGGCCACTTCTACATTGTCCACTTCGAGCGTGGCTTGCACGCCACGACGAGGTTCGGGACCTTCGTAACGAATGGTGGCCAGCAGCACGGCCGGAGTTTCGATATCTGCCAAACCATCGCGAAGTTCCAGAGATTCCACCCAGGCGTTCTCTGCATCGGCCGCGGTAACCTGAGCCACTTGAAGTTCGGGAAGGTCCGCCATGGCATCGCCCGATCCTTGTGGCCAGTCAGCCGGTTGCTGATCGCCAATGAGGACGATCCGCTTGGTTGGCAACTCCGGCGCCAGAGCGGCTGCCTCGACGGCCAGGCTTGCCGCGGTTGCGGCACTCCCCTGCCGATCGACCACACGAATGGATTCGACCGCTTCGACCGCATCCTCAGGCGTGCGGTAAGGCTCGATCGAAAAGTCACTGGCAGGGCCGCAGAGCGGAAGGACCGAGATGTAGCTGCCGCGCGGCAAGTCTTCAATGAATTCCGCCGCTTTCGCCTTGGCTTCCCCCAGCAGGTCACCTTGCAGGCTGGCGTAGCTCATGCTGAGGCTATTGTCGACCAACACAATCGCATGCACGGCGGCGTCCGGATCTCCCGAAGCGCTGCCTGATTCGAAGTACGGCCGCGCCATGGCCAAGGCGAACAGCAAAACGCACAGCGTGCGTAACGCCAGCAGCAGCAAGTCACGCAGCTGGATGATCTTACGACTGCGCTTGATGGCCGCCTGGAGAAAGTCCATGGCTCCCCAGGGAACCACTTGATACCGCTGCCGATTGAGCAGATGGATCAACGTGGGCGCAACCGCGGCAACAGCACCTGCAACCAGAAACGAGATGGCAAAAAAGTTCAGCATGTAGGCCAGTGTGGCGGTGGGATCAAAGGGGGAAGGTAGGTCGTACGTGTGGCAAAGGACTACGGTGCTTGAAAACGCTCACGCAGACTGTCGATCTTACCTTCCTGAAGGATCGGAAGATATCGGTTAGGCATGGCTAAAATGAAACAGGCGACCGCAGTCCCGTACATTTCACCTGGCAGACCGCTGACATGTCGGGTGTCTCGCCAACGCCCATCACGACGTTGATCCTTAGGGTCACGGATCTGATTCTCAACCAAGGTGTCTCGCAGCATCGGGTAGCAGCGCTGCCAGTCTTCCCCTCCCACCTGGTACACCGCCTGACCCACATAGTATAAGGTATACGCGTCAAACGGCACGTCGCCGGTTCCGCGACGGGACTTGAGTGCCAACACCGCAGGCTGAATGACTTCCATGGTCCGGCGGATCCGCCAGTCGTCATACTGGCCGAATTCCTGCATGCAAACCACGCCTGCCGCCCCCATCGCAATCGTGCCTCGCCCGCCAGCATAGGTGAACTGGCCAGGCAGTTTCTTCAGCTGCTCTTCGCTCATCCCCGACCGTGCCCCTTGAGCTCGATAGTAGTTCCGCACGCTCTTGATGGCCAACTCGGTGACTTCGGGAGCCACTTCCAACCCACTATCGACGGCACTTCGTAGCGCCTTGGCCTGCATCACGGCCAGGCTCAAATCATGCCCTCGTGACTGATGATGGGCCCGATAATCCCAGCCTCCGTCTTCGCACTGCGTGGCGGCGATCAGCTTCAAGGCACGATCCAACACCGGACTGATCCGCGGATCATTGGTCATGCCATGAGCTTGCCCGAGCACAAAAGTGGTCAGGCCATGGTTGTACATATCTCGCTGAGGCGAAGAGATGTTCAGCAAACCGGTGGACTTGTCCGCGTTCTCGAGGATGTAATCCAAGGCCCTTTCGACCGTCTGACCGTATTTGCCCCGGCCTGGCATGTGACCGGCAGACAAGAAGGCCAAGGCACCGATTCCAACCAGCCCCAGGTCATTGGAGCCCCAGTTTCCTTCGACACCCTGGTTTCTGGATAACCACTCCAAGCCCCGCTCGAGAGCGAGTTCGCTCTGCGGGGTGACTTCCCACTCGCCATCCGCTCGGCACTCGGTCACCAGCGGAGGAAGTCCCTGCGGCAGCGAACCGAAGAGAATCAGCGAAAAAATCGATGAACAAGCAAGCAATCTCTGAAGAACAGGCATTCGCATGGGCTCTGATTGCCTTTGAAAGTTTGGTGGGTCGCAATGACGTCCCAATTTGAGCGACTTCTCGAAACCTGGCTTACCTGGCCCAACAGCGGGGTTCGCGTGCCGAGAGATATTACCGAGGTTACTAGCAGTTGCCGCGCAAGCGCGTTGGGTTACGCCATTTTGTGCACAACCATGGCAAGTTGGCAAACGGTGGCAGCTTATTTCGTCCAGATTCCGCGGATCGTCCCAACCCGAAGCGTCAGCGAGGTGGCACCGGTTTCGGCATCCTCTGACAAGCGTCAGCGAGGAACTACGAGCTGAGACGTCGGAACGTTCGAGGCATTTGGATGTGTGGACGGGGGGCGCTTCCGATATTAAGATCAGCAGGACCCCTAGAGCAGGAATCCATCGTCATGACCAACTATCCCCTGATGTTTCGCGTTCGCCAGAAGTTTGAGAACCCTCGCGTGGAAGATATTCCCGGCGAGGTGAAGCAGCAGTTGGCCCAACTGAACCTTGGTAGCCGAGTCAAGCCTGGTCAAAGCGTGGCCGTGACCGTCGGCAGCCGAGGCATTGCCAACATCGATATCATCATCAAAGCAGCCATCGAGCATCTGCAAAGCCTGGGGCTCGAGCCGTTCATTGTGCCAGCCATGGGGAGCCATGGAGGAGGAACGGCCGAAGGGCAACGGGCGATTGTCGAAGGGTATGGCATCACCGAGGAATTTGTCGGCTGCCCCATTCGCTCGAGCATGGAGACCGTGGTGCTCTGCGAAACGCCAGAAGGCATCCCCGTCCACTTCGACAAACAGGCCTATCAGGCAGACCATGTTCTTGTCGCTGGGCGGATCAAGCCGCACACCAATTTCGTGGGGGACATCGAAAGCGGCCTGATGAAGATGATGCTGATTGGGCTTGGCAAGCACGCCGGTGCCAAGATCTACCATCGGGCGATTCAAGATTACAGCTTCGCCCAAATCGTGCGAAGCGTCGCACATCTGGTGCTGGACAAATGCCCTATCCTGGCTGGCCTGGGCATTGTGGAGAACAGCTATGACCAAACGGCTAAACTGGCCGGCGTCTTGCCTGAGGAATTCGAGGCCAGGGAAAAAGAACTGTTGGTGCTGGCCAAAGAGTGGATGCCGAAGCTTCCCTTTCGCGAGGCAGACCTGCTGCTCATCAATCAGTTCGGCAAGAACATCAGCGGTTCGGGGATGGATACCAACGTAGTGGGCCGCAAGTTCCTGGACCACCGAGCCGGGAGATGACGAGTTCCCGAAAGATCAAACGGATCATCGTACGGGGACTGACGCCAGAGACGCACGGCAACGCCGCCGGAATCGGCCAGGCGGAGTTCTGCAGTAAACGGGTGGTGGACGAGGTCAACCTGGAGATCACCAAGATCAATTGCCTCACCGGCGGTGGTCCCGTCGGGGCCATGTTGCCGGTCTCGTTCGAGACAGAACGAGAAATCCTGGATGCAGCCTTCGGCACCATCGGCCTGACTCCGACACCCGACACCGGGGTGATGTGGATCGAAGACACGCTGCATCTGGCCGAAGTCGAATGCTCAGCCAAGTACCTGGCCGAGGCCAAGCAGCGTAGCGACCTGGAGATTCTGACCGACCTGCGCGAGATCGAATTCGACGCCCAAGGCAACCTGATCGAGTTTGGTGAACTGACTCACGCTTGATTCTGCAGAACCGTTGTCCCAACGGTTCAGGATTCAAGAACAACATTCGAATACTGCAGGCGAACAGTTGAGGCAACCGTTCTACATGGGACCCCGGCTGCGCGATGAAACCGGCCATTTTTCCACGTCGCCCGAGACGGCCGAGCATTTGGTTTATGTGGCCGAAGCGACTGGAAACAACTACGGTTCAAGCACGTCGCACTCTGGTAGAGCCGACTTGAGGCGTTTTACGGCAGTTGGAGACACCTTGGTGCCATAAAGGGAAAGTTCCTTCAGCCCTTTCATCTTCTCGACGTGCACGAGGCCCTGATCGGTGATCTCAGAATCCTGCAGGTTCAGCCGTTGAAGGCTTTTCAAAGCCGATAGGTGTTCAAGTCCCTCATCTGTGATTTGGCGGCTAAAATCGTAGGACATTGACTGGAGATTCTTCAGGTTTCGCAGGTGAGCCAAGTCGCTATTGTCTTCAATCCGATAGCCGGATGGAAACCATAGCTCACGCAGATTGACCATGTCTTTCATGTGAACTAGAGATGTACTGCTGACGCTGGTGGTGACCGAAGGCTGATAACGGCTACCTAACAGATGCAGCTCCTCCAGACTCGTAAGGCCGGCAATTTGTTTCAGTCCTTCGTTGGAAGTCGTCGGAGGCAATTCCAGTCGTCGGAGAGATTTGAAGGACGAAAGGTGCTTCAACGCGTCGTCGGTAACGGTGATATTGTTGGCAGGTGTGAATCGTCCTTGGGCCTGCTGGAACGACACCAGTTCGACTTCTCCTTCGCTGTTCACAATGATGGTAGCCCCCATTTCCACAAGGGTTTGAGCGGCTTTCGACTCGTGCAAGTTGAATTGCTGCGTTTTCCCACACCCTGTGGACAATGCAAGTAGGAATGACATACCCATCCTGCACATAAGCACAACCATTGGACATATAATCATTCGGCTCGCTAATCCGGGAGATCTTTCGGGGGCGACTCCCAGCAACGCACAAACGAATGGGTTCATTTCGATATGCCCAGATGAAGGGTGCGATCTCTGTGAGGCCAAGATTCCCTGTGATTCTTGGGTTGATCCCGC
>CALOEH010000132.1:0-15930 GCA_942492195.1 uncultured Planctomycetia bacterium | reverse complement strand
CGACGAATCTGGTGAAGCACCACCACGCCGCGAACCGGCCACCGGCGACCGTTACCGCACGGACCAGTTGAACTACACTCCTCCGGCCAAGGGGGACAGTCAGGCAGCGTTCACCGAACGAGGACGAACTCGGGCCACGTTCGCTAGTGCGACAATCAACCCGGGAGAACCCGCTGCGCACGAGCCGATTGACATCATGGATCTGCCTGCCGCGAATCAAGGGGCTGCCGCCGGATTTCGACCACCCTCGATGATCCGCACCGCCAGCTATCGCGAGGTGCAGCCTGAGCCGACGGAGAGCGCCTTCGTTACGTTGCAGCCAGCGTCAGAAGTCCGCAGCGAGTCCCGCCTGCTCAGCCACGACGTAGCACAGTCTCCCCTGATTGAGAACCATTACGGCCAGGCTGAAGGTTACCAGTTGCTCCGCGGCAAGATCGAACTCTCCGCCGAGCAAGGGTTCTGGCACCTACGATACCGTCCGCTAGATGCTCCCACAGACGCTGTCGGCGGAATCGTGCGGATTCGCGACAGTTCATTGATGGAAGGCATTGAGTCCGGGGAATTCGTGACCGCCTACGGACGGCTCAAATTGCCAGAGCGCGGTAGCCGTGAAGTTCCCGTCTATGAACTCCGGCAGATTGATCCGCAGCCGTTCGAATAATTGCCAAATCACAAGTGTAAGCCACGTTGCGTAGGTCACGTTGCGTAGGCCACGTTGAGCACACGAAGTCTCACGGCTGACCCTGATAGCTGCGGTCCAGCACATCGAGCGGGTGCACAATCTCCAGCCGCTGACCACGAGCTCTTGCTTCGCGCTGGATCTGTAGCAAGCATCCGGCATTGGCCGTAATCACCATCTCGGCACCGGTCCGCAAGATGTTGTCCAGTTGCGCTTGCTCAATCGGGCGGACATTTCGGCTTCGGTCAAGTTGTAGGTACCCGCCGCTCCGCAACAAAGTTCCGATTCGTTGAGTTCCACCAGTTTCAAACCCGGCACTTGGGCAAGCAGATTGCGCGGCGCATCAGCAATCTGTTGGGCGTGCCGCAGGTGGCATGCGTCGTGGTACGTGGCAACTGCTGGGACTTCGTGCTTGGGCGGGATTAGCCCTAGTTCATCGAGAAACTCGGTCGTGTCCTTGACTTTGGCTGCGAACTGTTCGCGCCGTGGAGTCTGCTGGTCCTGCCAGTGATGCCCATAGTCTTTGAGCATGGACCCGCATCCGGCCACGTTGACAATCACCGCGTCAATGTCATCCAGCGGGAAGGCTGCCAGGTCGCGTCTGCCAAATCGCGGGCTGGCTGGCTGCTGCCGGCGTGGAAATGAATCGCTCCGCAGCAAACCTGACTGCGGGGGATGATCACTTCGCACCCATTCTCCTGCAACACTCGGGCAGTTGCCCAATGGGTATGCCGAAACATCACATCGGCCACGCATCCGGTGAACAGGGCCACTCGGGCTCGGCGGGGACCTTTGGCAGGCAGAATCTCTGGCAATGCCGGCTCGGACTTCCTCGGTGGAGGAAGCATGGACGTCAACTGCCTGAGCCGAGATGGCAACAGGCGGAACAAGCCGGTCGCTTCTGCCAATCGCATCAGCCCCAACCGTTGGGCAATTCGCGCAGGCCCCAAGGCAAGCCGCATTCGATTTGGGTAAGGGAACAGGCCAAATAGGATCCAACGGTGAAACCAATCGTTGGACTTGCTCTCTCCTGTCGGCGAAGCATCTCCCTGCTCCATGGCCACGCGGAATGGCTCAATCAGCTTTCCGTATTGCACCCCTGAAGGGCAGGCGGTTTCGCAGGCTCGGCAGTCCAAGCAAAGTTCCAAATGCCGGCGAACCTCGTGCGTGACCGGGAGCCGATCATCAGCAACCGCACGCATCAGGTAGATTCGCCCACGAGGGCTGTCGTTCTCGTTGCCCGTCTCCACGTACGTGGGACACGAGGCCGTACAGAGCCCACAATGCACGCAGTCCAAAAAGAGCTGGTAGTCAATATTGGTGCCGGGCCGAGCAGGAGCGGCTGCCGGGGTTGTGGCTTGCGTCGTGGGTTCGTTCATGTTGTGCCGTACACAAAGCGGCCCGGGTTTAGCAGGCCATGAGGATCGAATTGCGATTTGATCGAACGCATGATGCCCGCCGATTCCAAGGCGCTTCCCCAAACAGCCCGGCAGGTTTGCTCCATGCCAGAGGGTGCCGACAGCACGACAAGATTGCCATGTTGGGCCAGGGCGGCTGGTTGCAGTTGGTGAACGAGCGCGGCAGAAGCCTGAGCCGCAGGCAAGGCACACCGGGCGATCACAATCCCACTGCCGGCGTGGGCCAGCACCGAGGCTTGAGGGTCTACCTGATGGAGCACGGTCAACCAGTTGGTGACTCCACTCGGAACCATACTGGCCTTGATCACCAGAGCATCCGCGGATGTGGGGAACTCGCGCATCCGGGACTCGAGGGCCGTTTGTTCTTTGCCCTTCACTCGGCGAATGTTTGTCACGGCCGCAGATTGCCAGCTCTGTTCGATCGCTGCCGTCAGGAAATCGACTTCGGCCGCCGTACCATCTAAGGCCACCACCAACCGGGCCAATGTTCCCGGCGTGGCGTCTCCCAGCACTTCGTCGGTTTCCCAAACGGGACCGCTCAGCAACTCGATCGCCGCAGCCGGAGCAGGAAGTTCGACCAGGGCAGATAACAGCGGTTCGGCCTGGGACAGCGTAGTCAGGTCGCCAACAATCTGCGCGGTGGCGGGAGGGCGGGGTTTGACCTTGAGCGTCAACTGCGTCACAACCCCCAGCGTGCCGAACGAGCCGATCATCAACTTGCAGAGATCGTAGCCGGCCACGTTTTTGACCACTCGGCCACCCGCGTTGAATGTTGTACCGTGACCGTCAACAGCACGAATCCCAATGACATAATCGCGTATCGTGCCGTATCCGTATCGCCGGGGTCCGCTGAAGTTGGTGACCACGGCACCCCCCAGCGTCGCCTGCTCGGCCTGCGGAACTTCGATCGGTAGCCACTGCCCTTGAGCTGCTAAGGTTTCGGACAACGCAGACATGGTGATCCCGGATTCGACCGTGATGGTCATATCTCGGGCGGGATAGTCCACCACCCGGTTCAGGCCGCGCAGTGATAGTCCCAACCCTGGCAGAGTGGCCGGAAGTCCCTGGTCCAGGCTTGTTTCGCCCCCTAGCGGATAGACGGGCGTGCCGGACGCCAACGCAGCGCGCAATGCCTCGGTGAGCGACTCCTGATCAGCAGGAGTCTGCGTGTCGGTCAGGGGAAGGCTGTCGGTCGCCGTGCTCACAGGTAGGTTGCCGAAGTTGAAGGTTCCAAGAATTGCCGGGTTATAGGGCAGCCTTGCGTCCTGGTGCATGCTGCTCGATGCCACACGCGCCGGCCGTGGGGAGCATCTTGTGAGGGCTCAGCCGGCCGTGGGGGTTGAGCGCATCTCGTAGGCGGCCCATGACTTCAAGGTCTTCCGGCGTAAACAGCTTACTCATGAAGTGCAGCTTCTCGACGCCGATGCCATGTTCGCCGGTGACGCTGCCCCCGCAGGCCAGGCATTCATCGAGAATCTCTTCACTAGCGGCCAGCACGCGGCCTACCTGCTCTTTATCGCGCTCGTCGAAGAGCAAGATCGGATGAATGTTGCCATCGCCGGCATGAAACACATTGACGATGCGGATGTTGTGCTTCTCACCAATGGCGAAGATCCGCCGCAGGATGTGCGGTAGTTTCGTCCGCGGTACGACCCCATCTTGCGTGCAGTAACTTGGGCTCAATCGCCCCACAGCACCAAACGCCTGCTTGCGGCACTTCCACAACAGTTGCCGCTCTTTGGCACTCACGGCCTGGCGAACTTCGCGGGCGGAATTGCCCAGGCAAAGTTCGATGATTTGATCACGTTGCTCGTCGAGTCCCGCTTCGAGTCCGTCCACTTCAATCAACAAGATCGCTTGGGCATCCAAGGGGAATCCGAAGTGGAACGCTTCTTCCAACGCGGCCAGAATTCCTTGGTCCATCATCTCCAACGCGGCGGGGATGATGCCGGCGCCAATGATGGCGCTGATGGCCGCCGTGGCGTCATCCACCGAGTCGAACACACCGAGCATGGTGCGGTAACCTTGTGGATTGCGGGTCAAGCGGACCCAGGCCTTGGTGGCAATGGCCAGTGTTCCCTCGCTGCCGACGACGGTCCCTGGCAGGTCAAGTCCTGGTTGGTCTTCGGCGGGGCCGCCGAGCCGCACGATGGAACCATCCGCCAGGACGACTTCCAACCCCAGCACATGGTTGACGGTGACGCCGTACTTTAGCGTATGTGGCCCTCCCGAATTGGTCGCCACATTGCCGCCTATGGTGCAGGCTCCCTGGCTCGAAGGATCCGGTGCGTAGTGAAACCCCGTTCCCCGCAGCGCGTTGTTGAGCCAGACGTTGACCACGCCCGGTTCGACCACGGCATAGCGGTCGCGGAGGTTGATCTCCAAGATCTCCTTCATGCGGGTGAGGACAATCATCACGCCCCCTCCCACCGGCAAGCAGCCACCGGCCAGGCTGGTTCCGGCACCACGCGGCAAGAAGGGAACTTCGTACCGGTTGCACACCTGCACCACAGCGGCAACCTGTTGGGTATTGCGAGGAAAAACAGCCACGTCCGGCGAGTTCTTCTCGATCACGAAACCATCACACTCGTAGACCATCAAATCGCTACGGGCGTGCAAGACGTTCTCAGAACCCAACAAGCGCTCGAGTTCGTCAATCAATTCGAGAATGGCAGGTGAAATCATGGTGACAGATGGCTGACCGTTCGAAGTGGGGCGACGCTGCCTACATCATAGCCAATGGCTGAGCGTTGGTCGTGGAGTAATCAAAACGGTTCCCGTAAAACGGGCTAGTGCTGCGTCAACGCTTAGATATCGGGTTGGGTGCCATGGCCTCGCTCGCTTGGCCATGCTGCAGTGGAGTCGGAATCGCCGCTTGCATCCGAAAACTTTGCCGTGTCAAAGCACCGGTGGGCTCGTGCCAAAACCGCTCACTCATTCTCGATCGTTGCTGAATCAACTTCCGCTTGCGAACTTGGCTCAGTCGCTTCGGCCCGGCGGATATTTTTTTTTACCGCCGCGGCAATCAGCCCACTGAATAACGGATGGGCGGACGTCGGCTTGGACTTGAACTCGGGATGGAACTGCACCGCCACAAACCAGGGGTGGTCAGTCACTTCGACAATTTCGACCAGGCTGCCGTCAGGACTGGTGCCAGAGACCTGCATTCCATGGGCGGCAAACTGCTGCCGATAGGTGTTGTTGAACTCGTATCGGTGCCGGTGCCGTTCGCTGATTTCCTCCGTGGCATAACACTCCGCAGCGTTGCAGTCAGGGTCCAAACGGGCAGGCTGCGCTCCCAGTCGCATGGTCCCCCCTTTGTCCGTGATGGTCTTCTGGTCGTCCAGCAAACAGATCACGGGGTGCAAGGTGTCCTTGGCAATCTCCGTAGTGTGCGCCCCCTCCAACCCCATCACGTTGCGAGCGAACTCAATCACGGCACATTGCATGCCCAGGCAGATTCCCAGGAATGGGATGCCCCGTTCGCGGGCAAATCGAATGGCTTCGAGCTTGCCTTCGATCCCGCGTTCGCCGAATCCGCCCGGCACCACCAGGCCATCGTAGCCGGCCAGCAGGCGTTCCGGCCCTTCACGTTCGACCAGTTCGCTGTGGATTGGTTGGATTCGTACTTGGGTATCGTTGGCAATTCCGGCATGATCCAACGATTCGTAAATGGATTTGTAGGCGTCGCGGTGTTCGGCGTATTTGCCCACCACAGCGATGCTGATCTCGTGCGCGGGGTTACGCAGGTGATGCAGTAGATCACGCCAGTCATCCAGGTCCAAGGTGTTGGCCTTGAGCCCTAGCCGTTTGACAATCAGTTCATCCAGTCCGTGCTCGACCAGGCTGAGCGGCACTTCGTAAATGGAGAAGTCTTTGTCCTTCTCTTCGATCACGGCATCAATCGGCACGTTGCAGAAGAGCGCGATCTTGCGTTGATCATCATGGCTGAGCGAACGCTCGGTCCGGCATACCAAGATATCCGGCTGCACACCAATCTGCCGCAGTTGCCCTACCGAGTGCTGCGTTGGCTTGGTCTTGAGTTCGCCCGCGGCCTTGAGATACGGGACCAGCGTGAGGTGGATGTACAGGCAATTCTCCTTGCCGACATCCAGCGAGAACTGACGAATCGCCTCCAAGAAGGGTTGGCTTTCGATGTCACCCACCGTGCCGCCGATCTCGGTGATTACCACGTCCACATCGTCTTCGGCCAGCTTGTGAATGACTTCTTTGATTTCATTGGTGACGTGCGGAATGACCTGCACCGTCTTGCCCAAGAACTCCCCGCGGCGTTCCTTATCAATCACCGATTGATAGATCTGCCCCGTGGTATAGTTGGAATCTCGCGTCAGGGGGCTGTTGGTGAAACGCTCGTAATGCCCTAGATCCAGGTCGGTTTCGCTTCCGTCGTCCAGCACATACACCTCACCGTGCTGGTAAGGGCTCATGGTCCCGGGGTCCACGTTGAGGTAGGGATCCAGCTTCTGCATCCGAACACTCAGGCCGCGACGCTCGAGCAGCATGCCGATCGACGCACTGGTGAGACCTTTGCCTAAAGAACTTACGACGCCGCCGGTCACGAAGATATGTTTGCTCATCCTGGTGAGAATTTCCTTTGAGGGCAATCACCAATGGCGGGTCGCCGTATGGTCAGGGGGACGCAATCCGCGCAGGGACTTTCGAAGCCCCCACGGCAAGGCAGCGCAATGTGCAGCACCTGCCACGTTGGCAACAAGCGATGCTAGCATTCGCTCATCTTAGCGATTGCGGTATCGTTCGACAAACGCCCGATAGTCGGCCGGCGTGTCGATTCCCACGAGTCGGATCGTCTACGACCCCTATGGCGATTTTGATACCGGCAGACAAAGCCCGCAGTTGCTCTAGCTTCTCTGTTTGCTCAAGGTCGGAGGGAGGAAGCTCGTGAAATCGGAGCAGAAAATCGCGGCGATATGCGTAGATTCCGATGTGTTGATGGAATAGCGGCGGCTGATGGTGCAGCATCGCCGGGTCCCAGTCCCGAACATGGGGGATGGGGCTGCGGCTAAAATACAGGGCCAGCCCATCTTGGTCGAAGACCACTTTCACACAGGCCGGATCATTCAATAGCGACAGGCAGCGCAGCGGCGCACAGAGCGTGGCCATTTCGGCCTCAGGCGTTCGTTCCAGCAGTTCGACGCATTGATCGATCAACTCCCCTGAAATTTCCGGCTCGTCTCCCTGCACGTTGACCACGATATCCACATCCGGCATCCTGGCTGCCACTTCGGCCACCCGATCCGTACCGCTTGCATGGTCTTTGCGTGTGAGCTGCACTTGCCCATCGAACCGCCGTACATCTGCCACCAGCAGTTCGTCATCGGCGGCCACGCAAACTCCCAGGGGGCGTTTGGCCCGCCGAGTGCCTCGGTAGGTATGCTCTAAGAGCGAACGCCCGGTTTCGCGGAGCAGCAGCTTTTGAGGAAGCCGGGTCGAAGCCAACCGGGCAGGAATGACCACCATGCTTGTCAGCCGATGCACCGGGTCCAGACGTCGAGCAGGTTGACCCATGACAAGTCCTCATCCATGACGGTCGAAATAATCGCGAGCGGGATTCCTTCCACACTTGGTTTATAGGCGAAAGTTCCGCCCCGGGCCTAGACCGATTTATCGACGAGCCCGCTGCTGCCAGGCCACCCGCTTGCCGTCCGTTGCAGGGGCCGTAGGGAAGGTGAAATTGGCGAACTGAACGCCCGCACGGATGACTGCCCTATAATTGCAAGAGTGATTGATTCCAGGTGCTACCCGAATCATGATCGATGACCACGTATCCTGGATTCGTTTTGAAGCAATCGTGCGAATCACACCGGCGGATGTGGCGAGTCTTGCCCTCTTCGTAGGGCTCAACAGCACTTCGACACACAGAAAGTTTACTAGCAATGGATAAAGAGGTGCTCGATCTGGGAAACCTCAGCACGGCGTATGTGGAAGCCATGCTGGAGCGTTTTCGTGCCGATCCAGGTTCGGTCTCTTCCGATTGGCACGATTATTTCGCGGCCCAGTTTCGCAAAGACGGTCAGCGCCCAACGTCACCAGCTCCCGCCGGGTCCGATGGTGCCAAGCTGTCCAACCGCAAGGCTTCCCCCCAAAACGAGGCCCCGGCAGCGCGTCGCCTACAAACCGAGGAAGAGTTGAGCACGCCGGTATCTGATTTGCGAGATGCGGCCCAACTGCAGGATCGTGTGGATCAGTTGATTCGCGCGTATCGGGTGCGTGGCCATATTATTGCTCAAGTGGATCCCTTGGGATTGCATCGTCCGACGCCTCCGGAGCTTTCGGTCTCGTTCCATGGCCTGACCGTTGCTGATTTGGACCGGACCTGTTCCACCCGAACCGTTCGAGGGCCGGAGTTTCAAACTCTCCGAAACATCATTGAGCGAATGCAGAACACGTACTGCAGATCGATTGGTGCGCAGTTCATGCACATTGACGATCTGCAGGTCCGCGACTGGTTGCAGCAACGGATGGAAGACACGGAGAACCGGATCAAGTTGTCGCGGTCTGAGCAGTTGCGAATTCTCAAACGCCTGACCGATGCGTCGATCTTCGAAGAGTTCGTTCGCAAGAAGTACGTCGGTGCCAAGACCTTCTCCTTGGAAGGGGCCGAAAGTCTGATCCCATTGCTTGATCTGGCGATCGAAACGGCTGGCGCGCATAGCATTGACGAGATTGTCATCGGGATGGCCCACCGTGGGCGACTCAACGTGCTGGCCAACATATTGGAGAAGCGCCCCCTGGAGATGTTCCGGGAGTTCGAAGGCAGGGACCCCATCGCGATCGAAGGCGGCGGTGACGTCAAGTATCACCTGGGACACAGCAGCGATTGGACCACGGTGGCAGGGCGAAAGATTCATCTTTCGCTGTGCTTCAACCCCAGCCACTTGGAGTTTGTTGGCCCAGTGGCGGTGGGACGGATGAGAGCCAAGCAAGACCGCATGGGCAACCTCCGCCGCGATCGAGGCATGGTGTTGTTGATCCATGGAGACGCCAGTTTTGCCGGCGAAGGGGTCGTGCAGGAAATGCTCAATATGAGCCAACTGCCCGGCTATCATGTCGGTGGAACGTTGCACGTGGTGGTCAACAACCAAATTGGATTCACGACCGGGCCCAACGAAGCTCGCAGTTGCATGTATGCCACCGACGTGGCCAAGATGTTGCAAATCCCCATCTTTCACGTCAATGGAGAGTCCCCTGAAGCCGTGGCTCAAGTGGTCCGCCTGGCCATGGAGTTTCGCCGCACATTCCACCGCAACGTGGTCATTGATCTCTACTGCTACCGGCGTTGGGGGCACAACGAAGGGGACGAACCCTCGTTCACGCAGCCACTGCTGTATCGCGCGGTGCGCAAGCGACAATCGGTCCGTGATGGATATCTCGAACACTTGCTTGAGCTGGACGAAGTCACACGCGAAGAAGCCGACGAAATGGCCACCGAGCGCCGCGCCCACTTACAACAAGAGTTCGACCTGGCGCGCAAGAAGGATCCGCCAAAACGGCCCAACCGTAAGGCTTCGTTGGCAGGCGTTTGGGATGGATACAGCGGTGGTCTGGAACCCGTTGACGACGTGGAGACGGCCGTTGATCGCGAGCGGTTGCAATCCCTGCTGGTCGGTCTGACCTCCGTGCCCGAAGAATTTCACGTACATCCCAAACTCCAGAAGTTGCTGGACGAACGCCGCGCGGTGGGGACTGGCGAAGAGTCCGCAGACTTTCCCACGGCAGAAGCCCTGGCCTTTGCCACACTCTCGACCGAGTTTCACCGGATCCGTTTGACAGGACAAGATAGCGAACGAGGAACCTTCAGCCATCGGCATGCGGTGCTACATGACACCGAGACCGGTCAGCGATACATGCCGCTCGAACACCTCTCGCCCCATCAGGCGCCGGTGGAGATCTACAACAGCCCGCTCTGCGAGGCTGGCGTGCTCGGCTTCGACTATGGCTACAGTTTGGACTACCCCGAAGCCTTGGTCTGCTGGGAGGCACAGTTCGGAGATTTTTGGAATGCAGCCCAGGTGATTGTTGATCAGTTCATTGCCAGTGCCGAAGAGAAATGGCGCCGCCTGAGCGGGATCACGCTGCTATTGCCGCATGGGTTCGAAGGGCAAGGTCCCGAGCATTCCAGCGCCCGACTCGAACGGTTCTTAATGCTGGCCGCCCGAGACAACTTGCAAGTGGCCGAACCGACCACTCCGGCGCAATACTTCCATTTGCTGCGACGCCAGGCCAAGCGACGTTGGCGCAAGCCGTTGATTGTGTTGACGCCCAAGAGTTTGCTCCGCCACAAGGCAGCGGTCTCGCCGATCGAGGAGTTCTCGTTTGGGCAGTTCCAACGCATTCTGCCAGACGAAGGAGTCGAAGCCGGCCCTGGAATTCGTCGGATTCTGGTCTGCAGCGGCAAGATCTACTATGACTTGCTCGAGCGTCGCGAACGCGACCACCATGACGATGTCGCCTTGATCCGGCTGGAGCAGTTGTATCCCTTCCCGGATCAGCTGCTACGCGAAACGCTCGCAGATTACGCCGACGAAACGCCCGTGTATTGGGTTCAGGAAGAGCCTGAGAACATGGGAGCCTGGTTCTTCTTGAAGGTTCGGTTCTGCCACCGATTGGTGGACCGGTTTCCCTTCGATGGGATCAGTCGTGCGAGTTCGGCAAGCCCTGCTACTGGCGCTGCCAGCCGGCACCGGATTGAACAAGAAGAAATTATATCGCGTGCGTTTGCCCCTGAGTGATCTGAGTAGCCCGAGTATTTCGAGTAATTCAAGTGACCATTGCCTGACCTCTCCGCATCTTGACGCTACACGTTTGATGAAAGCCCAACTATGAGTATTGATATCAAGGTTCCGTCGGTTGGCGAATCGATTACCGAAGTGCAGATCAGCAAATGGCTCAAGCAACCAGGGGACCGCGTCGAGATGGACGAAGACCTGGTGGAGGTCGAGTCGGAGAAGGCCAGCGTGCAACTTCCCGCTCCGGCCGCCGGCACGCTCGATGAGATCCTGATTGGTGATGGCGAGATTGCCCAAGTCGGACAGGTGGTTGGCCGGATTCGGGAAGCTGGCGAAGAATCAGCAAACGGCAAGTCGACAGATTCCAAGAGCAAGCCAAAAGCGAAAACGCCGGAGCCTTCCACAACGGACGCTCCTGCGGAGAAGCAAAGCCAGCGAAAGAGCGAGCGCAAACAAGCCCGAAAAGCAGAGCGTGCCCAGAAGGCAGCGAAGAAAACGAAGCCCACGAAGCCTTCTGCCAAAACGCCGGAAGATGCCGCCGACGTGAAGATCATGCCGGCCGCCAAGCGTTTGCTTGCCCAGTACAATCTTGATCCGGCCGATGTCGAAGCCACAGGCCCTGGTGGACGTCTGCTGAAAGAGGATGTGCTGCGCCATCTCGATCAACAAGAGACGCCGCAATCGGCCGAGGTCGCCTCGGAAGACGAAGCACCTGCGGACTCTGCCAACCACCAGACAGAGGAAGTCTCCAGGGAACCAGCAACCGAAGAGAACGCTCAAGGGCACGATGAAGCCGAGGACGAACTCGAAGAGATTGTGCCGATGAGCTTCATCCGCAAGCGGATCGCCGCCCGACTGGTGCAGGCGCAGCAGCAGGCTGCGTTGTTGACCACCTTCAACGAGATTGACATGACGGAGGTGATCGAGCTGCGTGCCCGTTACAAAGAGGCGTATGTTGAGCGACACGGCGTGAAGCTTGGATTCATGTCGTTCTTTGTCAAAGGGGCCGTCGAGGCATTGCGGCAGTTCCCGGCCGTCAATGCTGAGATTCGGGACGAGAACATCGTCTATCGCAAGTACTATGATATCGGCATCGCTGTCGGCGGCGGCAAAGGTTTGGTCGTGCCGGTGCTTCGGCATGCCGAGGAGCTGAGTTTCGCCGAGATCGAACAGCAGATTGCCGACTTCGGCCAGAGGGCAAAGTCCAATCGCCTGACGCCTGACGAACTCTCCGGCGGAACCTTCACCATCAGCAATGGGGGAATCTACGGAAGCTTGCTCTCCACGCCGATTGTCAATCCACCGCAAAGCGGGATTCTAGGACTGCACGCCATCCAAGACCGTCCTATTGCCCTGAACAAGCAGGTAGTCATTCGCCCCATGATGTACGTGGCGTTGACCTACGACCACCGACTGGTGGACGGTCGCGAAGCCGTAACATTCCTGCGCACCCTCAAGGACCTTCTCGAAGATCCCGCCCGCCTGTTTTTGCAGATTTAGTGTAGAACAGTTGTCTCAGCTGTTTACGGACCAGAGAAACGTTTCGGGTGCATCTGAAGTAGAGGCGAAACTCTTAAGGCACCTGCACTCGACGGTTGCGTTCTACGTCTGAATGTGATTCGAACGGCGAGTCGTCAATGTTGACAGCCCAACTGAGTGCGATCAGTTCGTCTTCCGTAAGTACCGCATCAATCAGGTCCGCTCGTTCAGCGGTCGGTTGACTCCAGGACTTACTGGTCTCTGTGGGTGCGCTGGAAGGGACGGGAGCCGCGGCGGTTGCGTTGGTGAGAAGATGATTGATGACGAGTACCGCGTCGGTCACGTCAAGATCTCCATCCCCCTGCACGTCGAAGAAATGGTCGTTCGCCTCGGGGGGACCTGAAAGATCGCGGATTCCATGCGTCAACAGCTCATGGTTGACCAACAAGGCATCGACAACATCGACCACCTGGTCCCCGTTCACGTCCACTGGCAACTGCGTGTTCTGCCAAGGGTTCTCAGGGACCGTCACCGTGAATAGCTGCGAATGCGCGATCACAGGGATGGAGTCGGAGTCGTCAATCACGGCATGGATGTAGTAGTCACCAGCGTTCCAGCCAGCGGTCCGTAGCTGCAAGGTTCCCGTTCCATCACTCTCCGGCGCGGTGCCTAAATAGATTCCGCCGACATCGTCTGGATTCTGTGAGGCATAGAAGTGAATGGTAGCTTGCGAGTCCGGATCCGTGGCGGTGAAGTCGATGGTCAGAAATCCACCATCGGCAACCACCTGATCGATGGATAGTTCTGGTGTAGCGACGTCACCGAACGCGCGGAACTGTACTTCGCCGAGTCCCGTCTCCTGCGTTGCCCGGATGGTCCAGGTGCCTGGCGTTGGATTGAGGATACCAATTGAGCGAGAATTGGAACTTGCAAGCGCCGCAATTTCTTCCATCTCGGCGTGTGCCGCCACGGCGGCCATGTTGTAGATGTTGCCTTGCGGATCAACGATCTCAAAGTCGGCGTTGTTCACCGAGCCATCCCACTCCATGCGGAGACGCATGGTTGTTGACTGCCTGCGGCGACTTGGAACGAACCGCTGGGCACAACGTTGCGAGCTTGGACGCTAGGGGATGGTTGGACCAATTCGGGAATCTCACCGACCCCGCCGATGAAACTAGGCGTTCCGTTCAGGGTGAATTTGAACCCAACGGTTTTCTCTCCGAAGATTCCCAGGTCCACCGTGCCCCACAGAGCCACGTAGTCATTGGCCAGCGTATGATCGTTGAGATATTGAAACCGCGTGGCACCGTTTCCTAGGGTATAGCCCCCGAAGGGTGACCAGGGGATGTTGGGCAGCAGCACGGCGGCATCGGCCGCCAGGCTGAGGTTGGCGTTGGAGTCGCCATGCAGGTTGCCACTCACATCAACCAGCCCATCCAGAAGATTGAATCTGCCTGTCGCGGTGAACACGTCCTGTTCCAGATTGAGTCTGACGTCAATCTGTCCGGAACCAAGACCACTCAAGATGTTGAGAGTGCCTGATCCTGCCAGTAGGCCCGGCGTGTAGGTTCCTTCCGCCTGAACATCGACAACGTAGGCTTCCCAGCTGTATCCTCCTAGCCAGTTGGGCAAGCTCACCACGGCCTTTGGTCCTAGCGAAAACCCAACACCTCCTGTGAACACGATCGGTTCGGTATCCGATGGTAGAAAGTGCTGCAGGTCTCCTGAGAGAGATTGCAGGAAGGCGGGGCCCAGCGGTAGATTGAGGTCATCAACGCCGATGGCGATCCGTGTCAGTTGGCCATCTTGGGTTTCGAGGCTCGCTTCGACTTCGATCCCACCGGGAATCAAAACCGTGGCACCTCCGCCGAGTGTGTTCTCCAGCGTATTGATATCGAGATACGCTTCACGAACTTCCCACACGTTGGGAACAAATACCAAATTCTCAAGCGATGCTCGCCCCACCGCTTCCCAACCATCGTTGGGGTCCGTATCCACCGGGCCGGTCACCAATGGCGTGTAGCGAATGAAGCCGGGATTCGATTGCGACGGTTTATCAGGGTCAACGGCCCCTTCACGTTCGGAGAAATCCACGACCACCTTGGTCTCACCCAAGAAGCCTGAGAGTTCCACTCTTCCCTGCAGCGTCAGTTGATCACCGGGACCATCATAAATGACGTTCACTCCGGTGGCAGAAACATCCAGCAGCGAGCCAATAGAAAAGTCGATCTTCGGAAAACCAATCGAAACGGTATCGGAGGAAGCAGTGAGTCGCGGTAGATGATCTCTTACCCATTGGCCGATCAATTGCCGATTCTGCTCCATGGTCTTGCGAAGCAGCATGAATGGCGCGAGCTCGACTCCGCTATAGTCTTCCACCGCCCAAACTGCGGTATTGATGACCGTCAGCAGTTTCAAGTAGCTCAGGTCTGTATGGAAATACATTGGGCTATTGAGCCAGCCTGTCGTGCGGGCAGGTTCTGCCGTCAGATCTCCAGGACGCTCGTTCGTTTCCCCGCCGTTCGTCACACTCGGAATCAACAGTGGTTTGGTGTGGCGATCGACTACGCCGGCAAAGATAGGAGCGTCGAAATTGAAACGGACGAAATCGCCTTCGAGAAACGCCTCGCCCCCCATGGTCACCACATCTCCATTGACAATGTAGTGCGTCACGCCTTGAGCGAGCAGCGGGACAAATGAATCGGCTTGTGCCTGCGGGACACCAGGAGCGTTAAACGTGACCACCTCGCCAATTTGGGCACCGTCGTCTGTCGTCCCTGCCGCAAACCACTGGGCGAGGGCTCCTCCTAAACTGTGCCCCGTAAACGATGTCCCAGCATGAGCGCCTGCCCAAGCCTGAATCTCGATGTGGTGTGCTCCATACTGGGCCACACCAATGCCGTCAGGGTGGGTATTGGCAAACCAGTCGAACCAGTCGTCACTCCCGCGAAATGCCAGAATCGGCTCGGCATTGACCGACGTGAACGCGGCAGCAAAGAAGCCGAACGAGTCCTGCCAGACTTCTTCGATCTTCCAACCTCCGACGTCCACCACCGTGCCTCGGCCAGGCAGATCTTCCACCAACCCACCTTCGTAGTCGATCAGATCATTCCGATAGATGATCTCCTTGGAAAGGTACTCAAGCAGCTGGTGTGTGGTATGCGCGGCCTGCGGTGACAGCACGGCAACATTGTTGTCCTCGCTCGTCTCCTCTATGGAATTCTCAGGGTCAACCACCAGTTGCACGTACCAGGCATCTTGCGGTTGGTCGCTGAGTTCGGTGGACGGAATGCGGATCGGGCCGTGCGAGCCTGGGGTCGTGTCAATCTCTGTGACATAGGCCGGGTGCTGAATACGGTCGGCATGGGACCGGGTGGCCGAGTAGATAGCAACCTGGGTGGCAGGGAAGATGGCTGCCGGCGAACGTCGGTGAGGACCTTGTAAGTGATGTCGTCCACCGTCGTCGATATCCTCGGTATATCGCTTCACACTGGTGCCCACGAAATCCGGCGGTCCATCACCAGTATCATCTGCGCGGCTGAATCGTAACGATGTCAGTATCGTTTCTGCAGTACATGGCCCAAGA
>CALOEH010000131.1:0-37714 GCA_942492195.1 uncultured Planctomycetia bacterium | reverse complement strand
AGCGCCACCCTGAGAGGTTCAGTTAGGATTTCGGATAGTTTTGCCTTACTTCGTCGGCGAGTCGCTTGTATCGATAATGTTGAAGCGTTTCCGCCATCGTCTTGTTGTTCTTGTTCGAACACGTCCTGATATGGAGTCCCAACGAACTCAACGTTACGGGTAGAAAGTCATGTTCGAGATTTGGGAGCGTGCTTACCATACTTGGTCCGTCTATGGTCGTAGTTATAAGCTCCATCCCAGCAACCATCCGCAAGTTGCACTTTGCAGTGCCGGTCGCCACAACGCAATTTCCCCAAAGTTCTGTGGTAGCAGTCGCCCTTGAAAGGTTGAAAGAGCGAAGCTTCGCTGGGATTCTCGAACTGGTATCCGCTCCATGGGATTCATGGAGCGGATAAAGGTCGAGGAGGACGGTCGGTTCCGGGTGTACGGCATCTACCAGAACATGCCAGCTTTGAGTGTTCGCAAACGAAAGTCAGATTCACCGTGGTGCTCTCATCCTGAGGTCGAGGGCGATCCAAACGCCCCAAGCAGGATCAGCGGGGAGTAGTTGGACTGATCCGTGGTACGGGTGGTGAAGTAATTTTTCAAGACAGAAAGCCCTAGCGCCGCAAGCTGAGCGGGCTCCTGGTTAAGTGACCAATCTTAGGCAGGCAGCCGCTCGCTCCCGTAAACGTCCAGAGACGTTCTTGTGTCGGAGCGACAAGCATATGTCTATGATCTATCGTCACTAGGATCGACGTTTACTGCCAACGCCTGCGATGCTTGGTTGGATGTATGTCATTCCGTCTGCGTCTATCGCCGCCTGTATCGCACCCCCTGCTACGTCGCCAACAGCCCGGGCTTGCTCAGCACTCATAGGAACGACATAAAACTTTCGGATTACTTCTTGGGGTTTGCTCCGTGAATGCGGAAATTTCATCCACGGTTCTTCCTGCTCTCAATAGAACGTTTATGACTCCAGAACGGGTGTTGTGCAGTACATGCTTGGGAATGCCGCATTCACTTCGAATCTCTCTCCAGACATTCTGAAATGAATGCGACATTGGGCCTGCATGAATTTTGTTCTTGCCATTGTTGTACCCCCACCGATTACCCTTCAACGAAACGAAGATGTAGGGGCTTTGCTCCAGAGTGATCTGTCGTTTCTCTCGTTCCTCTAGTGCTCGTTTGAATACTGCTAGGGAATTTCTTGGAAGGGGCCGCCGATTCTCGAATGCATCGTGGTAGGCATTCTTGTGTTCCGGCAATTCTAGGATGCCCGATCTAAGGTCGAGATTGTTGACCTTCGCTTTCGCCATCTCCCCACTACGAATACCGGTCCAGAGGCAGGCTTCTAGCAACATCAAGGCAAACGGGTTGCGATTGCCAGCAGATGCGAGGTCTTCCAGTGCCTTGAATATCCGGCTGTACTGTTCGGGCGTGATCGGCCTAGCTACCTTCTTTGACGGCGGGATACGTTTGCGACTGGCTTGTAATACTTTTTGGTACTTTGGTGCTACGTCGGTTCGCTCGTGTTTGACAGCAAAGTTCCAGGCGGCAGAAAGTGCGTCCCGGGCGTGTTTCTTGTACGACGGCGAGAGTTCCTTACGGGTGGCTCCATCGACACCACGGTAAGTCAGTTCGTGGAATGCGGCGCTAACGTTGGCGGATGTCAGCGTTGCATTAAGTGGGAGTGATGCAAGTGTGCTGTCGAGCATGCAATGATTGATGATTCTGAGCATTACCTTGCATTGATTCGGCACGCAGTGTTCGTCTCGGTAGAACAAGAGCATGTCACCGATGGTAGACAAGTGACCCTTGGTAGGAGTTGTTTCTCCGGGATAACTGCCCTCAGCAATCCGTCCAACGACTTGGCGTGCTTTGGTTCGGGCGTCGTCTGGCGTTATTGCTTCGAAGTCGCCGATCCGAAGACGCCGTTGCTTGCCAGCGGCATCTCGATAGTTGAGATTGAAGATCTTCCTGCCAGCCTTGGTGACCTTGACGCAGAAGTTCTGGAGCACAGAATCACTGACGAAGTAGTCTCGATCTCCAGGCTCTAAGTTTTTGACAGAACGTATGGTTAGCTTTACTGCGGGTCGCTTTCGCATTCCATATCCCTTCTCTCTGGTACTGGTGGACTTATCGGGTCGGGACGGTTCCAACCATCACAGTTTTTTTCGTTTGCGTGGGGTCGGTTGAAGTCTATCAGTAGTCAAGCAGTAGTTACTGAGTCGGTAAACGTGAAGTCTTTTGGATGCGGAGGAATTGGTGTCGATTGCCGGAGATGCAAGGAAAAGATAATAAAACCAGACAGATATCCGAGTAGCTGCTCTGGAAGATGGTTGGTTCGTCAGGGATCCTCGTATAAAAATTGGTGCGAATCCCACCCTCTCCGCCAAATCAAGACCCGTCAGCCTGCCGCACAGGTCGGGTCTTCAATCCTTGAATCCATGCCCCGCCCCGATGGGGCCCCCGGGTAATACTCCTTGGGCGATGTTCCCGAAGCCCGCGTTCTCGAGACCGAGTGAGTCGTGCCAACCCGGCCGGCGAAGCCCGGGTGGTGGAACGAGGCATCGGCGTGGAAGGCTCCAGTCCAGGTTGCCGCGTCAGCCCGCAGCGACACGTCTGGTCAACGTGCGGCCGTCGCACGATCAGCCGTCCCCCAGCGATCGCCACGCTCGGGGCTGCGCCGATGTCGCACACGCCGCGTGCAGGGGAGGCCTGCGCGACAGGACGACCTTCTCATCGACGTCCATGACGACTCGCTCCTGACCGTTCATGCCGTGGCAAACCACGAACGCTCGGTGCTGGAAATCGAGGTCCTTCACCCCTACTGTCACTGCATTCGATGCACAGCTCCGAGCGGGCCTGTCCGACCGTTTCGCCTGCCCGAGCTGCGGCAGATCGCTCAGCGGGCGCATCTGTACCTGGCGATACGAGACGACAGGACCGCGACGCGGGTCCGGGGCTGGTGGTGACGGCGTCAGGCATGTCTGTTTTCCCTGGAGCGGAACATGACTCACGAGACCTTTCACGGCGTTTTTCCTTACCTGGTGTCACCCGTTGACGACCACGGCCGGGTCAAGGAGCGGGTATTGACGCGTCTCGTGAACGACCTGGTCGACACGGGTGTCCACGGCTTGACGCCGCTCGGGTCCACCGGGGAGTTTGCCTACCTGGATCGGGAGCAGCGCCACCGCATCGTGGAGGTCTTGGTGCAGGCGGCACAGGGCAGGGTGCCCGTCGTGGCCGGTGTCGCGGCGACCACGATCGCGGACGCCGTCGAGCAGGTGGAGGCGTACGGGGCGCTCGGCGTCGACGGGATCCTCGGAATTCTCGAAGCCTACTTTCCGCTCACCGACGATGGAGTGGTGGCCTATTTCTCCGCGGTGGCGAATGCCACCGCGTTGCCGATCGTGCTGTACACGAACCCGCAGTTTCAGCGCAGCGACCTCACGCTGCCGGCCCTGGAGCGCCTTTCAGAGATAGACAACATCCGCTATCTCAAGGACGCATCCTCGGATACGGGGCGGCTGCTCAGCATCATCAACGCCGTCGGGGACCGCATACGCGTGTTCAGCGCCTCGGCCCACATTCCTGCCTGCGTCATGCTGATCGGAGGCGTGGGCTGGATGGCAGGCCCGGCATGCGTGTTGCCCCGGCAAAGCGTGCAGTTGTATGACCTGTGCCACGCCGGAAAATGGCAAGAGGCGATGCGATTGCAACGCAGCCTCTGGCGCATCAACCGGGTGTTCTCGAAGTACGACCTTGCCGCGTGCATCAAGGGTGGCCTGGAACTTCAAGGCTACGAGGTGGGCGCGCCGCTGCCGCCTCAGACGCCACTGTCCGGGGCGGGCCGGTCCGAGGTCAAAGGGATTCTTGCCGATCTCGGAGCGCTGGAATCTGCGCGCACGGAGCGTTAGACCCAATCCGCAAGCGCCCTCGGTGACGTTCGCGGATGCGCTGCGCGAACAATGCCCTGCCACCCTTCAAGCGTTCATTCCCATCGCCCGGGGTGTGGCGGCGCGGTGAAGCCTGCCGGATGAGCCTCGCCATGGTCACGCCCGCGCGCACCGTGTGTCGCCGGATTTCCACCGGAGCGAGGTGTCGGCCGCCGACATGGAGCGCGACGCAATGATCGCGCCGTTCCTGGCCACGCCCATGTCAGGACCTACAATACGGCGATGGACGCCGAGGCGCTGTTCTCTTGCCGGGGATCATTGCGGTGCGCTCGCGGTGCTGGACACGGCACTCGCGGCGGAGCCCGGCAACGCCGCCCTGCACGGCAACCGCGCGCGGGTGTTGTTGCGCCTGGCGCGGGTCGACGCGGCTTTGCAGGCCGCGCGGCGCGCGGTCGCGCTCGCGCCGGACGAGGCCCATGCTCACGCCGGCGAAGGCGAGGCGCTTCGCGTGGCGGGGCACATCGACGACGCTTTCCGGTCGGTCGATCGCGCCCTCTCCCTCGAGCCCGGCAATGGCGACGCGTTGTTGAGCCGCGGTCTGCTGTTACAGGCGTCGGGCCTGGTGTCGCAGGCGGTGGATGCCTTCCGTCGCGCGCTGGATTCGAGCGAGCTCCGCGCGGATGCATGGTGCAACCTCGGCGTCTGCCAGCAGCTGCTCGGGCAACCGGCGGCCGCCGTCGCGGCGTTCAAGCGTGCGCTGGCCGAGCGTCCTGACTACCGGGTCGCGGCATCTAACCTGCTCAACGGAGCCTGCAGTACGACCCGCTGGCGAGTACGGGGTGCGCTGCGCCATGCAGCTGCGGAAAGAGAAGAAAAACTACCGAGAAGCCACCATTCTCCCGAGCGACGGCCGCGTCCAGATTGAGGCAACCTTTGCTCCGGACTGGGAAAAGCAGCAACGAGTCGGTGTTTCATTAAACACCCTCGACGCCGACGAAACGCAGAGGGGTTACGAGTTTTCGCTGTTTGCCGTCCCACCCCTCAAAGGCAAGCAACGGGTTCCGCAAGCCTTGCGAGCAGTCGAGAAAGAATTGCAGTCGTTCGAATCCATCCGTGGTCAAGATGGACATTTCCTACTGCTGATTCAGCGGGATGGTCGCGTGCTGTTCCAACACGAGATCCACCATTCCTCGATTCATCCTGGTCCGTTGACCATTCGGGCGGAACGAGATCGCAATCAGCTGTCAGTTCAGATTGGCTCGCTTCCGGTTCACGCATTTCGCGATCCGTTTCCACTTGCCAGTTCTCGTGCGGGACGGTTCGGTTTGATCTGGCCGAATGGCACGGGGATTGTGGCACTACGGATTGGTCGCAAGCTTCAACCGGTGGTGGTCAGCGCGCTTGAGAAGGGGGACGGACTTTACGATTCGGAACGATTTGCGGAGGCGTTGACCTACTACCAGCAGCAAGTCAGACAGACGGATGATGTTGAGTTTCGCCAGGAAGCCGAATTCAAGCAGGCAATGTGTCTGCTACAACTGAACCGCTCCGACGAAGCTGCTAAACGGTTCTCCGATTTACTTTCTCAACCTCAGCAACATTGGCCGCCGCTGGCTGGCTGCCAGTTGTGGTTGATGCATCTACGCGACAAGCAACGCGACGAAGCCAACGCGGTGTACGACGTGCTTTCAATTCGTTTTCGTTTCGCGGACATTGCAGCGTTGATCCCTGATTCCGTTCGGCGGGAGATTCTTGCCGCGTACGACAGCGACTTCAAGTCGATTGCTACTGTCCTCAAGTACAACCCCGATCTTGTTCGTGACATGCAGCGACTGGCCGCAGTCGATCGGTTCCTCAGCGCGGATGGTCGCGGCAACGTCTACACACAACTTGAAGTAACCCGCGCCTACCGCATGATGGGAGACCTCGAGAACGCGTTGATGTTGAGCGAGCAGATTTCGAAACAAACGGACATTATTACCGTCGTACGGCATCACACCCGCCTGCTTCGCATGACAGGACAGCCGGAGCGGGCTCAGCGGTACCTCAATTCCGTTTTTCAGCGAAACCCCTCACTTACCGAATCTCATGAGATGGAGCTTCGTTTTGAGCGAGCCCGATTGGCCGCGGCTTTGGAGAACTGGACGGAATGTGAGCAGATTCTGGACGAGGCATACCGCATCCATCGCAGTAGCCATCCAATTTCGCCAGACCTGTTGACGTACCTGGCGCTGATGAAGGGGTTTCTGCTCGACCACCAAGGTGCCAGACCTCAAGCAGAAGCGGTCTGGCGCGAAGCCTATCAGGCAATGCGGCCCGCACTAAGAACCTACAACTCTGCAGCGCGTAGCGACGCGATCAACATGATGATTCTTGGGTCGTTGTCTGGAGACCTACAGCGAGACGACGCGCAACTGTTCTTCGGCAAGCTGGTTGCCAACGGGAACGCGAATCCCATGATTAGCATGGCTCAGGCAATCGTCAGTGCGGAATCCATCGCGAAATCATTCCGAGAAATGTGGCGAACTCCGCGCGGCAGAAAGTACGCCGAGGGCTTCGCGTTCGAAACGCTCACGCTACCTGAACGCGTCAAGATTCCGCTGGTTCTCGCAGCCGTAGCGTATCTGGGACAGACGGCGTTCCAGGGCGAACTCACGACCGAACAAGATGAATTGCTGTTCGAATCGGGGTCGCAATTATTTGACGGATTCTTTGTCGAAGGGACCTTCACGCCGGCGCACGCCGCACAACTAAGCTTGACTTGGCGCGGCACGACCAACCTGTTGGGTTGGGCGGGCGTTGCCCCCACACTTGCTCCGCGATTCCGTGCCCCAGTGGCATACATCCTCGCGCACCGATACTTGCGAATGACGCAGCCGGCGCAGGCCGTGACGTTCTTCAACACGGCGATTGAGGACGCCGAACCGGACTCTGTTCTTGCCGTGCTGGCGCGTACCGATCTCGACCTCTTCAATCGTAGCCAAGGTCGGCTGGAGATCTCTGGTGATCTCATCCAGCCAACTCGTGTGCGAGTGATGCAAGGAAAGAAGGAAATGGACCTTCTAGAGATTTCCCCAGCGGAGACCACGACGCTGAATCTACCCACAGGCAGTTTTACGCTTGAAATAGCGACAGAGGACGAATCCGGCGACGAACTGCGTCTCTCCGATGAGACAGTCCGCATTTCTCCTGCCAGCCGGCGAGTGGTCAAGCTGCAGCGCCTCTGGACGACAGAGAGCCGAGCCGAACCACTTTATGGCATCATTCCGCACCCTTCCACACGTGTCGCCGGGCGACGCTGGCAGGCCGTGCCACGCGACCCGCACGGCTGGCAGCAGCAAGTCGCGTGGAGTCCGGATGGCAAGCAAATTGCCCTTGGAGACATGCAGGGGGTGATTCGGCTGATGGACGCTGCCACCTTGCAGACGACCGGTATGCTAATTGGTCACCACTATGGGATTACTGATCTTCAATGGTCCCCCGACGGCGGATGTCTCGCCTCATCCAGTTGGGATCGCACCGTGCGCTTCTGGGATCCCATAAAACTGCGTGCACTTCATAAACTGCGAACAACTAATCGACAAGTTACCTGCCTCGCTTGGAGCCACGACAGCCAACGTCTGGCGGCGGGTGGACAGATGAGTTCCATGCTTGTTTGGACGAGGGATGGCAATCTTGACACCGAAGTCAAAGGGTCGCATAGCCAAACCAGCGCGATTTCGTGGAACCGCAATCGAACCCAGCTCGCTGCCGCCTGTACTGCTGACAGCGACAGCCACTTTGTCGGCGTGTGGAACATTCCAGAAGGCACCCAGACTCAGACGCTGGGAGACAATCAATCCAACAATAGTACCGTAGCGTGGAGTGCAGATGGGCTGCGTCTAGCGGCTGGCGGCGCCAATCACGCAACCGTCTTTCGGTTAACCGATCGTTGGCTTGCCGATCCCGCCGAGCGAACCAACAGAGATCGAATCCTTCACATCCGCTGGCTGCCGGACAAGCCGCAACTTGCCGTGGCATCTGTCGGCGGGCAACTTCGAGTCTGGGACACCTCGAAACCTTCCACCGATCCAATGCACGAAGCAGAGTTCGCGTCGATACAAGCGATGGATATCAGTCCGGCCGGTCGCTTGGCCGTCTGGCATGGCGACGGACGTTTGACGGTCGCACAACCGGACGGAACTTCTCGGAGCACGGCAAAGTTCGCCCGGACCGAAGTCGTGGCCATGGAACGAGTCGATGACGGCCGCGTAGCTGTGGCCACGCAGGACGGAACTGTGCGGATTCTCTCGTCAGACGGCGACTGGATCGACTTTTCGACACGGACTGATCGACGCGTTTATTGCATGAAGTATTCGCAAGCGAGCCAAAAACTGGCTTGCATTTACGGAGGATTAGCAGAGATTGACCTGTTCGATCTCAATGGCACGCTCGTCTCGACTTTGCAACCGCAAGATGTCAGCCATGCTTCTTCAATCGCATGGAATCCGACTGGACAACTGTTGCTAGTTGGCGACCACGCCGGAGAAGCACTTATCTTGGACATCGACTCGCAGCGTGTCGTCCGCACGCTTGCGGGCCATGAGCGAGGCGTGAGCCATGTCGACTGGTCCATCGACGGGCGCATGGCAACCAGCGACCTGACAGGCCAAGTTCGCGTGTGGCATGGCGAACGCCCGTCCCAGGTCGAACTTTTAGCAACGTCAAGCCGAAATCGGGACATGCGTTTCAGCCCCAACGGGACATGGCTCCTTGTGATCGACCATGCTAACAGTGTGCGACTGTTTGATCGCGATGAGTCCGAAGGCCCGGAATTTCCCAAGTCGTGGGGAGACTCATTCGCGACATTCACCACGTCCGAGAAATACATCCTCGTGCCGAGACAATATCATGAGGCGCGCGTTTGGACGATTGACGGAACTCTCGTCTCGCGGCTTATGAATCACGTTGGACGCGTGATGGGGTTCGTGTCGCTGAACCAATCCGAAGAGTTTCTACCGGCTGCGAAGACGGCCGATTGCTGAGCTGGAAGATCGGTGACGATCAACCAAACGCAGTCACAACGCTGTTGCCCGGTGGCCAATGGGCCAGGTTCTCAACCCACGGCCGGTTGCTTTCTGCGAGCCCGGATGTTGATCAGCAACTGCGTTACGTTGTGGAAACGGCAGATGCAGGATTCGAACTCCTATCTCCCGAAGAGTTCCATCATCGCTACCGATTGAAGATGCCGGCGGGCCAGAAGCCCCAAGAAGATTAAGGACATCATGGTCGCGCAGCTGAATTGCCCGAATGTACGAACGACGATCTCTCCTGCTCGCCCCATGGCTTTGCGAGTATCGTTTCTGGTCCTAGCAACCTTGCTCCTGCAGCACGTGCCAGTTGCTGGACAGGAAGCGAAGGAACCAGCCGATGCCTTTTCAAGAGTTGGGAATTCTGGCAGACCGCAACATTGATGAAAGCAGCGGGCTGGCGCGTTGCCTCGCTCGTCCCGGCATGTTCTGGACGCACAACGATTCCGGCAGCGGGGCTAACTTGTACCTGATCAATGACGCCGGCAAGACAATAGCTGTGTATCAGGTGCAAACCAAGGCAGCCCGTGATTGGGAGGACATGTGCTCCTTTTGCTACGGTCGGCAAAACTACCTGCTCATTGGGGACGTGGGAGACAACGCTGCCCGACGAGATGTCGTGCACTTGCTGCTGATCAAGGAGCCGGACGTTTCGAACCTTGCAGAGGCTGTTCACCGGCAACTCCCCGTCGAGCGCACGTTCACGTTCCGCTATCCGGACGGGCCGCGCGACTGCGAAGCTCTGGCCGTGGATCCGGCAACCGGGGCGGCATACCGGGTCAGCAAAGAAATCGCAATGCACTGCAGCGTCTATGAATTGCGATCACCTGGGACGAAGATCGACAACGGTGCTGAGCCCCACCGCACGGCGAGTGGCGAGAGATCCTCGAACTGGTGATCGCCACCGGCGATGAGACATTCTCCAGATGGCCGCACGGCGGTGGTGTTGACCTACTTTGACGCCTACGTGTTCAAGCGGGGCGACGAGGAGTCCTGGTCTAGCGCGCTGTCCCGAAAAGGCACGCGGACAAAAATGCCGCTTCGCCGTCAGGGTGAAACCGTCTGCTTTGGTGAGAAGGGGCGTTCCCTGTACCTGCTCAGCGAAGGCATCCATCAGCCGTTCTGGAGAGTCCACCTCGTAAGGTCAAAACACTGAGCCGACCGACAAGTGTGGACGATGCTTGGAGTTACAGAGGCTTCGGATACCTCGACTTCGGCCGACCAGCCGCTCTTCATTGAGGCAACTCTGCTGGTTCACCTCGACGAGCGCCACGGCAGTGGAGGTAAACCATGAGTTTCATGCTTCAAACTTGGCAGTTCGCCATGAGAGGCTCTTCTTGGCCGAGGCTCCGTCCTCGGACCCGTGGGCACTTTCGTCGCTTTCGGCCGGGCTGGTGGTGCGGTTGCGGAGTCGGTAGCTCTTGCCGGTGAGCTGGATCAGTTCGGCGTTCTCCAAGAACCGGTCGAGGATGGCCGTGGCAGCCGGCACGTCGCAGATCAACTTGCCCCAATCGCTCAAGGGGCGGTTGCTGGTCATCATGGGGCTGCGGACTTCGTGACGACGGAGAATGATCTCGAAGAGGCATCGGCAGTTGATTCATGCCCATGTCATCGACGATCAGCAGGTCCGGCTTGAGGTAACGCGTGAGGGTTTTGTCTTCGCCATCGAAAGCCGCTTCGTGCAAGAAGTCACGCACGACATCAAAGATCGAACGGTACAGTACCGTGAAGCCAGCTTTGATTGCCGCGTAACCAATCGCCTGACAAACGTGGCTCTTCCCAGTGCCGGGAGGCCCGAGGAAACGCTGGTGGTTTGCTTGTCCGAGTTCGGACGAACGCCCAAGATCCAACTCCAACGCGGGGCGTGACCATTGGGCCCCGTGCAATACGGTGGTGCTGGCCGGAGCAGGGATCCCGGGTGGTCAGGTGTACGGTGCATCAGATCGCCAGGCTGCCTATCCCGCGACGGCTCCGGTAAGTCCGGCGGATTTGGCCGCCACCGTCTATCACCTGCTTGGCGTGGATTATCGAATGGTGCTCAAGACCATGGTTGGCCAACCGCTGCATCTCACCGACGGCGAGCCATTATGGCCGTTGTTGGCCTAGTTGCCGGGTTGGGATTGAAAGCGCGGAAGCTCAGGCGTGGTTCGAGTCCTACGTTGTTGGCGTCGGGGAATTGTGGCAAGAACAGGCGGTGATCTGGACGAAGGTGCAGTTACGCAGTGTCCGAATGACGATTTTCCCGGCTAGGATCTGCACTTCTTGATCCTGCTCAGTACTGCTTTAATGCAGGCGAGCTAGCGACCCTCCCTCAGGTGAGGGGATGTTGGTTTTGTGTTAGTAACAAGGAATCCGGATAATCAGTTGCCCCCTTTTGGGTTAGCCTGTTAAGCTGTAGGCCGTCAGAAGGCTATTTTCGGCGCGGCTTCCCCCCATTGAGCGGCGGTTGTTGCTTGTTGGGTTGGTTGATGGTTGCCACCTACTTTTTTGTTCGCACTACTTGAGGTATGTCATGTCGAGCGAGAGTATGCAGCACAAACTGGACCGCGTCCGTCGGCCCCGTGTGCAAATCACTTACGATGTTGAAACTGGTGGCGCCATGCGAAAAATGGAACTTCCATTTGTCGTTGGCGTGATGGCCGATTTGTCGGGTCAGCCCAAGGAGAAGCTCAAGCCACTCAAGAATCGCAAGGTGGTCCAGATTGACCGGGACAACTTCAACGACGTGCTGGCCAAGGCCACCCCTCGGCTCGCCATGAAGGTTCCGAATCGACTTTCGAGCGATGGCGGTAAATTGGCTGTGGAGTTGAACTTCAAGCGAATCGATGATTTCGAGCCGGCCCAGGTTGCCGAGCAAGTCGGGCCGCTCAAGGAGTTGCTGGACATGCGGAAAGCGGCTTTCGCAGCTGCTCAGCAAGATGGAAGGAAACGACAAGCTGGAAGAGTTGCTGGCCCAAATTATTGGGAGCACGGAAGAAGCCCAAAAGCTGGCTTCGCAAATGGGGATCGAACTACCTGAATCCGGGGAGACGTCCGAATGAGTCAAGGTGAACAATCCAAGGAAGCCCAAGCTGCTGAAGAGCAAACCACCAGTTTGCTTGATGATGTGATTGCAGCGACAAGACCTCAAACCGACCAGGAAGCAGATCGGGCCAAGGACTATTTCCGACAGTTCCTGGATCAAGCCGTGAAGCCAGGCCAGGTGATCTCAGAAGATGTTGAAACCAACATCAAGCACTGGATCAATGAGATTGACAAAAATCTTTCCACCCAACTCAATGAGATCCTCCATCACGAGGATTTCCAGAAGTTGGAAGGAAGCTGGCGTGGGCTGCACTATCTGGTGCACCAGACGGAGACGGGCGAAAGCCTCAAGATCCGGGTCCTAAACGTCAGCAAGCGAGAGCTGTTCAAAGACCTGGAAAAGGCCGCCGAGTTTGACCAAAGCTCGCTCTTCAAGAAGATTTACGAAGAAGAATTCGGCCAGCTCGGTGGTCAGCCCTACGGCATGCTCGTGGGTGATTATGAGTTTGGTCGCACGTCGGAAGACATTGGGCTCTTGCGGATGATCTCGAACGTGGCGGCCTCGGCGCATGCTCCGTTCGTCGCTGCTTCCAGCCCTAAGATGTTTAGCTTGGACAGTTTTACCGAACTGGCCAATCCACGCGACTTGACCAAGATTTTTGATAGCGTGGAGTATGCTTCCTGGAAGAGTTTCCGGGATTCGGAGGATTCGCGCTTTACCGCCCTGACCATGCCGCGGGTACTTGCCAGGCTTCCCTACGGTCAGGAGTTCAAGCGGATTGACGAGTTCAATTTTGAAGAGTTCGTCGACGGCAAGGAGCACGACAAGTACAGCTGGATGAGTGCTTCTTGGGCGTACGCGGCACGGATCACCGATGCCGTGGCCAAATTTGGTTGGTGTGCTCGCACCCGAGGTGTGGAAGGTGGCGGCAAGGTTGAAGGCCTGCCGGTGCATACTTTCCCGACCGACGATGGCGACGTGGCCATGAAATGCCCCACCGAGATCGCCATCACCGACCGTCGCGAGTTTGAGCTCTCGAACTTGGGATTCATGCCGTTGCTGCACTCCAAGGGGTCGGACTACGCCGTCTTCATGGGTGCTCAAAGCTGCCAGAAACCCAAGGCATACTTTGATCCGGATGCGAATGCCAATGCGGAGTTGTCCGCTAAATTCAACCTGTTGCTGTGCACGTCGCGGTTTGCCCATTACCTGAAGGTGATGGCTCGGGACAAGATTGGTTCGTTCATGACGGCCCAACAGTGCCAGGACTGGTTGAACCAGTGGATTGGCCAATATTGCATCGATCCGACATTTGCTTCAGAAGAAGCGAAAGCTGAGCGTCCCCTTTCTGACGCCCGTGTGGATGTAAGAGAAGTGGAGGGTAAACCGGGTTGGTACGAAGCGGTGGCTTACCTCAAGCCCCACTTCCAACTCGAGACGCTCACCACGTCAATGCGTTTGGTGGCCGAAGTGCCACAGAACGCGGGCTGATTGCTACGTGTGATTTTGAAGTTGACCAAGGTTGCGGTGCCCCTTCCAGCCATGGGAGACACCGTCAACTTTGGCGGTAGGGACTTGTGCCGTTTGAGTTTGGCCAGCGTGCCCGGGCCGGAATCAGGCAGTTTTCGGAGTTCGTACCAACGGCCCCTTTGTCCATTTGGGATTTTGCCCAGCTTGTAGGGTGCTTCCTCGTTGGGGAGCAGACTGGGTTTGGTTTTGAGATTTGGAGACACCTAAGCCATGGCTTTCGACGCATTTCTGAAGTTTGCCAAAGGGGGACCCGCTGCGCCAGCCGACGGGATCACTGGCGAGACTCGAGACGACTATTTCAAGGGCTGGATCGAGGTTAAGGAGTTCACGTTTGGCATTGAGAACACGCTGAACATTACCTCGGCCAGCGGCGGTGCTGGAGCCGGTAAGGCGGACTTCAAGGAATTCACCGTCAAAAAGCAGACGGATATTTCTTCTCCGTACCTGGCGATTGTGTGCGGCATGGGAGGTCACTTCTCTGACGTGCAGCTTTGGCTGCGGAAGAGTGGTGCCTCGGGACAATCCGGTGGAAAGCCGTATCTCAAGTACGCTTTCAAACTGGTGGCCGTGAAGAGCGTCGAGTGGTCGGGTTCGTCAGGCGATGACGTTCCAGAAGAAACCGTGATCTTTGAATACGGGGCCATGAAAGTCGAGTACTTCAAGCAGTCCGAGGACGGATCCATCCCCGACAGCCACGACGCCCAAATGGCGTGGAGCAAGACGAAGAATCGCAACGACTTCAACGTCTAAGCTATGGCCGCTCACGGATGACCCCACAAGGTTGAAAACGTAAAAAGATGCGGCCAAGAAGAGTATCTCAGACAAACTCTTCTTGGCCGCCTTGACCATACCGAGATTCATTCGCTGATTTCGCACTTGCCCTGGGCACAGGGTGAAGGCTTCCGCCAGATTCCAAGGAGACGACGCAGATGGCTTTCGACGCATTTTTGAAGTTCGCCAAGGGAGGACCTGCGGCACCTGCGAAAGGGATCGAAGGTGAAACCCGCGACGACTATTTCAAAGGTTGGATCGAGGTCAAAGAGTTCACGTTCGGGATCGAAAACACGCTGAATATCACCTCCGCCAGTGGCGGGGCCGGGGCCGGCAAAGCCGACTTCAAAGAGTTCACCGTCAAGAAACAGACCGATATCGCCTCGCCGTATCTGGCCGCCGTGTGCGGCATGGGAGGCCACTTTGGTGACGTCCAACTCTGGCTCCGCAAGAGTGGTGCCTCGGGACAATCCGGGGGTGCCCCGTACTTGAAGTACAACTTCAAACTGGTAGCGGTCAAAAGCGTCGAATGGTCAGGCTCGTCCGGCGACGACGTCTGCGAAGAAACCGTGATCTTCGAATACGGTGCCATGCAGGTCCAGTACCACATGCAGTACGAAGACGGTGCCATCGCCAACAGTCCGGATTCGGAAATGGCCTGGAGCAAAACCAAGAACCGGAACGACTTTAACGTCTAGCGAGGTAGGACCTCGAACCAATGTAGAACAGTTGTCCCAACTGTTCACCCAATGTCGCCACGGTTGTCATCACGACGGAGCGTGACAACTACAAAGCGTGATGACTACAAAGACACGGCCGCAGGCAATCGTGCCTGGCGGTTGGCAAACTCTCCAAACGCGATAGGGAAGCAACCCGGATGGCTGGTAACGATTCCTGCGACGGCTTCTTCCAATTGTGGAAGGACGCCAACACTGTGATCGCCGGCGAGTCCACGGACGCTGCCTTTGAGGGAGCGATCGAGATTGACTCGTTCGACTTCGGTTCGTCCACGGCGTTCACGCATGAAGATGAGAGTACCCCTTTGGCCAAGTTGGCTGCCAACCGGCATCTGGCCGACGAAACGACCCCCGACCAGTGGCTGGAGTCTTCGATCAACGAAGAGGATTTCACCTCGTACGACCTGAGGGATGAAGAAGCCTGCCAGTTTCAGATCAAAAAGGGGATCGATCTTTCCTCCGCGGCGCTGTTCCATGCCTATTGCAGCGGTCAGCACCCCGAAGAGATGGAACGGTTTGAGAAAGGGGTGGTCCACCTCCGCAAGTCGGGGACTGGCATGTCCCCGATGGTGTTCGTGGAGTTTACGTTCTTGGACTTGATTGTCGCCATGTACACGCTGACCGCTCGGGACGAGTTTCCGAGTGAAACGGTCAAGTTCTCCTTCGCCAAGTGCAAAATGTTGTACCGCATGCAGCTGGCGGACGGGTCACTTTCGAAAGAAGCGCTCGAGTTGGGCTGGGATTTCCTCGAACTGCAAAAGTGGTAGGCCTACGTCCATGAGTTCCTCGTGAAGTTGGGCGAATCGCCTGTTCGAGGTGTTAAAAACCCGTTCGATGCCGGTCTTTGACCGATTCAATCAATGCGGCAACTTGAGATCAATCGCAGAAGGAAACAACGATGCCGTTTGACGCCTTCCTCGAACTCGAAGCGATCGGTGAATCGCAGGACTCCAAGCGAGCTGAGGCGATTGCCATCGCTAGCTTCACGTTCGGCAATTCCTCCATGCTCGAAAAGGCCAGCAAGCAGCGCAAGCAGCAAATCGAATACGAGAGAAACAACGAGGAAGAAGAGGATGATTTCGGCGATTTTGACAAGGAAGAGGACAACCGAACCGGCAAGCAGAAACAGGACTATCGATTTCAGGTCAGCAAAGAAATCGATGTGGCTTCCCCCCGTTTGATGCAGGCGTTTTTCAGCGGCTCAAAACGGGGGAATCGTCCCACCGAGTTCAACCATTTCAAATCTGCCATCGTGACGCTCCGGCGGCTTGGTGGTAAGTCGGAGCGTCCTCAAACCTACTTGCGTTTTGTCTTCAGCCAGGTGGAAGTGGTGGGTTTCGAACTCGAAACGCAAGGGCGTTCGCTCCCGACGGAGGAAGTGAGCTTCGCGTTCATGACCGTCGAGATGGAGTACACACCGCAGACGCACGAAGGGGCCAAAGTCCAGAATCGCCAACTGGTCCGTTGGAACTTCGCCAAGCAAGACGAAACGGTCGAAGCCTGAGCAACCCAAACCTTCACCAGTGATAAGAGACTGTCATGGAAGCGAGCGATCTGTTCCGCGAGGGGCAACTGGATGAGGCGATCGAGAAGCAACTGGCCGCTGTCCGGTCCGCGCCAGCCGATCATGGCAAGCGGCTCTTCTTGTTTGAATTGCTGGTCTTCAGCGGTGATCTCGAGCGCGCCAAAAAGCAGGCAGATGTGATTTCGTACAAAGAGATCGAACTCGAAACGGCGCTGCAAAAGTACAAGCTGCTGCTGGATTCCGAGCAGAAGCGGCGGCGGATGTTCAGTCAGGGACTCCAGCCGACGTTCCTCATTCCACCTCCCGACCATGTGCTCAAACGCCTCGAAGCAGTCAATCGCCTCCGCGAAGGAAACCAAGGCGAAGCCGCGGCACTGCTCGAACAGGCCAACAGCACCATTCCCAAGTTCCAAGGCACGCTCAACCAGCAGATGTTCGATGAGATGCGTGACGCCGATGACCTGCTGGGCACCGTGCTGGAGGTGATGGCCAAAGGGGAGTACTTCTGGGTTCCGTTGGAACAAATTGGCACGCTCGCCATGAACCCACCCACCACCCCGCGTGACCTGTACTGGATACCTGCCAGGCTAGAACTCATGGCGGGTGCCTCAGGCGAGGTGTACTTACCGGCCCTGTATCCTGGCTCGCACGAGCATGCCGACCCGAAGGTCAAGCTTGGCTATGCCACGGACTGGGAGACGTCGGACGGTTTGGCACTTGGACGGGGTGCCAAGACGTTTTTGGTTGGCGACGATGCCAAGTTATTGCTGGAGTGGGAGGAACTTCAAGTGTTGGCCAGCGAAGCTGCGCCGGAAGAAGAAGCGGACTCCGGCGAAGTTCCACCTCCGAGCGAAACTTGAGATCGAATGCCGAAGGTTGCCAGTCGCCACACCCCTGCATGAGGCCCCCCGTTGTCCCGTTTATCTGATGATCAAGGACTGGTGCCAACGCTGCTCGATCGCCTGATCGATCCCGATTCGGGAGGCACGGCGGCTCGGCGCGGTTATGATATGCGTCAGATTGTGGCGGTGGTGCGTCGGGACCTGGAGAACTTACTCAATACTCGGCTGGGGATCACGGTATCGGACGAGTATCCCGAAGTGGTCGATTCGATCGTCAATTACGGCATCCCGGACTTTGCTTCGGTCAACTGCACGTCGCACGCGCATCGCGAACAGATTGGACGTCGGATCGACGAAGTGATTGAACGGTTCGAACCTCGCCTCCGCGACGTGCGAGCCCAAGTGATCGAAGACCCACGTCAACCAAGCAGTTGACGATTCGTTTTCAGATCGAAGCGCAGCTGCGTGTCGAACCCTTCCCGGCGGTGGCGTTTGAGACGGTCCTGGAGTTGACCACAGGGCATACGCACGTCACGGAGAAGATCAAATAATGCATTGCTTTTGCAGCAGCCCCACTGATGGTACATCGGCATGAGTCAGGCCCTGTTTCCTTATTACGAGCGCGAACTCAGCTTCATTCGCCAGATGTCGCAGGAGTTTGCCCGACGCTATCCGGCAGCAGCGGGTCGATTGCTGTTGGAGCCCACGCATAGTGGCGACCCACACATCGAGCGGATGATTGAGTCGTTCGCGTTGCTGGCCGGTCGAGTCCGGCACAAGCTGGACGATGAATTTCCGGAGTTGACCGATGCCTTGCTCGGGGTGATGTACCCTCACTACCTGGCGCCGGTTCCCTCCATGGCGTTGGTTCAGTTCGAACTGGATCCAACGTTGGGCGAACTCCCGGACGGATTTGAGATCGCGCAGCATAGCGTTCTGCGGACCGCTCCGGTGGGCAACATGCGGTGCCAGTTTCGCACCGGCTACCCAGTCACACTCTGGCCGATCACGTTGGAGCGGGCCCGATTGCAAAGCCCTCCGTTTCCGCCTGAGTACCGTCCTCCGCGCCGGACGGCCACGGCGATTCGGTTGGAGTTTCGCTGCGATGCGGATCTCACGTTCGACGCCCTCTCGCTCGAGAAGCTACGAATCTTCTTGCAGGGAGACAGCTACGTTGTCGCCACGCTCTACGAGTTGCTGTTCAATCACACCACGCAGGTCATGTTCCGCAGCCTGGACGAGGGGACACCCGGCCTCCGGTGTTGCTGAGCCGCCAAGAAGCACTGCACCAGGTAGGCTTTGACGATGAGCATGGGTTGCTCCCTTACCCACCTCAGGCATTCTCGGGATACCGCCTGCTGAGCGAGTTTTTTGCCTTTCGGGAGAAGTTTCAGTTTGTGGATCTCGCCGGTTGGGATCGAGTTGCGGCGGCGGGATTCAAGAAGAAGTTGGAAGTCGTGTTCTTCCTCAATCGCAAGGTGGAGCGGTTGGAAGAGTGGATTGAGCCATCGACGTTCCGCCTGGGCTGTGCGCCGATTGTGAATCTGTTCCCACAAATCGCGGAGCCAACGACGCTCTCGCAGAGAAGGTACGAGTACCGCATCGAACCGAACGTGGCTCACCAAGAAGGCATGGAAGTGTACTCGGTGGACAAGGTCACAAGCACGGACCCTACCACTAACACGACCACCGAATACGAGCCGTTCTATTCCATTCGCCACTCTTCGAGAAATCGGGCCAAGCAGGCATTTTGGTATTCGACGCGGCGCGGTTCCACCAGCGAGCATGACCGGGGGACCGACGTTTTCTTGAACCTGGTGGATCTCAACTTCAATCCCAAGTTGCCGGCAGACTCGACCTTGGTGATCCGCACCACCTGTAGCAACCGAGACGTGCCGGTCCGCTTGCAACAGGTCGGCGAGCGGTTGTATTTCGAACTCGAAGGTGCCGCACCGTTGTCCGGTATCCGCTGTTTGAGAACGCCCTCGTCGCCGCTTCGTCCACCTCCGCGCCGTGGTCGGTACTGGGGGCTCATTTCGCACATGAACCTCAACTACCTCTCGCTTTGCGATCCGGTCGAAGGTCGCAACGCGTTGCAAGAGATCTTGCAATTGTACGATTTCTCAGACCCCAAAGCAGGTCAAGAACAACTCTCGGAAGTCACCGCTCAACTCATCGAAGGCATCACCGCCCTGCACACGCGACGGGTGGTCGGTCGGCCTTCGGGCTCCGGCTTTTGCCGCGGTATGGAAATCACGCTGGAACTGGACGAAGAGAAGTACGTTGGTACGGGATCCTTCCTGTTTGCGTGCGTGTTGGAGCGGTTCCTGGGTTTGTACACCTCCATCAATTCATTCAGCCAAGTGATTGCCAAGAGCTCTCAAGCACAAGGAATCATCAAGAAATGGCCACCTCGGGCCGGAGATCAAGTGCTGCTCTAAGCAGCGACGCTTCGGTGAATCAACCCGCCCAAGAGATTGAGCTACCAGGCCCTGGATCTGCGCTCCGGGGACCTGAGAGTGGTGCTGCGCCTTTGAACCCCAACTCGGTGCATGCCCGACTGCTGCGCGAAGGATACAGCTTTGATTTCTTTCAGGCGGTGCGACTGTTGGAACAGTGCCGTGAGGGTGCCTTGCCCGTTGGCCGCGACTCGGTGCCAGCCCAAGAGGCGGCCCGATTCTGCGCGATGCTTTCGTTCATCTTTCCTCCCAGTTCCATCCATCAGATCAAACCGCCGGTTGAGCTACTGCCTGTGCCGGAAATGACCGTGGCGTTCATGGGTTTGACCGGCCCCAGTGGACTGTTGCCGCACCATTACACCGAGCAATTGCTGCGGATGGAGCGGGAGTCGAAGCATCCCGAACGTTCGGCACTGCGAAGCTGGCTTGATCTGTTCAACCACCGCATGATCTCTCACTTCTTTCGGGCGTGGGAGAAATATCGTTTCTACCTAGCCTACGAGCGGGGAGAACATCTGCGGCAGAATCCGGATTCGTTCACCAGGGCCGTCAGTAGTTTGATGGGTTTGGGACTGCCGGCGCTCCGCAGAAGATTGCGCGTGGATCTGGTAGATCCGCGCCACGAAGAACCTCCGGAAACCTTGGCCGCCATCCCGGACGCGGCCCTGTTTCGCTATGCCGGACTGCTCGCGCATCGACCCCGCACCGCCAAAGGGCTGGCCGCTATTCTCTCGGACTACTTCGAGGTGCCGGTCGAAGTTTGCCAGTTCCACGGACAATGGCTGAATCTGGATCCCGAGAACCAAACCCAATTGGTAGACGATGGGCACTGCCTGTTAGGTGCGGCGGCCGTGATCGGGCGTCGCGTCTGGGACGAAGAGGGAATGATTCGGTTGAAAATCGGCTCGCTGCGTTACGCCCAATTCTCCGAGTTGCTGCCAGACCCGGATCCCACGCCGGATCGCAAAGCCCAATTCCTGCTGCAGCATCTGGTACGGCTTTACATTGGACCAACGCTGACTTTTGACGTTCAGCTGACGTTGCAAGCGGCAGAAGTTCCGCTGGCTCAGCTCGGTAACCCCGAGCCGCCAGGTTCGCGCTTGGGCTGGAATGCCTGGATCTACAGTCGGCCCGTTGAGGAAGACAAGTCAGATGCGGTCTTCGTCGGGTCCGAAACCTTTCAATTGAACCGCAATGCCGGTAGCTTGGGGATCGTTCGTTTGAGTCCTCGATAGAAATCTACCACGAGTCACTCCTCCGCCAGGTTGGCGGCGGATCCAACATCAATCAATCCCTGGTCCGCCGGGACCAACCGATTCATCACGTCTTTCACCATCAGGGGACAACTGGATGTCTGCCGTCGATCTCAAAGCCTTGGTTGGCAAACTCAACTCGGTGTGTCGTCGTTCGCTCGAAGGGGCCGCGGGTTTGTGTCTCTCGCGGACCAATTACAACGTGGAAATCGAGCACTGGCTGCTCAAGTTGAGCGAGCCGACCGATGGCGACATCGCCCGAATCTTCAAACATTACGACATTGACGCGGCCCGCGTGAATCGCGAACTCACCAAGTCGCTCGACGGGCTCAAGACCGGCAACGCCCGAGCACCCGAACTTTCGCTCGAGTTGGTCGACCTGATGCGTGAGGCTTGGGTGCTGGGTTCGCTCAAGCTGAACAGCTACCAGATTCGCACTGGCTTTCTGCTCACCGCGCTGCTGACCAACAAGACGCTTTCGCTGAGAGCCCGCGGCAGTTCGGCCGAGTTGGCCAAGATTCCTGCCGAGAAGCTCGAGAATGACGTCAAGGCGCTGATCGCCGGGAGTGCTGAAGACGCCGAACAGGCATCGGCCCCTGGTCCAAGTGGAACGAGCGAACCTGGTGGCCCCCCCACCGATTCGAAAACGCCCGCCTTGGATCAGTTCACCACCGACCTGACCCGCGCAGCTCGCGAGAACCGCATCGACCCCGTGTTGGGACGTGATGCCGAGATTCGTCAGGTGATTGATATCCTCACCCGTCGTCGGCAGAACAACCCGATTATGACCGGCGAGGCAGGTGTTGGTAAGACGGCCGTGGTGGAAGGATTTGCCCTGCGTATCGCCGCCGGGGATGTACCCCCCTCGCTCAAGAATGTTTCGCTCCGTTCGCTGGATCTCGGCCTGTTGCAAGCCGGGGCGGGTGTCAAAGGGGAGTTTGAGAACCGGCTCAAGTCGGTGATCGAAGAGGTCAAGTCGAGCCCGACGCCGATCATTATCTTCATTGACGAAGCCCACACCATGATTGGTGCTGGGGGTCAGGCGGGTCAGGGAGATGCGGCCAACTTGCTCAAGCCGGCACTGGCGCGTGGCGAACTGCGGACGGTGGCCGCCACGACTTGGGCCGAGTACAAGAAGTACTTCGAGCGCGATGCGGCCTTCGCCCGCCGGTTTCAGGTAGTCAAAGTCGAAGAGCCGATCGAAGAGAACGGCCATTCGAGATGATGCGCGGGCTGGTCGCCACACTCGAGAAGCATCACAACACCCGCATTCTGGACGAAGCTGTGGTGGACGCGGTGAAGCTTTCGAATCGCTACATTTCCGGCCGGCAATTGCCGGACAAGTCGGTCAGCGTGCTCGATACCGCTTGTGCCCGCGTGGCCATTGGGGCGGAGCCACGCCGCCTGCCATTGAAGACTGTCCGCGGCCGGATCGAACAGTTGAACGTCGAATCGAAATCCTCGATCGCGAGACCGTGACCGGCGCCAAGCATGAGCAGAAGATCGAGGAGCTCAAGGCTTCGAACTGGCCCAGTGCAGGAATCGAATTGGAAGCCCTGGAAGAAGCGCTGGCAAGCAGAGTTGAACCTCGTCAACGACATTCGCGAGATCCGCGAACTCGAACGCGACACGATCGAAGGGGATCTCAACGCCCCGGCCGAAGCTGGCAAGTCCCCCGCCGCACCGCCGGCGCGCTGGCAAAACGGCCAAGCCAGCCGAACCGGCCACCGCGGAAGCCGCCGCTGATCTCCGATGAAGAGCGGCCAAGCTGAAGGCAGAACTGGAAGCCAAGAACGGCGAACTGAAGGCCCTGCAAGGGGAAACGCCACTGTTGAATGTCTGCGTCGACTCGCAGGCCGTGGCGGACATCATCTCCAACTGGACTGGCATTCCCGTGGGCCGCATGGTTGAGCTGACGAAATCAAGACGGTGCTGAACCTGAAGACCATGATGGAAGAGCGGATCGTCGGCCAGTCGCACGCCCTGGAAGCCATTGCCCAGAGCATTCGCACCTCGCGGGCGAAACTGACGTTGATCCGCGTCGCCCGATCGGTGTGTTCATGCTGGTTGGGCCCAGCGGTGTCGGTAAGACGGAGACCGCCATCACCTTGGCAGACCTGCTGTACGGCGGTGAGCAGAACATGACCGTCATCAACATGTCCGAGTACAAGGAAGAACACAAAGTCTCGCTCCTGATGGGTTCGCCTCCTGGATACGTTGGGTATGGCGAAGGGGGAGTGCTGACCGAGGCAGTTCGCCGCCGCCCCTATAGTGTGGTGCTGTTGGACGAACTCGAGAAAGCTCACGAAGGGGTGCAGGAAATCTTCTATCAGGTATTCGACAAAGGCTTGCTCCGCGATGGTGAAGGGCGGGACATTGACTTCAAGAATACCGTGATCCTGATGACTTCCAACGCGGCTTCGGACACCGTGATGAAACTCTGTGCCGACCCGGACACCATGCCGGACTCGCTCGGATTGAAAGACGCCCTGTATCCAGAACTGCTCAACGTTTTCAAGCCGGCGTTCTTAGGCCGCACCACGTTGGTTCCCTACTTCCCGCTAGGTGACGAGGTGCTGAAGAAGATCATCGAGCTCAAGCTCGGACACATCCAGCGGCGCGTGAAAGACAACTATCAGGCCTCGATCACGTTCGCCCCTGAACTTGTGCAGTCGATTGCCGACCGCTGTACGGAAGTCGAGAGCGGGGCTCGCAATATCGACCACATCATCAGCCGCACGCTGCTGCCAGAGTTGTCGTCCGAGTTCCTCTCGCGGATGTCCGACGGTGAGTCGATTTCGAAAGCCCGGATCGATATTGGAGACGACGGCAATTTTGTCTACGTGATCGAGTAGCCAACCTACGTCGAGCTCCCAATGCTGCGTCAACGCTTGAATTTCGGGTTGGGTGCCATGGCCTCGCTCGCGTGGTCATGCTGAAGTGGAATCAGAATCGCCACTTGCATCCGAACATGCCGTAACAAAGCACTAGAGACGAAGGGGAATCTGTGTTCGTGTGTGCCTAACCGAGCGGATTCGGTAGAATGCGCGGCCATGAATGCACTGATTACGATTCTCGATAACTGGCCCCCGCTAATCACGCTGGTCATTGGCATGACCATGTTGCTTGGTGGGGGGCATGTGTTGGTGACTGGCGCGGTGCAACTCGCCAGCCAGTTCGGTGTGCCGACGCTCATCATTGGGCTGACCATCGTGGCCTTTGGGACCAGTGCTCCGGAGCTGGCCTTCAATCTGATTGCCGCGACCAACGGCAACTCGGCGCTCAGTTTTGGGAACGTGATCGGATCGAACATTGCCAACATTGGGTTGGTTCTAGGGCTGTGTGCGATCGTGCGCCCGTTGGAAGTCAGCAGTCAGATCATCGCGCGCGAACTTCCCTGGTTGCTGGTCATCAGCATCATCACGTTCTTGCTCTGCTGGCTTCCACCCAATTTGCCTGGCACGGAGACCACGCAGTTGGCGGTTGCCCGACCGGATGGATTCATTCTCTTGGCAGGCTTTTGCGTCTTCTGCTACAGCATGTACCGACTGGCACGGCAGAAGGGAGACGACCCCATTACGCAATCTGCCGCCAAGGCGCGAATTATGGAGCGGTCCACGTTGATCGCTATGATGCAATTCTTAGGAGGTTTGATCCTGCTCGTTGTCGGCGGGAAAATGAGTGAGATAGGAGCGGTCGGATTGGCCAAATCGCTCGGGCTGAGCGACGCCCTGATTGGCCTGACGGTGGTCGCCTTCGCCACGAGTCTACCGGAAATCTGTGCTTCGGTGGTGGCGACGCGGCGCGGCTACACCGACCTGGCCGTGGGGAATGTGGTCGGCTCGAACTTGTTCAACCTGTTGCTGGTTCTCGGTGCCACCAGCACTATCACGCCGGTTCCCATCCCCCAGAACGGGATGACCGATGTGGTGGCCATGGTCGCCCTGACGGCCATTTTACTTCCTGTCGCGCTATCGCACCGGCAGCAGATCACCCGAGTTGAGGGGATCGTGCTGCTGCTGCTCTACGTCGCCTACCTGGGATACAGCATCGCGGCCGAGGTTTCGGCCGCCGCGTAAGCCGACGAACATTGATCTTGCCGGCGGCATCAATCGTCATCGTCGTCGTCATCTTCCCAGTCTTCATCGTCATCGTCGTCGTCATCCCAGTCTTCGTCGTCTTCTTCTTCGTCCCATTCTTCGTCGTCTTCTACTTCTTCCCAGTCGTCGTCTTCGCCGACATCATCGTCGTCGTCATCGGCAATGTCATCGTCGTCGTCGTCATCATCATCGTCGTCGTCGTCCCAATCTTCATCGTCGTCATCATCTTCGTCAGCGTCGATCGCGCTGGGCTCCAACACTGCAGCGTCATCCAGCGGCAGTTCGGCGGTAAGGTCAGCGACTTCGGGGATCGATTCCCAGGTGGACACAGCGGTTTTCACTTCAAGCTCCTCGTCATCACGTGCGCGGGGGGTCTCCCGCTGGTCGTTCTCTTGAGCTTCCTCTTCGCCGGAGGGGGAATCATTTTCCCATCGACGCACATCGACCGGCGGAAGCTCGTCCAAACTCCGCAAACCAAACACTTGTAGAAAGTTCTTCGTCGTTCCGTAGAGAAAAGGGCGGCCCAATTCGGGTGAACGGCCCACTATTTTTACCAAATCTCGTTCCATCAACTGCTTGAGCATCTCGCCACTTTGCACGCCGCGGATCGCTTCGAGCTCAGCCCTAAGCGCTGGTTGCCGGTAAGCCACCACGGCCAAGGTCTCCATGGCTGCTCGGGACAGTCGTAGTTCGTCCTTGCGGGCATGAAGTTGCCTCAACCATCGTCCGAAATGGGGGCGCGTCAGTAACTGAAATCCTCCGGCGATTTGCTCCACTCGGAATGCTGTATTCGTCGCATCGTACAAATCATTCAATCGGCGAACTAATGTACGAGCTTGCGTCCCATCTGCCAAGTTGGCAAGTTGGGCTAATTTGCGGCTAGGCACCGGTTCTTTCGAGAGGAACAGTACCGCTTCCACCCGGGCTAGCAGCGCCGAGCGTGCTGAATCCCCAGCAAGTGTCTCCGAAACGTGAGGTTGCTTACCCCATGGCCGGTAGACATTTGGCCAGTGTTGCCGCGATACCGCACCACGCCGAACCAATGGATGGTCTGGCCGACTTGGCACACTCCTTTGCTGTTGTCGCAGGAACAAGGTCATGACCACTATTTCAATCTTAACCCGAAGCGTCAGCGAGGAAGCACGACTGGTGATGCCACCGATCGATGACCTTCACAAAGTTCTCCTCGCTCACGCTTCGGGTTGGGATTCCAAAGATCCCGCTACATTGCGAGATGCCACGACACGGTTGTCATCACGACGGAGCATGACGACGTCTTTGCCGTTGGTCGCTGGAAACGTCGTTCTTGTCCCCTGAACAGTTGGGGCAACTGTTCTACATCGTCGAACGAGTAGCCAATTTGCCCCCAATCCGAAGGACTCAACCTAGGATCCCCCGTGGCAACTGACAAGACCTACTAGCAGGGTTTTGCCAGAAGTTGAAAGGTTGCAGATGTTACTCCGCGCGAGGCGTGTTCATCCGTATAGAGCATGCCGGCATTCGTGTTCAGAATGCCTAGCGGGGAGATCCTGCGACGGGTGAGTCTTCAACCGTACTCCCACTGCGAGAAACCTCGTTGTAGAGACGACCCAGGACCTCGTCCAGATTTGAGCCTGTGGCCTCAAAGAAACGGTGTTCGTCTCCTGCGTCTTCCAGCGGTACGGCGACCACCGCCTTCAACACGCCATCTGCCCTCCAGTTCTCCATCCGCAAATAGGCCGCGCCGAGTTTGTCGAACTGGGCATGAATCTCCGCGACCGTGGCCGTCGACCACTCGAATGTGCCAGTCGCAGGAGACAAGAAATGGATCGGCTGATTGCCGCGTGCGGCCGGTTCGTACGGTTGACTCTTCGCCACCGCATGCTCCACCTGCCGAACCTGAAGTGCGGCACCTGGCCAGAACGCTGGCACCAAAGTGCGTGGAATTCGCGGCCGTTCTTCCAATCCCCCAACCGTGCTTGACTCTGCAGCTGGCGCGAGCGCAGTAGGTTCCTTCGGTGACAGGTCCAGCTCTGCTGGCGCTCCCTGACCCGGCCCGCTGGCGGACGTGTCACGAATGCCAGACTCAGCCAGCTGTGATACCTGTTTGGGTTCCTTGGAACCGGCAGTCACGAATTCGCTGGGAACGGGGAACTCCCGTTTGGTTTCGTAAGGAACCGTCGTAGCAGCACCTGTTACCGCAATCGCGCTTGCTGTGGAACCTTGGGCGGCTGGCACGCGAGCGGTGCGTTTCGAAGCCTGACCATCGCCATGCAAGCCTGACTCGTGGACACCCCAGACTGCTGCCGCAGGGATACCGATCAGGCTTCCCCCGATGATGATCGTTCGCAGTAGGACGTTTGAGCCGATCATGGAGTACGCAAATCTTCCTGGCTTCGACGGAGTTCTCAGACTTTACGAATTTACGCCACCAGCGCCTTGTCCGAGCAAATCAGGCTAGAATGACAGCTTGCCAGCAAAGCTACCGGTTGCCGGCGCAATGCTAATTCGCGGCGCGCGGGTGATCTTAGCGATGAGCCGTGTTTGGCGATACACCAGATCTCTTGAAGTTCCGCTGTCATGAATCGCATCTACCTGGATCACAACGCCACCGGGCAACTGCTGCCTGAGGTTCAACAAGTCCTGGCAGATGCGTACGCCCAACAGTTCGCCAACCCCTCGAGCCAGCATGCCGCGGGTCGCCAAGCCCGGCGCGTGTTGGATGACGCCCGAGAAAGCATTGCTGAGATGCTCGGGGCAGAGTTGGGAGAACAGGCGGATCGGCTCGTGTTTACCAGTGGCGGGACCGAGGCCAACAACTTGGCCATCTTCGGCACGGCTGGCAGCGAACCCGGCCGGCTGATTGTCTCACCGACCGAACATCCCACCGTTTTACAGCCTGCCGATCGTTTGCGGAATCGCGGCTGGGACGTTGAGTTCTTGCGAGTCGATAGCGACGGGCGAATCGACTTGGACTCTCTCGCACACAGCCTGAAGTCTCCGGCTTCGCTGGTGGCCGTGATGCTGGGGAACAACGAAACCGGGGTCCTACAACCTTTGGACGAAGTGAGCCACCTATGCCGCGCGGCAAACGTGCCACTGCATTGCGATGCGGTACAAGCTGTCGGCAAAACGCCTGTGAACTTTCGGGAATTGGGATGCGCCACGCTGAGTATTGCAGCCCACAAGTTGCATGGACCGCGCGGCATTGGAGCCCTGCTGGTTGGGCCTGATGTGCCACTCGAACCGCTATTGGCCGGAGGACATCAGGAGTTGGGCATCCGGCCTGGGACGGAATCCGTGGTGCTGGCATTGGGAATGCAGGCGGCCCTTGCCGCATGGCACCGTGACCCGGCCGCCCGGGCGTTACACTTGACTGAGCTGCGCGACACGTTCGAAGCGGCCATCTTGTCTGGCTTTCCGGAAGCGGTGGTACATGCGCACCAGGCACCACGGCTTCCTCATACCAGCAACATTGCTTTTGTAGGGCTGAACCGTCAGGCACTGTTGATGGCAATTGACATGGCTGGGATTGCTTGCAGCACCGGTTCGGCCTGCGCCAGCGGTTCGACGGACGCTTCACCGACGTTGATTGCCATGGGCTGCAGCGTTGAGCTTTTGGAGAGTTCGTTGCGGTTCAGCTTTGGGGCCACCAATGCCCCCTCTGACGGCAAACAGGCCGCCGAACGTATCTTAAGTATCTGCATGGACTTACGAGGATCCATCAATGTTGGGAAAATGCCAACATCGGGTCCCCAACGGGGCTGAATTTTGATATAATTCTGCAGTGAATTTCTATCTCTCACTGGACCCATTTGGTCTGGTGATTTCGGCATGCACCGCTCGGGGCGATGGTCGACAAATCGTGCGTGTGCTGATTGTTGTCCGGCTTCATCCGTCACACGGCTAATCGCACCTCGTCTAATCGAACAAGGGAACTCTGGTGGACGGCACGGTCTCACTCCCACTTCCTGTGAATCTTGCTCCTCGGTCCAGTGCGCCTGCTCCCCGCCCGTTGAACGCCACAACTTCCGCACATAGTCAGCGGTCTCGCAATTCCGAACCGCAGCGTCTGCCCACGCCTCAAGAACTTGGACTCCGGTCCGCTGAGACCAGTTGTTTGCCACTGGTGATTGGAGAAGAGAATCGGTTGGTCTCGGTAGCTGCCGACGGCGTGCTGGAAGGACCACCCTTTCGATTCAACCCGCTGGTGCTGCATGGTCCGGCTGGTGTGGGCAAGTCGCATTTGGCATTGGGTTTGGCGGCCGCCTATCAAGCACTCCATCCAGAAGCGGCGGTGGTCTGCGTCAATGGCCTGGAAGTGGTCCACGCCCTGTCCGCCTGGCAGCGTTCGACAATCGGGGCCGAAGAACCTTCTTCCCTGCACACGCAACAACGACTGCAGATGCTTCAGGCTCAAGTTCTAGTCATCGAAGACCTCAGGCACTTGGCAGACAAACCCATCATTCAGCAAACGTTGACGCGTCTGATCGATCATGCCCTGGACCTGGGGAATCAACTGATTGTGACCGATCGGGAGAATCCCTCGGCGCAGACTGGTTTGGCCAGCAGTCTACGAACTCGACTACAAGCGGGACTCTGTTTGACGTTGGCAACTCCTGGCCATCACGCCCGCTACCTGCTGCTCAAACATGCCGCCACGCGGTGGTCGATCCCACTTGATGACAATGCGGCCCTGCTATTGGCTGGCGGTTTGGACGGAGCGGCCCCGCAGATGCAAGGAGCGATTGCCGAATTGGTGGCGTTGGCTCGTCCCGGCGGCATCACACTCCAGCACGCCCAACAATACTTGAGCCAGATTCAGGCCCAACAACGTGTCGCGATTACCGCCATTGCCCGCCGTACGTCTCGACATTTTTCCATCAAACTGGCAGACCTGCGCGGTCCCTCACGTCGGCAAAGTGTGGTGGCAGCCAGGGCGGTAGCCATGTACCTCTGCCGACAATTGACCAGCAAGAGCCTGGTACAAATTGGCAGCTATTTCGGGGGCCGTGATCATACCACCGTGCTTCACAATTGCCGCAAAACGGCCGAGCGAATCACCACCGATCAAGCCACTCGCCAAGCCGTTGAACAGTTGCGAAAACAACTCCGCCCTTGAACACCACCGACGCCAACCGATCGAGAAACCAACCGTTGTGGAAAACGTGACGAGCGAGCGTCGATGCCCGGCAGACACGCTCGGCGGATCGAATGATCCACGACGTGCTGACCAACTCTCTCCAACTTAAGACCACAGAACCACCAGGACACCGACCGTGAGCCAACATGTTTTCCTCATGATTTGTGCCTTGGTGAATTCACCTAAATAATTTCCCAGCATCGACTTGTGATTCTGATGATTGAGGTTACCGACAATTCGACCCGGTCCCTTACTACTACCACTAGTTTTTAATTTTCTAAAGAATAGAAGAACCCACCACGCCGGTTAGGCATCCACCCAACTCCTGGCGACGTGTGCCACGACCAAAAGTGCAAGACGGAAACGACGATGAAAATCACGTGTGAACGAGACAAGATTTCAGCAGCCTTTGCCATCACCAGTGCCGTGGCTCCCAGTCGCAGCCCGAAGCCCATTTTGCAAAACGTCAAGATGGACATAGACGCCAACGGTGCCGTGATGATGGCGACCGACTTGGAAGTTGGCATCCGTGTGGACTTGGATGGCGTGGATGCCGAGGTGCCAGGAAGTGTGGTCCTGCCGGTCGGGCCGTTTCGGTCCATCTTGCACGAACTCTCTGATCCCACACTCCGGATCGAGACTGATGGAAAAACCATCTTGGTCCGGGGACAGCATAGCGAGTTCAATCTGCCGGCCCAAAACCCGGACGAGTTTCCCAAGGTTGCCGCCTTCGAGAGTACTAAGTACCAGCAACTTCCGGCCCGATTCCTGAGAGAACTCATTCGGCGAACCGCGTTTGCCACCGACAATGAGAGCACGCGCTATGCCCTCGGAGGTGTCCTCCTGGAGTTCGCCCAAAACGAGATCACCGCCGTTGGTACCGACGGTCGCCGACTGGCCAAGATGCAGGGTGCCGCTACGGCCGTTGGCGGTCACGAAGACTTGGAAACCAACACGATCATCCCCACCAGGGCCATGCAGCTCATTGACAAAGCCATCGGTGACCGAGACGGGGAGGTACAGATAGCCGCTCGCAACAATGACGTGTTGCTCTTTTGCGAAGGGCTGACGGTCTATTCCCGTTTGGTGGAAGGTCGGTTCCCGCGCTGGCGAGATGTCCTACCGGTCCGTGAGAACGCCGCGCGAATCGAGATGCTGGTCGGGCCATTCAGTGCCGCGGTACGACAAGCGGCCATTGTCTCCAGCAACGACAGTCGAGGGATTGATTTCACCTTTGCCGACGGCAAACTCGTGCTCACCGGAGCCAGTTCGGACTACGGTCAATCACGGGTTGAGATGCCGCTTTCCTACGATCAAGATCCACTGACCATCACCCTTGATCCTCGCTACGTCACCGATTTTCTTCGTGTTCTGAACCCGGACAAAACCATCACCATGGAGCTCAGCGGCGCAGAGAGTGCCTCGGTCTGCACGACCGACGATGGCTACGCTTACGTGATTATGCCGTTGGCTCGAGACGCATGATGCCTGACAGTCAACCTCAAGGAAAACCAGATTCCCCGCGGTCCAACCAACGCCGGTCGGCACGTGGCAAACAGCCCTCAGCCAACGTGCGCGGACGTTCGCTTGAGCGGCTCGGTGATATCCTCCCGCAACTCATGGCGCGTACCGGATTCCATCGCGTGCATGGGGTCGACCAGCTGCGGCAAACCTGGCAGCAGCTGATTGGTCCGGCCCTGGCGCAGTTCACCACCACGGGAACACTCAAAGGGGGAACACTCGAGATCATCGTGGCCCATTCCACGATGATGCAGGAGATTGGTTTTCGGAAAACCCAACTCCTCGCCCAACTCAAGGCGGAGCTACCATCTCAAACCATCAAAGACTTGCGTTTTCGAGTTGGCCCGATCCCGGCGAATCTTACCAGCGATCCACCAACCAACGACTCCAAGATCAAGCCGTCCTAGTTCACCACTCAAAGTAGGGTCCGCTGTGCGGACCATTTGTTTCGGCTAAGAATCACAATTGGTCCGCACAGCGGACCCTACGTTGGATTTTCCGGCATCGATCCGGCCGACACGGATGTTCACTAAGAAAGAAGAATTGTATGTCTAGCGACCCTCAAGATAGCTCGCAAGAAGATCCGAAATTTGAGATCGAGGCCGATCCCCAAACTGCCGGAGAGTACGGCCAGGAAGACATCCAGCACCTCACAGACTTGGAACACGTGCGCAAGCGCCCCAGTATGTATATTGGGGATACGTCGCAGCGCGGCCTGCATCATATGGTGTATGAAGTCGTAGATAACTCCATTGATGAAGCGATGGCGGACTTCGCCAAACAGGTATCTGTGGTGATTCACCCCGACGGCTCGGTGACGGTCGAAGATGATGGTCGAGGGATTCCCGTCGAACACCACGATCAACTTTCCACCTTGCTAGGGCGGGACGTCTCCACGCTCGAAGGCGTGATGACCGTGCTCAAATTCGGCGGAAAATTCCAAAAAGGGGTGTATCAAACCTCCGGTGGTCTGCACGGTGTGGGTGTCACCGTGGTCAATTTCCTCTCGGAATGGGCCACTGTGGAAGTCTGTCGCGAAGGGCATATCTACCAGCAGGAGTACGCCCGGGGTGTGCCAACCAACGAGGTTCGCCGGATCGGCAAGACGGAGAAGGTAGGCACCAAGACCACCTTCAAGGCAGATCCGCAGATCTTTCAGGTCACCAAGTTCGTCTACAGCACGCTGCATCGCCGGTTGCAAGAACTTGCCTTCCTCAACGGTGGCGTGAAGATCAAGTTCTTTGACGAACGCACGCAAGAAGGTGACACCTTCCAATACGATCGGGGAATCTTGCAGTTCGTCGAACATCTAAATCGCGTCAGCGAACCGTTGCATGGAGATATCATCCACCTGAGCACCAAGGAAGATGGTATCGGAATCGAAATCGCCATGCAGTATACAAACGATTTTACCGAGAATATTCACACCTATGTGAATAACATCAACACGACCGAAGGGGGTACGCATCTCACCGGTTTCCGCACGGCGATGACGCGCAGCATCAATAACTACGGAAAAAAAGAGAATCTCTATAAAGATTTAGTGCCCACCGGTGACGATGTTCGCGAAGGTCTCACAGCCGTAATCTCGGTTCGGGTTCCGGAACCCAAGTTCGAAGGCCAGACCAAGACCAAGCTTGGCAACAGCGAGGTCGAGAGTATGGTCAATACCACCCTGGGTGATTTTCTTTCCAAGTACTTCGAAGAGAACCCTCGCACCGCCAAGTCCATCATTCAGAAAGGTCTGCTGGCCGCCGAAGCCCGCGAAGCTGCCCGGAATGCCGTCAAACTCGCCCGCGAGCGCAAAGGGGCTCTCTCCGGTGGTGGACTCCCCGGCAAGCTTCGCGATTGCAGCAGTCGGGAAGTGGATCGCTGCGAACTTTACCTGGTGGAAGGTGACTCTGCCGGTGGAAGTGCCGAGGCAGGCAGGCTTCGCGAGTATCAGGCCATCTTGCCGCTGCGAGGTAAAATCATCAACGCGTACAAATCGCGCGAAGACAAAGTGCTGGCCAACGAAGAAGTCCGGAGCATGATCTCAGCCATCGGTTCCGGTTTTGGACCCGAGATGGATCTCACCAAACGTCGTTACGGCAAGGTGGTGATCATGACCGACGCCGACGTGGATGGTTCGCACATTCGTACGCTCTTGCTCTGTTTCTTCTACCGACAGATGTATCACTTGGTGAGTGCAGGGCTAGTCTACGTTGCCCAACCGCCTCTGTTTCGCGTAAAGCATCGCAGTCACACCTATTACGTGCAAACCGAAGAGACCATGCGGAATCAACTGTTGGACCTGGGTCTCAAAGATGCGGTGTTTGAGCCCGAGTCTGGCCCTCAGATCGAAGGGGATGAGATGGCCCGCCTGTGCCGCATCCTGGCCGCCTTGGAAGAAGCCCTCATTGCGCTAGAGCGTCGTGGCATTTCTCTCAAAGAACATGCCGAACGGCAGGACGCACACTCTGGCATGCTGCCGGTGTTTCATGTCTACCTGGACGGGGCCGAGCATTGGTTCACCACGCGTAACGAACTCGATGACTTTCTCAAAGCAGAGGAAGCCAGAACCGGTAGCGAGGTGGACGTGGCCAGCGATCAGGCGGCCGAAGAATCTCCGCCGACCGAAGAAGCGACTGACGAACCCAGTTCCTTGATGCGGATGTCTGAGCTGCATGAAGTGCGTTCCATCAACAACCAATTGGCAGAACTGCAGGGGTTCGGCTTTGCCCTGGACAGTCTCATTCCTCAGCAGCGCACCGGCTTGGAAGCACCCCGCTATGTACTCCGTCGCGGCGACAGCACCACCCCACTAGAAGACCTCCGAGCGCTGCCAGGAGCCATTCGCGCGGCGGGTGAGCGTGGCCTACAGATCACCCGGTTCAAAGGGTTGGGTGAAATGAACGCCGAAGAACTTCGCGAAACCACCCTCGACCCAGAGAACCGCACCCTCAGTCAGATCACCATGTCCGACGCCAGCGCCGCCGACGAGATGTTCCGCATCCTGATGGGCGACAAGGTCGAACCCCGCCGCGAGTTCATCGAGAAGCACGCCCTAGAGGTGCGGAACTTGGACGTGTAGTGGTGTGGGATGGTGTGGGACATAATAATTGTCAATTCAGACATAAAAGTTGTCACGCTCGGACATAATACTTGTCAACCAGCGCGCTTGACGTCCACGTGTTTTTGGGTGGCTGAGATCGAAGCGCGACAGTAGACCAGCCATCCAGGTGGTGTCAGACATAAAAGTTGTCATTTCAGACATAATACTTAGCCAAGCCAGACATAAAACTTGTCACAGGCGCGACGAGTGTTCAGTGTGTTTGGCACAAGCTGGTTTGGTCGGTCAATGGCACGGCGACATATTGTTCGATTGGGCACGTCGTTCACCAATTTCGAATTCAGCCTTCTGCTCGAAGGAGCACAGCGGATTCGCTGAGCCGAAACCAATCGCCCCGTTAAGTTCCAAACTAGCAATATCAAGAGACACTGAAGCCGTTCAAATGGCACGCGCCGACCTAATTACAGATCTAGTCACTTACGGAATGTCAGGGGATCGTGCGCGTTTTCGCAAAACCGTCGAAGCACTCATCGTCGAAGAACGAGCGAAGAATCACGGGGTTTTGGCGAATCGACTGGGTGAGTTACTGGCCGTGGCTCCTCAAGACCCGCCAACCGTCGGCATGCCAGGCGGACAAATCAATGGTTCGCACTCGCTTGAAACTCGGGTCGGGAATCTATACATCGAAACGATTCCCGAAAGAACTCTCGACGAACTTTTATTGCCGCCTGATGTCGAATCAATCATTAAGGAAGTGATATCAGAGCACCATCGGGTCGACTTGCTTCGATCGTACAGCCTTGAGCCACGCCATCGTTTGCTCTTTGTTGGGCCACCCGGAAACGGCAAAACCTCCTTGGCCGAAGCACTTGCCGAGTCGTTGATGGTGCCTTTGCTTCGAGTCCGTTACGACGGAATCGTTGGAGCTTACCTTGGCGAGACGGCCGTTCGACTTCGACGTCTGCTAGACGCTGCGAGAACACGAAAGTGTGTCCTGTTTTTTGATGAGGTCGAGACAATCGCCAAAGAACGCGGCGACACGCATGACACAGGCGAGATCAAGCGTGTGGTCAGTTCGCTGCTCTTGCAAATTGACGACCTGCCCAGCCACGTCATCGTAATCGGAGCAACCAATCATCCCGAGTTGCTCGACAAGGCTGTTTGGCGACGGTTTCAAGTTCGCGTCGAACTCCCCAAGCCAACCCGGGCTCAGCTTGCTGAATGGTTCGCCAGGTTTGAGATCCGCCTCAAACAACCACTTGGACTCACACCGGACACGCTTGCCAAAAAATTGTACGGCATCAACTTCGCGGAAGCTGAAGAGTTCGCCATCAGCGTCATGAGACGGCATGTTCTCAGCCAGCCTGATGGCGATATTAAGAAAATCATTAATGAAACGCTCAAGACCTGGAAGGCACGGTCCGTCAACGCAAAGAGTGAAGCCGAGGGCAATGCATAATGGCGGAGAGGCCACTTCTCATCTTCCCAAGACCGCAAGCAGCTGCCTTGGAATCCGGTAACGGATTTCCCCGAAACACGCATACTGGGCCATCCCACGGTCGCCAAGGTGAACGTGTAAGTCTGCAACTCACACAGTTGCAAACGGCATTCGGTAGTCGAATAGCTGAGATCCAAGCCAGCCCAGATGGAATTGACCCAAGCCAAGTGGTTGTGATCGAAACCATTGGCAGTGCTCAGAATTTTGCGACCGCCGTCCAGAACTTGAACGGCCTTGAATGGCTCGGTGAATTCGAGATCGACGAAATCGCTCCGGACGACGACTTCTACGAAAACAACGCGAAAGGGGAGCGAACGGCGAAAGAACTACGCGGTCGCCTGTATTTAGTGTTCAGCAACCAAACGGCGATGAACCAGATGCTGTCGCTCTGGGCTCGCTACCAAATTAACCGGAACCTGGTGTGGCCCACAGGCCTGACTTCGTTGCGGGACGTATTCGACAATCTGTACCAAATACGCCGATGGGATGTCGAGGATCGCCTCGAAGAGAATGGTGTACTCGAAAATTGGCGCTACGATCTGGAGCACAATCCGGACGAAGCCATTCGGACGGAAATCGAGCTTTGGTACCGTGGCTCTCAAGAAGTCCGAAATCGATCACAGCGAGAGGTAACACGCCTTGTAAACCGGGCCGGGGGATGCGTCCTTCAATCATACGAGCTTGGTGCGATTGCCTATCATGCGATGCTCGTTGAATTACCGCGGCGAGTGGTCGTCGAAATCCTGGAGAGCCCACGCACCGAGTTGGTCAAATGCGACAGCATCATGTACTTCCGGCCAACCGGTCAAATTGCGGCAGGCGAGCGACTTGAAGGTCAGGAGCGAGAAGACGCTCCTGACCGGGGCGGTTTTCCCTATCCTACCGGCGACCCCTGCATCGCAATCCTCGACGGATTGCCGGTTGAGAACCACTCACTGCTGCGCGACAGACTATCCATTGACGATCCCGATGATCTGTCTCCCACCTACCAGGTGCGAGACCGGATTCACGGAACGGGCATGTGTTCGTTGGTTGTCTGGGGCGATCTTACTAACATCGAGCCGCCACTGACGCGGCGAGTCTACGTCCGTCCCATCACGGTTCCCGTGGAATCACTCGAACCGCCGTTTCCCGAACGAATGCCCTCCGACCAGCTCTCCATTGATGTCATTCATCGTGCTGTTCGACGGATGTTTGAAGGCGAAGCGGGCTCAGCACCGTCAGCACCGACAGTCAAAATTATTAACCTTTCCATTGGTGATCGGAGCCGTCCGTTCCTCCAAATGGTCAGTCCCTTCGCTCGTCTACTTGACTGGTTGAGCCACAAGT
>CALOEH010000130.1:0-28023 GCA_942492195.1 uncultured Planctomycetia bacterium | reverse complement strand
AAGATCCGACGAGCTTCGTTGACGGTGTAGAGGACTTCAGACTGAAGTTTACCAGCCAAGACCTGCCGCTCGCGATCAAACTCTTCCAGCAAATTGCCGTTGTTGTTGCCGCCAGCGGGGGGTTGCTGATTGTCTTGAATGCGAAGGAAGTCTCCGTCGTTGTCGACTTCAGGACGTGTCGGGTTTTGGGCAACTCGGAGGATGGCGTCGGCCGCGGGATTTCCGCGGTCCAATGCCTGAGCCCCTTGAGCGAGTACCCGTGCCTGTTGGGGATTGTTGAAGGCGAGGGCCTGACGACCGAGCTGATTGAGTTGTTCGGCCTGAGCCTGAGCCATGCGGCCCACTTCCTTGAGTCCCGCGGTACCGAGCGTTGGCAGCGAAACGCCACCGTCAGCCTGGGCCGTCTCCACGAGTTTTGGAAGAAACGAGAGATCCTCGTTGTGCCGGGCAGGCTCAACATGCCATGTGAGCGTGGTATCTTTCCCTGCGACCCGCCCTTGGACGGTGGCATCGAACGCCTGATCAGATTGGCCGACACCAAACAACACGGTGTCTCGGTCACCAAGCAATGGGGGAAGTTTGCGAGGAAAATATTTCAGTTCGTCCGGAATGTCGATGCTGCTGGGCCAAACCACCACTTCGGTTGCAGCATTGGCCAATTGGTGAGCCATGTTGCCGACGGTTACCTTGTCACCATCCACGGCCACCACACCACCGGTCTGGTTGGCCACGGCCGCCAACAGCAGCACGTCCAAGCGGGGACCAATGGCGAAGCTGCTCACGGGAGCTTCTTTCGCCACCAGTTGGCTGACCACGCGCCGCATGTCATCTGCGCCGACCAGGCCGCCAACACTCATTCCGTCACCGATATAAATGATCGAACGTGGACGCTCGACGGCTCCGCGAAAACTGCTGGCAGCACTCTCCAAGGCATTCGGCAAATCCGTCACACCCAGGGGAACCCGAGCATTGAGTTGTCCCAATGCCTGCTGCATTTCCTGGCCTTGGGCAGTTACGAAGCTGGCGGTCAGTGGAACCGCTTCCACATCTGCGGCCAGCAACTGGACCCGATCTTGGGGATCCAACGCCGCTAAGAATTCTTCGAGAACCGCAATGGCACGGGTGCGGAATTCGCCAGTCTGGCTGGCTGAAGTGTCGAACACGACCACAATGTCGTGTGCTGCCGCACGCGGCTGATTGGGCTCGCACTTGAGACTCAAGGCAAAATGGTTGTCGAATGTGTCAAGTCGAGCTGCCTCAGGGCTCGGCTCGGCGGCATCGCTACTTGCTACCAGCAAAGATGCCAGCATGGCCGACAACAAAGCCACTTGATGAAAACGCATTGTGAGCATTGGAGAACTCCCCGCTGGCGAAACCCCGTGCGCATGCCCGCCTGTTCCGGAAAGCGAGAGGGGCGCACTGGAGTACCCCCAGAAACCGAAGTGGAGAAATAGACACCGTTAGTTTATCCGGGACCAGCACCTGATGCCAACCATTTTCTTCCGCTTTTCGCACCAATGCCACCAATCAATGCTTCATACCCAGAATTCCGCATACAACCTACCTTGTTATTCCGGCGAAACTTCGGGAGTCTGACACTACTGGGGGGATCAGTGAGGTCCTGGGAATCGTTGGCTGGACTGGTTTCGCGAAGTCAAACTGCGTCGCCTGGGAAGTTTACTGCGACTTTCAGACCAGTTGACCTTCCGATTTTTCGATCTTAACCCGAAGCGTGAGCGAACAAGCAGGGCAGAGGTCTCATGCTCTGTCACTACTTCAGTTGACCATCTAACCACTCATACACCATTTGACGTGTCTTGGGGGGAAGTCATGGGCAGCGTTCGGATAGGTGAACTGCAGCTGATTCGGCTGGTTGAGCAGCGAGTAGATCTTGCTCGCTTGAATTTGTACTTCCCGAACCCCCGCCACCGGGAAGTTGCTGTCGGTCTGGGAGCGGGTGGCATAAAAGGCCTCGAGGGCCAAAGCAGCTACGAGTTCGTGGAAATCGAACGGCACCCGGTCGGGGCTGTTGTGAAACTGCTCGGCAATCCGGGGCATGTAGCGACTGCTGGTCCACCCGGCCAGTTGGCCACCGGCGTAATGGTGAAATGCATTGAATCCGCAGCTGGAAACCATGGCAGCAATCCGCTGATCAAAGACGCCTGTAAAGATGGTGTTGTGCCCCCCCAGCGAGTGCCCGATGCAGCCAATTCGGTCGGGATCCACCTGGGGTAGGTTCTCGAGCAGGTCCACACCACGGATGTTGTTCCAGACCGCCTTGATGGACCCGCTGGGTAAATCATCGGCGTCGAAATCGTAGTCGTAGTCTCCAAACGAAGGATAGTCGGGGATCAGGCAAATGTAGCCCCGTTCGGCGAGCTCGTGAGCGTAGTGCAAATTGGGTTTGCCGCCGAGTCCTGCAGGCTCCCCTTTGCCAATCTTGGTGGTTTGGTGCAGGCAAAGCATCGCCGGGGCCTGGCCAGTTGAATCATCCACCAGGTGATTGGGAATCAGTAGATAGGCCGGCACGCGGTCCCCCTGCTGCGCGGCATACGAGATCTTTCGGCGTTGATAATGCTCGGTCGCTTCTGTCTCCTCGGTTTGGATCTCGAGCGGCACTCGCTCCTCGGGGCCTGGCAGTTCTCCCATCACTCGTTGCAGATGAGCGAGCACGTGGCGGCGACGTTGGGCCCAATCCGCAGCAGTCTCAATCGGCTGGGCCTGGGATTCGCCTGTTTGGTCTGGCAGAAAAGTCGCCAAAGTCCGATGGCTTTCGTAATCGGGGGCGGCCCCCAAGGTGACGGGGACCACATCGGTTTGTGGAAGCGGGCGGCTTGGCTGCCGACGTCCAGCCAGTACAGCCCACTGCGACCGGATGCGACAATATCGAGATCACCGTCGCCATCGAGATCGGCGATTTTGGAATCCAGCCCGAACCCCACCTTCCAGCTTTCGCAAATCAGGCGTCGCCGCCAGGTCCGCTTGTCAGGAAGAAACGAGTAAGCGGCGATGATCAGCGGATCGTGTTCCCCCTGATCTTTGCCGTCGTGGCCCATGTAACGTTTGCCGGCAACCACCTCGGGTCGACCATCTCCGTCAAGGTCTCCTAACATGGGAGCGTGCGACTGAGACCAACTGGTGTCCACGGCGTGTCGGGTCCACTTGCCAGCGGGGAGTTGTTCGACCCAATAAAGTCCGCAGTGGTGAGCCCTGCTGTAAACAATGTCTGCATCGCCATCATCGTCCACGTCCAGCACCAGCATCGGGATGCTGCAATCTGGATGCAGGCGAAACGTTTCGTGTAGTAGCCAGCGCCCCTTGCGACGGTCTGTGGGGGCTTCGGCCCAGCCGTTCTTGTAGACTATGTCGCCACGCCCATCGCCATTGATATCGCCAAACCCGATTCCATGCCCTGCAATTTCCTGAGGCAAGTTGTGCCGAATCCAGCGAACGGAATCTTTACCAGAGAGCAGCTCGTACCACATGGCCGAACGGGTTCCGTTGGGGAGCAGATCCAGTTTGCCGTCTCCGTCCACATCGGCAAGTCTCGCGGTTTCCATTGGGCCGGGGCGTTCGACCAGATGGGTCTTCCAAGGCCCGAGTGACTTGCCGGGATGCTCAATCCAATACAACGATTGGCTACGGTAGTTGGCACTGACAAGGTCCAGCCAGCCGTCACCGTTCACATCAATCGGCAGGTTGGAGTAGTCGTCAAATCGCCCTCGGATAACTTCCACGTCTCGGAGGAAGTGCCGCTTCCAGGTGGGCGCCTGATACCAGAAACCCCCGCACACCAGGTCTTGGGCACCATCGTGGTTGACGTCCATGACCGCACAAGCGCTGTACGTGGACTCTGGCGCCACATCATGGCGAGTCCATTTCCATTCCGCCTGAGCGACTCCCGAATGGAGCATCCCCAGCATCAACAGGCTGAGCCAAACCGGACGTACGAGGTTGACCGACATATGCGAGACACCTGTGCAGAAAAAAGAATGGCGCTTTGAATCACTCCGACTGTAATCCAAAACCACAGCAAGGGGCAAACCTCTGGCTGCAGAACACCCTCTACCGCATGCCCCCGCCCTGTGACAACTGACAAGCTCGAGCGCCTTGCGAAGGCGCCGCTCTTGTGGCACTCTAGGGGCCCTGTTCGCAAATGTGATCGAGCGAAACGATCCAACCAACCAATCTTCTTCACTGACCGGAGTAACAACGATGGGTGCACAGCAAAAAGCCCAAGACCTGGGAATCAACTTTGACAAGCAAGAGCCCGGTTATTTGAACCTGTGTATCAAGACTGGCAATTTGCTGATCACGTCAGGGCACGTCAGTGATATGAAGGGGAAACTCGGAGCAGGACTCAGTGTCGAAGAAGGATACAAAGCGGCTCGCGACTGTGCCGAGAAAATTCTCCGATCGGTCTACAACACCCACGGCACCATTGATGGGCTGCGCGTCATCAAGCTTCTCGGCTGCGTCAACTCGACACTCGAGTTCACGGACCAGCACCTGGTGATCAACGGAAGCTCGGATCTGCTGCACGAGCTGTACGGCAAAGAAGGAGACGGCTACCACGCCCGCAGTGCGCTCGGTTTTGCCGCCTTGCCGACGGGTGCCGCCGTGGAAGTCGAAGCGATCTTCGAAATCCAATAATCATTGCGGCCGAAAAATCACTTCGGGATTGAGCCAGAAGAACAAGCTCACCGCAGAGTTCGCGAGTCATGTGGTTCGCGAGTCATGTGATTCGGCAATCTGCGTTGAAGTAGGTTTTGTCCATCGATCTATTGACTGTTTCCGAATCGGCAGATCGACAGGGCAGAATGTAGATCCTTCCTCCGCTGCGAATCTCGGCGTCCTCTGGTGAACTTTGTTTTTCACGTTAAAACCCGAAGTTGTTTTTTCGTGCGGTACTCAGGGGTCGACGTGACGTAAGCTAGTCCTCAAAATGCCGGGTGTGTCTTTCTCTCTTTCTCAAGAATTACCACGAACCTGCGAGGTGTCGCGGCATGGGAACCGAACTCACGTGGCTAGGGCATGGCAGTTGGAGTATCAAGACTGGCAAATACAACGTGTTGCTCGATCCTTTTCTGGACGAAAATCCAGCCTCGCCGGTCAGCGCGGATGAGGTCGAAGCGGACTTCATCCTGGTATCGCATGGGCATAGCGACCATGTGGCAGATGTAGTCAAGATCACCAAGCGAACGGGGGCCTTGGTGATTGGCATGTTCGAGGTCTGCCAATGGCTCAACGCCCAGGGGGCGGAGAACGTGCATGGCCAGAACCTGGGTGGCGGATTCGATCATCCCTTTGGCCGGGTCAAGCTGACGCTGGCCCTGCATAGTTCGACCATGCCAGATGGCTCGGCAGGAGGAGACCCAGCCGGATTCCTGCTCCACCTGGCTGATGGCGTGGTCTACTTTGCCTGCGATACGGCACTGTTCAGTGACATGCAGTTGATCGGCACCGCCGGCATCGACTTGGCCGTGCTTCCGATTGGTGACAACTACACCATGGGGCCTGACGATGCCCTCCAGGCGGTCAAATTACTCACGCCCAAACGAGTTGCTCCGGCCCACTACAACACCTGGCCCATCATCTCCCAGGACGCGGGAGCCTGGGCCACCAGAGTTCAGGCCGAAACGACCGCAGAGCCCATCCTGCTGCAGCCAGGGGGTAAGATCGTTCTATAATAAACCGTCCTGCAAGTAGTCCTCTCGCTCCGTCGTGATGAAAACCGTGCCATCTCGCGCAACGTAGCCAATTCTTGCCCGCGACTGGTGGTTCGAAATTAGTTCGAGTTCGTACCTCGTTTGAAACTTCGCCAATCCAGGTTGCCATGAACTTCGATCCTCGACTGCACCAGCAGGTAGCCCAGCATCCCTGTCCGCTGATGTTTGTCACCGTCAGCGGAGCGCACTTGTACGGATTCCCGTCGCCTGACTCGGACTTTGACCTCCGCGGCGTGCATCTGCTGCCGCTACGGCAGGTCGTGGGGCTACATCCAGGTCCAGAGACGGTGGAGAAGTCTGAAATCGACCGCGGACTCGAGATTGACCTGGTCACCCACGACGCACACAAGTTCTTCGGCCTGATGTTGAAGAAGAACGGGTATGTTCTCGAGCAGGTCCTGTCACCGTTGGTCCTGCATACAACGCCGGAACATGAGGAACTTGTCGCCCTGGCCCAACAATGCGTTACCAGGCACCACGCGCATCATTATTTAGGCTTTGCCGCCACGCAATGGAAGCTGTTTCACAAAGAGTCGCCGCCGCGCGTCAAGCCGCTGTTGTATGTGTATCGGGTTCTGCTCACGGGACTCCACTTGATGCGAACCGGCGAGGTAGAATCCAACCTGCTCAACCTCAACCGTTCGGCCAAGTTGCCTTACCTGGCGGAGTTGATTGACTGCAAAGTCCAGGGCCAAGAGAAAGGGACGCTTGAGCAGGCAGATCTCGCATTGCATGAGCAAGAGTACTTACGGTTACAGAAGGAACTGGAGCAGGCGTTTGCCGAAAGCCAACTGCCTGAGACTTCGCCTGCTGGAGCCGCCTTGGATGATTTGCTGATCCGGCTACGTCTCAAGAGTGGAGAACTTGCTGGGCCGTAGCCGTCTGTTCGCTCATCCGACGGTGCGACCTCCGTCCACCGGCAAACTAATGCCGGTCACAAAATCATTTTCGAGCAAGAAATGCACCGCCATGGCAATGTGCTCGGGGGTGCCTGCCCGTTTGACCAACGTCTTGCTGATGGCCTCGTCTTTCTCTGCCTGCGAAAGGGACTCAGGGAGCATGGCAGGGCCTGGCAAAATGGCATTCACGCGGACGCGCGAGTTGCGATGAGCAAACTCCACAGCCAGATCTCGCGTGAGGGCTTCGATCGCTCCTTTGGAAGGGAAATACGCGGCATAGTCCAGGTACGGGCGTGCCACAGCCCAATCGCCAAAGTTGATGATAGCCCCTCCTTGCTCTTGCTGCACCATCACCAAACCGACGTGCTGGCAACACAGAAAGGTGCCAAGCGTGTTCGCCTGCCAGTGATCCGCAACATCGCTCGCCGTCACTTCTTCCAACCGAGTACTCTTCCAAATGGCAGCGCAGTTGATGAGGGCATCAATGCGGCCAAACCGCGCCAGTGCGGCTTGCACCATCTGCTCCACGTCTTCTTCTTGAGAAACATCCGCCCGAACCGCAATCGCGTCGGTCCCCTGTTCGCGCAGCTTCGCCACGGTCTCTCGGGCATGGTCCATCGACGTGTGGGCGTGGATCACCAACCGATAACCTCGCTCGGCCAGACTACGAGCCACGTGGTTTCCAATCCGAGGCGAGCCACTGCCCGTAACCACAGCGACAGGTGACGTTGAATCTGTAGGCATCGGTGGCTTTCTGAATCGTACAAGCAGTGGGCGTGACTCAAACTGATCCAGGTATTTCCTGTGACCGTTTTGGTGTGCGGATGCTATCACGGACCTGGGAAGTGGGCAAGTTTTGCCGAACGACGCACGTCTCGAAAAAATGGCGCAGTCTGGTGGTTCGACAGACGTCGGCCAGTGACCACCAGTACATCAACCTTCGCCCCGTCAAATTCTACCCCGGTGTCGAGACTCCAGCTGGCAGGCAAAAAGCCCGGACGATATCGATTTCGTCGTCGTCCGCGAAAACACCGAAGATCTCTACTGCGGCGTCGGCGGCTTTCTCAAGAAAGGGACTGCGGACGAAGTCGCAACCCAGACCGCCATGTACACCCGCAAAGGTTGCGAACGCTGCATCCGTTGGGCCTTCGAATACACCCAAAAACGAAACAGTCCGAAGAAGATGCTGACGCTGGTCGCCAAGACCAACGTCCTCACCTACGGTCACGACCTCTGGTGGCGGACGTTTCAGGATGTGGCCAAAGAGTACCCGGACATTCAGACGGACTACAACCACGTTGATGCCTGCTGCATGTGGATGGTCAAGAATCCCGAATACTACGACGTGATTGTCACGACCAACATGTTCGGCGACATCATCACCGACCTGGCCGGTATTCTTCAAGGAGGCATGGGCGTGGCCGCCGGAGGCAACATCAACCCCGACCCGGGCGGAACCAGCATGTTCGAGCCCATGGGCGGCAGTGCTCCCAAGTACACCGGCCAAGGTGTCATCAACCCGATTGCGGCCATTGGTGCCATGTCGATGTTGCTCGAACAGACCGGCCAACCCGCCGCGGGAGCTCGCGTGCTCAAGGCAATCCAGCAGGTCACCGGCACCAAGATGAAGAGCCAGGCCGCCGGCAAGATGGGCTATAGCACCGGCGAAGTCGGTGACTTGGTCATCGAAGCCCTGTAATCGTTGGCGAACGACTGCCTGGAAATTTCACATTCGTCTCGAGGCACACAGATCACCAAACACACCGAGGATTCATTATTCTTTCTCTGTGGGCGTCGGTGATCTCTGTGGCTAGACGCTTCTTAGTTGGCCACGAACTTCACAATCCGGGCGGCATGCCCTCCCCCTTTGGTCTCGCTTGAGATCCGCAAGGTGAGGACGTGCTGACACACCTGCGGCAAGGTCCGTGGCAAACATGACCGTGCGCGGATAATGCAAACCCTTGCTGAATCGGTGGTACAAGTTCACCGGCTGAAACTCGCCGCCGTCGATGCTTGCTTCCAAGATGCCGGCATCTGGCCCAGCGACCACGTAGGCCCCGACGGCCGAGCCTGAGAACTTCAGCGAAAGTTCGGCACCCTGCTTCTCGCCGCAAAGCAAGGGGATACTGGTAAAGCGGCCACGCTTGCCGCCGGGCAGAGTTTTCCAGTCTGGCGTTTTGATTTCCCAGTCAGACTTCAACTCCGCCGCTTCGAGATCGACGAACCTTCCGTTCCCGTAGTGGTGTGGGCTGAGTGGTTCGTCTGCCACAGCGTGCGAAACCGGCGCTGCCCCCGCAGGCAACACTTCGGCCCATGCTGCTTGCAGCAACTGGTCAATCATGTTGGCACAGATGCGGTTGCCGAAAGGTTTCGGATGGGTGCCACCATACTGTTCCCAGGTAATCTGACCGGCGGAGATTTGCTCAGCAATCTCTTTGGCCAAATGGATCGAAGAGACTCCATAGTGCGCCGCCACGGTTTCATGGGCTTCAATCGACAATGGCGTCTGGCCAGCTTGCAACTGGGCAAGCATACCGGGGTTGACGAAATAGGTGACCACGATATCCATTTTGGGATTGTGGCGAAGCGCTTGCCGCAGGATTCCTTCGAGTCCGCGGATGCAGGCGTCTCGTGAGTGCGCGGCATCTTGGTCATCGTTGACCGCAAACTCGATAAAGAACAGATCAACGGGCCCTGTTTGCAGCACGTGATCATTCAGACGAAACGCGCCAGTCGTTGAACAAGTGGAAGAAATGCCAGCGTTGGTGAAGGTGAACTCGGCGTTGGGAAACTGTTGCTGCAAACTCTCGCAGACCATGGGGCGGTAGCCGTTCATTTCCGTGATCGAACCACCCATGAAAGCAACATGACCTCGCTTGTCGTTCGCAAATCGAATTCGTGAATTTTCCAAACTGCCGCGGCGGCGCACGTTGGGGCGGGTGTTCTTGAGGACGAAGGCTACAATCGGCCCCGGGTCTTTCAATGAGTGGGGGTGATGGCCAACGCCCGGTTTGTGAATCACCTGGATCGAACCACCCAGTGCTTGATACCGTTCCTCCAAGATTCCCGTGTTCTCTTCCACCGGCACGACATCATCGGCATCCCCGACGACGTGCAGGAGCGGGACGTTGGCCTCGGCGAGCGGCTTGAGGTGATCAAGCGGGTTCTGGTCGTAGGCCAAAGCTTCGGCTTCGGTCAATCCATACACTTTCAAACATTGCTGCCAGTCACGAGGGCTCCCCTTCCCTTTGCCTTGGCCACCTGGCCAACTCTTGAAATCGCAGACTGGCGCGTCAGCGTAGATGCAGGCAACCTTGTCGGCATTGGCGGTTGCCCAGTTGTAGATGATCAGCCCACCACGGCTCATCCCCTCGAGTGCCGGTCGTTTGGAGAGCCTGTGTTGTTCGGTCATGACCTGGTAAAACTTGTTCCAATGCTCTACTGCTTGAGGGCTCCCGAACAGGCCAGCAACGTCGCAGTAGGCGACATGGAACCCTTGGTTTAGCAGGGCAATATCGGTCTGCGGTTCGTGTCCGAAGAACCTCGCCCGCCAGATCCAGGGTCCACCTTCGGCAGCCTTCTCAGGTGCCACAACCCAGCAACGTCTACCATCGACCGAGAAATCGTATCGATCGAATCCCTGCCAGGCCGACTTTTTGCCGTCGAAATCGGCGGCAAAAGCAGCAGGGGTTGCCATGAGCAAAAGCAGTAAGCAGTAGATTCGGAGGTACATGGTTTTTCCTTGAAGTCGTGCGAGCCCCTCCACTTCTTTTCAACGTTTGGCTTACTGGGCGTCGGTGGAATCCGATCCTTTGAGCAATCGCACGTAGGCATAATAGGCACCACGCTGGTCGCCGTTGGGCAGGGTGAGCCGGCTCTGCAACGTAGTGGGGCCGGCGGGAAGTTGCAGCACGAAGGAGACGGACTCGGCCGCTTCTGGCACTTTCTTCGATACCGTTTGACCAGCGATCTCAAGTTGTGCGTTGGTGGCTTCGAGCGAACCCGCGGCTTCGCGAGGCCAACGACGCAGCTCGATCTCGTACTTCCCAGGCTTCATCACTTCGACCGCCCAGGGGCCACTGCCAAGGGTCCCCTTCCGTACGTGTCCTTGACTCCAGGGAGATTGAGCCTGGTCAATCACGTGCCAGTCATGGCAGTGCAACGTGCTGGTGGTTTCCTGGTCCGAGCCGAGTCCAATCCGGACGTACTCGTCAAACACAGGGGTCAGGCTTTGCCACCACCGGTCGTACTGTTGGCGAAGTTGGGAGACCACGTCAGCGTGGGCATCGGCCACGTTCTTCTCTTGCCCTGGATCGGCGACCATGTCGAACAACTCCTGGCCGTTGACGAGCCGCCACCGCTTGGTCATGACGGCGCTCTTGCGCCACTTCTCGGGATGAGCAATCCGCTGCGAATGGACAAACAGCGTTCGCTCCGGCAACCTGGCTGACTTGCTACGGAGTGGTTCGGCCAAGCTGGTTCCGTCAAGTTTGAGATCCGCAGACAGAGGAATCTGGCAGAGGTCCGCCAAGGTGGGCATGACATCAACGTGGGCGGTTAGCTGATCGATGTCTCTAGGACCCGTCAGCTTGCCATCTGGCCAGCGGATGAAGAAGGGAACCCGATGTCCCCCATCGTACTCCGAACCTTTGGTGCCGCGCATGCCGGCATTGAAACCGTGCCAGACCTTGCTGTTCCGCCCCACTCCGGCGGCCGTGCCGTTGTCCGACATAAAGATCAAAATGGTGTTGTCGGCCAGCTTCCACTGGTCGAGCGCTTGAACTAACCGCCCGACGTTCTCATCAATGTTCGTGATCATGCCATAGAACTTGGCCATGGTTTCCGGCACCGCTTGGTTACGGTAGGGCTCGGAATACTTGGGATCTACCAGATAGGGACCATGCGGGGCATTGGTCGAAATGTACGCAAAAAACGGCTTCGCCCGGTTACGCTCGATAAAGTTCAGGGCGTTGTCGAACCAGACATCGGTGCAGTAGCCGGAGACCTTCTCCGGTGTGCCGTTGCGGAAGTACGTGTCGTCGAAGTAGTTGTTCTCCCAGAAATCCGGACCTTGCCCAACACCGCCCCCTTTGTGACAGAAGACGTCGGCGAAGCCCTGGTCTTGCGGTCGGAGCGGGAAGTTGTCTCCCAGATGCCATTTGCCAAACATCCCCGTCTGGTAGCCGGCTTTTGAGTACATCTCGGCCACGGTGAACTGGCGAGTGTCCATCAGCGAGCGGCCCATGATGGTGTGCCATACGCCGGTTCGGGTGGAATAATGCCCTGACATCAAGGCAGAACGGGTGGGTGAGCAAGTCGGGTCCACATGGAAATCGGTCAGCCGGATGCTCTCGCCATGCAGTTGGTCAAGATTAGGGGTCTTGATCATGCTGTTGCCATGAGCGCCCAGATCGCCATAGCCCTGGTCGTCCGTAATGACCAACACCACATTGGGCCGCGCACCTGCTTCTGCCAGTGCCGAATCAGATGTGACCGCTTGAACCAGCGCGAGGATCAAGGCGAGTAGCGGCAAAGCGCGACAAGACAGTAGCAAGTTCAGCGAACCCAGCATAGAAAAACCCTTTGGCTCAAGCGGCGTATGCACGTGCGCAACGGAAGACGTGTTGAATAGGCCCATTGTCATCGGCCGAATATGCGAGGTCAAATGTCAACTCGCCACCCGGCGTCGGCGCACATCGCGCATCCCAACAAACAGCAAGACGCGGAGCGATCTACCAAGGCCAACAGGCAGCAAATTGAAACGCTACAACCTCGGGTCCACTGGCTCGCTCTCCAATGCTAGAACGCCGAAGACGCATTCGTGGATACGCCGTAGCGGTTCTTTGCGAACGAAGCGTTCCAAGGCCTCGACGCCAAGCGCGAACTCACGTAGTGCGAGGGAACGCTTACGTCCAAGGCTGCGGTTTCGCAATCGGGAGAGGTTCTTGTCGGCCGTATAGTCGGGGCCGTAGATGATTCGCAGATACTCCGGGCCACGGCACTTGACGCCGGGTTGAACCAGCCCTTTCTTCCCTCGCACGATCCAGTCAGCCGGCTTGACGACCATGCCTTCGCCACCGTTCTCCGTGAGTGTGGTCCACCAGTCGACTCCCTTCGATCACTGTCCGAATCGGTGAGATCGACGACCTTGAACTCGGTCGCCAGGAGGATGGTCGGATCTTGTTCGCAGATCGTTCGCCAGCGTCTCCATGTGCCAGAGATGGTTCTGATCCGTGTGAACTTTGCCTTCGGTCGCCAAGAGGTGAAACGGAGCGAGTTTCATGTCGTCCAAGGATTCCACTTTCCAGCAGTACTGCCGGTACGCGTTGACGAACTTCTCGACTGCGAGAGACTGGCCCTGGAATTTCGCCAGCAACTGCTGAGCCTTCGCTTGATCTCCCATTCAATCGCCCGCTTGCCTGTTCTAGAACCTGCGTTACTGCTGGCAACGAGGCACTTCCGGCTGCCCCCACGGCGGCATATTGCGACCGCAGAAGCTCCTGGGCCTTTGCGGACCAAGGCATCAGTTCGCAGTCCAGGCAAACCCAGTTGGTGTTGAACTCGTCCCAGAATCCTGACTTCGTCACGGCCTGCCCAAGTCGGTCTAAGAACTGTCGTTCGAGTTCCACATCATTGAAGAACCGCCTGCCGGTGCGGGTGTAAACAACGCCGATTTCATCTTCGAGGATTCCAAATCTCTCTCGGGCGGCACTTTCGTCCCGGCACACAATCACCACGGCGCGGGAGCCCATGTGCTTCTCCTCGCACACGACCTGCGGGACACCCTGGCTGCGAAAGTAGGCGAACGCCTCGGCAGGATGCTCGAGCAAGCCGGGCTGCTTTGAAGTTTCACACGGAGACATTGTCGGCGGAAGATAGATGAGCCACTTCGGGTTGACGGCGAAGCGACTCATGACTTCCAATGCGGCAGTCGCATTCTCTTCTCGAATCGTCACGTTCCGCTGCAGCCGAGTGGAGATGATCCGCTTTCCCAGTACGTCTTCGGCATCGAGGAGGTCGTCGTGCTGTTGCTGGGCAGACAACGGATCCAGTTGATCGTCGGCAAGGAAAGGGCGCGGGCCGGTTCGCAGTAGGTCTGCTTGGCCGGGACCGAGACGAACTCGTTTTCGGGATAGCGCAGAGCGGTCAGATTGCCGCCGAAGACGCAGCCCGGTGTCGACGTTGACCGTGCGGTTGAGCCACTCGGGTTCGGGAACGGGAGTGTGGCCGTAGACGACCATGGCCGCACCACGATATTCCGCCGCCCAGTTGTAACCGCACCGGCAGCCCAAACTCATCGGTTTCGCCGGTTGTTTCTCCGTAGAGCGCGAATGCGCGCACCGCGCCCGAACCACGGCCTTGGTACTCTTCCTTCATTCCGGCATGAGCCACCACGAGCTTTCCATCATCCAGCACGTAGTGACTCACGAGGCCGTCGAGAAACTCGGCCAGTTCCTTGCAAAAGGGTTCTTGCCAACTGACGGGCAACGCCTCGATCTCGGCCAAGGTGTCCGCCAATCCGTGAGTGATTTTAACCTGCTTACCCCGCAGTTTGCGAACCAACTTGGCATCGTGATTGCCGGGGACACAAAGGGCGCTGTTGGCGACGACCATGTTTCTGACAATGCGAACCACATCCAAAACGCGCGGTCCCCGATCCACAAGATCTCCAACGAAAACGGCACGGCTTCCCGCTGGATGCTGATAGCTGACGTGCCCCCAGTGCTTGTTTCCGTCAATGACTACCTGCAGATATCCGAGCTTCTCGAGCAGTTGCTCAAGCTCATCACAGCAGCCATGCACATCACCAATGATGTCAAAAGGACCATGCTCGTCCCGCTTGTCATTCCAAAGCGGAACACGTTCTACGGTCGCCGCGTCGATCTCCTCGACGTTGTCCAGGACAAAGATATGCCGGAAACCTTCCCGCTTGAGCCCCTTCAAAGATCGCCGCAGTTGCGACCGCTGTTGCCGGACCACATGGGGGCCGAACGTACGATCCTCCCGATCTCGATTTCGCTCATGGCAGATTGACTCCGGAGTGTTCAGAACGATGGCAACCGGCAGGCAGTGATAGGCTCGGGCAAGCTGCACCAGTGGCCGTCGAGCCTCGGGCTGCACGTTCGTCGCATCGACCACGGTCAGCCGACCTCGTGCCAAACGCTTTGCAGCCACATAGTTCAAGACGTCGAAGGCGTCGCTGGTTGCGGCCTGATCGTTCTCGTCATCGCTGACCAATCCGCGGCAATCGTCGGAAGACAGCACTTCGGTGGGGAGGAAGTGTTTGCGCGCGAACGTACTCTTGCCAGATCCGCTGGGACCGATGAGAACGACCAGAGAGAGGTTGGGAATCGCGATCTTCATGTTTGGTTTCGCTCGAACAAACCCAGTTGTGTTGGAGAGCCCAAGTCCACATCTTCCGGCCCGACTGCCATAAATCGAACCGAGTATCCGTACTGCTGGGCCACTTGACTTGCCCACTCTTGAAACTCCGCGCGGGTCCACTCAAAGCGGTGGTCCGGATGGCGAAACTGCCCCGCTGGCAGCGTTTCCCACGTTTGGTTGTATTCCTGGTTGGGCGTGGTGATGACCACCGTGGCCGGTCGGGCGAATTGGAAGAGGACTCGCTGGAATGCTGAGAGCCGAGGTGGGTCCAGGTGCTCGATCACCTCAACCACGGCGGCAGCATCGAAACCTTCCAGGCGTTTGTCCCGATACATCAACGATCCGTGGATCAGTTTCAACCGGTTTGCCTGACGCTGCGGTAGGCGATCGACCTTGAGCCGCTTGTGAGCAATTTCCAGCGACCGCATTGAGACGTCCATGCCGACGACTTGATCAAACTGCTTGTCAGCCAGCAATTCTCTGAGCAGTTTTCCATCTCCGCACCCCAGGTCGATCACCGTCTCCGCTTGGGATGCCTTGAGTGCCGCCAGCACGGCATGGTACCGCTGTTGGTTGAGGCTCAGTGGCCGCTCCAGTTCGCCTTCTTGATCATCGCCCGATTTCACTGAGTTTCCGGCACTTTGCTCCTCATCAACGAGCCGGTCCAACGCCTGACGGCACAAGCTCGACTGATATTTCAAGTACCGCCGGGTGATCTGTTCCTTTTCAGGGTGAGTGGCCAGCCAGCGGCTTCCCTTGGCGAGCAACTTCTCCAGTTCTTCTTCGCCGACAAAGTAGTGCTTCTCGTTGTCGAACACCGGGATCAGCACGTAGAGGTGCGTTAGCAGTTCGGAGAGCGTCTGGGTGCCATGGATCGTGACTGAAAAGTATGGGCTGTCACCCCACTCGGGAAACTGTTCGTCGAGCGGATGGCGAATGGCCTCCACAGAATAGCCAAGTGGCTCGAACAGTTGGTGCAAGAGGGCTTCGCCACCACGCACCGGGAGGACGTCGATGCGGACTTCCAACGGGATGGGCAGCTTGACCAACTCTGGCCGATCTTTGCACCGACCACCGAGTGCCGTTCCAAACACCTGCGCGATGGCCACACTCATGAACGAAGAAGCCGCATAAGGGCGGTCGTTCACATAGTGGCCAAGCAGGAAATGCTGGCTGTTTCGACGCACCATTCCCACCGGGTCCACATCCAGCAGCAGCGCGGCAGTACAACGGGCTTGCCCAACCTCAGGGTAGAAGACATGCGCCTTGCCAAAGCTCAGGTCAAAGCTTTGCAATCGGTCAGGGTGCTTGTGGAGCAAGTAGCCCAGATCGGTGGCAGGCTGATGGGTGGTGGAAATGGTAAGCAGCATCAGTCGCAGTGGCTCGTGCAAGTGCGCGAGGTGCCCCATGCCAGATGGACAGGGGTTGAATGGAAGCATGTACGTGACGGGTGGACACGTTCTGGAGAAGAAGGTTCGCAGGTTCGCCGGGCGAATGCAAAGAGATTGACTCGGCCGGGACGGCAGCGCAGAGGTTGCTGCGGGCCTGGCACATTGCAATAACACGCAACGCGGCATGGCTGTTCATTTTGCTTTCGTGCGAATTTCCTTGATACGCTTTTTGTTGATTCCTGAACAGTTGAGACAACTGTTCTACAAAGTGGCCGGGTTTCATTTCATCGGGTAACATGACGTCGCCGCAGGGCTAATCTGAACGTGAAATAGTCTGAAATAGGAAACTTACGAACATGCTGCGAGTAGGAATTACAGGCGTTGGATTTATGGGCATGATTCACTACCTGGGATTTGTCGCCATGCGTTTTCACCGGGAATTAACGCATATATTGGCAATTCTTTGCGCCCGTGATACAATACCAGCGCAAAGAATGGCGCAAAGAATTCCCCAACTTCATGCAACAGGAGCCAGGAATGGCAGGACGCCCTCCCCGCCTCAATTGGACGAAGAGCCTCGGCCAATACACCACGACGATTAACAAGAAACTGCACCGTCTTGGTGCAGACAAAACTGCTGCCGAGCAGCAGTTCCGGTTCCTCCTCTCGAAGCACGATTTCCAGGAACCGATCGCTACGGTCAATCCGACATTCGCAGAAATCGCCGACCGCTGGCTCTCTCACGTCGAAGAAAATTGCGATCCAGAGCGCTACCGTCTCTGTAAAGCCAGACTTGAAGAGTTTGTCCAACTCAATGGCCTTGGACTCCGAGTTCGAGATCTTCGACCAAGTCATGTCGAGAGTTGGCTGGATTCAAAGAATGAACTGAAGGCCGGAACACGCCGTCTCTACTCGGCGATGATCCTTGCCGCTTTGAATTGGGCGGCATCACGAAAGGTGCGACTGATTTCGTCGAACCCACTGCGTGGCCTGCTCGATCTGCCTGAAGGAGGATCTCGGGGCGGGGACATCGTTTGGTCACAAGCAGTCTTCAAGCTGGTGCTGCGTACGGTCAACCAGCGCTTCGCCGACTATCTACGGGCCGTTGCTTGGACCGGAGCACGCCCTGGCACTGTGCGGAAGGTTGAAGCTCGTCACTACAATGCTTCGTTGAAGTTGTGGGAAGTGGATGAGCTTGGCCGAGGCAAGAAGAAGGCACGCAGAATCTGGTTGTCGCCGGAGGTAGTCGAGCTTACCGAAAGGCTGAATTCTGAATTCCCCGAGGGGCCGATTTTTCGAAATACGAGAAATGCGCCGTACACGGGGGACGTTGTGACCATGATGATGTACAAGACCCGCCTGCGCCTCGCTAAGCAAGGCCATTCCGTGCCCTCGAACCTGTGTGTTTACGGTCTACGCCACACTTTCGCCACCAACTTCATCAAGCAGCATCCCGACAAACTCGAATACCTGCGAGAGTTGATGGGGCACAAGGACATGCAGATGATTCGCAAGCATTACGGCCACCTGTTCGACGAACACAACGCTCTGCATAAAGTCTTGGACAAATTGAAGCCTCTTTAGGACTTGAAGAGGTGCTGAAAGCGGTACGGCGGCTGCCGATCTGAAGTCGTTACATATACTACTCGGATTCGTTCTCGATATTCCAACAATGATGCAGCCAGCGGCAACTTCCGTCTGCCTCGCTGTTCAAATGCCAACTCACCGTTGCGCATGAGCTTATACACGAAACTCAGTGAACAGCGCAACTGCGCAGCAGCTTCCTTCACCGTCAGTAGTTCACAGGACATTGCTCTCACTCGGCCATGCATCGGGATGGGCATGCAGAGATCGACCGCAACCGCACGTCCATGTGCGACTTGGTTCAGTCGATACAGAGCCGGAGAGTGAGAGCACTCAAGAGACGGCTGGATGCAAGAGCATCCAAGTGTCAACGGCTATTCAAGTATAGGTAAGAACCTACCTTCGTCCAGCAACTTTTTGTGCTAGCATTTCAGCTTCGCTTGATTCGTACTGGTGCCAAGAAAATTTTTGGATTTCACCCTGGACCACAGCCTCCACACGCCTACACTTCTTCAGCCACGGAAGACTTGGACGCTTCACAGCGTCACCCACCTTCCCTCCAGGGTGCTCTCACCCCAGTGGCCTAGCGAGCGATCCGCTCGTTGACCTGTCCCAGGAGAATCCCTGCGCCGAGCGGCGTTTGTGGACTGGGACTTCCAAATTTGCACCCGGGGAAGGAATTCACTCATGCTTGACCAGCGCACGATCAGCATTCCCATGCAACCCACTACATGCTCTTCACCCTCTACACCTGTCGAGGATGTAGAGGCTGTAGAGGGTCTCACTAGCAAGCCGAAATACGACTGGCACGTCGAGTCCGGCCTGGACCTGAATTTCCACGCCATCGGCCAACTGCTGGCAGATCTCGACCTGCATCTCTACCAACACCCAGATGGAGGACTGCTTGCTGTCGAAAACGACCGGCCGAGGCACCTCACTACAGCGGTTGATTTGGGCCCATTCTTGATCGACCAAATCAGAATTGCCGTCTACAAACAGGGCAAATACCAACGTCCACTTCCTGCGGACGGAGAACTCAACAAGATGCTGCGATCTCGACCTTCCTCGAAATGTTCCCGAAGGTTGAGGACATTGTCACGACGCCGGTCGTGCTTGCCGACCATAGTCCGTCAACGCCCGGCTACAACGACGGTGATGCTGCATCTCGGACCGAGAGCCACCGTCCGCCACGGTCTGACCACGATCAGTGAGTTCCTCAATGTCATGGATTGGCAATCCAACGCCGACCGCACGAACGCCTTGGCTGCGCTTGCTAACCGTACCATTTCGACGCCACTTTCCTGGTGGAAAACCTTTGATTTTGGTCACGGCGACCAAGTCCCACGCTGGCAAGAGCACGGTTGTGGATTTCATCCGAGGCCGAACGCCCAAATTGGATCTCATGTACGAGAGTATCGACTGGCCGATGCAACGGAGCCTGCGCGAACAATTGGAGCACTTTCCCGAAGCCGGAGTTGTCAATTTCGATAACGTCCGACTTGACAGTTCAGGGCGTGGGAAGATCATCAGCAGCAGCTTTACTTGGAAAGCTTCATCCACGAGTTCAGAAGTAATCGTCAGTTCGACACGGGGAAAGCCTTTTTGGGTGGAAAACCGCTTTGTAGTTCTGCTTAATTCGAACGAAGGATCACTATCAATCGACCTATTGAATCGGGCACTTCCCATCCGGCTTGCCCCTTCCGGCGACTTGACCGACCGGCTCGCCAGGTCGCCCATTGGTGATCCAAAACACGAATGGCTACCCGCCAATCAGGAACTGATCGAGGCGGAAATGTGGGGGATGATTAATGCATGGATAGAAGAGGGCAAGCCCCTCGACAAATCGGTCAAACACCCAATGGGGCCGTGGGCTCAAGCCATCAGCGGAATCTTGATGGTCAACGGCTTCGCTGGTTTCCTCAACAATTACTCGGCGACTCGGGCTACGGCCGACCCGATCCGAGAGGCAATCGGCGTCTTGGCCTTTCGTACCGGCGATAAACCCCGGCGAGCCGGTGAGCTTGCTAAGATCGTAGTTCGGCACGGATTGGAAGAACCCTACTACCTGGGGCCGAGCCATCGAATGATTCGGCCTTGCCAGAGGAGCGATTGGTGTGACGCTCAGCCCCTACGTCGGTGACGTCTTTCACAATCTCAACGCCGGAGAGCGAGTCGTTTCGCCTCAATAAACAGCAGGGGCGATTTGAGCGAAAACATCCTCACTTTCGAGTACTTCTTCAGTGAAGAGAATCGGCAGCCGGCAGTCGATGGGCAGGGGGCTGATTCTTGAAGAATCAGACGGTGTCGATGATGCGTTTCGAACAGTGTCGAACGGCGACTGTCGAGAGGCAAGAATTGGTGTGAAGTAGCCAGCAAGAGCCCGCCGCTACGAGCGGCGGGCTCCTGAACCAAAGAAGAACTACACCGCCAGTGCGATCTCAAACCACTCTTGAATTTCGCTTAAACATGGCAGGATCACCGCCCATATCTGGATGGTGCTTTATCGCCTGTCTTTTGTAGGCAGACTGTTCTTCCTCCGTGGCATCTGGCGAAACACCGAGCCCCTCTGCCCACTCTGGCACGTCGCCGGTACGACTCCATCTCTCGACGGAATACGTCGGGTGAACTGTAATAGGTGTTGTGACAGGGATGCTCACTTGACTCCGCCTTCCCAGTTGATTCGAACTCTTGCCTATCCAGCACGTCAGTCTCTGGTGAGTAATCACGCCAGTTGCCTTGCGGTGTCCTGTCTTCCCGATACTTATGTGGCGATCGATATAGATTCGCTTAGGTGTCTTCTTAATTATCAGGTGTGGATAGATTGTCTCGATCTGCCCATAACCATAGTCGCTGTAGTCCAGGCTGCACTTGTAAACGAACTGCACGGGTTGAGCCTCACTATCCTTAGCCGCTCTCTCGCTTCGCTTGAGAGCGGCCAGCTTCTGCGGTACTCCTCAGCGACATGATTGTCCCACTTGTCAATGTTGTGCCCGACCGCACTGCCGGGCTGCTGCTTCGCATGCGTGAAGAGGATTGTTCGTATCCTGTAGCACACGGTTCTCGTTCGTTGTCCCAGTCCCAGAAAACACCATGCTGGTAAACAACCCAAAGCCAGCGTTTGCCTGAGCGACATCGACTGTAAATATGTGGTTTGTTCATTTGATGCCCCCTTGATTGTTCCTTAGTTAAGTAACGGCCGAAAATTAACTTCGGCTTTTCAGCCGTGCTCACATGGCCCTGCCAGCGAAGGAGTTGCGGAGAAACCGGAAGTTATTTTTCGTGCGTTACTAATCAAGCCCCACACGCCGAGGCGTGTGGGGCGGTCTGAACCAGCAGGCTACGATGCCTGAGGCTCTGGTGACTGGGTGCCTGTGATCGCCCAACTTGTAGGCGACCTTGGAGATGGAAGTTCTCTGAAGATCTCGGCTCCTTCGTCATCACGGTAGCAATCTTGCATGTGGTCCCAACAATCTGGCGGATGTATCCTGTGAGCTTTATTGATCGCTTCTTCTTCGTTCTCAGCCGCCACTAAAATATAAAGCTCAATTTCCATTGTGGCTTTGATTGTGTAGTCTGTCATTTCGTATATCTCCATAAAAAAGGGCCCGTGCATGGGACGACTCAAAAAGTCTGCACGAAGCCACTTGTTAATTTGTGTTGGTCGTCCCTGACTGTTGATATATTAGCAGATGTCACGTCTCAACAAAAGGGCAAGATGGGTTGCGTGGGATTTTATTGAGATGCGTTGCACAAGTTTGCCGCCGGCCGAGATCAGATTTAGTAAATAACTCCAGCCCGGCGATGTTTGTTGCTACAACTCTTTGTTGACTTACCGCCCAGTTGTTAGCGGCTTGCTCAAGCCACTGCAATCTGTGCTCCAGCGGCTGGCCGACCGGACCGGTTTAGTAACTAAATCCGGTTTAGTTACCTAAAGCCGATTTCTTGTATCACAACATCAACAACAACAACAACAACAACTTCTTCTTTTGTTACTAAAACAGCAACAACTTTTGTATGTTAACTAAACCGCAAATCGCCTTTCGCCCTGCAATTCCCCGGGGGGAAACAACAACTGCTTAATTTTGAAAAAGTCTTAGCGGTTTTCAACGAACACTGTTGATGAAAAGTCTTTGTTAAGTTTCTGCAAATTCAAAGAAAAGTCTTTGTCTAAAAGTTACTAAAACGATGAAGTACCGGCGACTGCGGCCAAACCTAGACATGTCACTTCGGCAATTCGTAATGTGGGTTCTTATTCTTGATTCCTCCTCGATTGCTTCTTTGTTAGTCAAGCCCCACACGCCACGGGCGTTTAGAATGTAGTACGGACTACACCGCTGGCAACCAAGGCCGTATAATCGTCGAGGTTCGATTAACGTGGTTGCACGTTACCCTAGCTAGTGCTTGCCTGATGATGTCGCATCGCTACGCCGTGTCTGCCCTTCGCGGAAACCGTGACGGGTGACAACTCGATCAATCTCTTGCCGGCTCATTGTCGTGAGGCCGAGAACTTCCCCCTGCCCGAATCGCCCCTCCCACGTTTTGGTCGATGTGCCACAGATCGTACTCGATCTTTCCCCCCGGCATTTGAAACGTGGCAGTAGCCACAGGCGTTTCTCCTGGCTTTACTTCTCGGTCATATTTAGTCCGCGCACTCTTGCTCTTGCCGAAGAGTCTTGGGATATGTACGATTTCCGTAATGTGTCTTTTCCATGAATTATTGATAGTGTCGGCGACTTGAGTTTTTTCGAGAATTCTGAAGAACGGCGAGAAAAGTGGAAATCACCGTACTTACTCTACTGGTGAGAAACGGAGATCAATATGCACATTCCCGTAAAAACACCGAAACAGCTGCGACATGAAAAGGGGCTATTCACCGTAGTGGAAGTGGCTCGCAAGATCGGCGTGAGTCGAGAGGTAATCGACTACCATGCCAAGCACGGGCGGTGCGTAGCACCGACCGTGCAAATCAACGAACTGCCCCGCAGGTATTACACCACTCAGGATGCGACTGAGTTGGCTGAGTATTTCGCCGGGGAGATGATGGACCTCAAAGCAGGCAGAATACTATGCCTGGCGACCACGAGGGAGATACATAACAAATGAGACACAAGACTCTCGTACGCCGAGTGATCCGGCAGTCGCATGAGCCCCGCCCTCGTCGGGCGGGCTCATATTGTCCGATGTTGTCCCTGATTCTGGCAAGAAATGCGAATAACACAACTAAGGCCGCTTGAAGCGGTAACTGGGCATGACAACGGGGCCGTGCCACTATTCATAGGTAAGTAACAGATGGAGATTTTGAACGGAAAAAAGCGAGATGAAGGCAGCGGTTTCGAGGCAGACGAAAGTAGTCTTGATAAAAGCCACAGAATGAAAGCTCAACTAGAGAACTGTCTGCAACGGATCTTACCGGGATCTTGAGTTCAACGTCATCCCCGTTTCTGGCAAGCATCCACCCTGCGAGTCGTGGAAACGATGGGAGACTGAGCGAGTGCCAGTCACAACGCTTCACGATTGGGGGTACCGACGATTGTTCCAGAAAAAGAAAGGCAGAGGTACCGCCTTGGCGAGATCGAATCTGAACTGGGGATTGCCTACAGGCCACAAACCGTATTCGACGTCACCGGCAATCGTCGTCATCGACACGGATGACGAGGAAGCCGAAAAGGTCGTCGCTGAACGATGTCCTGAAACGCCGGTGAAGCAGAAGACGGGGTCGGGAGGATGGCATCGCATTTACCGTCGTCCAGAGAAGTCGCAGATGGACTACGTCCTCTCCGACCCGGCAGAAGACCGTGATCGATGGTCGAACTTACAACATCGGCAATTCGTGGCGATCATGGTTACATCCTCTCCCCGGTTCAATTCATCCCAAGACCGGCCAGCCTTATAGCGGTTCAACCGTGGACCAGAGAATTGATTGAATCATGTCCGGTCTTTGATCCCGTCTGGATTCAGCAGGCGAGAATCATCGAAGAAGCGGAAACAGACCTCGTCACTCACACCGAAACAGTTTTGGGTGGAAGGAGCAGCAGGACGAGGCGAATTTGACTTCCAGCCGTGGACAGCCCGGTTCGAACTTATCTGAAAGTCCGACCTGGTACAAAGCGGGGACAAGGCGGACAACAACTGGTATCTCGCCCTAGCAATCACTGGGTTGAATGGCTTCGCTCTTCCTGCTGAAGACGTGTTTGACGAACTTTTCGACTGGGGTCAGCGGGAGGACCCAAGTTGACGAATATGGCGACTGGTATGCCTGGTCCCGCTGCTGAGATTCAACACAAGGATCAACTCAGCAGCCGAGAAGATCTGCGAGGGCGAGACCGAGTGACAAGCTGCTGGAATTCAGAAGCACCGTCAATATGAGTTAGAGCAGCGGCGCTGACAGCGGAATACAAGGGCATGCTTGCTCCATCTCAAGTTGAGGACAGTGGACCAACCGAGATCACCTCCGAGCGATAGCGAGGAGGATGACTCACCATATTTCGTCTTCCACGCCAAAGAAGACGGCTCGACTCTTTATTCTGAAAAGCGGGTGAATACGGGTCAATCCCTTGGTTCCAGTGCCCTGACATTTGTGCGTCGTTGGGACGGTCGAGCAGCGCCGAGGAATCGACGGTAGCAAGAACTGCGTTCGCAAGTCTCTGATTTCCTTGAAGTCTGCGTGGCTTGGGATAAGAAGAAGGAGAATCTGATCGAGTTCGCACCAACCCCTGAAGGTGGGATGTCCTCCAAGAAATTGAAGAATCTTTGCACTCTGCCTGGCTCGAAGGAAACGTTCCATCTTGGATCGGCGTCAGCGGACCAGAACCATCCAATGTCGTAGCATTTCAGAATGGCCTGGACCTGAATCGATTCCTCGAGTTGACACACTTTTGCCACACTCGCCGGCGTAGGTACTCCTTGCACTGCCTTCCGCACGATTACGATCCCGATGCGAAATGCCCACAATGGCTCGAATTCTGTAGGGAAGTGTTCGAAGAAGACCAGAGCGATCCGATTCCTCCAGCAGTGGTTTCGGCTATTGTCTTGCCGCCGACACGTCGCAAGCAAAGGATTCGTTTTCCTATTCGGAAAGCCACGATCCGGCAAGGGGACCGTTCTGACCATCCTTGGCGATGAGACATTGGGGCGGCTGACCCTGTTTTCCCGCCGAGGTGTTAGACTCTCGGTCGAGAGTTTGGGCTATTTTAGTTTGGTCGGCCAAGTGGTCTCGCCATGATTCCCGGCACCCGCTTTTGAAGAAGTGACAATTCCGATGTTCTCGAAGTGCTAAAGGCAATCACCGCTTACGACGAAATCGGCGTAGAAAGGAAACGCCGATGTCTGAGGAAATTACCTTCGAAGAACTGATCGTGGTGCTCCCGTTGTGATCCTCTCTGGCAGCTGCAAGAAATTCGTGGACAACTCTGCGGCTCTCGCACACCGGGCAGTCATCCTGCCGTTCGGAAAGTCGCTCTGCCGGAAATGAAGACAGAACTTTGAAGGACCGGTTGCTGACGGAAGTTGTGGGCATCACAAACTGGGCTTCGCAGGGCTTGCGATCTTCGCCGATCGGGAAAGCTAATAATCCCAAAGTGCTCCCAGCATCTTCATGACAGCTTCCGGCAGTCGTTATCAACAATCGGTGGCTTCGTCGAGTCATTAACGCCCGGGGTCGCTCGTGATAACCTCACCCCTTCCAAGGATGACCTTTGGCAAGTGTATCGAGCATGGTGCTTCGAAGAAGGTCATCAGCCGGTCGCCAAGAACCGGTTTTTGCCGGAACTCCAATCCGTGGACAGCAACATCAGCAGTGGACGTCCTAGAAAGGACAATCCCGGTCGGCAGTGGTATTTGCAGAAGCTAGGGCTCAGCACAGGTGGTCACATGTTGCTAAAGCGGTCCTACATGGTCCGGTAGTGGTCCTAATGGTCACCAAGAAAGAGTCGAATTCCCCTTAGAGCCCGCTGCCCTCTTATGGGCGGCGGGTTTCGCAATCGTTCGTGCCAATTCGGGTGTCTTCTTGGTCCAAGTGCGGTCCTAATGTGGTCCGAGGTTGGTCCACATGAAAGGCCAGTATCAGACAAGAATTATCGTAGTGGTCCACATGGTCCACATGTTTATAAGAATTATGGTCAAAAAAGAGATTCTAGCCTGGTCTCAAGCCTCTTCTTCGTATGATTATTGCTTAGAAAGTTTTCTCGAAATACGTGGACCATGTGGACCACTTGCATTTTCTCGTGAACTCGATCCAGAATGATTGGCAAATAGGTCCAGGAGCCTTGTCAACTGCTGGGGAGTTGCACGATTGTCTTGTGAGTAGCCAATTGGAAAAGCCGTAGCCCAATTGCGCTTCCCCCTATCCGATACACGTAGCTACGGGGGAATTGGGAGGGCGCACCACGGGGCGCTATTTGGTTTCGATCTAACTGCAAAGTCTCTTCTTTATGTCGAGGCTCGATTGTGAACGCTACACAACACAGGCAGCAAATGTCTCGTAGAGACAAGACAATTCTCACCGACTGCGACATTCAGCGTAGCAATATCGGCTGCTGCTCAACGAAGGTTACTGCGCAGACCAAGGACGGTGATAGTCTTCGATGAGATGGCCCGCCGACCAGCGTAGCTGGCGGCGGGCTTGTTGCAATTCAACCGGGCGGCTCTGACAATTTGACAGCCAAATCAAATTGTGGTCGGTTCGTCTTCTCAGGAGCACTTTCCGTCATCGAATGAAGTACGGTGCTCGACTGTGAAAGCGTTCCAACGGTCTTTCGGGCATTCGCTTCAGTTGTGGCTCGCATTCCCGAATCGAAACGCAGGGAAGATCGAACATCGTATTCACCCGGATGCCTCCCGCCAATCCACCAGCTACAATCAACCTTCAGCAGGCACGACGCACGTTCTATACAACTGGTGGCTCGTACCGGACTACCTCAAGTATGACCAAGTCGTTCACGCATACGGTTTCGGACTAGTCACCTGGATTTGCTGGCAGGGGCTTCAAAGAAGCTTCGCCGGCGAGGGAGTTGAGAAGAAGCCAACCATCGGCTTGTTAACCATCTGCGTGGCCGCTGGCATGGGGTTTGGTGCCGCAAACGAGATTGTCGAATTCATCGCCACGTTGTTGCTTCCGGGCACCAACGTCGGGGGCTATGAAAACACCGGCTGGGATTTGGTCGCCAACTTTGTGGGATGCTTGATTGCGGCGACGATGATTTACATGATGTCTCGGCGGGCTCGTGGCAAGACTTGAGCATGCCAATCGGATTTCATCGCTTCCTCGACCATAGCCCCTCAATCTCGTCGCCGGTAGAATCGATCCCGATGTTTGCACATGGAGGACCACGATGCCGAAAAAATCCAAGACTTGGATGCTGTCGCCAAAGAAGAAGCCTTCCCCAAACTGCCTGACACGTTGAAGGCCGAAGTCCAGCGAAGGGGCACGGAACTTGTCGAAAACGTGCTCAAGCCGAAGCACGTCCAGCCATCCCCTGAGCCACCCCGTTTCAACTACATCATCGATCTCTGGACGAAGTGGAACCGCAATTACTTCTACTTCGGGGCTACTTATTCCTGCCATGGTCCTACTGCGATTTCGCCCACTATTGAAACGAAGTTCGCTCGCATGGAGTTCGTAGGGGGTAGTCGATTCAACCTTTCGTACATGAGGCACAACGACAAATGGTTCGAACTTTTTACCGGACTGACTCTGGACGAGTGCCTGGAACTGGTCCGGGACGACGAGCATTTTATCGCATGAACAAGGAGGACGTTGCAAATGATCAATCTGCCATTGAGTGACCAGGGCGACGACGATTTGCCCGAACTACCCACACCCGATGTCGAGTTCATGTCCAGCGGAACTGACCCCGCTGATTTTACCGAGGCCGGGATCAAAGGGGATTGCGATGAATCCAGCTTACGCAGGCTTTGGCGAATTTCCGCCGATGGTGAGTGAGAAAGTGTGGGTCGCATCTTGCAAAACGATCATGGAACAGGACACGCCTGAACAGTTCCTCGTGAACTTGCTATTCTTGCTGCGATCCATGTTCG
>CALOEH010000129.1:0-6239 GCA_942492195.1 uncultured Planctomycetia bacterium | reverse complement strand
AAGTGTGTGTATCCCAGTGATAGGTCCGGCACTGGACGAAGGTAACCCCGGCGTCGAGCAACTGTTTGGCGAGCAGCAAGTGCCGGCCGAACTTGTGGTCGCCGTAGCGAGCGACATCCTTCGGTGATCGCTTGGACTCATCGAAGAGGTCTTGCCGCTTCATCAGTTGTTCGGCCATTTCGAACGAATAACTGTAGGCTTCGGAGTCGGCGGTGCGCCTCCCTTGGGTGAAGTTCCGATTGGCCAGATTCCTGAAGGCCCTGCGCCTTGCGTCCGCCTCGGAGGTGATGGACTCGGGCCGAATCACGTGCACCGGAGGCTGTCCTTCGCCCAACATCAGCGCGCCGTAGCGAGGTCCAAGAAACCCGCCGGCCTTGTAATCAAAGCCACCGCTGTACGGCTTGATATGAATATGCGGAGGCAATCCGTTCTTGGGGGGCGAAAGCAACTTGGTGAAAGCCGCCCCAATCTCAGGGTACTGCACTCCCCGGTTCTTGGGCTGCCCATTCAAAGCGTGCATCCGTGAGCCGTGGCTGGGGTTCTTGCTGTTGATGCTTCGTACCAACGCCAAATGGTGCATCCGCTGGGCGGTATGCGGCAACAACTCGCTGACATGAACCCCAGGGACCGACGTCGGGATGGCACGGAACGGCCCACCGAACGGGCTCTCAGGCTTGGGGTCCCAGCTCTCAAGTTGGCTCATGCCGCCGTCGTTCCAGATCAGCAGCACTTGCTTCTGCTGCCGCTCCATCTCTTTGCCGGCAGCAGGATGAACAAGCCCTCCGAGTCCCCAGGCTCCGGCTGCGGATCCCAGCATGCCGCCGAGGACCGCTCGCCGCGAAATCTCATGTTCCGAACTTTGACAACCGTTGCGTTTCATGACGTGTTCCTCAATGTTCAGCGGATGCGATTCAAGGCTGACGGCACCCGAAACACCCCGATTGGTTTCTGAACAGTTGGGACAACTGTTCTACAATGGTTAGTGATTCAAGCGAAACTCGGTCGAAGCCAACAAGGCCCAAGCCATTTCACGCAGGGCTACCTCGCGTCCGTCCGGAGCGTCGTTCAAATAGTCAGCCACGTCCGATTTCTCTTGAGCGGTGGGTTCGCGCGAGAGAACGGATAGGTAGAGCTCTTCGGCAATAGCGTCTGCCGGTTCCAGTTGGGTCAGTCGATCTATCAAGTTGCCAGGCCGGGGCGTGAGCCACTGCAGAATCAGTCGCTCGTTTGAAATGAACAACGCACCTGCCAACGAAGGACTGAACTCGTCTTCGGTTTCGCCTGGTTGAGCGGCATAGACGGAGCGAAACAGCTTGAGCACGCTCTCCATGTTCTCAGCCGGCATTGGCTGCCCTTTGTCTGGCCGATACTTGGCCGTTGCTTCTGGCGTTGGCGGGGTGTCAAGTACGTGCTGGAGATTGCCGGTGGCCTCGAGCATGCTCCACACCATTTGCTCCGGTGAGAGCGGCTTGGAATTCGACACCGCAAAGGTTTCCGGCGGCAGGCTCTCGGTGTTCTCTGGAAGTTGACTGCTGCGCTGGTAGGTCTGGCTCAATGCCATCGCTCGAAGCAGCGCTTTGACATTGAACTCCTGGTTGGCAAACTCCTCGCTCAGCAGCGAGAGCAACTCTGGATGAGACGGCGGGTTGGCTTCGTGCTGCATGTCCAGCGGTGCCACCAATCCACGACCGAGCATCATGGCCCAAAATCGGTTGGTAGCATTCCGCGTGAACGCCGAATTCTCGCCGGTGGCCAACGCCGCAGCCAACTTGGGACGGAGCGGGAACTTGGGCACGGGCGGCTTTCCTTCGCTGGCCGCTGCGGCCAGTTCCTCGCCTGGGGCGAACTTGGGCACGTCGATCGGTTTGCCCCCTGGCAAGTGCGGGGTGGCAACGCCGGTTTCGCCAGTAAACGCCGAGGAGAATTTTACTTCGTCCAGTGTTCCTTTCTCTGCGAAGAAGCTCTGTTTCGTCGCCTTGTCTTGATGCAGATAGCTGCGATTCAAGAAGGCCAGCAGACCGTAAAAGTCCGCTTGCTTGTAGTCCAAGATGGTGGGATGGTTGTGGCACTGCGCACACTCAAAATCCCGGCCTAAGAGCAAACGCCCCAGGTCCCTGGCTTGCTCGGTGTGGCTGGTTGCCCCACGCGCCAAGAGGAAGTTCATGGCTGGTCGGGTCTCCGCGTCCACTCCGTCTGCTGAGATGAGTTCGCGAACCAACTGATCCCACCGCTTGTTGTCAGCGAACGACTTTTCCAAATACGACTCCCACTCGGCAGAGAGTTCGCTCATGCCGGGCCGCCGCTCGAGCAAGATGACATCGAACGCCTGACGCATCCGTCTGGCATAACCGGGCGAGGCCAACAGGCGGTCAATCAGCGCCGCGCGTTTGTCAGGAGAAGCGTCTGCCAAGAACGTTCGCACTTCGGCCACAGGTGGAATGGTGCCGGCGAGGTCCAGGTAAGCCCTGCGCAAGAATTCAGCATCGGTGGACAATGGAGCGAGCGTGCCGGAGTATGCGCTGCTGATCTCTTGATCGATGCGGGCCGGCAAACTCCCTTCGTCCCCAAAGGCAGCGGTAGAACTCGCCAGGAACAGTAACCAGCAGCATGCAAGCCGAGTCATGAAGAGCCTACGCATGGTCGTATCCTCCGCGCTCACCAGGGAATTTTAGTCTTGGGCCCATACTCGTGGGATCTCCATAGCGGAGGTGGGCTTTCATGATCTTGCGAACATGTTGCTCCTGCCCTTTGCGGATGGCTCGGACAATGGTCATGTGCACGCGGTAATAGCGGGCGGCGTGCCACATCACCGAGGCATCGTCAGGCAGGCGTTTGTAACTGAACAGCTTGGCGATCACATCAACATGAGACATGGCCTTGGCCACCCAGTGGTTGCCGCCGGCGCGAATCAGCGTCCGATGAAAGGCGAAATCCGCTTCGGCCAACCGTTGGTGCCAATCGCTCGGGAGGCCAGCGCCTTCCGCCCTGGCTTCGATGGCAACCTCGCGCATCTGCAAGCAGATATCTTCCAATTCGCCCAAGTCGCGGCGACTGATCGATCGGGCACAACTGGCCGCTGCGTGGCTCTCAAGCAGTTCGCGAAACTCGAACAGTTGCTCAATCTCTGACTGAGACAACTGCCGGACGGCATAGCCGGAGTGGGGAAGACGTTGGACGAGCCCTTCGGCGTCGAGCTGGTTGAGTGCCTCGCGAACCGGCATGTTGCTCATGTTCAGCTCGCGCGCCAAGCTCAACATGGAGAACTTCTCGCCTGCCTTGAGATCCCCATTGAGCAACTTGCTTTTCACATGCTCGTAGACTTCTTGTTTGAGGGTCGCGTTCACAACATTCCTCGCAAGAAACCGGCAATCAACGCCGGGGGTAGATCGGTTAAATCTATTAGATCCAATTCCCTGCCATGCTAGAGAAGGGGGAGCTGGATGTCAATCAGTTTGCAAGAAACCCGAGGCGGGGCGAAGGGAAACAGCAGGGCGGTTCGTGTTGTTCGGTGACTGCCGACTGCTTCAAAGTAGGTTGTGTTTTGCGGAGAACGCAATTACCTTCTCCTTATCTACTTTGACACCTAGGAGCGAATGATGAATCTCAATCAAACGATCAGGCTCATGGCGGTTGCTGCGTTGGGCACGTTCGTCGCGATCGACTCGCCTGTGCAGGCCGATGTGTACGAACTGCGGACCTACACCACCAACGAAGGCAAGCTGGACAACTTGAACGCGCGGTTCCGCGACCACACCGTGAAGTTGTTCGACAAGCATGGCATGGAATCGGTCGGCTACTGGGTTCCGACGGAGGAACCGAAGTCGAAGAACACGCTGATCTACGTGCTCAAGCACAAGAGTCGCGATGCCGCCAAGGCGTCATGGCAAGCGTTTCTTGCTGATCCCGAATGGAAGAAAGTAGCTGCTGCGTCGCAAGTTGACGGTCAAATCCTGGCCAAGCGGCCAGACTCCGTGTTCTTGGATCTGACCGATTACTCCCCAAAGTTCAACGGTGACGACAAAGCGGACAACGCGGTGTTCGAGTTGAGGATCTATCGCTGCAACCCCGGCAAACTTGCCAACCTGGACAAGCGATTCCGGGACCACTCGATTGGAATCTTCAACCGTTTCGACATGCAGTCGGTTGCCTATTGGCACGCCGCGGACAAGCCTGACTCGGAAGACACGCTGTATTACATTCTCAAATTCAAGAGTCGTGAGGCCGCCCAGTCGGCTTGGAAGTCGTTTGCCGCAGACGAAGAGTGGAAGAAGGTTGCCGCCGAGTCGCAGAAGGACGGCAGGTTTCTCCGCGAACGCCCAGTGTCCATCTACATGAACGCCACGGACTACTCGGCGATTCAGTAGCGGACACCGCGCGTTGGCACGGATGGACCTGGGAATTTGTCTTAGCAACCGAGTTCTGGAATTAGAAGACTCCGCCGCCAGAAGGGAAGCACTGCGTGCGGATACCGTTTGAGGGATTCGCGGACCAGATGCTCAACTTCTCGAGGAGTTGGCGGACTGCGAAATGTGCGCGCCGGGTGTGCCGGATCACGAGTGAGCCGTTCACGCTCTCGATGGTTCCGGCACCCCCTGAACTGGCCCAACTCTTGGGTTCGACGGTGCTGGTGATGGTGCCGATCAAGACCTCCATCTTCGCATCCATATCATCGGAAAAAATCGCCACCGGGTAGATGTGCATTTCTACTTTGTCAGGCGAGATTTGTTGCGGCGGGTGCTTTTTGAACGCCACATACAGGGCGTCCAGGGTTTTGGTAATCTCAGCCTGATGGCGAGGCGTCTGCACAAATACGACCAGGCTGCCAAACGTAGCATACTGCCCCAATCCACCTTGTGACTCCCAGCTGCCTGGGGCGATGGTAGCGCTGATGCCGTTGAGCAACTCGCTAAAGTCCGTCTCTGTTGATCCATCCAGATTGGTCTTGGTAATCAGGGGGGCCACGTTGTGAACGGTCAGCGTCTGCATGCTATAAGCGACTTCTTCAGTCGTGATCAGCAACACGTCTCCCTGAACTACCGAAGTCAGCCTGAGTTGGCCGAGCATCTGCTTCAAACCCACTCGAAGTGGCACATCGGTGAGCGTGAGTGTCACCGATACGTCGGATCCAATTCCGGCATCATTCAGACTCTTCTCATCGATTCGCACCGGGATGCCGTGCAGGTCCGCAATGAACGCAACGGCATCATTTAGCGGAGTCTCCATGAACTCAAGCCTGGTGGCGGATTCGAGGGCGGGGGCAATCTTGGAATTACGTGGGCAGGTGCTAATCTCCCGCCTTTCCAAACCCGCTGGCTTTGCCGCGAGCAATTCGCGGAATACTTCCAGGAGTTTTTGGATCGTCCAATGGTTCTTCTGCGTCTGGCGGATGACCAGATTGCTGCCAACGATATTCACGCTCGCAGGACCACCGACCTCATCCCAGGAGTTGTAGTCGACCACGGTTGTCAGCAGATGTTGCAACTGCTTGGCGCTGCGCTGACCTGGGAGGCTCGAAACACCATGGCTACAATCCGCTCCGAGGGGACAGAATGCCAGGAAAGTGTCCAGGAGATCGGCAGGAACCAACAAGTCCGCCACCGGGTAGACCTGTACCAAATGCGTTTTGGCAGCCATCTCTTTGGTAGTGATGAGCAACATTCCATCTTCAGCAAGATAGGCCAGATCGAGAGGGCTGAGGATCAGATTCAATACCGTATCGAGCGACTCTCCGTCGGTGTTGTAGGTAATGGGGGTGTCTGATCCCAAGCCAACGTCGTTCATATTGGGCTTGTCCAGCAGGACCTTCAAACCCGTTAGTTGTTCCAAGAACTTCGTCGCGTCCGACAGTGGGGTCTCAAGCAATTCCAGTTCGAAACTTTGATTGAGCGTTTGGAATACTTTCTGGTTGTCTGGTTCCGGGACCTCTGAGACTTCGTCCGCCAAAGCAGCATTCGGTAGATTGAAGGTGAGCGCGCTTGCCAAGAGTGGACATAGCAACAGTGCGACGAGCACGAAGCGCAACGGCAGAGTGAAAAGAGGATGTGGGCGCATGAGAATGCCTCCTGGATTGGACCTCCCAGCCTGAGTTGTCAGGATGCCTTAGGGAAGTGCGGTGCCATCTGTTCCGGGATAGCTCGAATGAGCTAAAGAAGTTCCTAGGGGATGAAGATAGCGATATTTTTAGTGCGCTGCAAGAAAAAAATGAGCATCACGAGCCGGTTGCGCTGATCGTAACCTGT
>CALOEH010000128.1:0-12032 GCA_942492195.1 uncultured Planctomycetia bacterium | reverse complement strand
CTGCGTTTCAGAAAGAATTCGTCGAGCAGCTCAACACCAAAGTACTGCAGAACCAGAAACTCTACGACCCGGCCAACACGGCATTCAACGCACTGCTGCTTACCGACGAAGAAATCCAGAGCCAGCGCGACGCGCAACCGAATGCCAGCAAGCGTTATGACCAACTGGCAGCCATCAACCAGATGGTGGCCGGACACGAACAGGCTACTCCGCGTTTCAACCGACTCTTGCTCGAAGCCTCGTTCCCTGAGCAACTGGCTCCGCATGTCTGGATGACACCGCTCCGCCAGGCCTATGGGTATACCAACATGTTTGGCAATCCGAATCTGGCGCTGTTGTTCTCTGCGGCCATCGCGATGTTGGTTCTGTTCCAACAGCGCAATCCCACACGCGTGGAGATGAGCAAGATTGTCGAAGAATCGCTGATGAGCGGTGGGGTCATCATCCTGATCACGGCCGCTGGCGGAGCCTTTGGAGCCATGCTGAAAGCGGCTGAGATTGGACCAGCCATCGAAGGGCTGTTCGGCTCGGGAGCCCAAGGAATGACGATGCTCTTGCTGGGCTTTGGCGTCTCTGCCTTGCTCAAAGTGGCGCAAGGTTCCAGCACCGTGGCCATGATCACGGCCAGCGGCATGTTGGCCGCCATGCTCAAGCCTGGCATGCTCCCCTTCAACCCCGTCTATCTGGCGACCTCCATCGGGGCCGGTTCGCTGATTGGATCGTGGATGAACGACAGTGGGTTCTGGATCTTCGCCAAGATGGGCGGCTTGACCGAGGTCGAAGCCCTCAAGTCCTGGACCATCCTCCTGTTGGTACTCGGCGTCACCTCGTTCGTGGTCACCGTGATCCTGGCCAACGTCTTTCCAATGGTTGCTGCCATTTAAGAATTCTTCTGTAGAACCAGTTGTCCCGACTGTTCAGGGGTTAAAAAAAAGCGACTCGGTTGTTTCTGCAGGTGAACAGTTGAGACAACTGTTCTACATTGGTCACTCTCGCAGAGAAGCAAACATCGCCATGAAAACCTTCTTGCTGGCCGCGGCGTTTGTCCTTGGCCTGATGGATCTTGCGGTCGCAGAACTAGCCGTAACCCAGATCAAGGTCACGCACCGTAGTGGTCAAACCTTCGTGACCTGGAAAGATGTGGCCGACGCACAGGCGGGTGCCGAGTACCGGTATTCCGTCTTTCGTTCGCCGAAACCGATTACGGCGGACAATCTCGCCACGGCCGAAGTTTGCATGGTCGGAGTCCTGCACAATTCGGCACTGCTGTTCGGTCATGGATTCTGGCCAGCTGATCGAGTAAACCCTGAGAAGCCGATGAGCGTGATCCAAGCCGGGGGCGAACCGCTGCCGCGCCACTCAGGCTTGGCCGTCGTCAATCCGCCAGAGCCGGCGGCTTCCTTCTATGCCGTTGTGGCCACCGATCTCGAAGGCCAGCCGGTGACCAAGATTGTGCCAGGCCAATCGGCCACGACCGTTCCTGTCTCAGAGAAACCGGGACCGCTGAGCCCAATCAAAATCCATGACTCCAAGGAACGTGCCACCTATGTCAAACAGACGCAGATCTCAGGCAAACAGGGCTTGCCACTCTATGTGAAACTGCACGCCAGCAACGGACGGGGCGGCGGTGCCTCGAACTGGGGAGACTACTATCTCTATTTCTCCCGGCGCGATTGGGGGTATCGGGACGGTTTGCCAGGTGTGTTCTCCGTACTCCAGCGAGATCATGGCACACCCGGCGAACGCCTGCACCTGGAAAGTCGCGATGCTATTGTGCATCCCTCCGGCCAAAAGGCCATGGAAACCTACTGGTTCGGTTATGCCTGCGTCCCGCCTGGGGCGGAGCACACCGAGCCTAGGGCGTACCCTTTCACCGAGCGTCGGATGCTGTGGACCATCGATTGGGTGAAGCAGCAGTATGGCGTCGACCCGCAGCGCGTGTACTGTTCTGGTGGATCGATGGGAGCCTGGGGTACAAGCACGTTCGCACTGCGGCACCCAGAGATCTTTGCCGCGGTCTATCCGAATCGGCCGCGCACCCGGCAGCGTGGACTCCCCAGTCTGCCGCGACAAACCGATATTGAACAGGTGCTGATGGAGGACGGAAGAACGCGGTACCTCGACCGCATGAACATGGTGGAGTTCGTCCGCAATCACCCTGAGGATCTTCCCTTCATCGGCTGGTGTTGCGGTCGGCACGATGGTTTTGCATCGTTCAAAGAACAGATCGCGCTGGTCCAGGCGTTGACTGAGGCCAAACACGGCTTTGCGTTTGCCTGGAACGATGGAAATCACGGCACGGGCGCCAAGGCAATGCAGGAAGTGGAGCGATACTATCCGGCCACGCTCTTCGCCCGAAACCAAAGCTACCCTGCGCTCGGCAATAGTTCACTCAACGATGACCCAGGCACTGGCGAAGTCGAGCGGCTCATTGACAACCGCAAGCGGCCCGTCCTCGATGAGAACAACGGAGCACTCACCGGCGGCATCAACCTGGGTTTCGAGTGGAAGAACGTGGTAGACGAACCCAATCGTTGGTCGGTGGCGCTGAGCAACGTGTTGGCGAAGGATGCGATCACGGTGGATGTCACCCCGCGCCGCTGCCAGCAGTTCAAGCCGAGTGCCGGCGCGGTGTTCACCTGGCGCAGTTCGCTCGGTGAGCAGGGGAAGGTTACCGCGGACGCTCACGGTCTGGTAACGATTGCGCAATTCAAGATTCAGCCCGGCCAACCGGTGGAACTGACGATTGAGAAATGAGCCACGTGGCAACCAGGCTACGACCGGGGACGAAGGTTCTTCAGCCCCAGGCGTAAAATGATCCACAAGGCCGAGAATGCTTCGCTCAGGTTGATCTTGGACTCGCCTCGGGTGCGGTCGGCAAAGATGATTGGAGTCTCGGCGAATCGAGCCCCTTGGCGTTTGGCGTGCCAGAGAATTTCTTCCTGGAACGAATAGCCACGTGAGCGGACTTTGTCGAAGTCGATCTTCTCCAGCAAACTGGCGCGGTAGCAACGGAACGCACCACTGCAATCGTGGGGTTTCAGTCCCAGCAAGCAGCGTGCATACAAGTTGACGCCCCAACTCATCAGGCGGCGGCGAAGCGGCCAACCTTCGACTCCCCCGCCGGCAACATATCGCGACCCGATCATCACATCAGGTCCGCCAGGCACCAACATCCGAGCCACCATGTCCGGCAGGTAGCGAGGATGGTGGCTAAAATCTGCATCCATGTTGACCACATGCTCGTAGCCATGTTGCAGCCCGTAGCGCATTCCGGCAACAATCGCCGTTCCCAGCCCTAGCTTTCCGGTGCGGTGCAGGCAATGCAGTCGGCCGTCTAGTTGGCTGCGTTCGTCGCACCACCGGCCGGTTCCGTCGGGCGAGTTGTCGTCAATCACCAACAGGTCAATATCCGGCAAGTAGTGAAAGATCTCTTCCACCAACTCCGGCAAGTTTTCCATTTCGTTATAGGTGGCAACGGTGACGAGTACCTTAGCCCGAGGCGAGCGCAAGACCCCCTCAGGTGTGACACCAGGTGCTGGCGAATGCTGCGATGCGTCACCATGCTCGGTGGTTGTGGAACCGGGCGTGCCCGCAAGCTCTTCTTGTGCCATTTGACTGGACCCCGAGGCAGGGGAGATCGTTGTACCAGCAACCGAAGAACCACTGGTATCTTCCGCAACATTGCTTCGCATTCGGTTATCCATCTATCCGTTGAGCTTGCGCTCATTTGCAAGAACCGCCCTCGTGGTCGCTGCCCAGCGAGACTCGTTGAGCCAGTTCTCCCTATCAAAGATTCTAGCGACGTAGGGGCGAAAACCAACTCCCACCGCTCTAGGAAGCGGGACGAGTGGTCAGGGAATGTTACCACATGCCTGGCCCCAGACGGCCCCGCAGAGCCTCGCCCATCGCTCCAAGAGCAAGGTGCTGGTGGGATTGTAGGGGTCGTAGTCGTTGGAGAGCCTGCTGAGTTCACCCAATCGAAAATGCACGGCCGGTTGGACAGTTGCCGAACTGCGAAGTCGTGAATGTTGGAGACGGATTGAAATCTGCCTGTCATCTAGTGGCCGGTCATCAGGTGGCGACGCGCGCGAAAAGAAGTTGACTCGAATGCATGCATCCCCTTAGATTAGTGGAGGTTGGGTTCTCGCCTCATCTCCCTGGTGACGGGCTCCAACCTCCTACCTGAATTCACTTTTAGCAACCAACCGGACAACGTTCTCCGTTTCGAAAATTGTCTCGAGACGAGACGTTCTACCTCCCTGCCCGCTGCTTCCACGGCATCACGTTTCCAACGAGGTCAACCAATTTGAGCGACCGCTCGCTGGCAGGAACCCGTTCCCGTTGGTCGCTAGAACTTGACTCAAGATCAACGACTTCTCTCATATCAGGTGTCCAACTTGAATCGGGCCATTGCATCCACGTGCCAAACATCCTTCCTCAGGAGAACCAACGATCCGATGAGTTTGCAATCGAAAGTTGGCAACCTGCTTGGCATGCTCCTGACCGCAGGCGTTCTGGTTTCGCACGGCGGCTCTGGCTACTGCCGATGAGAAGAAAACACCGGCCGTGGCAAATCCCCGCTACGAGACACATATTGCTCCGTTGCTCAAACAGCGCTGCGTGCGTTGCCATAACGATCAGGCTCAAAAGGCAGAACTAGACCTCAGCACTCCGCAAGGTTTGTTCAAAGGGGGCGAATCGGGGGCAGCTGTTGTTCCTGGCAAGCTGGACGAGAGCTACCTGTACGATATGGTCCACGAAGGTGCCATGCCCCCTGAGGGAGAAGGCCAGAAGCTCTCAGCCCGTGAACTCGAGATTCTTGAGACCTGGATTTCTAGCGGCGCTCCCTTTGCCGGGGAAACGGACCCCGCAGAGCTTGTCGCGTCGGCCGAAGTCAACAATCACGAGATCGAACCGCTCATGCTGTTGCGGTGTGCCGTCTGCCATGGACTGCGAGTCCAAGAGGGAGGGCTCGACCTCAGGACCAAAACCTCGATGCTCAAGGGGGGAAAGTCCGGCCCCGCCATCGTACTGGGCAGGCCGAAAGAAAGCCTGTTGCTCAAGCGGATCCACTCCGGTGAGATGCCTCCCAAGAAGTTGATGCGGTCTGCCAACGTCCGGCCAATGGAGTCTGGCGAACTCGCCCAATTGGCTCGTTGGATTGAATTGGGGGCACCTGAGGTTCAGATTCAACCAGACGTTGCTTCGACCACACCGGACCCCTTGGTCAGTGACGAAGACCGCCAGCACTGGGCCTTCCAAACTCCCCAGCGTCCGAAACTGCCAACCGTGGCATCCGAGTCGCTGGTGCAAAACCCGATTGATGCCTTCGTGCTCCACAAGCTCGAGGACCGAGGGCTTTCTCTGAATCCCCCTGCGGACAAACTCGCCCTGATTCGCCGCGCAAGTTTCGATTTGCTTGGCCTGCCCCCTGCTCAGGACGAGGTGGAGCGATTCTTGGCGGACGAGTCCCCCGACGCCTACGCACGGCTCATTGACCGCTTGTTGCAATCGCCGCATTACGGTGAGCGTTGGGCTCGGCACTGGCTCGACCTGGCCGGCTATGCCGATAGCGAAGGGAAACGGAGTGCTGATCCGCTTCGCCCCTACGCCTACAAGTACCGTGACTACGTCATCCGCTCACTCAACGCAGACAAGCCGTACGACCGATTCCTCACTGAGCAGATTGCCGGTGACGAGCTCGAAGACCTGGCCGGCAAGCAGCAACTCACTCAGGCACAACTGGACAACCTGATTGCCACCGGCTTTTTGCGAATGGCCCCAGATGGCACCGGCTCAGACCCGGTTAATTTTGTGGAAGAACGGATCGAGGTCATCTCGGATGAGATTGACGTCTTTAGCTCTGGGGTGCTGGGGCTCACGATGAAGTGTGCACGCTGCCACACGCACAAGTACGATCCGCTTCCCCAACGAGACTACTATCGGTTGACCGCAGTCTTCCGCGGAGCTTTCGACGAGCATGACTGGCTCAAGCCAAACATCACGCGAGGACAGTCGCAGGACAAAGGTCCTGGACGATTCCTCTACATGGGCAGCGCGGACGAGTTTGCCGAAGTGGCGGAAGAAGTAGCCAAACTCAAGGATCAGCGAAAAGAGATCCAGCAGCAACTCAAGGCCATCGAAGCGGAAGTTCGCCAGCAGTACACGGAGAAGCAACTTGCCGCGCTGTCGGACGAGGTTCGCGAAGACGTCAAGCAAATGTTAAGCACTCCGGCCGCTGATCGGGATGAGGCGCAGCAAGAACTGGCCAAGAAGTTTGAGAAGAAACTGCGTCCTTCGACCAAGGAACTTGCCAACCTGCCGGACTACAAGAAGCAGGCAGATCCCTTGAACAAACGCCTGACGGCACTCGATAAGACGCCGGTGCCGGACGTTAGGATCCGAGCGTTGTGGGATCGGGGCGATCCCTCGCCTGCGTATATGTATCGACGTGGTGATCCGCTGCAACCAGCCCGACTTGTCGGTCCTGGTGTTCCTTCGGTGTTGACCGACGGCAAGACTCCCTTCGACGTGCAGCCTCCTTGGCCCGGTGCCAAGAAGAGTGGGCGGAGGTTGGCCTTGGCCAAGTGGTTGACCCAACCGGACAATCCACTCACCGCGCGGGTGATGATCAATCGGGTTTGGTATCACCATTTCGGCCGCGGCATTGTTGATTCGCTGACGAACTTCGGCAAGTTGGCAGCGACGCCAACGCATCCCGAACTACTGGACTATTTGGCCACCGAGTTTGTTGGGGAACAAGATTGGAGCCTGAAACAGTTGCACCGGATGATCATGACGTCCGCCACTTACCAACAGTCTTCGCTGGCTGACGAGGACCGACTCGCGCTGGACCCAGACGGTTCGCTCCTTTCGCGGATGCCGCTGCGACGTCTCTCAGCGGAAGAACTTCGCGACAGCATGTTGGCCGTCTCAGGCACGCTCAACACCCGGCAGTTTGGTGAACCGGATCCTGTGACCGTTCGCAAAGATGGCCTGGTGACCGTCAAGCCTGCCGACGGCGGCGGTTACCGGCGGAGCATCTACGTGCTACAGCGGCGGACGACGGTACCGACGGTCTTGGAAACTTTCGACCTGCCGCAGATGAATCCCAACTGTGCCGAGCGGACGTCGTCCACGGTAGCCCAACAGGCGTTGTACATGCTGAACAATGGTCGGGTGCTGGAGTTGAGCGAAGCCCTGGCCGCGCGCATCGCGCAAGCTGCAGGAACCGACCACGCGCGGCAGATTGACCAACTGTTCCGCACCGCCATCTCGCGACCTCCGACCGATGCCGAGCGCGAGTTGCTGTTGGAGCAGTACGCCGCATTGATCGCAGTCTGGAGTGAGCAAGCCGGGGCTGACGAGGCCATCAAGAAGCCAGCCGAAGCGCTGGCACTGGAATCGCTCTGCCACACTGTGTTGAACTCGGCAGCGTTCCTGTACGTGGACTAACGGCACATGAGTCAGTCCCCCTCGACTCGCACTATTTGCAAGATCGGACCTATTTGATGACCGACCCCACGAGCAACATTACCCGGCGCAACTTCTTCAATCGGGCTGCGGACGGACTGCACGGTGCGGCCTTGGCGTACTTGCTTTCGCAGGACGTCTTTTCGGGAACCGCCTTGGGTGCCGAGTCCAGCGAAGCACAGGCACACGGCCATGTGCCTACCGCCCCGCAGGTCTACGACTTGAAGCCAAAGACACCACACTTTGCTCCCAAGGCGACGCGAGTCATTCAGCTCTTCATGAACGGCGGACCGAGCCAGGTGGACCTGTTCGATCCCAAGCCGATGCTCGACAAGCATCATGGGGAACCCTACTTCGACCAGATTGCTACCGATGTTTCTTCGCCGCAGTCTGCCGGAGGGCTGATGCGCAGCCCCTTCAAATTCAAACAGCATGGGCAAAGTGGCACTTGGATTTCTGACGTCCTTCCGCACCTGCACGATCATGCCGACGATATTGCGGTGGTGCGTTCGATGTTCAACTCGCACCCCAACCATGAGCCGGCACTGTTCAAGATTCACTCGGGCCGGCTCTTGCCGGGACGTCCGGCGATGGGGGCTTGGGTGGCGTACGGACTGGGGACCGAGAACCAGAATCTACCAGCCTATGTGGTGTTTGATGATCCGCTCGGTTTGCCTGTCAACGGCGTGCAGAGTTGGCAATCAGGGTTCTTGCCTCCGGTGTACCAAGGTACCCGGTTCCGCACGACGGGGGCTCCGATATTGAACCTGGAGCGCGAAGTGCCGGCCTCGGATCGAGTGGTGCAGATTCAACGAGACCTGCTCGGCAGGCTCGATCGCATGCACCAGAAAGCCCGACCAGGCAGATTGGACTTGGACGCCAGAATTTCCAGTTACGAACTTGCCGCGCGGATGCAGCTGGCCGCGAGCGATGCACTCGATCTCAGCCAGGAAACTGCCAGCACGCTCGAGATGTACGGGATTGGCGGAAAGAATACCGACTCGTACGGACGCCGCTGCCTGATGGCCCGACGGTTGGTGGAACGGGGAGTTCGCTTTGTTCAACTCTTTATCAATGGGCAGATTTGGGACAACCACAGCAACATTGCCAGCTCGCTTCCTGCGGCGGCCGCTCGTACCGATCAACCGGTTGCTGCACTGCTCAAGGACCTGAAGCGTCGCGGTTTGATGGAGAATACACTGGTGATCTGGGGGGGCGAGTTCGGCCGACTGCCGATTGCTCAAGCTCGCAACAATGACTACAGCAAGGCGGGGCGTGATCATGGCCCGCGAGGGTTTAGCCTCTGGATGGCGGGTGCCGGAATTCGTGGCGGAACCGTGTATGGCAATACCGATGAACTCGGCTACGCTGCTGCCGAGAATCCTGTCAGCATTGCCGACTGGCACGCCACCATTTTGCACTTGCTTGGGATGCACCACGAAGAACTGTTCATCGAGCGCAACGGGCTGCGCGAGAAGATTACCGATCTATTCGAAGCCCGAGTGGTGAAAGAGATTCTTACCTAGTGCTGCGTCAACGCTTACGTTTCGGGTTGGGTGCCATGGCCTCGCTCGCGTGGCCATGCTGAGGTGGAATCAGAATCGCCACTTGCCTCCGAATATGCCCAGGCAAGCGAGGGCACGGCACCCGAAAACTTTGCGATGACAAAGCACTAGCAACGTTCGCATGCCGCACAACGGCGGCACCGCTCGCCTGTTCGACAGATTCCAACTTGGCAACATGACTCATGGCCAATGCTTCCTCCGAGACTGACGCCTGGCCGATTCGGTCGGCTGAGCTGGCCGATGCGCCGTTCATTGTAGAAGCCAATCTCCAGCTAGCCTGGGAGTCTGAGCAAAAGCGGCTCGATCGGGAACTGCTCGAACCAGGTGTCCGACAAGTCTTGGATGATCCGTCGCTCGGGCGATACTTTATTGCTTACAACCAGGCAGGGCCGGTTGGGCAGTTGATGCTGACCACCGAATGGAGCGACTGGCGAAACGGTGCCATTTGGTGGATCCAAAGTGTGTACGTAGTGCCAGAGTGCCGAGGGCAAGGGGTCTACCGAGCTCTGCACTCACACGTGGCTCGCCTCGGGGCTGAAGAGCCCGGCGTGGTCGGTCTGCGACTCTATGTCGAGCATGCAAACCACGCGCGCAAAACACTTACAAAAAACTGGGCATGCTGGACGCCGGGTATTTCGTCTACGAGCAAATGTTCGCCAAACCTGAAACAGGCTAAGCGGGGGCAGTCACTGTCACCGGGCGAACCTTGAAAAACGACACTTCATTGTCAGTCGCACAACTTCGATCGTGAGTAACCCCGAACTCCCGCTGGTTTTACATTGCCCAGGGTGGACGTATAATCGGAGAAGGTTGCCCTGAGTTGGTTGTTGGCTGCTTGGGACTGGTATTCGCCGTAAACTTCATAAACAATAGCGTTTAGGATCCATGGGCATTCGCACTAACTGCCCTCAGTGTGGGCAGAAACTGAATCTCAAGGCCCATCTGGCTGGCAAGGTCGGGGTGTGCCCTCAATGCCAGGCAAAGTTTCGGATCCCTGAGCTCCCGGCCGGCACATCGGCGACGGAGAGCGGGATCGACCTTCCTCCGTCGCTGGCTCCCAAGCCGGAGGCACAGAGCGCTGCCCCCGCTCAACCGGCCCAGGCCCCTGCGGCCCAAGCAGCGACAGCTGGCCAACCGGCCCCTGCGGCTCCCGGCACCACTCAAGCTTCTGTCGGAACTCCTCAACAGGCAAATACTTCGGTTGCTACCGCTGTCCCCGCAGCGCAGGGAGTTCCGGCGGCTCAAGTTCCTCAGTCGGCCACTCCAGGCGCTGTTCCAGTTGCCGGTACACCTGTTGCTGGTACGCCGGCAGCCACTTCGGTGACAGGTACTCCTGCCCCGGCAGCTGTGGTCGCTCAACAGGCAACGCCTGTGGCGGGACAGTCGGCCGCAGGACCTGACCCCTTGAACGAAGCTCCCGAGGCGGTGTGGTACGTCCGCCCCCCCAACGGTGGGCAGTACGGACCAGCCAAGGCTGACGTGATGCGAGGCTGGATCAAGGAAGGTCGGGTTACCGCAGACTGCCTGGTGTGGCGCGAAGGTTGGGGAGATTGGAAACGAGCGGATGTCACCTTTCCCAGTTTGGGGAAAGGCCCCGCTGTGGCATCAGCGGCCGTGGCCGTTGCTCCTCAGGCAGCGGTACCTCAGGCAGGCGTGCCACAAGCCGCGGTTCCGCAAGTTGGCGTCGCTCATCCCGTAGGTCCGCAGGCGGGGGTGGCCGTGAGTGCCGATTCGTTCGGGATTCCTTCGGTGGGAACGTCATCGACTGGCCGCCCACTCACCTACCGTCGCCGCAACAAAACTGGCCGCGTGGTAGGGATTACCGTTTTGATTGTTGCAGCCCTCTGCTTGCTCCCGTTACTCTGGTACGTACTCCAACAGCAATGATGGTGGTTGTTCGGCTGGCGGCAGCGTCATGCCACACAGCGAAGCACACCGCATAGAAGAAGCACCGCAAGAAGAAGCACCGCATAGAAATGGTCTCTCGATAAAGCCCTTTTCCCCTTATGGAATTCAGCGATCATGCAGATTTCTTTCACGAAGATTGCCACAGTTGTTTACACGAGTTGCTGCCTGTTGTTGGTCAGTGGAGCCGCAGCGCTGGCTGACGATGCCAAGGGCAACGAGATTGTCCTCGGTAAGTTGACGACCGAGGCCCCCAAGGAGTGGAAGAAGCAGCAGCCCCGCGTGCGGATCATTGCCTATGAATTCTCCGTGCCTGCCGCCGGCGAAGACAAGAAGGACGGCCGATTCACCATCATGGCCGCTGGCGGATCTCTGGACGCCAACATCGATCGCTGGATTGGGCAATTCACCCAACCGGATGGTGGCAGCACCAAGGAACGCACCAAGACGGAGCAGATCAAGGTAGGGGGGAACGACGTTCACCTGGTGGACATCTCAGGCACATTCAAGGATCAGGCTGGCCCATTCGCCCCGGCCGTCAATCGACCTGGCTACCGGATGCTGGCCGCGATTGTGGTCACCCCTCAGGCCAACTTCTTCCTTAAATTCTACGGGCCACAGCGCACCGTGGCTGACAACGCCAAGGCGTTCAAGGGTGTGGTTGAGGGACTGAAGTAGAAATCTGCAAGGGTTACGCAGGCAGGACAGCGGCCGTCGGTCATTGGGGGATTGAGCCCCGCGGGGATGCAGTGCGCGCCCCCTTTCGCATTGTACAATTGGGGGTCACGGTCAATATTCCCACGGATCGGCCCCTGAGAATTCCATGAAACTTCAGCAGTTCCTTGAGCATCACGGTTTAGCGAGCAACCCGTTCGCGGAGGAAGACGCTCAAACCGACCCGGTCTTCAAGCAGCATTGCATCGACGATGCGTACCACCCTGCTTGGGACAAAATCTACGGCAACCCTGAAGATCCGGCGACCTCCATCGTGTTTGGCGAGAAGGGAGCCGGCAAGACCGCCATTCGTTTGCAGATCGTTCGGCATTTGGACGCCCATAACCGCGAGAACGCACGGCAGCGTGTGTT
>CALOEH010000127.1:0-6816 GCA_942492195.1 uncultured Planctomycetia bacterium | reverse complement strand
AAGGCAAGCAGTACGTCTACGTGTGGGCCGATGGCATCCACTTTAACATTCGACTGGAGGAAGATCGGCAGTGCATTCTGGTGCTGATGGGAGCGACGCCAGAGGGCAAAAAGGAACTGATCGCCGTTCATGATGGCCATCGCGAATCCGAACAGTCCTGGAAAGAGTTGCTGTTGGACTGCCGATCGCGAGGTCTGACGGTGGATCCCAAGCTGGCCACCGGTGACGGTGCCCTGGGATTCTGGAAGGCGGTGAGACAAGTTTACCCTGCGACGCGGGAGCAACGTTGTACCGTCCATAAGACCGCCAATGTGCTGGATAAACTGCCCAAACGCCTGCAGCCGGCGGCCAAAGCCAAGCTGCACGACATCTGGCAAGCGGACACGAGAGAGAACGCGAACAAAGCCTTTGATCTGTTCCTGGATACGTACCAGGCCAAGTACCCGCACGCCGCCGACTGCCTGGCCAAGGATCGTGAGGTGTTGTTGGCGTTCTATGACTTCCCAGCCGAACATTGGATTCACCTGAGAACGACCAACCCCATCGAATCGACCTTTGCCACCGTACGCCTACGGCATCGCCGCACGAAAGGAAATGGCTCGCGGAAAGCGTGCCTCGCGATGGTCTTCAAGTTGGTGCAGGCCGCCGAGAAGAAATGGAGATTATTGAACGGTTCAGAACTGATCCCAGATGTCATTCAAGGAGTTCGCTTCGTCAACGGCGTACGCCCAACACAAGCCGCCGCCTGATCGCTCGGAAGTACCGGTGCCTCTTCTCTGTTACCTAAGGGAAGAGACCAGCGTCCAACGAAGGAGATGATCATGCCAGGCGTTGACTTCGACGTGCTCCGCAGAGAGATCACGATGCAACAGGTTCTCGACGAAATTGGATTCCAGGCGACTCACCGCGACGGTGACCAACTCCGTGGACCCTGTCCCGTACACGGCTCCACATCCAAGAACAGCCGTGCGTTTTCGGTGAACCTCCGCACGGATCGCTACTACTGTCACAAATGCAAATCACATGGCAACCAACTCGAGCTGTATGCTGCCGTGGAGAACATCACGGTCTACCAGGCCGCGGTCGATTTGTGTCACGCGCTGGGCCGCGACGTGCCATGGATCAAGCGATGGTAAACCACCACTGCAAACACGGAACAGAGAAGAGGCACCGGTACTTGAAGTGCCCAAAAGCGTCGCCTACTCGAAAACTGATCCACAACTATTGACAATAACTCTAGATGGGCGAGACGTTGTTCTAGCTGGTTCGCCGCACTCTGGTGGTATCCCTCCCACCGAACATAGTGAACCACTTGCTCGACAATGTCGAGGAGCCGCTGCCACGTGTCAATCGATTCCGCGAATTCCAGAATCCATTTGAACTCAATCGTTACTTTCCACGGTTCCACTTGGCTGCCGTCATTACGAGTGGGATCGCGGACAAACGACAACATGTCATGAGCCCACTTCAATATCGCCTCGAGGTTCATGTACCGCGCTTGATCACGAACTGCGTGAGGAGACAAGAATGCCATATCTGTCTTGGCGCAATGCTTGCGATTCAAGCCACACTGCTTGAGGAACTCGTTCCAACGATCATCTTTCGTCAGTATCTTCTTCAGGCACAGTGCAGCCTTATGCTTGATATCGCCGCAGTGTGAAACGTTAGGGTGGGTCTCGCGAAAGAGCCTAATGCCTTTCTTCAAATTGGGGCCACCATCGCTGAGGATGGCTCGGGGGAGTTCCCGTCATCTGAGCAACACGCAGCAACTCATCGCGCACGACTTCACCGGTCGACTCCCTGCTGGGCTGCAGTAGCAAAAAGTGAAGATCTTGATGTTCCAGGGGACGTCGGTCCTGGAGCCAATCCTGCAGTCGCACACCGACTACGGTCAAACACTGAACGCTATCTAATTGAATGGAATAGTCGACCAGCCAGATCCAGTCATCCGCTCGTTCCTTGGGACGTGTCAGTTCATACAATCCCAAGCGAAGAACCCATAAACGCCCCGTGCTGGGACAGGGAGTCGTCGAGTCACGCACCACCAGCCTGTGAAGCGTCACCTGTAACGCACAACTGGCGCCGCGCAAGCTCAGAGGCGCCGAGAGCACCAGTCGGAGGAACATGCTGATCATGTCCAGCGTGTAGTGATGACTCTTCGGGGGACGGTCCGAGCCGTCCGGCGTGCTCAGTATAAGGCCGTGCGGTAGGTCTGTAGGGGCGTCAACAGGCGGGGCGGTATCGTTTTTGTTCTGCTAGCGTTTGCTCCAGTTCTTCGACGCGCCGCCTTGCCGCTTCCGCCTCGGCATGCCATCGCTCACGGCTCTTCTCGACAGCTCGCACTTGATTTGCTAGCAGCTTGCACCGCTGCTTTGCTTCCTGGCACTTCCGCTTCCAGTTATCGCGACTTCTCTGGAAGAACCGGACCAATTTACGTTGAGGACTGCGAAACTCACGTGATTCGCTCTTGCTAGCTGACGACATGACATGCTCCTCCGTGACGGCCAATCAACTGAGCCTGAAAAACGCCACTATCGGAACAAAACTCACTCCGTCCACCAATAGCAAAATGACCCCAACAACACGACTTTTCACCAGCCCATGCCATGCACCGTTTCTCTGCCTGTTTGTACCAAATCGAGACAACTGTCTCATCCTGAGAAATCGGTCGTGAAATAATCCCCTCCATAAGTCAGATCGCAGAAGCATCTCGGAGTGGCGGCGTTTCACCAAAGAGCGTGCTCTGAGCCATTAGTGCCCGTTGCCTCAGGCCGTTTGGCATCAGAATTGCCCTGCTTTCAAGCGGCCATTCCAGCACACGATGCTATGCTGCGTTTCCCAACGATTCTGTTCTGGCTGGGGTGCCACGAGAATCGGGTGAACCCTCACGGAAATGCCACGCGGAGTGCAATAATTTGACAATGAGTCTCGAACGAGTGTGAAAATTTTGCGCGCATCTCGTTCCCAGTGCGATTCGCTCCGATTAGTCTCGGGCAAAATTTCGAACATGCAGATGTAGTCTCAGACGATGGGTGGTTGCCCTCGTCAAGAGTAGAGGTTTCGGTCGTTCGTCATATCTATTAGGAGCTATTCTGATGAAAAGGCTATGTACACTAGTTGGTGCGGTATGCGTTGTGGCACTGATGACCGGCAGCGCTCGGCCTGGAGATTCAGTTGGGACCACGGACGCTGGTTCTATCGTCGGGCGGCGATCAGCTTACGATCCACACGGACTTCCCTTACTGGGCCGCGGACAGTGTCACCCTGGACATCGGTGATAATTCTGACGTCCCTATAGCCACCTGGTCTGACGATTGTGGGAATCTCGTCGCCCGATGCAGCAAGGACGACGTGGAAGAGGCGGTCGGTGATTTCGACGGCAAGTTCACCACGGTCGAAGTGATCCTGACCGTGAACGAATCCGACTCGGACTCCGAGACACTTCGCGTCAGAAAGTAGCCTGGCGGTGCATCAAAGCAAGCGTTCGTTCGACTCGATCGGGACGTGACAGCAGACGTGATAGCAGACACCCTGATCTTCGGTATTTGAGAGCCGGTGACCGAGGTCGTGAGGGCATCGGCGGAAATGACAACGCAGCTTCGGCAATGGAAGGTATTGCGAGCCCACCTGTTTAACCGCGATTCCCGGAGCACCAATCGGGAGACTGCTTTGAATTTGCGGAAACCTTGTCTGCCGATTGGTGCGCAGGGATGCGCGCTGAGGGCGCACGTGGCCGAAGCATCCATGCCCGCTCCAACAAGATCGTGGAGCCAGATAGCAGACAGACACTCTGGTCTTCAGCATGGTCTTTGCCCTGTCCCCCGGGCTGAGCAGGACGGCAGCAAGCACAGCGTGGGGCAGCGACACCCCCGTGTGAGGCACATGGTGACATGCGTATGTCACCGCATCGCGTTTCCGCTTTGCAGTAACGACTCACTGTGGTAAGATAATGGCCGTCTGGCGACGGAAAGGCGGGCAATGACTTCCGTGCAGCATGGGACGACGCGGCGTGCCGCTCACGAGCGGCCGAGCTGTGGCGTCTCCATGCTGCCCACGCAAGGAGGAATTGTCCGATGGCCGCCAATGCTCGCCGTAAACTCTTGGGCCGTGCCCGCAAGGCTGTCTTCCACTGCACCGCACGCTGTGTCCGCCGTGCCTTTCTCTGTGGCCTCGATCCCACCAGTGGAGAAGATTATTCACACCGCCGCGACTGGATCGTCAACCGGGAACAGCAGCTGGCACAGCTGTTCACCATTGAAGTGGAGTTCCGCGCGGAATTATCTAACCATCTGCATGTCGTGCTCCGTACCCGGCCCGAGATCGCCGCGCGGCTGCGGCCCCGCGAAGTGGCGCGCCGCTGGCTGACCATCACCAAGCTGGCCAAGTGCATGTCGGACGAGATGCCAGAGCCGGATGAAAAACGGATCGACAAGCTGGTCGGCAACAAAAAGCAAATCGAGAAGTTGCGGCGGCGGCTGAGCGACATCTCGTGGTTCATGGGAATTCTCCTGGAGAATATCGCCCGACGCGCCAATTTTGAGGATGACCGTACCGGTAGGTTTTGGGAAACGAGATTCAAGTGCCGGGAAATCACCGATGAAAGTGGGCTGCTGCTGTGCGGGATCTATGTCGACCTGAACCCAATTCGGGCCGGGGAAGCCGACAGCCCGGAGACCGCGCGCTACACGTCCCTCTTCCAGCGTCTCGAGGCCCAATCGCAGCGCAAGAACGCCCGGGACCGGGCGGATGGGTGGATGGCCGAACTGACGCTCCGCCCCGAGCGGAAGGCGGACGAGTCGCTCTGCTATGCTTCCCGCAGTGGACGTCGCGCTTCGGATCTGGGAGTGCTTCCCATTTCGTTGGAGGACTACCTGAAGTTGTTCCAGTGGACGGCGCGGCTGCTCAAGAGTGGGCAGCGGAGCACGATTCCCAAAGATCTGGAAGCGGTGCTGGACCGCCTGGACGTGAACCACGAGAAGTGGCTCGACACGGTCGATAGCTACGACCGCACCTTCTGTCACGCCGTCGGCTCACCGGAGTCGCTGGCCAAGGTGGCCCAACGGATGGAAGCCAGCCACTTGAAAGGCGTCGCTGCCGCCCGCGCCCTCTTCACGTAGCGCGATGACGGCGCCCCGCGGCAAGTCTTCCACGTGGAACTGACCGCGTTTGCGCTCGCCGTGCGCGCTCACTGCCGCAGTTGGCGTGCAACGCAATGCGCGGAGCGTGTTTCGCTCGCGCAATCACCGCCAGAGGCCCTTCTCCGAGTGTTCCCGCCGTCTCCGAAAAGACGTCCGCACCCACCAAGCAACGCGCCGATGACCAGTCAACAGCCAGTGTTTTCTGCCTGTTTGTCCCTCTCATCATGGATTCGCTGCGTGCCTGAGAGTCGAACGGACCGTGCGAACGGGAGCAAGCGGGTAACGGCGGAGGATGGCAAGGAATTTCTCCCAGGTCATCGAGCGAATGCGATTGCGGCGATTAAGCCACCGTCGCCAACGCGGCCCGACCTCGTGGAGAAACCGTGTCAGTGCTCCTGAGTTCCCCGTCACTCCGTAGTACGCATAGTGTCCGCGCAACTTCTCGTTCAGCTTCTTGTGTTGTTCACGGATCGGCAGGTGCCGATTGTCTCGGCACCAGTGGTCGATGCTGCGAACCGCTCGACTAAAGCGATCCTTGGCGGTCTTGAGTTTGACAACCCAGTACCCATTCCGGGAGCGTGCCCAGTAATGGGTGAAGCCCAGGAGGTCAAACGTCCCAGGACGATCGTCTGGTGGCTCATTCCGATCCTTCCGCGAGGAAGGAGGAAGGAACCGCACGAGCTTCGTCTTGGTGGGGTGGACGGTCAGACCATACTTGCCAAATCGCTTCGGGATGACTTCCATGACGCGTTGGGCATCGCGCTCGTCGCGGAACCCAATCACGAGTCAGAGTAGCCCGGGGGAATCGCACCCCCAGGCCCTCACGGAACCGGACGTGAACCTCTCGGCTCATCCGGCTCTTATTGTCCAGTCGCAGGACGAATTCCATGCGCCCATAACGTAAACAGCTGGGGCTCTCGCTGAGCCACACGGCCCAACCAGTGCACAGCCCTACGTGGATGGTTGCGAAGTCGTTTGAATTTGCGTCGCACCCAGTACACAAGACTGCGTTCCAGGCTTCGCAAGACGGGTGTTAGGCCGATTTATAAAATCGACCGTAATAGTTCACCCAACCGCGTACGAAAGGATTGACGAACTTGCGATCTCCTCGAGGCTCTGATTGTTCCGCAATCCGCCACGAACGAATCGTGGCCCGGATCGACTTCGCCGCCTTGTTACTCACACCAGGAAGGAAGCTGATAAACAGCTTGCCCTAACGGATCTTGGCTTCGACGTGGACGAAACGTAAGCTCCAGGAAGTCGAACGAGGTATGCTCATGCGTGCCGCGTCGGTCATCGTCCTTGCAGTACACGATCTTGGTTTTCTCCGGATGGAGTTCCAAACCGCATTCTGCCAGACGTTGTCGCAGTGCGGCGAGCAAGCATTTCCGCTTCGTGGAGACTGCGAGCGTGCACAACGGCGTCGTCGGCGTACCTCGCGAATTGCACCGACGGATGATTCCGCCGCAACCATTCGTCGAAGGCATAGTGCATGAACAGATTCGACAACAAGGGACTGATCACAGAACCTTGTGGCGAACCTTTCGTTCGTTCTTCGAGGCGTCCGTCTTCGTGTTGAACCGGAGCACTCAACCAGCGTTCTACGTAAAGCAGAATCCACGGAAGATCGGTGTGATGCCGCACCGCACGCATGACCAGGTCCCAATCGAGACAAAGA
>CALOEH010000126.1:0-10146 GCA_942492195.1 uncultured Planctomycetia bacterium | reverse complement strand
TCTCAACGGTTCACGGACCAAGAGAAACGTTTTTCCGGATCATCTGCAGATGAACAGTTGAGACAACTGTTCTACATTGCCAACTATTTTCCGCCGCCGGCTTCGACGGGTGCAAGCATCTCGTAATCGAGAACGAGCGTGTGCTTGGGGTCTTCGTTCGTTTCGTCCAGGAGCGGCGAGTAGGCGGTGACGTGGATCTTGTTCTCGGCAGGCACAAAGCGGAGCGTCCGCAGCCAGCCGTTGCCGCCATTTTTGAGATTTTGATAATCGGTCAACATTTCGAACACCTTACCCCCAGCATCGTTGGTGCTGGTTTGCAGTCCGACACCGCCGAAGTGGCCGCTAACCACCATGAATACATTAGGCGCTTTGCGGACAAACTTTTCCCACATTTCTTCGCCTGAGTTGCCAGACTTGGTGGTGGCCGTGGCAGGTCTGGCGTAGCGGCCGTTGGGTGCCATGTATCGATGGGTGGCGACAATCACGCGGTGTTCGGGAAACCGCTTGGCCGTTTCTAGAGCCCATTGCAGCGATTCGTCACGAGGAGCGTACTCCAGGCTGATCACCATAAACTTCAGGCCTCCCCCTTGGAAGAAGCAGTAGTTGTTGTCGTTGCCATCCCCCAGGTGCCCGCCGTACCAGTCGCAATCTGCGAAACGTTTTGGTGAGAAATACTTGTTGTAGAGCGTGGAGTCGCGCTCCTTGGCCACCATGTCATGGTTGCCAGGAACCATGCTGTAGGGGACCACGCCGTCCAAAATGGCCATTGCCCTATGGGCGTTCTCCCACTCTGCCTCGACGGTGGGCTTCTCCACAATGTCGCCCAAGTGGATGGCAAACTTGATGTTGTCTTCGTTCAACCGCTTGCGAATCCACAACGTCTGCGCCACATAGGTTTCGGGGTATCTGTGTGAGTAGAACTGAGTATCCGGAAGCAATACCACCGTGAACGGCTTGTCCTCCTGCTCCGGCTCAGCAGCAAACCCTGGCGCGGCGAACAGGACCACCATCAGGCATGCCCAACCAGTCCAACACCCATGCCGTGGTGAAATGCGGTTTCGGTTGTCGCAAGCGGGATTGTGGGGCGTCATAGGGGATATCTCTTTGTGAGGAAAGGGAAAACAGGGAAGGCGTTGAAGCCACCGCCAGGCAGGTTCTAACCTGCCCCTGCTATGATAAATGGATCCGCGTGACGTGGAAGCATTTATCTGACGACGCGAATTCGTGCCTTGGGCAGCCGGTGCGGATCGCCCGCAGTGCGGTTTCTAGTGTGGCATAAGGGTTTTTACAGTAACAGTTTAAGTCCATTCTTCGGCTGGCCGGGCTGGGGAGCGGGTCTGCCATGGAGAATTGCTCCCAAGGACGTATCCCCCTGTCTGGCAACATGTTGAGTCGTGTTGCGTCCGATACGTCCGTTTCGACGGTATTGTTTCCCCAATCCGGTTTATCAGGAAGAATCTCCCATTTTTGCTGTTCGCTTCGTTTTACCAGCTCGTTGTCCGATCTCCATTCTATGTGAACTTGCAGCCATCTGTCCGCTAGTCCTCTGGAGTGAATCGCTGTGGCGAAGTCCCAAAAAACCGAAGCGACGGTTGAGATCGATCGTCGAGATGAGCAGGACCGCCGTCAAGCGAAGGATCGCCGTACTAAGAATGAAGACGTTGCCGTTGAGCGGCGGGCGTCGGAACGACGGGTCAAAGTGCCTCGTCGCCGACAGATTGACCCGACCACTTGCGAACGTGATTACACCAACGATGAGTTGGAATTCATGAGCGCCTTGGACGATTACAAACGTTCGAGCGGCCGCATGTTTCCCACCTGCAGTGAGATCCTGGAAGTAGTCCGGGCCCTGGGTTATCAAAAACCTCCGGCTTGCGAAACTGAGTCAGATAGCGATACCGAGCCAACTATCAGTGCCGCGCCGATTGAAGCCATTCAGTCCGTGAGCGAACTGCCTGGCTCGCCTGACCCGGCCGAAGCGGAAACCAATGAAACGCCAGAAACGGCGTAGGATCTTTGCCGCATTTGACCTTTCGTCTGCTAGGCAAGAATCCGCTCCCGTGGGGCGCTGCAACTTGAGTTGGATCGCACGACCGATTCCCCTCAGCAAGCAGTGCAAGCAACGCGCTGGGGGTGGTGTCCTGCCAGACTGTCGAAAAATAACCCAACAACCTGACCGATTTGGCGGTCAGGTTGTTGGGTTTTGTGCTGGACAGTTCTAGTAGAAAACCAGGAAAAGTGGACTATTCTGGAGTCTGCGACCGTTCTGTGGTTAGGGGTCGGGCAAAGTTTACGGCGAATTCACACGAATTGCCCTTTTCTAAGTCGCCCCGCAGAAGTTAAATAGTATCACGTAGAGAAGAAGCGGATTGCCTGCCTTGCTGGCCATCATCCGTACGTAATCGTGGCTTGGACGCCTCATGAATCGTAGTAGGATGTGGTCTCCCTGTTTAATCCGGCCCACTTTGGCGCTGCGCTAATTGTTTGTGTGCGCGAATGACGAAGTGAACCTTACGGGAGAGAATCCAATCTTTTCTGGCGAGCATTGATTGTCACGGCCCTCGACGGTGTGAGGAGCCGCTGGCCGTGAGACACCCTAGTATTTCTCGAGAACCTTCCATCATGGACCTGCGACGACTACGCAACATCGGTATTTCCGCCCACATCGACTCCGGCAAGACGACGCTGAGCGAGCGCATCTTGTTCTATGCTGGACGCATTCACCGCATGCAGGAGGTGCGGGGTGAAGGTGCCACCATGGATCACATGGAGCTCGAGAAGGAACGCGGAATCACCATCACCAGTGCTACCACCAGCGTCTCCTGGAATGGGTACGGGATCAACCTGATCGATACCCCGGGGCACGTGGACTTCACGGTCGAAGTCGAGCGCAGCTTGCGCGTGCTGGATGGTGCCGTGTTGGTACTCTGCGCTGTGGGTGGGGTTCAGGCTCAAAGCATTACCATCGATCGCCAGATGCGTCGGTACGGTGTGCCGCGGATCGCCTTCATCAACAAGATGGACCGCACCGGGTCCAATCCTGAGAAAGTGGTCGGTCAGCTCCGTGATCGCTTGAACTGCGATGCGGTGATGATGCAGATCCCCATTGGTAAAGAAGCCGACTTCTTGGGCGTTGTGGATCTAATCACCCAAAAGGCCATGTATTTCGAAGGGGAAAACGGCGAAACCGTTCGAACCGCCGAGATTCCCGCCGATCTGGTGGATGCGGCTCACGAAGCCCGCCAGCAGATGCTTGAGTCCCTGGCCATGTACGGCGACGATCTCATGGAGTTGCTGCTGGCCGAAGAAGAAATCCCCGAAGAGATGATCTACAAGGTCGTCCGCCAGGCCGTGTTGGGCCAGCAGATGACTCCGGTCTTCATGGGGACTGCCTACCGCAACAAAGGCGTGCAGTTGCTGTTGGATGCAGTCATTAAGTATCTCCCCAGCCCGCTGGAATGCGAGGTCAAGGGGCACGACCCGAAAGACCCCGAGCAACTGGTGCCGCTCACCTGCGACCCCAGCCTGCCGTTCGTCGGGATGGCGTTCAAGATTGTCGAAGATCCCTTCGGTGCCTTGACCTTTACCCGGATTTATCAGGGGACGGTCAAGAAGGGGGAGACCTACTACAACCAGCGCACCAGTCGCAAGGAGCGGTTCTCTCGCATCTTGCGGATGCACGCTGATGATCGCGAAGAAGTTGACGAAGCCTCGGCTGGTGACATCGTCGCCATCTTGGGCGTCGACTGCGCGAGCGGCGATACCTATGCCGAGACCAATAATTATTGCGTGCTCGAAAACATGTTTGTGCCGGATCCGGTCATCAAGATGGCCGTCCAGCCCACCAAACGGGATGGTGCCGACCGACTGGGCAAAGCCCTCAACCGGTTCCGTAAGGAAGACCCCACCTTCCACGTCACTACCGACGAAGAAACGGGCGAAACCATCATTGCCGGCATGGGTGAGTTGCACCTGGAAGTCTATGTCGAACGGATCCGCCGTGAGTACAAGGTGGAAGTGGAAGTCGGCCAACCCAAGGTCAACTACCGCGAAGCTCCCACCAAACCTTGCGAATTCAACATCCGCCACAAGAAGCAGACGGGTGGTTCCGGGCAGTTCGCGCACATCGTCGGCAAGATGACTTTGCTGCCTGAAGATTCCGATGAAATCTTCACCTTCGAAGATCATGTGGTTGGTGGTCGGATTCCCAAGCAGTACATCCCTGCCGTGGAGAAAGGTTTCCGCAGCAGTCTCGAAAAGGGACCGCTGGCTGGCTTCCCCGTCGTGGGACTTGCCGTGTCTCTGGATGACGGTTCGTACCACGAAGTGGACAGTTCAGAAATGGCCTTCCAAACCTGTGCTCGGACCTGCATGCGGGAAACGTTCCCCAAGACAAGCCCTGTGCTGCTCGAGCCTGTGATGAAGATCGAAATCGAGTGCCCCACGGACTTCCAAGGTTCGGTGGTTGGTGACCTCACCGGTCGCCGCGGCATGATTGTCTCCACGGAGATCAACGGTCCGGAGTCCAAGATCGAAGCGGAAATTCCGCTGGCCGAAACCTTCGGCTACAGCACCGACCTGCGCAGCATGACGCAAGGCCAAGGAACGTTCACCATGGAATTCGCCAAGTACAAGCGAGTTCCCTCAAGTATCCAAGTGGACGTGATTGCCGAACGCAAGGCAATGCTCACCGGTGCCGCCGTCTAACGACAGCTCACGGTTGCTACTTCAGATGAAACCCAGCACGGCGGAATCAGCAATGGTTCCGCCGTGTTTTATTGGAACTGCGTAACGATCACGTCACCGTAAACGTAAGATCAAACCGGCAATGGCCATCGTGGACGCGGGGTTCAACTCGATCTGCGTTGACATCGGAGAGATACCCCGAGAGTCCGCTAATGAACGCCTGTTCCTCGGTCGGTTCGCGACTGAACTTTGGTGACTTTGTCTGCACCAATGAACCGGTATACGAGATTCTTGCAACAACATCAAAGTCATCAAACTGCACCGTGATCTCGACGGGGCCTTGATTGAAATTAGACGACTCGATTTGGTCGATCAGGTCCTCGAGTGTTGTGCGGATCCGCATGGCTTCCGCATTCGGCAGTTTCCACTCCCGCGACTTTGCCGTGAGAAATTCTCGCAAGTGTGCATGAACGGTGGCTTCGTCATTGATCTGGAGATTGAGCGAACTCGCTCGTCGGCGACCAAGCAGAAAGATCAGATTCAACAGCACGGCGGAAGTCGTACCGATGGCAATCGGGGAGTTCGTAATCGGGCGGCTCCAATCCGGAAGCCCTGCAAAGAACGCAGGGTAAATCGCGGTGCCGACCGCTAGGATCACGGAGATTCCGATTGCGAATGTCTCCCGAATCCCTACCGGGCGGCGAAAGGCGATTTGCATCCCGCCGACAAGCATGAACGATCCGTTGAAGAACAACGCAGCCGCCATGACTGGCTTAGGCATGTGAACGATCAGCGTCGCTAGTTTTGGCAGGCAGGACAGAATCAGAAACCAGCCGCTAAGTGCCCAAACAATCGATCGGCTAGTGGCTCCGGTTGCCCGCTGAATGCCGGCGAGTGTAGGGCTGACACTCAAACCAGGCGTGGCAACAAGCCCTCCCAGTGCGCAGCCGATGCCGTCGGCAAGGACGCCACCTCGGAGACTGGATGCGTCCGACTTACTCCAGCCTGCATCGTTCATCTGCTGGCAAGTGGTAAGAACACCTACCGTCCGCAATCCAGAGGCAATTCCGGCAAGTGCAAAAGGAAAGACGAAATCCCAGCGGAAGTGGATGCCCTCAGGAAAGATCATCGGGAAGGAAAAAATGGGCGCTGTAGCGAACCCGGAGAGCATGGTCTCTGGCAACTGTCCCACCAAGTAGGCAACGCCGTAGCCCGTGAGGATACCCAGCAGTGCACAGAACAATTTCCAAGGACCTCGACCCCAAACACTCAAACCCACCATGACCACAACGGTGGAACCAAACACAAGTTCTACGGGTCCGAAACGAGGACTCCCCTCGAGCTTTGCATTGAAAATGATTCCCAAGGCAATCTTGGCCAGTTCAATTCCAACGGACATGAGAATGATGCCGGATACCACAGCGGGAAACACTTTTCGCAACCGGGTAACAATTCGCGAGAGCACCATCTCGGACGCGGCAGCAAAGACAATCATGCCCGCCACCAACGGCAATCCTCCCACGGCCGCCGCCGATAACGATGCAGGCAGGTAGATGGCCGAGACAATGGGAGGACACAAGTAGCCAGAACCGACAGGCCCAAGTCGGCGCGACTGAATCACGGCATGCAAGGCCACGGCGAGCATTGCCATTGCCAGGTATTCCGCAGCGTCCGTGGAGCGAACGCCTGCCGCCTCCACAACCAAAGCAACAAGGACCAGGTAAGGACAAATGACCACGGCGTGCTGCAGTCCGAGCAACGCCCACTTCAGCGGCGGGGGGCTTTCATCCATCCAGTAGCTGAGTTCGGTGGGTCGTTCCATATACGAACATTCGCGGTAGCACGAGGAATTCGGACACTTGAGCCCACGATTGTACTCGATGCTGTCTCCTTGAACCGCGACTCCTAGCATTCAGACTGATTAGACGCCATATAGATGAGAAGTGTCATTCGATATGAGTCAAGTTTCAGCGACCAACGGGAGCGGGATCTTGCCTGTGAGCGGTAGCTCAAGTTGGTGAGGTCCTGCCGCGGCGACAGCTCACGGTTGTTACTTCAAACGAATCCCAGCGCGGCAGAATCCGCAATCTCCCATGTTTTTTATGCGTACAATGTATCCACTGCCGCGCATGTGGCGCCTACGCTGATCTTGGCTGACCCGGATCCAGCCGTGTCCATTGCGAGATCCAAATCAACTGTTTTGGGAATACACCATGCTGGCACTTTTTTACCCAGGTCCGGTCGAAATACTCTGTGTTGGTTTTGCCTGCCTGCTGGTTTTAGTGGGCATTGGTGTGACGCTGTTTCTCTTGTTATCCAAAAAGAAGCCAGAACGCCGCTCCATCAATGCTTGTCCTGACTGTGGTGGTCAGGTTTCTCCGCAGGCCACCACATGCCCACACTGCGGCCGTCCGAACACTCCTTCGGCGAGCAATTGAGCGATTGGCCGTTTGAACCGACACCGCCGGCTATTTATGATCCAAGATGCAGGTGGCATTGCGGTATGGCACGTTTCCCCCGTGGAAGGCGAAGCTCCGGGAGGCCATCCCTGGCAAGCTTTCATCTGGGAGAAGTTGGATGCGGTGGCCGCTCCGGAGTCAAATTCTACTGCCTATGTTGGGCCTGATGGTCCTGACGCTACTGGCGTTGAGCGTGGCGAACTCGTATCTTGCCGCGCGCCGTTCGCGTGCCCGAATCGAAGGGCAACTGGCCGAAGTTGCCCGCACGCTGTCCGAGGCAAGTTTCCCGCTCACCAGTGCCGTGTTGCAACAAACCAAAGGGCTCTCTGGGGCAGAGTTCGTGCTGGTTCGTAACGCCGGCCAGGTGATTGCCGCCAGCCATGCCCGATTCGAACACTTGCCTGCCCCGCAGTCGCTGAGTGCCTCGAGCGGGCAGTGGGAACATATCGAAGTGGTGGCTGGCGAGCGGTATTTCCATACTTCGCTTCCGGTGGTTCGGATCCGCGACCGAGACCCTGCCACGCTGCATCTCATGTACCCTGTGGCCAGCTACGATGAAGCCTGGCGAGACGCCGTGTGGCCACCGCTGATGTTGGGCTGCGTGGCCTTAGTCCTGGTGGGTGTGGTGAGCACCGTCTTGGCTCAGCGTGTCACCCGTCCGCTGGGACAATTGAGCCGCCAGGTCGAACGCATCGCTCAAGGGGATCGCCAGCCGATGCCGGCCCCCCGGCGTCAGGACGAAGTGGCCGATCTGGCTCAGGCCATCAATCAGATGACCGAAACCCTCGCCCTGTACGAAGACGAAGTTCGGCGTAGCGAACGCTTACGCACGCTTGGGCAGTTGGGAGGTGGCATCGCCCATCAACTACGCAACTCGGTGACCGGTTGCCGATTGGCGTTGGACCTGCACCGCCGCCATTGTCAGGCAGATGAAGGAGAAGAGAGTCTCAACGTTGCTGTCAGGCAGTTGGGACTAATGGAAGCCTACCTGCAACGGTTCTTGAAGCATGGTGACCCGCATCAGGCGACCAAGCGGACGGTGGCCCTTACGGAGGTTCTCTCTGAAGTGCTGGCGCTGGTAGGTCCCTCTGCCCGGCACGTGGGTGTGGAGTTACAACATGAGGTGTCGGGAGCGAGTGAACTGTGCGTGCAGGGGGACGCCATCGCGCTAGAGCAACTCCTGGCCAGCTTGATTGTGAACGGGGTCGAAGCGGCCTCGCAAAGCCGCGCGGGTGCCGTTGCGTCCGATCGCCGAGGGCATCAGGTGTTGGTACGATTGTACGCTCACGGTGAGTCGGCCCGGTTCGAGGTCCGCGACACGGGCCCAGGGCCGGCCGAAGGGGTCGCTTCGCGTTTGTTCGAACCGCTGGTGACGGACAAGCCAGACGGTGTGGGGCTGGGTTTGGCCATGGCACGCCGGATTGTGCAAGAACACGCTGGAACCATCAGCTGGCAGCGCGAGTCCGAGTGGACCTGTTTTGCCGTCGAACTTCCCTTGCTAACCGAGGCGGTGGCATGACGCATCTGCTTGTTGTTGATGACGAAGAGAGCATCATTTGGGCATTTCGCCAAATGGCTGGTGACATGCAGTTGTCGGTCGACACCGCAGCCTCGGCCGAGGCTGGACTCGAAGCCGCCGAGCGCCACCCGCCCGATGTCCTGCTGCTGGATGTCCGGCTGCCTGGCATGGACGGTCTCACCGCCATGGGGCAGTTTCGCACGCATTTGAACAGCGCGCCGATCATTGTCATGACGGCTTTCGGCGGCTTGGATACGGCCGTGGCGGCCATGCGCCAAGGAGCGTTTGAGTATCTGGTGAAACCGTTTGATGTGGCCACCGCGCAGCATGCCATCGAACGCGCTTTGGCTCAATCGCAACTTGCCACCGCGCCGCGGCCGGAGCGACCGCAAGAGTTCCGCGGCCCGATGGTTGGCACTTCGCCGGCCATCCAGCATGTCTTCAAGAACATTGCCTTGGTGGCCCCTTCGCAAGCTTGCGTGCATATCTTTGGCGAAAGCGGAACCGGCAAAGAACTTGTCGCCCGAGCCATTCACGAGTACAGCCCCAGGGCCACCGGGCCGTTTGTCCCCATCAACGTGGCTTCGCTGAGCGGTTCGCTTGCCGAGAGCGAACTGTTCGGACACACCCAAGGCTCATTCACAGGTGCCGACCGCGGCCGCGAGGGCTTGCTGGTGGAAGCCAACGGCGGAACTGTTTTTCTGGACGAAGTGGGTGACATTCCGCTTCCCCTCCAAGTCAAGCTGCTCCGTGCCTTGGAACATGGCGAGGTTTGGCCGGTAGGTTCGGACCGCCCGGTGAAGACGGATTTCAGATTGATATCAGCCACGCATCGCGATCTGCGGGACCGAGTGGCGACCGCCGAGTTTCGGCATGATCTATTCTATCGGTTGATGACCTTTGTGATTGACGTCCCGCCACTGAGGGCCAGGACGGGTGATATCTTGGAACTGGCGGACGCCTTCGTTCAGGAGTTCTCCAGCCACGGTGCCGGTGCCACAACGGCCACGCTGTCCGAGCCCGCCCGAGCGGAACTTGAGCGAAGAATCTGGCACGGCAACGTGCGTGAGTTGCGAAACGCCATGGAGCACGCGGTGATCCGTGCGCGCGGTGGTTTGATCACGCCTGACCATTTCCCCTCCCCGGCGCCTGCCCCGGCCGACGTGTCCGGCCCCGGCGGAAGTTTGCCCTTGGAACGTTTGCTAGAAGACTGGGTTAACGAACGTTTGGCCTCCAACCCAGACGACCTCTACGAACAGTTGCTGGGTCTGGTTGAACCTCCCCTCTTGAAAGCAGCCCTGCAAGCGGCAGGTGGTCAAAACGTGGCAGCCGCGCGGCTCCTAGGCATTCACCGCGGCACACTTCGCAAGAAGTTAGAACAACACGGCATGCAGCGACCGGCTGACCGCACGGAGGAAGAAAGTTAGCGAGGTGCGATCTGCAGATGTACGCGAAATGCTTTCGTGGTTCGTGAACAGTTGG
>CALOEH010000125.1:0-57863 GCA_942492195.1 uncultured Planctomycetia bacterium | reverse complement strand
GGTTGTTGGTCAGTGGTCAGCCGGCGTTTGACTCGAGCGTGATCCGGAACACAGATTATGCAAGGTTGGAACCCAACAAGGGCGAATCTCAGGGCTTTCCAGTCGTCCACCGCGCGTGCCGCCTCCCTCGGATCCGAGTTGCCAATACCCAAAGGCCAACTGACTTTGCGTGTGAGCAAACTCGGCCAACACCTTGTTCTTTTCGCCAGGTAGCAGCACCAGGCGACTCAGGGCAGGAGGGGATGTGAGAAACTCGACCGCTTGCGTCGGAATCAGTTCAACGCGGAGGCGCGATTCCGCATCGAGGGCGATATCCCAAAAGTCGAGCGTCACGTCCAGCGTCACAGGTTGGCCAGGCGCGCTGTTCTGCACCACCACTGGCACTTCCATCAACAACCGCTGCGGATTCACCGGATCTTGCACGCGCAGCCACCATACGTCTTGTTGCCACTTGGCCGCAAATGTCAACTGCACATTGACCGCATCCAGGTAAACCGGAGCATCAACCGGATCCGCCAACAGGTGTAGTTTTCCCAGGGCAGGAACCGCCAGCTTGGCAGATTCGACAGCTTTGCCATGCCCTAGCAAGCGGCGATCGGCCGGTAGATTACGAACCCGCAGATCGTGCGACTTTTCTTCTCCCAAGACACTCTCGGCAAGCAAACCTGTCAATGGTGTGACGAGTGCACCGGGCGCAATCTTGGACGGAATTTGCTTGACGCCGAGTGCGATGATCTCTTGCAGTCGCATTCCTTCGTAGCGTGGAACCGCCAAACCGGTCAACTCAGCGGGAAGTGGCGAAGCGGCCAAGAAGTGCATCCCTGCCGGCACCTGCGCCACGGGCTTTTGGCTCACGTACCCGGCTTTTACACCTTGCACCTGACAGCCACCGACCAGACCTTTGAGGATCAGATGCGTTGGCTCTTCGCCGGGCGCGAAGGTCAGCGAGATTCGCGAACCGCTGAAGTCCACATCGCCTAAATAGGGAGCTCTCCACTCAGGCCAAAAGAGATTGTGCCTGCCATCGGCCACCTTCCAACTTGGGATCCGGTCATCGAGAACTTCGCTCAGGCGAGTCTGGTGCAACACCGTAGTGCGGCCGGATTCCTTAGCGGTGGCTGCCACACGCGGTAGATGCTCGCTGCCCAACGAGTGCAAACTGGCGGCCAGCGCGACGCCGCTTGACCCGGCGGCGCGGCAGGTCTGACAGTAACGGGTTGGACGCCCATCAGCTGAACTACTTGCTCATCACTCGAGGCAGTCGACCGTAAGCATACAGCTCATCGTACAGTGCGTCCTCTGGACAGTAAAGGTGGATCGCGTGCGGCGTTGGCAGGTTCCACCAGGCCTGCTTCCCCCAGGTCGAACCGGTGAGTTTGCCATCTAGCAAGAACCGGGCCCCTTGGGCCGCGTCCCACACCAAGGCTACATGGTGCCAGGTGTCGGCACGGAACGCCGGCAAGCCAGCGGGGTCGTGGAATCCGTGGCCGTGGGCAAAGTCAAAAACTTGGGCCCGAAACACCGACTCTTGCCATTCGATATTCACGAGGCTGTTCCAATGCCCTCGCTCCTTGGATTGCACAAAGATCAGACGTCGCACATCAAAGCGATTAGGGAGTTCTGGCACACGAACCCAAAAGGCCAACGTTCCGCGTGCGGCCTGAAGGTTCTCTTCGGCAGAGTAGACCAGGCCCATCGGAGCCGCTTGACCGAACTTGCCGGGTGTCCGGACCACATCCGCCCCGGCGTGTGGTTCGGCTCGGCCAGTTGCCTGATCGGCATTCACCCCTGCATCAAAACTGGCGTAAAACGTTTGGCCGTGGGCGGTGCTGCCCAACATCAAAGGCAGACCAACCGCGGCGGCGCACCAGCAGAACAGATGACAAAGACTGAGGCGGAAAATAGCCATGCAAGAACCTCGAACGGCGGGGAGGATGTCTGCTAGTTGTCAGCACCTGCCGGATCAACGGCTGCGGGATCCGCTGCTGCGGGGTCCGCGTTATCTGCAGTTGCCGCATTTGGATCCGCGGCAGGATCCACGGGTTCTTCGGCAGGCGGGTTGGCGGCGGCCTCTTCGGCGGCGATTTCGTCCTTGGTCTTGTAGCCATCGGGGCGCGCGGCAGCGGAGGAGGTTCTCCCTCGTAGATGGTAGACAATCCCAATGGGATCAAAGTCTCCAAGCCCAAGGGATTTTCGCTTTCCGGAAGAAATCGCCATCCCACAAACACGTAGTACTGCTGTCCCTTGAGAAGGTACAGATTGAAGACCCCGTCGGCTTGTACCGCCGTATCGTTCTTCCAAAACTTTTGCACACCTGAGTATTTGACGAATCGCCAGAGGTGCATTTTGCGGACCGAGCTATCTTCGATCTCGACGTCTTCGAACTTCTCCTGGCCTTCTTCGCCGTTGATCGCTTCGAGAATCAACGCTTCCACATCGGTGCCCTGCATCTCTCCGATCGGCAGGGCAGCCAGGTAAAGAAACACCGAGTTGCCATTCGACGCGTCCACCGCCTCGCCGGTCAACCGCAACCCAGGCAGTTTGAGCATCGGAGGTTGCTTGCGATCCTCGGCAATCGGGGAGCCAGCGTCGTAGATCCGATCCTTGACCAGCAATGGAATTCGGACCGTCACATCCGTGCCAGGGAGCTTCGAGTAGCCGAAGAAACGAGCATTGAGCTTGGCAATGCCCTCAAACTTTCGGATCGCTTCTTGCCGATCCACCCAAGTGTTGAGTTGTTGTTCGTAGCTGCCAGAGCATCCGGTGACCGCGGCGATCAGTAGCGCCGGCAAATAGACCCGCGACCAACGCCGTGCGGTGGTATTTGGCCGAGGGGGTTGGATGCCACTCGATACGAGCGGTGCAGTTGAAGTCATGGCAAGGCAACTACGTCTTAGAAGGGGAAAGGTAGCCGAGTTCTACAAGGAACTGATCCAAGGCGGCCATCGTCTCGCGGAAGTTCGTATTATCGCGACCCGCATTGAAATATCCATGCCCTTGGCCTTCGGCTGGCACCAAGACGCACCGGTTGCCTGCGGACTTCATCGCTTTGGTAAACAGTTCGACCGTGCGAAATTTTACCGTCTGATCATTGGTGCCGTGGAAGATGATCGTAGGAGGTAGTTTTGCCCGAACATGATGAATGGGTGAAAGCTTCTGGGGCTCGATTCCCATTCTGGCTTGGATGCCTTCGATCCGGTCTGCTGAGAATGGTTCGGTTTCATCGAACGAGACAAGCATCACCGCCGGATTGAACAAGGCCATGGCGTTGGGTACCGAAGAAACCGAAGCGTCTTCGTCGGCGGCCTCGAAACCTTGGATGACGCCGGTACAGGCGGCCAGGTGTCCACCGGCAGAACCTCCGGCGGCGACAATCCGCTCAGGATCAACCCCGAGCCGTTGGGCGTTGGTCCGAACCCAACGGATGGCACTCTTGGCATCCTCGACACAACTCACCGCTTTGACCTGATGGCGCGCGGCAACACGATAATCGGCAGTGATCGCCACCATTCCGCGGGCCGCCAGGTACTCGCATTGCTGCTTGAATTGCGCCGGCGTTCCGCTCCTCCAACCGCCACCAAAGAAAAACACAATCGCAGCACGCTTGTCCCCAGCCTTTGTGCCGGCAGGCGAAACCACCCACAGATCAAGCTGCACGTCCCCAACCTGTTTGTAGGTTTCTTTAACCGCACCTTCCAGCTTGGGAGGATAGCTACGGTCTCGTTGCTGCGCGAAGGCGCTTGAGCCAGCAGTCATCGCAACGATGGCGAAGATCACGGCCCCGCGAAAACCGACCAGCGGGTAAATGCCCATATTCCGACTCCTGCAAACAGGGAACGGTCCAAGTCAAACAGTCCTTGCAGGATAACCGAGCCCTGTGCTTGATTCGAGTAGTACCTACACCGGATCCCCAAAATACCTGCTTTCTTCTCGCAGACCGAAGCTGGCTTTGTTGGTACGAAGCGGCCAGACGATTCGTTCGCATCCCGCACCGGAGCGTGCAGGTCCCAGCATTTCGTTTGCGAGTCCGTCTGCCTGGAGGTTTAATGTCGGAGAGTCATCCTCGCCGTTTCTCCCAGTGCGACTTGAAGACATACGGACCCATTCCTCCTAAGATCGTCCAGGACTATGAACCGCATCCATAACGTCTTGTTGAGTTTCTGCCTTGTCGCGTTCGCAACATCAGCGGATGCCGCCGAGAAGGATATTTTTGACTACGCCGGGCAAAAGGCCGCGCCGGACGACGTGGTCAAGCTGGTCTTCATCGGAGACGCCGGAACCCATGGCCCCCCCGGCAACCATGAGTTTGTGGCCGCCTCGATGTTGATGGCCCGCACGCTCAACTCCGTCTACCCACAAGTACACGCCGTGGTGCATTCGAGCAAGAACTGGCCGAAGGACCTGTCGCATGCCGACGCCGTGATCGTGGGGCTCAACCATGGTGGTCGGGCGGCTAAGGATCCGGAGATTTTTGCCGCGGTCCGCAAAGGAGCCGGCTTCATGGCCTTTCACTATGGCGTGGAAGTCAACAAGGGAGAGCAAGGCGATAACTTCACGGACTGGATCGGGGGGTACTTCGAAGTGTTCTATTCCGTCAATCCTTGGTGGACCCCCAAGTTTGAGAAGTTTCCCAAACATCCCGTTGCCCGCGGTGTGAAACCTTTTAGCGTGCGGGACGAATGGTACTACCACATGCGTTTCGCCCAGGGCATGCGCGGCGTGACCCCTATCCTGAGCGATGTGCCTCCGCTGACCACCGCCAAGGAAAAAGCCAGCACCCGAGGCGGAAACTCCGATGTCTTCAAGGCTGTCTCAGCCGGAGAACCGCAGCACATGGCTTGGGCATACGACCGCCCCGATGGAGGGCGAGGGTTTGGATTCACCGGGCTTCACGATCACTACAACCTGGGGGAGGACAGTTTTCGCACCGTCTTGCTCAATGCCGTGGCTTGGATCAGCAAGCTGGAAATCCCTGACGAAGGTGTCCCCTCCGAATCGCTCGATAAGCAGCAACTTGCCGAATTGATTACCGAGGCCAAGGCGGCAATCGCCGCGGGGCGCTGAGCCAGCGACCGAAGCACCGCTTCTGAGGCTGTTTGCAAATAGCAGGCACTTGCAAGACAACGCCACCATGATTGATTACCTCGGCTTGATGTGGGACTCGGCCATCAACGGCCAGAAGCAAGGCATTGCATTCTTCGCGTCATTGTATGCGTTGTTGCTGCTGAGCTATTCAGTGGTTTACCAGCTTCGTGTACGTGCATGGCCGAGCGCGAAGGGCGTACTGATGAAGGCAGCACTCACCAAGGTCGCCGGAACGGACAACGTAACTTCGAACCAGGAGTACGCAGCCTCGGCGCATTACGAGTTCTATGTTGGTGATGTCGCCTATCAAGGACGCCGGGTTTCGCCTTGGGTTGTGGTTGCATCCCACAATGCGGGGTTTGTGCTAGAAAAACAGCTGCGGCATATCCGAAAACACGATGACGGCACGGTGGATGTGTTCTTCAATCCGAAGAATCCGAACAAGAGTTTCCTCGTTAAACCCGGCAACTTGGGCTTGGCAGTGACGCTTGGTTTGGCGGTGGCACCAATGGCGCTTTATTGGTTCGCCTATCATGCTTGAATAGCACGGCAATCTGTTCAGTAACCGGCGAAGAAGTTATTCTTCGTGGCTACTCAGGTCACATGCCACCGTAGCCGTGGGAGCTCGGCACAGCCAAGGGATGGGGCACGGCGAGGCCGAGGGATATGGAACAGCCACCTCGGCTCATTGTCAGTTTCGAGGTCATCGGGTATGCTTCCCACAATGGAAGTAGCAGATGGTTGGCCGAGGTTTGCGGGTCAACGGTCTGCGATCACCGGCTGATTTTCACCGTTTCTAATTTCACCCTCTACGATTGCTCCGAGGTGAATCATGGCTTATGAAGTTCCGGCTCTCCCTTACGGTTTCGATGCGTTGGAACCACACATCGATGCCAAGACCATGGAAATTCATCACGACAAGCACCATGCTGCGTATGTCGCCAAAGTGAATGATGCCATCCAAGGCACCGACCTGGAAAACAAGACCATTGAAGAACTGGTCGCTGGCATTGATTCCGTCCCGGAGAACATTCGCGGCGCTGTCCGCAACAATGGGGGCGGGCATGCCAACCACTCGCTCTTTTGGACCGTCATGGGTCCCAATGCGGGGGGTGAGCCGTCTGGTCCTTTGGCCGAAGCCATCAAGGCCGAACTCGGCGGCTTCGAAGCGTTTAAGAAGGCGTTCGGTGATGCCGGTGCCACTCGCTTTGGCAGCGGCTGGGCCTGGCTCAGTGTCGATGGCAGCGGCAAGCTAGTTGTCGAGAGCACACCCAACCAAGACAGCCCCTTGATGCACGGCAACACCCCGATCCTCGGTATGGATGTGTGGGAACACGCCTACTATCTCAAGTACCAGAATCGCCGCCCTGACTACATTGCCGCGTTCTTCAACGTCGTCAACTGGAACGCCGTGGCAGACCGGTATGCTGGTGCAAAAGGTTAGACGGTAGTAGTCATCTCGCTCCGTCACGATGACAGTCGTGGCGACAATACCTCGCCGGCGCGAGCATGCAGACAACTATCTCAGCTGTTCAGACGCTGAGGCGCGCGAAACGTCTTTTTTTGGTTCGTGAACAGTTGGGACAACTGTTCTACACTACTCGCTTGCGCGAGCATGCAGACGACTGTCTCAGCTGTTCAGATGCTGGGACACGCGAAACATCTTTTTGGTTCGTGAACAGTTGGGACAACTGTTCTACATTAGTCGCTTGCGTGAGCATGCAGACGACTGTCTCAGCTGTTCAGATGCTGAGGCGCGCGAAACGTCTTTTTTTGATTCGCGAACAGTTGGGACAACTGTTGTTTTTCGTGCGTTACTTGCCAAGTTGAATGTGTTTGGCCCAGCCGACCGGCTGTGTCCAGGCTTGTCTCTTTTGTCCTTCGAAGGATGGATTCTTTGGATCCAGGCTCGAAGTCACCACGGCCCTGACGTACAGTTCGTCTCCAGTGAGTTGGTAGCTGGGAGCGAGCCCTGTGGCTTCGGCCAACACCTTACCGACTTCGGCGGGATAGCCCAACTCAGGCGGCGGGACAGGTCCTCCGTCAGCTGGCGGATCGCGGAGTTCAATCCGCTTGGCATCGGCGGCCAGTGTCCCGACAAACTGCGTGGTGTAGGTTGCATTCGGTTCGGGTTGAATCTTGATTGCCAACTCTTTCTTATCCGCCTGGTAGTCAACACTCGACAGCGTGACACCGCTCGACGCGTAAAAGTCCCCCGCCACCAGGCTCTTGATCAGTGACTCAGGCGTCAGGTGTCTGGCTCGAACCATCACCCAACCCCGACCGGGTGACGAGCCACGGGTGCCAAAGTAGTTGTGCGAATCATCAGTGGCCAGGCCGTACAGAGGCGCGGCGTGCAAGTGGCCAATCCGCAACGTGTTGGCAATGTCCCAGATCTTCTCAACCGCCGGGTGCGTGGCATCTCCTTGGTGATGGACGCCGGGATGACCGTTGTAGACTTCGAAGAATTGCTCGTTGACCACGGCGGCCAAATCCTCAGCTGAGACCCCATACCCAAAGTTCGGATGATTGAGATGCGGAAGCATTGGGCGGCCAAGCCGCTTTGACTGATTGAGTACGGCCGCGACGTTGTTGGAAACGGTCTCCCGGACACTACTGCCACCTTGCGGTTTGATGGCGTCGCGAATGTTGGTGGCGTTGACGTGGACCGGATACTTGCCGAAGTGGTCCGTGAGTTCCTCGCTCTGGATCAACAAGAACCGCCCTGTGTGCTCGAACAGCCCACGATACTCGTTGAGCGGTTTGAGGCGAACTTCCACCTTGTCCGCCTCGCTGACGCGGGTCTCCACCCAATCATTCCCGAACCTGGCTTGATAACGGGCCAGCCCATCAATGGCACCCCGTTTTGCCGCTTTGTCCGCATCAATCCAAGTGTTGCCTTCGGCCAAGAGGTTGTGATCACTCAAAGCCAGGAAGTTGTAGTCATTTCGTTGGTAGAAATCGACGATCATCTCCGGATAGTCGTTGCCGTCACTCCACAAGCTGTGAGTATGCAGGTTGCCTTTGAACCACCGCGGCTCAGCGAGTTGGCTGGCGACTGTGTCATCGTCAGATTGCGTTGCCGAAACCGCCATGGCACCTGCCGACAACAGCATGCCGAGTACCAGGAGCGAATTCCACGGCCGCCACAGACGCTCCCATCTGGTCCGAATCGTAAGCTTGGAAGGCGAATCACTCTGCGAAGTGGATGTCACATTCATACTCCTGGCCAGGCGTGTGGGATACGTCGATCAACTTGAGCTCCGGCTCACATCGAACAATCTTAACCCGAAGCGTAACGGGCCGTTGATCGAATCGCAAACCCGTCCACCCCTTCGATCCCTTCGATGATCTTCGACAAGAAATAAGATCCGGACTTACGGACTTCTCGTTGCGCGACGGACTAAATCAACAGCCCGGTCAGCGAGGAGCCATGGTGGGTGGACATCGCCTGCGTTTCCTCGCTCACGCTCTCACGCTTCGGGTTGTGATTCCAACGAAGTAGGGACTTTAAACCAACAGGAGCTACCGCTCACAGGCAAGAACCCGCACATGGCGTGAGATGACTACTTTCCTCCTAGCCTCGGCAAACCATGCAAACCCTGGGTATTGCTCCCAGGCTAGTACTTGTGGCACAATACCAGCAATCGCGGTAAGCTATCCAGCGAATGGACGAAGGTGTTCCATTCTAAGGGGTTATCATTCGCCCACGGGATTGTGGGTTCCCGCAGACAGGGTTTGTTTGCCATGCATCTCTTCGCACAAGACGGGCTTTCCACCGGCACCTACGTGTTGATTATCATCTTCTTTGCCCTGCTAATTGCAGGGCTGGTGATTTTCGCTGTCGTCGTGCGGTATTTTCGACTCTGGATCCAGTCACTCACTACCGGGGCGGGGATTGGCCTGTTTGACCTGCTGGGCATGACCTTCCGCAAGGTCAAGCCAAACTTGATTGTGCGGGCAAAAATCATGGCGGTCCAAGCCGGGTTGGGCGAAGACACCGGGATGACCCGTAAGGCGCTCGAAGCCCATTATCTGGCCGGAGGCAACGTCCCTCTGGTGGTGCGAGCCATCATTGCTGCCAATAAAGCCAAGTCGATTGACCTGGACTACAAACTGGCAACCGCCATCGATCTGGCGGGGCGAAACGTCCTTGAGGCAGTGCAGACCAGCGTTTACCCCAAAGTGATTGACTGTCCGGCTCGCGGCACCGGGCGGCCGTCGCTGGATGCCGTGGCGAAAAACGGGATCCAGTTGAAGGTCAAAGCACGCGTCACGGTCAGGGCCAACCTGCGGCAGTTGATCGGTGGTGCCAGCGAAGACACCATTGTTGCCCGCGTGGGTGAAGGGATTGTAAGTGCTATCGGTTCGGCTTCGACGCATGCCGCGGTGCTGGAGAATCCGGATCTGATTTCCAAGAACGTGCTGGCCCGCAAGCTCGATTCGCAAACGGCGTTTGAGATTGTTTCGATTGACATTGCCGATATTGACGTCGGTGACAACATCGGTGCCAGGCTGCAAGCGGATCAGGCCGAAGCAGACACCCGAGTCGCTCGGGCGGCGGCCGAAGGACGGCGGGCCATGGCCGTGGCCCAAGAGCAGGAAATGCTGGCCCAAATTTCTGAGAGTCGGGCCAAAGTCACCGAGGCCGAAGCCGAAGTCCCCAAGGCCATCAGCCAGGCGTTTCGCGAAGGAACCTTGGGCGTGCTGGAATACTACAAACTGCGGAACATTCAAGCTGATACCGACATGCGTCACGCCATCAGCACCAGCAACGGAGACTCGAAGAAGAGGAGCTAGAGGCCATGATGTTCACAAGTGCTATCGAGCAACTCCCGCTGGTTGTTGTGTCCCTGACCAATCTGATCTCCAGCGGCACAGTTCTTGGAGGTACGGCTCAGGGGTTGCTGACCGATGCGCTGGCTTCCCGGCATCTCTTACTGGCGGCTGGAGATTGGGTCGGTGCCCTGGTCCCCATCGTGGTGATCATCATCTGGGTGTTGAATCAGGTGTTTGCGAAGATCAACGAGGCACCAAAACCTCCGCGAGGCCGTCCTCCGCAAGACCCCGCAGTTGGCGGTCAAGCCGGGGGAGGCAATGCGCCGCGGGAGGACAACATCGAAGCCTTCTTGCGCCGCGCTGCCGAAGTCCGCGCCGAACGCGAAGGGGCCGCTCAACGTCCTTCCAATCCGCAGCAGAGACCCTCGAACCGTCCTCGCCGCAAGATGCCGGACAAGATTGCGGTGGAAACACCCGTGGAAGTCGAACTGGTCGAGGAAGCCCCGCGACGCGGCCTGGTAGATATCTCCCAACGCGAAGAGATTTCGTCAGAGCCTGCCCCAAAGCAGGAAGTGAGTGAGGTTCAAGAGTCCGTCAACGAGATGAAGGCTCACCTTGACGAAGTGTTTGGCCACGATGTCGGGGGAGGCCTCAAGTCGTCGTTCAAGTCAGAAATTCCTAAAGACGTGGCCGAAGACCTCGGCGAGCGACTGCCGACCATCGAGGAACGACGCGTCCAAGAAGATGCCGCCTACGGCGAGAAGGCAGCGATCGAACCCTCCGAAATCGCCAGTTTGCTCTCTTCGCCTCAGGGATTGCGTAACGCCATTTTGATGCAGGAAATCCTGCGACCTCGCTCTTTCGATATCTAATCGCTAAGAAACCAGCGTAGAACTGTTGTCTCAACTGTTCACCTGCAGTACTCAAAACGTTCTTCTCGGTTCCGGAACCGTTGGGACAACTGTTCTACAGAGTTCTCACCTACCAAGGACCTCAGTCCAGTTTGGCAGTTGTCACTGTTCGGACGCCGTACGACTCATGCCAACTGCTAAGCATCCTGTCGAAGACCCCGCCTGCGAAGTTTTCATCGGCAACCTGACCACGGTCTCAGCCGAAGTCTTTGTCGAGTTGCGATTCGCGCACCCCACGCCGTACAGCGAGGATGTCCTGGCTCAAGTTGCCGGTTGGGTCGAAGGGCCTTGGTCTGCCACAGCCCGGACGCTGGTCTCTCGCTCTCCCTTACAACGTCTGCGGTGTGAGCAGGGCGAAACCGAGTCCGTCTGCCTGTTCAAGGCGTTGATTCCAGACCCCTGTTTTTGGAGCGTGGGACTCCCGCATCTCTACCGAGTTCGGCTGAACTTGCCAGGCGATGGGACTCGACAGATTCGGCGTGAGATCGGCTTGCGACCGTTGGCAACGTCGGGCAGGCGGATCAACTGGGCCGGCAAGAATTGGGTGGTGCGAGGCGTCGAACCCACAGCCATTGTTGCCGGAGAAGGTAACTCTGCGGCGGACTTGACCGACTGGATCGAGACCGACACCGCACTCGTTTTAGGCACAACCGCAGCAGCCACCGACGTTGAGGTTCTTCAACTTGCCGAGGCGGCCAGCACCGGCGGAGCGATGGTGATTCAGACCGTGCCTGAGAAATCGGCATCTTCTAGCAAGCCAGATCTTTGGACGCTCCCCGGCGTGGCGATGGCCTGGCTCACAGGGCATTCGAATCACGGAGTCTCACTGCGCCGCACTGCGCCCAACTTGTTGCTCGTGCAGGTGCTCGAGTCGGCAGAGACAGAACACGCTGCCTGAGCGCATTGCCTGGCGATTGACGCCGACGCGCCAGGTTTGGTCGAGCGGGCACTGGAGTCCCGTTCGCCGACCATTGTGTTCCGTCGACAAGGAAGTTTCGCAAATGTTCAGACGGCCCGACTCGCCTGCGATCAATTGCAGGCTGACCTGGCTGGCATCGGCCAGTTTGCGGGATACGTGATGTTGGCTCCCCGACAATTCTAACGAGGAGCCAATGTAGAACAGTTGTCTCAACTCTTCACGAACCAAGAAAGACGTCTCGGTGGTTGCTGCAGGTGAGCAACTGGGGCAACCGTTTTCCACATGCGTCCTCGCTTGCGTAGACATCGCCGATATGCTGGTTGATTGCCCACTCCAAACTTGACTCAAATTGAACGATTTCTCTCCGATAAGGTATCTAAAAAGGTAGCCATTGTAGAACAGTTGTCTCAACTGTTCACGAATCAAGAAAGACGTCTCGGTGGTTGCTGCAGGTGAGCAACTGCGACAACCGTTTTCCACATGCGTCCTCGCTTGCGTAGGCATCGCCGATATGCTGGTTGATTGCCCACTCCAAAAAACTTGACTCAAATCGAACGACTTCTCTCCGATAAGGTATCTAAAAAGGATCATCATGCCAGAGGTTGTGACGGCCAACATCTACGACCATCCACGCTACTACGACTTGATCTTCGGTTCGGACTGGAAGGCTGAGTACGATTTTCTGCTGGGCTGTTTCGAGCGATTCGCGCCGAAGCCGGTCCGTCGCCTGTTCGAGCCTGCCTGTGGCACCGGAAGATTGTTCTTCCGTTTAGGAAAGGCGGGCTACGAGATTTCTGGCAATGATCTCAATCCGCATGCTGTGCGGTTCTGCAATGCCAGACTCAAGCGGCATGGGCTGCCTGAGACCTGCGTGGAAGGAGACATGAGCTGCTTCGAGATCCGCCCGAAGGCCGATGCGGCGTTCAATCTGATCAACAGTTTCCGGCATCTGCAGACGGAGAAGGCCGCTCAAGGGCACCTGAATTCCATGGCTGCCGCGTTGAAGAAGGGAGGGATCTACCTGCTAGGCCTGCACCTCACACCGGTCGGAGAGCCTGACTGCACGGAAGAATCTTGGTCGGCCCGACGAGGACACCTGGCCGTGATTTCCAAGATGTGGTCGCTCGACATTGACCGCCGTAAACGGCAAGAACAGATCGGAATGTCGTTTGATATCTACACTCCCACCCGGCAATGGCAACTGACCGAAGAGACCATCTTCCGCACCTACACCGCCAGGCAATTCGCAAAACTCATTGAGACCACAGGCGTGTTCGACATCGTCGAAACCTACGACTTCGGTTACGACCTCAACACGCCCATCACGGTTGACGACACCACCGAAGACGTGGTCTATGTACTCAAGAAACGTGCTTGAGGGGAGTCGAAAATCACCGAGGCTTGCCTGACAAGCTATCGGTCAACGAGCCTCCAGTGCAATGAAGCCAGGGCGCGGCGAGACGTTCGCTCAGTTCTTTCCTCGAACGTATCGAATGCGGTTTCGCTCTGTTGCACGCTTCGGCCTGCTGCTGCCACCGCAGCCGCTTTTCGGTACAATCCCACCGTGCGAGATGCCACCCGCGCGTTTCGTTCCCCTCGAGCATGGATTGGACCTGATGAAGAACAACCCGCTCCCGCGCTTGGACGAAGACGCAGAGATCCGGCGTTGTTTGCTGCCACACTGCCGGCTTGCACCGGGCGAAATCTGGACGGACCCGGTCCAGGGTCATCGGGTGGGTTGCCTGGACGCCTGCGATGAGCAGAGCGCCGCATCACTGACCGCGGGGCGAGAGGCCACACTCGCCATTCATGATCCCCCTTACAACCTGGTCGCTTTCCAGCAGCGCTCGGCTGCGGAGTTTGCCCACTGGTGCGAGCAATGGATCAGGCTCACCGATCGCCATTTGGCCGCGGATGCTTCCCTCTACGTCTGGCTCGGTGCCGACCAGAACCGCCACTTCCAACCATTGCCACAGTTCATGGTGATGATGGAGCGGCTAGGTTTGTTCGATTCTCGGTCCTTCATCACCATGCGCAATCAGCGAGGATACGGCACACAAAAGAACTGGATGGCCGTTCGGCAGGAACTTCTCTACTACACCAAAGGCCGACCCCGGTTTGAAGTACAGTACACCGAGATCCCCAAGATCTTGCGAGGGTATTACAAGGACGTGGGGGGGAAGCGTACCGAGAATCTTGCCCGCAGCAAGTCTGAGAACATTCGCGCCGGCAACGTTTGGGTAGACATCCAACAGGTCTTTTATCGGATGGAAGAGAACGTCTCAGGGTGTTACGCCCAAAAGCCCTTGAAAGCAATCGAACGAACCATCACAGCAAGTTCGCAACCAGGCGACTGCGTGCTCGATTTCTTTGCCCACTCCGGCACCACGCTGCTTGCCGCGGAGATTCACGGCCGAGAATGCTATACCACCGATTTGGATCCCATTTTCTGCGAGATCACCATCCGCCGACTCGAGCAGTTTCGCGAAACAGGTCGAGTCGGTTGGCAGAATGGGCATCCGTTCGAAGATATCCTGGGGCAGGGAGTAGGCGCGGCGTTCCACTCTCCAGGCTCCAGGCTCCTGACCTAACGAGGTAGGACGTCGAATCAGTTTTGAGCAATCCTAACCCGAAGCGTCAGCGAGGAAGCAGGACAGGCGAGGCCGCTACGGTTGTCATTACGGCGGAGCGTGATGACTACTTTCTCGTATCTAATCATTTCCCCTTCCCTCAGCAGAACCGTGTGATGCAACTCAAGCAAGCCGTTTACCCTGTGTTCCAGCCCATCTTGAGGGCATTGCGGCGGAACCGGTGGATCATCCGTCGGTTGTTCGGCGTCAAGGTGCCGCCAGGCGTGGCCGTACAGTTCGATCCGACCACGGTCTTGCTCACGCGCGCCTTGCGCGCAATCGCCGAGTCGGAAGACCGCCGCGCTTTGGAACTAGGCATCGGTCAAGGGGCTCTGGTCAGTCTGTCACTGGCGCATCTCAAGCAGATTCAACTCGATGGCATCGATTGCTCGCCGACTCGGGTGGAGAGTTCGCAGCGCGTGGCGGCATACAACGAGATTGCGGCCAATTTCTGGTTGAGCGATCTGTTTGCCCAAGTCCCTGCAGAGAACCAGTACGATTTGATCTTCTTCAATCCTCCCTACGTACCAACCGGCGTCGGCGAAGCCTTGAAGCTCACCAAGCGGTTGGAAGTAGATGGCGATCAAGTTTGGGACGGCGGTGACGATGGCACCTCGGTGCTCAGAGAGTTCTTGCGCCAAGCCCCGGAGTACCTTTCGCCGCGCGGAAGAGTGGTATTCGGCGTGCAGGACATCTTTGTGCCAGACGCCAAAGTGTTGGAAGTGCTCGCCGAAACCAGGCTGGCGCTCCAGCAACGCGTGACCAAACGGATGGTGCCCAGTGTTGTTTACGTGCTCGAACACCGGGGGCAGGCGACATGATCCCTGGCTGCGTTAGCGACAAATCTTACCCAGCTTGTGACGTTCGCTGGATTCTCCTAAAATCAAGCGAAGTGATCAAAACGCCGTTTCTAGCGTTGAAACCAGAACTCGGGGAGTACCAAGGATGAGATTCGCAATCGCGGCATTACTCTTCTGTGTGGCAGCTTGGGGGTGTGACGCCGAGTCCGGCCCAGGCGGAGCCGGCGCTCCGGCCGACGGCGCAGGAACTCAAGAAGGAGAAGGGGGCGTGGTCACCTGGCCAGGCGGAAGTGTCAAGTTTGGCAAAGATGGCGTCCAGGTCGAAGCCCCCGGTGTGGATGTGGACGCCCGACCGGGTGAAGGGGTCAAGGTTCGCGCGCCAGGCGTCGACGTGGATACCGAAACCAACAAGCGCGTTCGCGTGAGGGCACCTGGGGTTGACGTGGATGCCCAGCGGAGTGACCCCAACGACCAGGGAGCGGCCGACATCAAACGGCAGGACCTGGTCGCGGAGCAGGCACCTGAGTTTCCAATAACAGAACGTTCTGCGCCGCGCCGTTCTGTCTTTCGCACAGTGGCTTTTGCTCAAGACGCCAATGTCAAGCAATTGGATCTCCAGCGCAAATCGTTGATGGCAATCCCCCCTGGCACCCGGTTCAACAAACAGCCGCCGCAGGGTTGGTCCACCATCATCGCCTTCGTCCAAGGCCGGCTGGCGAGTGGCGATTTCAAGTCGGTATCGGACACCGTGCAGTACTACGCCAAGGTCTTCAATCTGGTGATGCTTGCCAACGCAGAGAAGGGGTCATCCGGCGGTTACGTCCTGGATAAAGTCGCCGTTGGTTTCTCCATGAAGATCAATGGAGTCAACACCGTGGTGACCTCAGCAACGCAAGCTCAACTGGGAGCCGACCTCAGTTTCATTGGGTCAAGTGTGTTGGACGGAAATGTCGAAGCGATCAAGAAAGTGCAACAGGTTGCCCGCAACGATGCCAGCATGGTGATTGACGCCCCGGCGTTCATGCTGATTGATGGCGATCACAAAGAGATGACCGTTCGCTACCTGGTTTGGGCTTCGCCAACCGACGGCAGGATCGGGACCGTAGTCTGGCTATTGGATCACTCCAATGCCGGAGATCCCCCGGTGCGTGATTACGTGGTTGCCCAAGACACGTTCCAGTTCTTGCCTGCCAACATGCAGGAGGACCGGGTGATGAATGTCAAGGCAGATCGTTTCACGCTGGGGATTCCCTCGGCGGACGCCTTCGCGCTGGTTCGCATTCCTCAAGGCCGCGCGCCTATCAGATGACCGATGACCTCCGCCGCTACTGCGGTCGCTACCAATACACAGAAGAAAGCTACTACGGACTCCTCGCCGCCATGTCTCAGGCGCTTGCAGCGAAGTAGCGAGCGTGTTCCCTCGCCTTTGGACGTTCTTCGGACCCATCTCTGTGGAAACCTATCCACGCACCTGCCCCCAATGCCGCACCGCGTTTCATGCCGTCTTTGGTTGTGCGGAGGACATTCGAGAGCTTGCGGCCAAACAGCTTTCTGGACTGGGTATTTTCGATAAGGTCCGCACATGAAAGAACGGTCGCGATTGCAAGCGTTGCTGGACGCACCCCTGCGTGAGGCTCCCGACAAGATCGCCATTCGGACTGGCACAGTTCGGTTGACCTACGGCGACCTGCATTTGCGAATCGGTAGCGTTGCGGCCGGTTTGCGGCGTCGCGGTGTCCAGTGCGGTGACCGGGTCATGTGGATTCTGCCGAACAGCATCGAAGCAGTCCTAATAACTTTGGCCTGCTACCGTATCGGCGCAGTCGCGGTTCCGCTGAACGTGAGATACGTGATGGAGGAAGTGCGAGACGTCATTGAGCGAACCGACCCCAAAGTGATTGTGTTCGATACCGCTCGCGAGGACGTCATCCAGCCGTTCCTGAAGTCGGAACCTCAAAGGGTCGGGCTGATGGTTGGCACAACTGCCGTCACGTCGACGAGCTTCGCGTCGTTTTTCGAGCATCGCCCGATCGACGACATCCCCCTCGAACCGAATCATCCCGCTCTGATTCTCTTTACGTCCGGCAGCACCGGGCGTCCTAAGGGAGTGGTTCATTCTCATGAAGGTGCGTTTTGCGCGATCGATGTCTCGCGGCAACTGTTTGATCTTCGAGCCGACGACATCGTTCTGGTTGGAAAACCGCTCTGCCACGCAGGCGGCTTGCAGACCCAGCTGCTGCCAACATTGCTCGCTGGTGGCGAGGTCCTACTTGCCATGAGGCCGCCACCTGCGCAAGCGGTTTCCATGATCGAATCGCACTGCGTGACGGAGTATGGGCTGTTGGCAAGCGACCTGCTGGACTTTATCGAGCACCTGGAGCGTCACCCGACGGAGTTGCCGAGCCTGAGGAACGGCATCGGCTCGGGGGATAGTGTCCCCGTGGACTTGCACCACCGATTTCGAGATCTGTTCGGCTGGGAGATCATGGAAGGGGCCGGGATGACTGAGATGGGGGGCTATTACGCAGCGAACCCACGTTACGGCCGGCGCAAGTGGGGATCGCTGGGCCTCCCAACGCCTGGTACCGAGTTGAAGATTGTTGACGAAGATGGCGAAGATTGCCCACCAGGAGAAACCGGGGAAGTGGTTCTTCGGACTCCTTCGGCAACGATCGGTTATTGGAACGATCTGAAGTCGACCGAAGACCTCTTTCGCAATGGTTGGCTGCACACCGGTGATCTGGCTTACCGCGACGAGGATAGCTACCTCTGGTTCGTGGGTCGCAAGAAACTGATGATTGTGCGGCGCGGCTCAAATATTGCGCCGATTGAAGTTGAGAATATCATCGACGAGCATCCTCTCGTTCATGCTTCGGTGATCGTCGGTATCTCCGACCCACGCGATGGACAGGTCCCGGTGGCATGCGTCGCCGCGATCGGGCAACCGCAGGACTCATTGGAAGTTGAGCTGCGCGAGTATGCCGGCAAGCGTCTTTCAGCCTACAAGAACCCTGCCCACTATCTGTTTCTCGACGAACTTCCACGCACTGGCACTGGCAAGTTTGACCGGCACAAGCTGCAGGAACTCGCCGAACAGGCATTTGAATGTTGAATCGTTGCCGACGTGACGTTGCAGCTGGAGTTACACTTTGCGAACTGCATTCGTAGCAGATCAAGGAGATTAAATTGAACTGGATACCAGCCCTCGGTTCCCGCATTGCCCTCGCTGTGTTACTCCTGGCGGCTATGCCTGAACTCACTGCTCTTCTTTAGATACTTTACAAGAGAGAGAATTTTCAATTTGAGTCAAGTTTTGGCGACCAACGAGAAAGTCGTCGTTACGCTCCGTCGTGATGACAACCGTATCATCACGCGAAATGTAGCGTCGCATTTCTTCCCCTTTTTATCGTCCGGAACGACGTCTGAGCCAGCAGTCAGCGAGGCGGATCTTCGGAGGTAACGTCCCATGCAAAGTTTGCACGATTAAGCCCGAACGAAAACACGATGTCATTTACCGGCGACAGTTTGAGACAAAGAATGGATGCTAACTCCGATCCATCGGCACCCGTTGGTTTACCCTTGGATTTAAGTTTCTGTAATTTTGGCAACTGCCAAACGTTGATACTGCCGTCCATATTTCCCACCACCGCACGCTTGGAGTCTGACGTCAACGCAACAGATGCACCTGAGTCGGATACCGTGTGCAGAAGCTTAAGACCCTGGATCTCCCAGACTGCCGTTCCCTTGTGCCCGACCCCGATTAGGGACTTCCCGTCCGACGTGACCGCGATAGATTCCAGCCGAAGATGCTCTCCTTCAAATCCGAACTCACGGTCATCGCGCCAGTTCCACATGCGGACCTCAGCGGCAACCTTTCCTCCTTTGGGATCACGTACCGTTTTCGTGCCGCAAGCGATCACCATATCGGGCGGGACGACTCCGAAATCCTGCACGAGTCCCACCCACCACACATGAGTCAGGCGATCGGTCGTGGAATCCCACACGGCAATGTAACCTTCTGGAACGGGGCCTTGCCCCGGGTGCCGTCCCGTACCTTTGATCGCTACATAGCGACCTTGATCGTTGACACGCACGGACAGGATCGGCCCAAGTGGCAACTCTCCTTCGGAAATAACACGTCGCGACTCGGTATCCAACAATTGGAGTCGGGAACCATCTGCAAGTGCCACCTGCCGACCATCGCGGGTAAACGCCACGGCACTGAAAGGTTTCCCAGAAGGCCGCCACATCTTCTCTTGTTCGCCGGAGCTAGAATTCCACTCTCGGATTGTTCCGTCGCGCCCCGCTGTGAGTAGGACGCGATCTGACGTACGGAATGAAGCGTCAAGAACCTTGTTCGTATGGGCGCGAAGGGGTCGGACTTCTTCGCCTGTTCGCAGATCCCAAAGCCGCACGTACGTGCCGTGGAGCAACGAGGCGGCTACCAAGTGCGCGCCATCTGAAATCGCGAGACTACGAAACGGAGCGGTTGTATTCTCAAAAACAACCGTCGTTTTCTTGGCCTGCGGATCCCAGCGTACCAGTCGACCACCCGCAAGCGTGCCAATCACCCCTCCCCGGCCGTCTACGGCGATGGCCGATAAGCGGCCACCGTCTGGCCCCTTGGTTCGCGCACCGCTGGCGAAATCCCAGGTCTCCATAGCCGAAGCACAAAATGCGACCGTGGTGCCGTTCGCAAGAAAACGGACGTTCGACGCCCGACCTTGGATACTGCCTAGCTCATGTTTCGATTCGCCTGTCGTGGCATCCCAAATACGGACACTGGAGTCGTCGCCGGTGGATGCAATCAACTTCCCGTTGGACCAATAGGCAAGATCGAGCACGGCGTTCTTGTGGGCTTTACGTCGCCACAGATTTTCTCCGTTACGGAAATTCCATCTTCCGAGATAACCGCTGACCCCGGTCGCGAATAGCGTGCATTGATCCGGCGCAAAATGAATGGATGTAACCGTCCGTTCTTGTTCCAGACGAATGACCCGTTCTATCTTGCGGGTTTGGAGGTCAATTATGTGCAGGTTGCCATTCAGATCACCGACGGCGATCCTGTCGATGTCGCTATCGTAGGCGAGCGAGGTAAGCCCGCGCGGCAGTTTGGTGAACTCTTGGAGAAGTTGGTCGGTGCTGGTATTCCAAATACGGATCCCATGATTGAAACTGCAGACTGCCAGTTTTCCACCGTCTCGCGAGAAAGCGATCTGGGTGATTTGAGACGGATGCCAGCGGGTTGATGTGCCGATGCGAAAAAGTGCGTCGGGATGCACGTCAGTGCGAGGTGGATCCATCGCAAGAATATTGAGAGTCGTGCTTGCGACCCAAAACTGGGCGAGGATGCAGAAGCTTAGACTCCGCAACATAGTATCACTCCAGTACATATAGCGGCACCTCGAATCGTCGGCTAAGCGCGGCGATCGCAGCAGTCGTAGGGCAGACGTCGGCCTGCCTTCCTCTTGGAGTGATCTTAGCTTAGCCTTAGCGGAGGGAATCGTAGTTCAGTTCGAGATCCTACCTCGTTGCAATCCCAACCCAAAGCGTCAGCGAGCAAGCGAGGGTTCGAGGGTTAGATACGTCCCTGTCATGTTACTTGCTGCCGCTTCGGGTTAATACGGACAACGCACCAGCCATCATGCCAGATCAGCCACTTGCCAAACGCCGCCCCGATTTAACCTCGGTGTCTACGGCTGACCTGCCGGCGCAGCATGCACCACCGGTGGCGTATGCCGAACTGCGTTGCAAGACCAACTTCTCGTTTCTCGAAGGAGCTTCGCATCCGGACGAACTCGTGCAGCGTGCGGCCGAGTTGCAATATACCCACCTGGCCATCACCGACCGCAACAGCCTGGCCGGGGTGGTTAGGGCACATGCCGCGGCGCGCGAACTGGGGGTGAAGCTACTCATCGGAGCAGAGATCACGCCTGACGATGCGCTGCCTGTGGTGCTGTTGGCTACCGACCGCCAGGCTTACGGTCGCCTGGCTCGGCTCATCACCACGGGTCGCCGGAGGGCCACCAAGGGAACTTGCGAATTGCACTGGCAAGACATCGTTGAGCACAGCGCCGGCTTGTTGGCGTTGGTGGTCTTGATCGAGCAGGATGATCGAGATCCCCACACGGCGGTTCATGACAAGCAACGTCCTACGCTGCACGCTTACGCCGAACTATTTGGTGATCGGTGTTACGCGCTGGCCTCGCTGCATCGCGGCCCGGACGATGCTGCGCGGCTGAGCGACTTCAGGCGGCAAGCGCAAGCGGCCGATGTTCCCCTGGTCGCTTGCGGCAATGTGCTCTATCACACAGCTCAGAGACTCCCCCTGCATGATGTGCTGACTGCTGTTCGCAACCATACCACGGTGGCCGATGCCGGACAGTGGCGGTATGCCAACGCGCAGCGGTTCTTGCGTTCGCCGCAACAAATGCTGGACCTGTTTGCCGCGGACCCGGCCGCTTTGACACGAACGCAGGAAGTGGCTGACCGCTGCCAGTTCTCCCTGGACGAACTTCGCTACGACTACCCTGAAGAGCTTTGCCCCGCCGGCACCACACCGGCTGAACATTTAGCAGAGCTCACCTGGGCAGGAGCCGGGCAGCGCTACCCGGCCGGCGTTCCAGAAAAAGTCCAGAAGTTGATCCATCACGAACTGGTCCTCATTCGCCAACTGCGGTACGAAGCCTACTTTCTTACGGTTTGGGACCTGGTACGGTTTGCCCGCTCGAGAGAGATCCTCTGCCAAGGGCGAGGCTCAGCGGCTAACTCGGCGGTCTGTTATTGCTTGGGGGTGACTTCCGTAGACCCCGAAGAAATGGATGTGCTGTTCGAGCGGTTCGTAAGTCAAGAACGGGACGAAGCCCCCGATATCGATGTGGACTTTGAACACGAGCGCCGCGAAGAGGTACTTCAGTATCTGTACGAAAAGTACGGCCGTGAGCGGGCAGGCATGACTGCCGAAGTCATCACCTACCGGCCTCGCTCGGCCGTGCGTGATGTGGGCGGGGCGCTGGGGTTCTCGCCAGAACAGATTGACCGCCTGGCCAAATCGCTCGATTCGGCATGCCGCGTCGGGAGTTCACCCTGCAGCCGCCGCGAGCTTGGGCTGGAATCGCCCGATTCGGAAATCGGGCGCGTTCGGCATCGTCCAACTGGTGCAACAGACTGATGGGTTTTCCCCCGGCATCTGTCGCAACACGTCGGCGGGATGGTCATCACGCAAGGTCCGCTGTGCGAACTGGTGCCGATTGAAAACGCTGCCATGCCAGGGCGGACGGTCGTGCAGTGGGACAAAGACGATCTCGATGAGTTGGGACTTCTCAAGGTGGATTGCCTGGCCTTGGGCATGTTGACCGCCATTCGCAAATGCTTTGACCTGGTCGAAGCGTGCGAAGGCCAGCGCTGGACGTTGGCAAGCATCCCCGCAGGAGACCAACAGGTTTATGACATGATCAGCGCGGCAGATACCATTGGGGTGTTTCAGATCGAGAGTCGGGCGCAGATGAGCATGTTGCCTCGACTTCGCCCCCAGTGTTTCTACGACCTGGTGATCGAAGTTGCCATTGTGCGACCCGGCCCCATTCAGGGAGACATGGTGCATCCGTACTTGCGGCGGCGCAATGGCGAAGAAGCGGTCGAGTACCCTAACGAGGCGCTTCGCGAAGTGCTGCACAAGACGCTCGGGGTGCCGCTGTTTCAAGAACAGGCCATGCGACTGGCCGTGGTTGCCGCAGGCTTCACCCCTGGCGAAGCCGATCAACTCCGCAGAGCCATGGGTGCCTGGCGCCGCCCCGGTGTGATTGACCAGTTTCGTTTGAAGTTGATCGCTGGTATGCGCGAGCGAGGGCTGGATGAGAAGTTTGCCCAGCGCGTGTTCGAGCAGATCCGGGGGTTTGGCGAGTATGGATTCCCTGAGTCGCACGCCGCGAGCTTTGCCTTGCTGGTGTACGTTTCGGCCTGGCTCAAGTGTCATTATCCGTCAGCGTTCACGGCCTCGTTGCTGAATAGCCAGCCGATGGGTTTTTATGCGCCTGCCCAACTGGTACGAGATGCGCGTGAGCACCATATCCAAGTGTTGCCGTGCGATGTGAATCGTAGCAGGTGGGATGCCACGCTCGAACCGGTGGCAGGCGATGGCCCGTTCTCTGCCCGCTGGGCGCTTCGCTTGGGACTGCGGCAACTGGTTGGTTTGCCGCAGGCGGCAGCCAAGGAGATGTTGGAAGCCAGGGGAGACCACCCTTTTGCGTCGGTGGCTGACTTCACCCGTCGAACCGGACTCAGCCAGGCAATCTCGCAGCGGTTGGCTCAGGCGGACGCGTTCGCTTCGCTAGGGCTCACCCGTCGGGCCGCCTTGTGGCAAACGCTAGGGCACCCACCTCGCCCGCTGCCGCTGTTCGATCAACTTGCCGAACCGGACGATGACCTGCCCGCCGGGCTTCCGCCGATGCCGCTGCTGGACGAAGTGATTGCGGATTACCAAACGTCAGGGCTTTCACTCAAGGCCCACCCCATGGCTTTTCTGCGTGAGCAACTCACCGCCGCTGGCGTACTCAGTGCCGAGCAGTTGTTCGAAGCGGTGCCAGACACCACGGTCGAAGTGGCTGGCCTGGTCTTGTTGCGGCAGCGTCCCAGTACCGCCCGAGGGATTACCTTTGTCACGCTCGAAGACGAGACCGGGCAGATGAACCTGGTAGTTCACCAGCACATTTGGCAGCGTTATCATCAGGCCGCTCGCGGTGCCTCACTGCTCTTTGCGCGTGGCCAACTGCAACGGCAACATCAGGTGATTCATGTGGTGGTTGACCGCTTGCGAGACATTACCAGCGAACTGGGATACCTGAGATCCGCCTCGCGCGATTTTCGTTAGATGCCTTACCGGTTACGGGATTACAGGAGAGAAGTCGTTCAATTCGAGTCAAGTAGTCGCGACCTAGCGGTTAAGTAGTCATTCTCCCGAACCGCGTACCACTTTGGCATACAAATCATTCAAGAACGGGATATCGAACACTCTCGTAAATCTCCCATCTTGTTAAGGTGCCATTGAGGAGTTCTTCGTGCTGCTACGGTTTCCAGTCAGCCTTCTTGGTGTTGTTTTTGAGGACGTACTTGACCGCGGGCCCATCAGGGGTAACGAGCGAGAAAGGAGCAGGGGGGCTGTCGTCCGTTGCGTTCCCAGTTGCGGTTGTAGATGGCGTTGGCCACCTGCATCAGCTTGCCCTTGGCCGCTTCGCGGGCGTCTTCTGCCGCACGGAACTCGGACGACGTTTTCAGGTACCGCTCGATGAGCTGTACCGGTTCGGCCGCGGAGTACTCGATCCGTGTCCCCTTGGTGGACTTCTTGGAAACCGCCTCTTGCCTGGCCTGGGCAAAGGGGTCCGGGACTTGGATGTCCTCGCTGGTCTCGTAGAATTTAGACATGGCTCGATCCGCTGCTGGGACTTCGACGAGTCCTATACCGTTCGTCTTACCGCTAGCGGCGAATTCGGCAAATGAGCGCGCGGCACGATGGCCACAAAGGCTTTCGTCGAGCGCAGTTTGGACCGTTGATTGAATCGCACCGATCGGAGATGATTGCTTCGGGTCGTACTTGTATCCCGTTGAGAAAGCAATCTCGCGTGATTGGTAACATCAAGTTACAAACATGGGATTTTTTTTGATGTCCGACGTTGATCCGGATCTTGCCGACTATATTGCGATTGGCGAGGTATTGCACCACCTCCGGAATCCGCAAGTCGCGACCATCAATAATTACGCCGATGACGTTGATAAATTTTTCACACTATTGCGCCGCTGCGTTCTAACACAAACCCAGACAGCTGCTGAACAAATTTATGGTGCAAGACTCCTCTACTCGTATAGAACTGGTCGAATTACTCCAAGCCACATCGCGCAACTTCAGATTTTGATGGAGTCAATTTCCAGGGTCCTTTACAATGAGGCGTCTTCCAAGTCTGTGATTATCACTGATGCCCAAGATATTCCGAGAATCTTGGTAGAACTTCATACGCGATTGGGCGTTGCGAATCTTGAACCACACCAAGAGGCATTACGGCAAGATGTCATTACGTGCTTCAAAGCGCAAGCCTATCGACCCGCGATTGTGATCTCATGGGCACTCGGCTTCGATCTTGTCCGCTGGTGGATTTATTCTGACGCCACTCGCCTGTCCGACTTCAATCAGCTGTTAGCACAACGCACGCAACGCGTTCGCCAAAGGCAGATAGTTAACTATCACGACTTCTTTGCAGAAAACGAGTCATCTGTCCTGGCAATTTGTCGCGATTCCACCAGTTCGTTGCAGAGTTTCACGAGCAAGACTTATCGACAGCTCGAAAGTCTCTTGGACGATCGAAACGCCTTCGCGCATGCCAACTATGCAGATGCCACGGAAAGCGAATCGAAATCTTACATAGAACGACTGCTTCGCGTGTTGACCACGTCACCGTTCGTGTAGAACGCCGCGCCTACCATTTCCCGAGCGGACAATGCTCACTTTTCCAGGAGGCCTTGGCAGCCGGATGGCAGTCGCATTTGCCGCAGGATTGTCCTAGGCGGAACTCGCAGGGACCGCACTGCTCGACCATGATGAGTTCCGGCGTGCGTCCTGGCTGGCAGGGCTCGTGACCCTTGTGCCGGCAGGTGCAAGATGCCCCGCCGGTTGCACTCACCTTGGCAGTTCTTCCGGTCAGACCGCTCACATACGTCTCGACCAACAGCTGGTCAGACGTCTGGCACTGCGGTCTCGAGGCGCTGGTGTCGGCCGCCACGCCCCGGCTATCCCTAAGAACCAAGCTTGCCCTGCTCGACCTGTTGTACCTTGTCCAGACGGCGTTGGTGACGCTCGGCTCCACTGAATCGGGCGGCAACGAACGCGGTGACCAGATCCCAGGCCAGCGAACTGCCGATGATCCGACCGCCAAGGCAGAGGATGTTCATGTCATCGTCTTCCACTCCTTGCCGAGCGGAGAAATGGTCGTGTGCCAGGGCCGCTCTGGCACCCGGCACTTTGTTGGCGGCAATACTGGCCCCGACACCACTGCCGCAGACGGCAATGCCCCGTTCCACCTGGCCAGCAGAAACCGCCTGAGCCAAGGGTATGACAAAGTCAGGGTAGTCGTCATCGTTGGCCAGGGACATAGCGCCAAAGTCCGTGACCTGGTGCCCCGCCTCACGCAGTTGTGCTGCCAGAGTCGCCTTGAGTTCGAAGCCGCCATGGTCAGCGGCTATGCCCAAATGCATTTGCTGGTGTCTTTCTTTGCAGGTTATTGCTTGTCAACGAAACGGCGAGGAACCAGTGCCACGATAGAACATGGCTTCTTCTAGCGAGGATCCCCAAGGATGATCTCGAGCTTGACCACTTTGCCATCGCGAAGGACCTCGACTGGCACTTTATCCCCGCCGCTGAATTTACGAAGGGCAAGATCAAAGTCTTCGAGGTTGCCGATCTTGTACTTGCCCAACTTGACGATCGAGTCTCCTGCTTTGATGCCAGCTTTGGCCGCAGGGCCCTCTTTGGTGACGCCGCCGAGTTTGTAGCCTTCGCCGCCATCGGCAAAGTCCGGGATACTGCCGAAGTAAGGGCGGTCACCGCCGCGATCGGCGGTACGTTCCGGACCTTTGACCTCCACGTACTCCGGTCTCTTGTCGGCTTCGGCCAAAGCGAGCGCGGTTTGGGTAAGCATGGAGGAAATGCGTCGCATGCCTTCGATGTTCAACTTGTCCGCGTCATCGCTGGGGCGGTGGTAGTCTGCGTGCGTTCCGGTGAAGAAGTGCATGACCGGAATCTGCTTGAGGTAAAACGTGGCATGGTCACTGGGGCCGACGCCGCCGCTCTTCTTGGTGACTTCGAACTTGTAAGCATGGTTGAGGCCGTCAATGAGTTGATCGAACTCCTTGGCCGTATCCACCCCTTGAATGATGAGCTTGTTGTCCTGCAAACGCCCGACCATATCCATGTTGAGCATGGCGACCGTGCTTTCGAGCGGGAACAGCGGCTCTTTGGCATAGTGGGCACTGCCGATCAGACCACGCTCTTCGGCAGTGAATGCCATGAACACCACCCGCCGTGCCTGAGGGCCTGCGGCCACAATCTGCCTGGCAACTTCCAACAAGGCGGCCGTGCCAGACCCGTTGTCATCAGCACCGTTGTGCACTTCTTTTTGATTGGGAACAAACGAACCAAAGCCCCCCATGCCGAGGTGATCGTAGTGAGCACCAATGATGATGGTCTCGTCGGCCAAGGGACCTTCGCGCGGTTCGAGAACGGCAATGATGTTCTTGACTTCGGCCACGGTACGTTCGACCGAGGTTTGCCCTGCGAGCTTCCAGCCAGAGATGGCGAAGGACTGCGGCTTGGGTCCTTCGTCAATGGCCGCTTCGAGTTCCAACAGCGACTTGTGCCCGCCCGCTTTCAACACCTGGTCAATGACCTCTCGATTGATGGTTAAGACCGGCATGTTCCGCGAACTGCTCAGTCCCGCGGCATTGAAGGGCATCAAAGGATCGCAGGCTTTGAGAATTCGCTCGTTAATCTGCTTGATCTTGTTGGTGATCGTGGCGATCTCGCCATAATGTTTGCGAATCTGTTCGACCGAAGGTTTCTTGGTCTCGGCGAATGCCGTTTGAGCGGCGGTCAGTTTCTCGGCTTCTTTGGCCCAAGACGCTTGCAACTTGGCCAGGCTCTCTTGCACGCCGAAACCATCGTTCACCAAAATCACCACCGCCGCGCCATGCTGATAGGCGTTGGAGATCTTGCGCTCGAAGAACGCATGGGGCGAATTGTCAGTGCCGTTGAAGACGCTGTGAGGGTTCCCCTGCTGAGGCTCTTTGCGAAGGATGATGACGGCCTTGTCTTTGACGTCCAAGTCAGCGTAATCATCGTACTGCTCTTTCTCCGCGGTGATGCCATACCCTGCGAAGATGACGGGAACATCGAAGGTGCCAGAACCGCCCACCGTCATTGGCGTAAAGTTCTTGTCGAGCTTGAGGTCGATGGTTTGTTCTTCCGCCACCAGGCGGGCAGCGTTGGGTTTGCCGAGCTTGGCTCCAGTAGTGACCTCAAAGGACTGAAACGGCGTGCCGTCGTAGAGGTCTGTTTTGAGTCCCATCTTCTTGAACTCAGCGGCAATGTAATCGGCTGCTTTGTCCAGCCCTTTGGTTCCCAGGCCGCGTCCTTCGAGTTCGTCCGAAGCCAAATAGTTGGCGGACTCGCGGAGTCGAGCCTCGATGGCGGTGTTGGCCTCTTCGGCCGGCAGCCGAGTCGCAACAACGGTACAGACCGCACAGACAACCAGCACCGGGACCATGGTCAGTGAACGGAAAGTCGGAAAACATCGCTTCATGATTCGTACCAAATGGTGGATCGAGTTAAGTTAGCTAAGGGTTGTAATTTTCAGGCCCCCGGTGGTGGTTCGTCAAGCGAGAATTCCCTTTTGACACGAACCCACACCACCGATACTCTCTCCCCTCCCGAATCGGCCCTCGGGAGCCAGAGTTTTGTACCGATCAATTGTAGTACGGAATGGGCACGATTTAGGTCGGCCGAAGCAGGCATCAGGCTGGAACGGGTGGGTTGGAACGAGTGGGCTAGAACGACATGGTATACGGAGGTACCGCAGTGCAACTCCTTCAAGAGACTCATGTTGCGCAAAGTATTTTGGTCGTGAATCCGGCCGAGGAAACGCGCGAAGTGTTTCGGGCGGTGTGCGAACAGCGCGGCCTGTGCCTGCTCGAAGCGAGCGAGTCTGGCCGCGGATTACAAATGGCCCGGGAGCTTCGCCCCGACGTGATCGTGCTCGATCTGAAGTCCGACACGGCCGAAACCGACCAGGTTTCCGACGATTACGAGGCACACGCTCACCGCGAACAGATCCCTTTGGTGGTGTTGGGCAAAGCCCGACGCGGGCCAATTGGGACAACTCCCAGCGAGTATGTGGCTAAACCCTACCACTACGGCCCATTGATTCGTAGAATCGAAGAGTTGATCGCGTGACAGCAATGGCAGTATGCCGGCGCTGACCACTACTTTTCCGGGTGAGCGTTTCGCCCACCAGTCTTTGATTCGTCCACACAGGCTCGCCGCGGCCCATGGTCGAGGGGAGAGTTCACGGTGCCCTCACTATTTGTTATCCGGGGCAACGATCAGGGAACCCGGTTCGAATTGGACCATGATCGGATCGATGTCGGTCGCGACTCGACGAGCACGCTCCAATTGCATGACCTCGAGGTTTCTCGTCACCATGCCGAAATTGTTCGCCTCGAGCGGCAGTGGTCGGTGCGTGACTTGGGCAGTTCCAACGGAACCTTCGTCAATGGCACAGCGGTCGGGGAGCAGCGACTGACCAGCGGTGATCAGTTGCAGATGGGCAAGACGGTGATGCTCTACACGGGCCCCGCCGATGACTCCGAACATTTGCACAGCGAAGTGGACATTATCAACGAGGAGCCTGGGGAAAACTCCCGGATTGTCCGCTCCATGAGTCAGCAGGAAGGGAGCCAGATTCTGGACTTCCGCGAGGTGGATTCTTCGGAAAGTCCTTGGCTGGCCAGGGCTCGCAGCAACCTGCAGGTGATGTATCGTACCGCCCTGGCCGTGAGCCACACGCTGGATATTGATCAACTGCTGACGCGGATCATGCACCTCATCTTTGAGTGGCTCGATGCCGATCGCGGGTGCGTCATGCTCATTGACGCCATGACTGAGAAACTGGTTCCCACCGTGCATCTCAGTCGCAAGGGGGGGAAGGAAACCGAAGAAAAGATCACCATTAGCCAGTCGATCCTGGACTACGTCTTGGAGCACAAAGAAGGCGTGCTGACTTCGGATGCTCGCGACGACGACCGTTGGAACCCAGCGGCAAGCATTCTCAAACTCGGTATCCGCGAAGCCATTTGTGTTCCCATGCAAGGACGCTACGGCATGGTGGGGGCCATCTACATTGACAGTTCGACCACCCCACAGCAGGCCGTGCAGACCGGTGGCACCAAGTTCAATGACGAACACCTCAAGCTGATGATCGCCATTGCCCACCAGGCAGCCTTGGCAGTCGAAGACACCCGTTACTATTCTGCCATGGTGCACGCCGAGCGCCTGGCCGCTGTCGGGCAAACGATTGCCACGCTCTCGCATCACATCAAGAACATTTTGCAGGGGATTCGTGGAGGGAGCTTCCTAATCAAAGACGGTCTGTCTCGGCACGATGAGAACATGGTTCGCAAAGGCTGGGAGTTTGTCGAGAAGAACCAGGAGCGAATCTCCACGCTGGTGCTGGACATGCTCACCTTCAGCAAAGAACGGGAACCAGAAATGGCCCCCTCCGAGCTGAACGAGGTCGTCGGCGATGTCGTCGAATTGATGCAAACCAGGGCGGCCGAACTCGCTGTCGAACTTCGCTGGAAACCCGATACCGCCATGCCGACGCTCACGTTCGATCCCGAAGGAATCCACCGCGCCGTGCTCAACGTGGTCACCAATGCCATTGATGCCTGCGACGAAGTAGAGAGTGCCTGCGTGGAAGTTTCGACCGAGTACCTCGACGACCGGGGGGTCGCCCAGGTCCGGATTACGGACAACGGTGCCGGCATCACTTTGGACGACCAGCAGAAGATTTTTACGATCTTTATGTCCACCAAGAAAAGCAAAGGCACCGGGCTTGGCCTGGCCGTGAGCCACAAGATCTTGCAGGAACATGGTGGTCAGATTCGTGTGGATAGCCAGGTGGGCAGCGGCAGTTGCTTCACCTTCGAACTTCCCGCCAATGTGGTCGAGGACCCTTCGAATACCGGTGAACACACCACGTAGCTTTGGAATTATCCAGGGCCAGGCCAGAAATTTTCGACGTCCTGCTGATTCCGGGCAGATTGGTGCTTAGCGCGTCAGCACAGGATGGGTATCCTGACTAATCGGTTGGAGCCAGAGTTTTGGTCTCCCCGCGCGTGCTGGTTCTTGGCAGCTGACGGTCCTTTATGAGCTGCGCGTCTTGATCCGATTTCGACCTTTTACCAACGCCGATCCTCCGGCACTGGCCGAAATCTGGCGGAGTCGTGCCCTGGAACGCGGCTTGCAACAACCCATCAGCGCCATGCTCTTGGCCGAAGTGGTGTTTGGCAAGACCTACTTTGACAACCAGGGATTGATTCTTGCCCTGGACGATGACCAACCTGTCGGCTTTGTCCATGCCGGGTTCGGCCCCAATGAGTCCGGCTCTTGGCTCAGTCACGAGCAGGGGATCATTTCCATGATCATGGTCCGCAAAGCCTATCGGCGCGCGGGATCGGGGAGAATTGCTCGCCCGCGGCTGAGCAGTACCTGATGGATCGAAATGCTCAGGTTTTGTACGGCGGAGGTTTCGACAAGCTGTGCCCCTTCTACCTCGGTTTGTATGGCGGGAGCCAACTGCCTGGGATTCTGAACACCGATCACGAGGCCTTGGGGTTCTTCCAGGCCAGCGGTTATCAGGTGCTGCACACCAAGCAGCAGACGCAGATTCAGACGGCCCATGTCACCCCCCCAGTGTCGCGAGAACTACGTTTGCTCAAACGGCAATATGTGGTCAAAGCCGCAAACCTTTACGGCGCAACAACCTGGTGGGAAGCCAGCACGCTGGGAGAGTTTGATCGGGTGGTGTTCGAACTTGCAGCAACCACCGGAGGGCCGGCTCAAGCCAGATGCCAGATGTGGCGACTCGAACCCTACTCGGTCCCCTGGGGGGATTCGGCCGCCGGCTTGAATAGCATCTTCGTCCGCCGTCCCGAACGCCGCCGCCGACTGGCCACCTTCCTGTTAGGCGAAGCGATGCGGCTCATGCGAAACGAAGGGTTCAGCTTGATCCTGGCGCAGTTTGATCAGCAAGACCTCGCCACCCAGGCACTTGCGGACCGGTTGGGTTTCGAGACCTGGGGATCTAGTTCGGTACTGGTCAAGCACGTACCGGGGGCAGCAGCGCCAGAACCACCGGCTCAAGCTTGACCCTCCGCATTCGGCAGACCGACGAGAACTACTCGTATTCGTACTTGGAAATCCAAGGGTCCTTGGTCTCTTGCTGGAATTTCTTGAGCTTGGCTTGCAAGTCTTCCAAAACCTTCTTGTGGCTGGGGTCCGTGGCCAGGTTTTTCAACTCGTGCGGATCTTCCTGCAAGTCGTACAGTTCGAATCGGGCACGTTGGATGTAATCTGGCACCGGCCGATTGCCCAACATACCGTCTCCCCGTTTCAACACCCCTTGCCAGGTGGGCGAAGCATACAGATCCGAGGCGAAGGGGTAAGGCAACTGATGAGCAACATTGAAAATGCACTTGTACCGGTCCGTCACGATCACCCGCATCGGGTAATACATGGTGATCTCATGGAAGGTGTGCGAACCGTAGACGCCGCCGTTGTTCGGCTTGCCTTTGGTGCCAATCTCCGCCAAGAATGACTCACCGTGCATCGGCGAGGCCTTCTTGGTTTCCTTGTCTAAGAGTCCCGCGTAATCCAAGACGGTTGGCATCAGATCTACCCAGCTGACCAATGTCTCGCAAACCGCACCTGGCTGGGCACCGGGGAGTCTGGCAATCAGCGGCATGTTCATGCCAGGCTCGTACAGGTTGGTCTTGGCCCCGGGAAACGGCGGTCCGTTGTCACTAAGGAACAGAATCAACGTATCGTCCAAGTGTCCCGTCTCTTCCAAGGCATTGAGCAACACGCCCATCCCTTGGTCCAGCCGATTGACCGCCTGATAGTATTCGGCCAGTTCTTGGTGTACTTCAGGCTGCTCAGGCAACCAGGCGGGGACCTTGATGTTGCTCCCATCAAACAGTTCCTGCTTGACGCCAGGGTACTGGTTCGGGTTCTCGTTGAAGTTCGCAAACCCACCGGGCCCTCCACCACGGTGCGGGTCGCTAGTGCAGAAATACAAGAAGAACGGACGCTTGTCGTCCTCTTGGATCCAGGCTCTGGCGTTCTCGGCCATCTTGACCGCGTTGCGATTCCCCTGCACCCCCTGGTTGCGGTAGGTGTCAAAATGGTACACCTTTTCCGGCGCGACGTGATACTTACCAATGGAACAGGTGCGGTAGCCGTTGTCCGAGAACCGTCGTGGCAGGCTGCGGACGCTATCGAACGAAGCGAAGTGATGGAAGCTGTGCTGATGTCCGTACTGCCCATTCAGGTGGTTGTGCATCCCTGACAAAATCACCGAACGACTGGCACTGCAACTGGCTGTGGTACAGTGGGCTTTGGTGAATCGCGTTCCCTCGCGCGCCAAGCGGTCCACGTTGGGCGTCTTGGCGGCCGCATCGCCATAACATCCCAACTGAAAACCAAGATCATCGACGACAAAAATAATGACATTCTTGGCAGGTGCGGCGTCCGCCTGAGATGCCGCAACCAGGAACAACGCAAAGACAAAGATGCAGTACCCGCTGTGTCGCATAAAACCTACCTCGCAAGCGTTCACCGACTGCGCCGAGCCGGGTGTTCGAATGAATCGTGAGGACCTCAGGCACAACGGCCACTGCGGCATGCACCCGAGTTCCATCCTCAAAAAATAACCACTCCCACCCTCAATTGCACAAGAAAAGCGGTTGGCATTCGCCAGGTTCGTACGGACGACGCCGAATGCTGGCCGATTCGCTTGAATGAGTTTTCATGGCTTCAACACCTTCCAGTAGTCGCGAACAATTTGCCAAGTATCGTGAGTATCTCCGCGAGCGCCGCAACAAGTCCAAGAGCTCCCCAGGCGATTCTTCCCCACACTCCAAAGACCGGGCAAAAGACGCCTGGCGACAGGGGGAACAGCGCTCGTTCCTACGATTGATCTGGGAGTTCTGGAAAATCCTGGCCGGTCAACGCGCGGCGATTGCCTTTGCCTTGTTGACCTTGTGCATTGCCACCGTTTGCAAATTGGTCCCCCCCGCTGCGACCAAAATGACCATCGACTATGTCCTGGGTGACAATCCGCTACCGGACTGGTGGCAGCAGCTTACCTGGCTGCCGGCGACCAACACCCAGGGAGACATGCTAAAGCTGCTGGCGGGAATCGTGATCGGCGTCTCCATCATGAGCACGCTGATGCACATCTGGGGGCGGTGGTTTGCCACCAAGGCGTCGAAGAGACTGCAAATGTCGTTTCGCCGTCAAGCATTCAGCCATGCAGTACGACTCCCCTTGGAACGTGTGTTTGCCTTGAAGAGCGGCGGCGTCTCCAGCATTCTCCGCGAAGACGCCGGCGGCGTGGCCGATCTGGTTTTCTCACTGATCTACAATCCCTGGAGGGCAGTGATTCAGTTCCTCGGCAGCCTGGCCATCCTGGCTTGGGTAGATTGGCGGTTGCTGTTGGGATCGCTGTTGCTAATCCCGGCGGTGGTGCTGACGCATCGCACATGGATTGGCCGAATTCGTCCCCTCTACCGAGATGTCCGGAAGAAGCGCGAAGAGGTGGACAGCCATGCCACCGAATCGTTTGGGGGAATGCGCGTGGTGAGGGCATTCAGCCGAGAGCGCAGCGAAGCGGCACGCTTCATCCGCGGCAATCACCTGATGGCGCGCCAAGAACTCTACGTCTGGTGGTGGGCCCGAGCCGTTGAGATTGTGTGGGATGTGCTGATCCCCACCGCTTCGGCAGGCCTGTTGGTATACGGCGGCGCGCAGGTTCTCCGCGGTGATCTCTCGTTGGGTGACCTGATGATGTTTCTCTTTTACCTGGCCATGCTCCTCGAACCGATCGCCGTGTTGGCGACCAGTGCCACCCAACTGCAGAACGGCATGGCCGGTTTCGACCGCACCTTGGACCTGCTGGCAGATCCGCTGGAGTTGCACACCCAACCGGGTGAACTCCATGTTGACCCTGCCAATACCGCCGGGCGAATCACCTTCAACCAGGTGAGTTTCAAGTATCCTGAAAGTTCGCAGCTGGTCTTGAAAGAGGTGAGTTTTGATGCTCTGCCTGGTCAGGTGATTGCGCTCGTAGGCCCTAGCGGCGCTGGCAAGACCACGCTCTGCAACCTGGTCGCGAGGTTTTACGATCCCACGAGCGGTTCGATTGAACTCGATGGTGTGGACCTGCGCAAGATTCGCGTGGAGAGTTTTCGCCGACACCTCGGTATTGTGGAACAGGACGTGTTCCTGTTTGATGGCACCATTGCTGAAAACATCGGCTACGCGGTGCGGCATGCCACGGACGAAGAGATTCTGGCGGCGGCCGAAGCTGCCAACGCCCATGAGTTCATTGAGCGGCTGGAGTTCGGCTACGAAACGCTCATCGGCGAGCGCGGCGTCAAGCTCAGCGGAGGGCAGCGGCAGCGACTAGCCATCGCCAGAGCCCTGCTGGCCAACCCTCGGATTCTTATTCTGGACGAAGCGACGAGCAACCTGGATACGCAGAGCGAACGCCTGATCCAGCAGAGCCTCGTCACGTTGATGGAAGGTCGAACTTCGTTCGTCATCGCCCATCGCCTCAGCACCATCGCCCACGCTGACCAGATCCTGGTGGTGGACAACGGGCGGATTCTCGAGAGCGGAACGCACGACTCCCTGCTGGCCCAAAGTGGCCGATACGAACAAATGGTGCGGATGCAAATGGGTGATGCCATGTGGCAGAACGGACGCCGTTAGCAACTCCAGGAAGTCTTCCCAACGGTGCGCTTTAATACCGCGCGCTTTAGTACCGCACAAAAAATAACTTCGGGTTTGAGCCGGAGAAACAAAGTTCTCTGCGGTGGGTACAGCTCCGGCAATTCCCGATTGCGGTGTAGCAGCCTCGCTCAAGCATCTCCGGTTTGCAAATCCGGAAGTTATTTTCCGCCGGTTACTTAGGGTTCCGCAATCCGGATTCTATAGGCGTGAAAGACTTGTTGTCCCGAGGCATCGCGAACGGTGACAATCACCCCGGTTTCGCGCTCTGCATAATCCTGTGGAACCGTCCAAGTGATGACTCCCATGGGTGAAACCTCCATTCCTTCGGGACCGCTGTCCAGCGAGAACTGGACGTTACCGCGCCGCGATTCGACGCAGATCGGATAGGTGTATCGCGCGCTACGCTGGGCATGCTTGATGGGAAGCGAAGCAACGTACAGATAGTCAATGTCAGCTCGCTGCAAAGCATCAACCACATCCAACCGGCGGATGATGATCCGATCTCGGAGCTTGGGAATGGTCACCAGCCGCTTCTGAGCGGGGAGAGCATACAGCCGTTCCAGGATGTTTAGCTCCGGCGAATACGGGTCCGGCTGGACATCCTGCATCTCGGAGAGCGAAGGCAAACTGAGCAGTTTGCGACGGTCCGCCATGCTGTAGATCGAAATCACGCTCGTTCGGTCTTGATTTCCGCCATTGAAATCTCGCTCGGCAGCCTGGGTGATACCGAGGTAGAAAGCGGGGTGTGCGGTAGGCAGGTACAACGAGTCACTTCGACGAGTATCCTCCATGAGCTGTAGATTCGCGTCGTACATGCCATCTGCAGTAAACAGCACGGCACCGTCGGTCGAGGGGATGACATGCCCAACCGACTTGTGTTCGTAACGAAACGTTGCTTGTTTTCCTTGCAGTTTCAGCGTGGTCAAGCCTGAGGGAGAAATCCCGGATCGCTCAAACCCGAACGTCTGCCCATCGGCCGCTGCCCAAACCCGCGCCGAGTCAAAATCATGGTTGTTGTTGACGAACTTAAGATCGAGGGGTTGGAGCGTTTGCAAATCCAGCAGCGCTGCCTCATCCTGGCCAAACTGATTGCGACCGCTCAGGCGGAGGAAAACAGGGCCTTCTGAGGCCGCCCCCATGACCATGGTAGCGATGGTCCCCTGGACTGGTGAGGCGATACTCAGTTCGCGTTGAAATTTTCCCCCCAGTGCGTAACGTTGAATCAGCTGTTGCGACGAGCGGACGATCACAACGTTGTTCTGCCCTGCGGCGAATTGGTCTGCGTCGCCAACGGGCAGGTACGTGGCAATGCGACTTGTCTCGACGTCCAAAATCGCCAGCTTTCCGAGAGCCTTCAAATGGCAGAGAAGGTACTTCCCACCCCCGCCAACGATGACCCGATCTACCGGTGCCGGCAGCTTGACCTCCAAGCGTTTCATGGTCCCGTTGGACTCGAGCAACGGATTCACATCCCCCAGAGCCGTTTGGCCACCGGCCGAAGGGGGTTTGTCTGCTGCGTCCGAGGAGACAAAACGCAGGGCCATGGCCGTGGCTGAGAGACCAGGGTCCGACTGCTCTGCCGTGCCGGAAAGATACCAAAACCCGTCGTCGGCGAGGTACACACGTACGCCGTCTGTCCCGGCGTCGAACTTCCCCTCAATGCCGGTGAGGAAACAGATCCCTTCTTGCTTGTGGATCATTTTCCGCGGGGTGTCCGCTGCCGACCAGCGATAGACTTTGGGATCAATCTGCAATCGTGTCGTACCAGGTGCCGGCAGCGTTTCTGGTACAACGAACGGGTCTCCTTGTGCCTCGTCAGGTTGTTGGTCCTGATCGGCCTCGGCTTCGCCAGCCGCCAGTTCGGCAACAGTGCCTGATTGGTGCCCACACCCTCCCGCAACCAGGAGCAACGCTACGACAACCACCGTGCTGCTGGCGAATTGCAAGAACATCAGGAATGCTCCGAATCGAATAATAGATCTTGGGTTACGTGCTAGTGAGCGTTGGTCTGTTCCGTGCGTTGGCGAACGAATGCACGATCAATCTTACTGAGTCTCTCAACCGGCACCCTGATGACGGCGCCGCTGCTTTGCTGGAGCCGGACCGATTCGTCCTCCAGCACTTCCAGCAAGGCGGCCTGTGTCCGAAACTTTCCGGAGCGGTCAATCCAAAGGCGGTATCTTCGTTCGAACCCCGTCCCCGTCGGCTCGTGCAGGATGCTGGGTTCTTGAACCTTGAGGGTGAATGACTGGAGTCGCTCCTGCCCTGTGCCGTCGCGAACGCTGAGTACTACCTGTTCTTCTTGCTGACGGGCTTCAACCGGGACTTTCCAGCGGAGTTCGCCAGTGGGTGAGAGTGTCATCGCATCGGGTCCAAGTTCGACTCCGTACTGCAAATGTTCGTCTTTCGAAACGACTTGCAGATCATAACGAAGCAGGTTGCCGCGTTGAACGAACTGTGGCGGCTTGGAATGAATGGCAAGGTAGTCCACTGGTGACTCCGCCGCGAGTGCCGATACATCGACCTGTTGCAGCACCAGGCGGTCGGCAGGAAGCGGTACCGTCACCACGAGCTTGGCGTCTGGGATTAAATGAATCCGACGATCAGGCGGCAGTTGTGTCGCAACCCCTTTCGACTCGTTGGGGGCAGTGACACCCTCCAACGTACCCAGTGGCTGCGGTTCGCCGATCAGGCAGAATTTCACATCAAAGATTCCCTTCGGTGGCGAGTAACTGAACTTCAGGTAGTAATCGCCGCGCTCAGGCAGCAAAGTCCAAGAGGGCCGAAACTCGTGGCGGTGTCGCAACAGAATTTGTCTGAAGAACACTTCCCCCTCAGGCGTCACAGGATCGTAGTCAATGCCTTCGGGCGTTTGCCCCGCCTTCCAGGTATCAGGTAGTTCGATGAGTTGCTCACCGACCTGGACCCAAACAGCGCGGCGCGTACTGTGCCAGACGGCCCCTCCAAACATGGTCCCGTCACGCATGGCACGCAGATAGTGATCCGCTCCAAACAGCTCACTCCATCCGCCGGTTACGGGCAGCGGTTCGAGCGTTTGCAGATCGTAGAACACCGCATCGTGGGCAGGAGCCCAGCGTGAGTAACTACCTGTTATCAGCGGGCCGTGGGAGGCAGACCCCATCGCGGCTTTCATGATGGGCCGCTCGCCGGATAGCCTGGTGACTTGCTCGCGCTGTCCGGTCGCCAGGTCGTAGCGCAAGGCGATTCGTTGCTCCGCCAAAACGATGACCAGTTTGTCCAGACTGGCCGCCATGTGGACCTGGGCATCTTGCACCGGAATTCGATAGAGAATCTTGGCCTGACTCACATCAAACACGGCCACCTCGCCACGTTTACGGAAGTAGAGCACCAAATACCGCCCCGCTCCACCAGGCACCAGGTTCTCAATCTCCTCGTCAAGCTGGATCACACTTGGATCTTGCCCTAGCTGCGGAGATGGAATCGCTGGAAGAGGTCCAGGCCTCAGAACCTCAAACGGCCTTGTCGCGGAAGCAGGGGTCTCAATCACTTCGATCACCTCGACCGAATCCGACGTGAGGTTCACCTCCGGTTGCCGGGATTCCACCTCTTCGATGACGAGCGAAAAAGCTTGAAATACCTCCTGCCGGTTGGCACCCGTGACCGAAACCACAACATTCTCCATCCCTTCTGGCTGGCCAGCCGGAACCTGCCAGGTCAATACGCCGGCATCATCCATCCGCATCCCGTTGGGGCCACGGATCAAATGATGTTGCACATCGTCAGAACTTGAAAGAACGCTGAGCGCGTATCGCCACGGTTCGCCAGACTTTGCCACGGTGGGTGGTTCGCTGGCAATCAGGAGAACGTCCGCGGCCGCTTCCCGGGCAAGTTGCTCAACATCCACTCGGTGCAACTGCAACTCCCGGTTCGAGCGGGCAAGCACGGCAAGCAATTCGGCATCAGGAATGAGCCACGCCCTCTTGTCAAGTGGGGGGTTTCGAAACATTCCGCCCACGATCGCCCGCCGTTGCAGCCAACGAGACGTTCGGCAGAACGGCAACGGGCCGGGAACTTCCAACGTGATAAAGCTGCACAGGCTTCGCGGAGGCACCCTTCGCGGCAGCGGCCGGGATTGCCAAGAACCACTCGCCATGCACGGCCGGAATCAAAGCATCCCACGGCACGTCCGTAGGTGTCAGCCAGGCGTTGCCGTACCAGCTTTGAACCGTCGGGCCGGAATAAACTCGCTGCCCATTGGCACTCGGTGCCGCGTACATAAATGAAGGATTCTCGCCAAAGCGAAGATCCAGCGTTTTGCCGGTCAAGTGCCCAATCAACACCGAGCGGCCAGGGGCGTAGTTGAACGTAAACAGCCTGCCGTCTGCAGAAGCGCGAACATCCACAGATTCCGGTGATGAGTTGCGCGGCCGGGTGAACTCGTAGTCGAGTCGCTCAAAAGTGGATGTATCGAAAAACGCGATCCGGTGCCGCAACTCGTTGGCGGCAATCGCCACGGGTCCCTTGGAGTTGGAGCCCAAGATAAGCTTGCGGATGTTGTTCACGCCGTCTGGAAACGGGGCGGTCAATTCGCGTTCGAACTTGGTGAGATTCCACCGCTGCAACAGTTTCGGCTCACGCAATGCCATGATCAAGCAGTCGGCACCAGCCGCAAACTCAATCTCGGCAGATGGCACCCGAATGTCCTTGACCACCTGAGCGGCACCGGTGTCAAAGACCGACAGCTTGCGTTCGCTGGGAAACCAGAGAAACAGATAGCGTCCACCTCCTCCGGCGAAGATGTCGGTACACTCGGACGAAAACTCCAGTGTCTGCGAATCTTCCGTCAACCGAGCCGGTGCGCTCTGCAATTCCCCAGGCATTTCGCTCGCCGGGGCGATCCCCGTAAAGAACGCGCTGAGTACAAACCCCAGGATTAAACGCCTCCAGCCTAACGGGTTCAGGCCGCCTGTCGCCGTATTCTTGAATGGGTTGGACATAGGGTCCTGCACACCAAATGACAACCAACGATTCGCGAACGAGAAAAGCCAGCTCGCTTCCAGACTGATTGTAGTAGGCCAGACTGCCTGACGCCAACGGGCAGGCAGAACTCAGAACTCCAGCAAGTAGGGTTCTCTCCTGCAAGGTGTAAGGTGTCGAAACCGTTTGAGGCGAGCGTGTTCGGTGGCTAGGATGATCGGTGCCTCAAATCACAAAGGGAACCTGATGAAATTGCTAAGCACTCGACCGGTTGGAATTCGCCCTACTTACATCGCTCTGACTGCGCTAGCCGCCACCGCCTTATGGACCTTGATGGCGGGTCCTTTGCTCGCCGATGATTGGCCTCAGTTCCGCGGCCCCAACTGCTCAGGCATTTCGCAAGGGACCGCGTCCCTGCCGGCGGAGTTTTCCGATTCGCAGCATGTGCAGTGGAAAGCGGATGTTGGTGAAGGGATTGGTTCGCCGGTGGTCGCTGCTGGACGCGTTTTCATCTCTGGCATGCTGGCAGGCGAAACGGCCGAAGGGGAACTTCCCAACTACAATCAGGTTGCCTTGTTCGCCTACGATCTGAAAACCGGCCAGCAGTTGTGGAAGCGAACTTGGGAAACCGAGGGTTTGCCAGACATCCATGCCACGAACAGCCACGCCAGCACCACGGCCGCCGCTGATGCGGATCGCGTCTACTTCTACTTCAGTACGATCGGGCTGGTCGCCTTGGATGCCAAATCGGGCGAAGACGTTTGGCAACAGAAACTGCCCACTCCGTTCTTTGTGTTTAAGTGGGGGGCCGGCATGTCGCCGATTCTCTACAAGAACATGGTGATCTTTTGCCAGGATGATGACCTCAACCCGGCCATGTACGCCTTCGATAAGAAAACCGGCGAGCAGCTTTGGAAAGACGACCGCCGTGACATGGCCGTCAACTATTCGCACCCGGTGATTTGCGAAACCGATCACGGTGATGAGATTGTGGTCGCCGGCACCGGCCTGCTGATTGGCTACGACCCGCAAACCGGCCGCCGTCGCTGGTTCGCACGGACGCTGCTTCGCAACATCAAGACCACGCCGGTCAGCCGGAACGGCATTGTCTACATCGCCTTGCAAAGTGCCGGGATTGCCAATCAATGGCTCGCCTCGGCTGATCGGGCCGACACCGGCAACAGTGACGGCAAGTTGACCAAAGAAGAGATCCAGGCCTTCGTCGGCAAGCAGCAAGTTCCCGAGGAGTTTTACCGTCGCACGTTCGATCGAGGGGACCGCAACAAAGACGGCGAGCTCGAAGGCGAAGAACTGGATCTGGCGTTCTTGGATCCCGACAACTTTGCGGGCGCCCGATTCGACGCGGAGAATGTAGCCGCCGAGTTCGTCCTGGCCGTGCGAGGGGGCGGATCCGGTGATGTCACCGAGTCGCACATGCTCTGGAAACACCCCACCAAGTACACCGACCACATTGTCTCACCGCTGGTGCTGGACAATCAGATGGTGCTGGTCAAAGGGGGCGGGATCTCCTCCAGATTCGATTCCAAGAGTGGTGAGTCGCTTGCCAAGCCGCGCCGCCTGCCTAACAGTAGTGACTACTTTGCCTCGCCGATTCTCGGTGACAACAAGATTTACCTGGCTGGGGAGAACGGCATTGTGCTGGTGCTCAACAATAGCGAGAAGCTGGAAGTCTTAGGCAAAAACGATATGGGTGACAGCATTCTCGGAACGCCTGCCATCGCCGATGGGCGGTTGCTGATTCGCACCCGTTCCAAACTGTACTGCATCGGCGAGTAGCCTGGCGCGGTGATCTCTTTCGAAGTGAGCTAAGGTTGCCCAATTCAAAGCGACATAAGGTGTTGGTGGTTGGCGTGGGGTCAATCGGCGAACGGCATTTGCGCTGTTTCCAAACCACCGGACGCTGCTCGGTATCGTTCTGCGAACCCAACCCGGAGCTGCGCGCCACCATTGCCGAGCGGTATCCGCACGCCACGGCTCATGACTCGTTGGACGCAGCGCTGGCCGCCGAATCGTTCGACCTGGCCGTGATCGCCACCCCGGCACCGCTGCACATTCCCATGGCCACGCAACTGGCCAACTCAGGCATTCATTTGCTGATTGAGAAACCGCTGAGTGTTTCGCTCGACGGGATCGAGCAACTTCAACAGGTTGTTGCCAAGCGGCAATTGACGGTGGCTGTAGGCTATACCCATCGGGCGCACGTGTCTGTCGAGGCGCTCAAGCAAGTCCTGGAAGAAGGTAAATTCGGCGCTCCCCTGCAGATGACGATTGTGGCAGGCCAGGACTTTGCCCACGCTCGACCTGCGTATCGCTCTATCTATTTCGCAGATCCAGCCCTCGGGGGTGGAGCCATCCAAGACTCGATCACGCACATGTACAACGTGGGCGAATGGCTGCTTGGTCCGATGTCCCGCCTGGTGACCGATGCCGATCACCAGCGGCTCGCCGATGTCACCGTCGAAGACACCGTGCATACTTTGGCTCGGCATACCTTGGCAGGGCAGGGCAATGTGCCGGCCGTTTACACCTGCAACTTGTATCAGGCTCCCAACGAAACCACCATTACCATCGTTTGCGAGCGTGGCACGATCAGGTCAGAACACGCCGAGTGCCGGTGGTCATGGATGACCGAACCGTTTGGCACCTGGACCCACATTCCACTTCCCAAGCCAGACCGCGATACCATGTATATCGGCCAGGCCGCGGCATTCTTAGATGCCGTCGAAGGACTGCGGCCACCACTATGCAGCCTGGAGGAAGGGTTGCACACCTTGCGCGTCAATCTGGCCTCGCTGCGAAGTTGGCAAGGCGGACGTTGGGAAGAAGTCTAACGAGATAGAACCCCAATGTAGAACAGTTGTCTCAACTGTTCACGAACCAAGAAAGACATTCTAAATAGGTTGCAACTCGCGCTCCGCGTTTATGCGGCCTGCCCGTATAGGGTATCTTGCTCAGTTTGAATTCGATATTGGATAAAATCTTCCCATTGATCGTTGAGATAGAGGGCTCTCAGGTTGAGCACGGCAATCGCATCAAGTGATCTGTAATATCATTGGCACCGGGGTTGCCAAAGTGAAGGCTAGCACCGAACACTTTCCGTGTACGGACGTTTCCTTTCACGGAGGTCGAGATGACGCTAGCAATAGATTCCGAGGGCTTTGAGTGCTACTTCAGCATGGTCGATGACCCTCGGATGGATCGGACGAAGATGCATGGTCTTATCGACATTCTGTTTATCTGCGTAGCCGCGACGATTGCTGGTGCAGACGGGCCTTGTGATATCGCAGAGTTCACGCGGCAGCAATTGGAGTGGTGCCGCAAGTTTGTGAAACTAAAGAACGGGGTGCCTTCACACGACACCATTGGACGTGTCCTGGCGCTGATCAAACCAGACCAGTTTCAAACGGCCTTCTTGGAATGGATCGGGGCCTTCACCACCGAGTCCAAGAATACAACCGACGACGATCAATCCGACACTACCCTGCCGAGATTCGTGCCGATCGACGGCAAGACGTTGCGTGGCTCAGGCGGTGCCAAGGACCGCAAACGCCCTCTGCATCTGGTCAGCGCTTGGGCCTCGCAGCAAGGGATCACCTTAGGGCAGGTTGCAGTGGACTGCAAATCCAACGAGATCACCGCGATTCCTCAGCTTCTCACCCTGCTTGAGCTCTCAGGTGCCATCATTAGCATTGACGCGATGGGCTGCCAGAAAGAGATTGCCAAACAAATCATTAAAGATGGCAGTGACTATGTTCTGTCCGTCAAGGATAATCAGCCGACATTGCACAAGGCGTTAGGAGATTTCTTCTCGGAACGTCACGAAGCGGAAGATTTCCAGCAGTACGGTTGCCGCCAGTACACCACGAACGAACGCTCGCGTGGTCGCGAGGAAACACGTTATCACATGGTTGCACCTCTGCCGAAGTCGCTGCGTCACCTATGCGATTCCTGGAAGGGCCTACGCTCGATCGGTCAAGTGATCACCATGACAGAAACCGCAGGGAAGCACAGCAGCGAGGTTCGGTACTACATCCTCAGTCGTCCCGCCCGAGTGAAAGAGTTTGCTACGGCGACGCGTTCGCACTGGTCGATCGAGAGTATGCACTGGATTCTCGATGTGGTGTTCGCAGAGGATGCAAGCCGCCTTCGCAACCGCGCCTCTGCGGAGAACTATAGTCTCCTGCGCAAATTTGTAATCGGTCTTATCAAGCAAGACACTTCGCGTGAAAGCCTGAAAGGAAAACGCAAACGAGCCGCATGGAACACCGATTTCCTCGAAACTCTCTTGTTTGACGGAAATTAAGATGCGTTAGCCGTGTCAGGTTGAGCATGGCTTGGGCTCCTTCGATCTCCCAACGCATACCGGCCAGTTCCATGCGGTCCTTTACGTAGTGACGGCAGGCACCTTCCACCACGCCAGTGCCGATCGGATAGCCGGCCGCCAGGTAGTCGTCATACTGCATATATTGCCGGTTGTTCTCGAAGTAGGTGATTGTCTCGCGAACAGTGGTCGCCTTGGCGGCTTTCAATCTCTGGGTGGTGAGCATCCGTTTGTAGACGCCGATGACGTAACCAACCTTGCCCTCCAGCAACATTTGTAGATGCTGGGTGACCTGCGAAGACGCCTGGAAACCTTCGCCGTGAAAGGCATGGGCGACTTGCCAGAGCCGCTCCAGGACGTGGAAAATGTCCAGCACACCTATGGCCCTCGGGAACCAACTTTCTTTCAGGTTCCAAAGTGATCGCTGACCGTCCATCAGGCACACCAGCGTTTTCTCCTTGCCGGCACGATGGATCGCCGACCAGGCCAGTCGGACGAAGCATTGCTCCTGGCCGTTGAGGACTTCGTCTTCGCGAAAGCGGGTCATCTCAGCAAAAAAGTGTTTGTTCTGAGGACGCGGTCGATCCTCCTGTCGGCGACGGCGACGAAGCTCGTCAACAATCTGTTCGGCGGAGCGTACAAACGGCGCGATACTATAGATTGCCTGCCGACATAGGCCATCTGTTTACGCGTACGTATTTCCCCGCGCCCCAAGCGTTTCTTGTGCGGTTCGCGACTTTTCTCGGCAGACACTTCGCCGTATTCATGCCCCGCCTGGGCAAGTTTGTGTTCATGCAGACGGTCAGCAAGCGGACGCCGCATCGGAACGCCTTTCCCGTCGGCAGCCAGTACGATGATTTCCGCTTCGCTCTCGGGGTCCACTGCGGCAACGCCCGCTCGGAAGCCGTCGACATGCTGGGCCATGCTGCGGTTCATCACCTCAGCTGCTCGGACGGAAGTCTTCACGCCGAGCAGATCACGTAGAGATCCGACGCCCTCAGCGAACGCATCCTTGATGCAGAATCGCTGCGTCCAATCTTCGAGCACATAAGATTGTTCGCCTGCAGGCAGTCCAAGTTGCGCATCGACAGGCTTCCAGACCGCCAACTTCTTGGAAACAGGAGCATAGACATAACGATTGATCTCCAGCACGCCGAAGACCGAGCGGTACTTCTTGGTTTTCTTCGTTTCACTACGCACGAGGGTTTGCTCTTGGTGCTGAACGTGGGGGCCATGATCCCCGTCACCGGCCTGTTCCGTGAAAGCCTTCAGCAAGTGCTTTCCGATCGTCAGCGCCGTTTCAAACAAGCCTTGCTCGACTTCGTCGGCGCGGAGTTCACCAGACGCACTCGCCTGCTTGACGAACTGCACCATCTTTTGAAACTCGGCCTCCGCCTTGCCAATCGAATCAAATTTAGCGACCATGATACTGACCTCCTTGGATGGGCATGAATGGTTTCACACTTCATCCTACCTTGGAGGTCACCTTTTATTCAGCTAGCATCCACCCAAAATATCCTTGAAATAAGGTGCTTACGCCCTGCGGAAGGCGAGTTGCAACCTTCTAAATAAGTGGCTTGTTCTTGCCAGCCTAACTGGTTCGAGTTACGCACTCTTCAGAGGTGGGTGACTACTCGAACTGCCCAAGACTGGCTTTGATTCGAGCGAGCGTTTCCTCGGACACGTTATCAATTGCCATTGGAAGTGCTGCGGCAATGTTTTGTCTTTCCTGTTGCGTAGGGCGTACAAATACTCGGTTACATTTTGGCGGCACGAACCAACTATTGAGCATCTCCTTGGCGAATGCGGCAGTTTCGTACTCGGCTTCCAGCGCAACACGCAGCAGCCACGGAATGCTTCGCCACTTGCCCAACTCGGCAAGCAGTACAACTGCATTTCGGCGGGCAAAAGGGCCGGGCGCTTGAAGTGCAACCGACACAAGTTCTTCACCGGCAATCAAATGCAAGTCCGGTGCGACGGCCTTGGTCGCCTCGCGAATGACTCGGGCACTGATGTCGCCAAGTAGGGGTGCGATTTCTGGCACCACAGATTCGTTTGAGGTACGAACAAGACCGTTGATCCCTGCAATTCTTCGGCTTGGAAAAGAGTGTCGAAGAAGGTCCAGGAACAGCTCCGTGTCGGAAGTTTCGCCAGTTTCGGCAAGTCCTTGAAGGGCGGCAAGGTTGCTGGGCTGTTTGGCGATCACGTCACGGTAGTTGTTGGCGAATTCGGTGTAGCCCAGCCTCTCTAGTGAGAATCTTGCCAGTTCTCGAATGGATCGACTGCAATCAAACAGGGCCTGTTGCCAAGTGTTGCATGCGAGATGAGGAAATTGATCAGCCTGGACGACGAGTGCAGCTCGTCGAACCGGCATGAATTGGTCCGCCGTCAACCGTCGTAGAACGTCTCGCAATTGATTCGGTTCAAAGGCCGTTGCAGCGTGCTGACAGCACTGTAGACGGATGATGGGATCATCTGAATCTACTCCGAATGCCACGAGACGGGCTTGATACGTTCCGGTAGCTTCGAGCCCAATTCGAACCACTTGACGGCGGACCATAGGGTCAGAACTACCAATGGCCGCTCGAAGAATCTCACTGTGCCTTTCGCAAAGAAGGAGGTCCTCCACTTTGCGAACAACTCCTTGGAAATCGTGGCGGCGATACGACATGAGATGCATGATCAGCCGAAGAGACCTGACAATATGTGTCAGGTACGCATCATTGATCCGTTCGGAGACCGCTTCCTGTGCCTCTTGAGCAATCGACGGAACCCAATCGTTCTGACGTATCACGAGAAATGGAAATTCGCTTCCGTCGAGACATTGCGAAAGAAGGCGTAGTGCCTTGTGTCGCACAAATCCGTTGCGATGGAAGCTTAGCAACCCCAATACGGACGATTGACGGTGGCCGCTTCGTTCGCCTGCCACAATGGCGACGTCCGATGGGTCAAGCCGGTGCCAATCGCCGGTAGACACCAACTGTCGAACCCATTGAAGTAGTCGTAAATCTGGATGAGTTCATTCGGAGCGAGCACTGAGACCAGTTGGGACACGGTACTCCTGGCGGACGCTCTAACGTTCTCACTCGGCTCTAAGAGGAGAAGCGCTGCATTCGGTAACGCAGCAGGCTCTTCGAGATCGGCGAGTTGCCCCAAGAGAGCGCAGATATTCTCCTCCCGCAGCGAACGCTTCGATCGAGACTTCGAGGTTCGCAGGTCGTTCAGTTGGTGAACGATCTCCAAAGCTTCGGCGGAAAGATTCCACATTCTGCGTGCCATCCCACGTGGAGCGATCTTCTACGTCACCGCCTAGACAGTCTGCGCGGCAAGTGGGTTCACCACGATGCAAAGTCGCTTGCCGCTTGGCAACTCTGCTGCCTGTGTAGGTGCCGGTGGACTGCCATCTATCATCCGAAGGCAACAAGAACACTGGCAACCAGCTGCTAGTCCCACCCAACCGGTTCTGCCTATTCGAACTCGACGAGCAGATCTCCGGCGTCGACCTGACTGCCGGCCTTGACGGCCAGGCGGGCGATCTTGCCATCCCGTTCGGCACTGATGGTGGTCTCCATCTTCATGGCTTCCATGCTCAAGAGCTTCTGACCTCGCTTGACCGAGTCTCCTGCCTGAACCGCCACAGTGACCACCATGCCAGGCATCCCGGCTCCAATCTGATTGGTGTTGTCCGGGTCTGCCTTGGTGCGGGCTTTGGTTGTTGGCTCCAAGGCTCGGTCAACCACCGAGACATCTCGAGGTTGGCCGTTGAGTTCGAAGAAGACGGTCCGGCGACCGTCCGGGTGCGGATTGCCGACGGTCAGGAACGTGACGATCAGCGTCTTGCCCGGCTCGATGTCGACGGAAATCTCTTCGCCCGGTTCGAGGCCGGAGAAGAAGACGGGGGTCGGCAGACCGCTGGTGTCGCCATACTCGCGGCGATGCTCGACGAAGTCCTCGAGCACCTTGGGATACAGCAGGCTGGTGACGACGTCCTGGTCGGTCGGTTCGCGGCGGAGGAGTTTCCGCAGCGCGTCGCGGGTGGCGTCGAAATCGGCCGGCGGCAGCGACTCGCCGGGTCGATCGAGAAACTCCTCGCGATCCCGCAGAAAGCGCTTTTGAACTTCTCGGGGAAACCGCCCGGCGGCTGTCCCATTCCGCCGCCGATCAGGTCGATCACCGATTCCGGGAACGAGATCTCGCGGCTCTCGTCGAGGACGTCTTCATTCGACAAACCGTTGGCGACCATGAACAGGGCCATGTCGCCGACCGCCTTCGAGGTCGGCGTGACTTTGACGATGTCGCCGAACAGTTGGTTCACGCCGGCGTAGACGCGGCAGACTTCCGGCCAGCGATCCGCCAGTCCCAAGCGCGCGGGCCTGCTGGAACAGGTTGGTGTATTGACCGCCCGGCATCTCGTGGCGATAGAGGTCCGCCGTCGCGGGGAGCACTTCGCTTTCGAAGGGAGTGTAGAACTGCCGCACGCACCGCCAGTACTCGGCGATGGCGTCGAGCGGTTCGGTCGCGAGGCCCGTGTCGCGCGGTCCGTAACGGAGCGCTTCGATGAGCGTGTTGAGGTTCGGCTGCGACGTGCCGCCGGACATCGGCGCCATGGCGGCATCGGCGATGTCCAGATCCGCATCGGCCCCGCGGAGAATGGAACCGGCCTGGATGCCGGCCGTGTCGTGCGTGTGGAAGTGGATCGGAATGCCGATCTCGTCCTCGCAGAGCGCGAGCTGCACGTCCGCCGCCTGCGGGCTTGCACAGTCCGGCCATGTCCTTGATGGCCAGAATGTGCGCACCCATCCTTTCGAGCTCACGGGCCAGGTCGACGTAGTACTTCAGGTCGTACTTGGTTCGCTGCGGATCGAGGATGTCGCCCGTGTAGCAGATCGACGCTTCGCAGATGGCGTCGGTCTTGAGCACGGCGTCCATCGCGACGCGCATGTTGGGCACCCAGTTGAGGGCGTCGAACACGCGGAACACGTCGATGCCCGCATCGGCCGCTTCCTTCACGAACGACTGCACCACGTTGTCGGGATAGTTCGTGTAGCCGACCGCGTTCGAAGCGCGGAGCAACATCTGGAACAGGATGTTGGGAATCCGCTCGCGAAGCAGGATCAATCGTTCCCAGGGACACTCCTTGAGGAACCGCATCGTCGTGTCGAACGTCGCGCCGCCCCACATCTCCAGCGAGAACAGTTCGGCACAACGCGGGCGTAGGCGTCCGCGATGTCCAGCAGGTCGTACGTGCGCAACCGCGTGGCGAACAGCGATTGATGGGCGTCGCGGAACGTGGTGTCGGTGATCAGCAGCGGCTTCTGCTCGCGCACCCATTTGCGAAGCCGGTCGGGCCGAGTTCGCGGAGCTTGTCGCGCGTGCCGGGACGGAGCGGTTGAGTCGCATCGACTGCGGGTACGGGAGCCGGAATGCGACGGGCCGGCTTGGGACGCCCCTTCGTCGTGGCGTTGCCGTTGACGATGATTTCGCCCAGTAGGTCAGCAGTTTGGTTGCCCGATCGCGCCGGCGTGGCAGATGCATCAGTTCCTTGGTCTCGTCGATGAACCGCGTGGTGCAGTCGCCAGACAAGAACGTCGGATGCCCCATCAGGGGGATCAGGAACGGGATGTTGGTCTTCACGCCACGCACGCGAAATTCTTGTAGGCAGCGGTCCATGCGATGGCCGCATCGACGAAACCGCCGACCGCGGGCGGTGACTTTGACCAGCAGCGAATCGTAGAAAGGATTGACCACCGCCCCGCTGAACGCACTGCCGGCATCCAGCCGGATGCCTAAGCCTGAGGCAGACCGGTAATGGGTCACTCGTCCGTAGTCCGGCAAGAACTGGTTGGTGGGGTCTTCGGTAGTCACCCGGCATTGCAGTGCGAATCCGGTGGTGCGGACATCCTCTTGGCCGTTGATGCCAATGTCGTCGTCATCGAGCGTTGCTCCCTGAGCGACGAGAATCTGCGATTTGATAATGTCCAGGCCAGTGACTTCCTCCGTAACGGTGTGCTCAACCTGAATCCGAGGATTGACTTCGATGAAGTAAAACTTCCCGGTATCGGCATCCACCAAAAACTCAACCGTGCCGGCGCTGTAGTAGCCGACCGTCTTGCCGATCTTGATCGCGGCTTCGCAAAGTTGGTTGCGAATCTCAGAATCCAGATTCGGTGCCGGGGCAATCTCCACCACTTTCTGATGCCGCCGCTGGACGGAGCAATCACGCTCGAACAGATGGACCAAGTGGTCGTGCTGATCGCCGAGCAACTGGACTTCGATGTGCCGCGCTCGCTGATGAACTTCTCGATGAATATATCGGGGCTGCCGAAGGCTGATTGGGCTTCGCGCGCTGGGCCTGATCGAAGGCACCTGGCAACTCGTCAGCCGAGGCAACCACGCGCATCCCGCGTCCCCCGCCCCCTTTGGCCGCCTTGAGAATGACGGGGTAGCCTAACTTTTCGCCTTGGGCAAGCCCCTCTTCGGCACTCGTGAGGGCCACGCTGCTTCCTCCCAACACCGGCACACCTGCCTCGGCGGCCAGCGAGCGGGCGGTGGTCTTGTCTCCCAGACGCTTGAGCACGTCCACACTCGGCCCCACGAACGTAATCCCTGCATCCACGCAAGCTTGGGCAAAGTCCGGATTCTCCGACAAAAACCCGTAGCCGGGGTGAATGGCATCCACGCCGTGCTGCACGGCCATGTGGATGATTTTGGGAATATCCAGATAGGCCCTGATCGGTTCGCCAGGCTCGCCGATCAGGTAGGCTTCGTCGGACTTGAGGCGGTGCAAGGCATAGCGGTCCTCGTGCGTGTACATGGCAACGGTACGGATGCCCAACTCGTGCGCGCTGCGAAACACGCGGATGGCAATCTCACTGCGATTGGCCGCCAACAACTTTTTGATTGGTTTCATCGAAAACCACCGGTTTCCTTATCGAACGTATCGCGACTGGACCAAGCTCCGACGAAGGTCCGCAATGCCTGAGATCATACCCCGGACATGCCGTCGGGGGCGAGGGGGCAAGGCAAGGTTCCTGAGATCGGACACAGATCGGACACCTGGCTTCGCCCTACGAATTCTGCCGAACTTGGTCCGTGCTAGCTGGCGTGCTGAGGTGATAGCACGCCAAGAGGGGGTTCACAGACAAGCGGCGGGTGGCACTGGACGGCTATCTTTGCGCCCCCGGCGGGTGGCACTGCCCGACCCATCCGCCAGACGTGACTCAAGTTGAACGACTTCTCTCCTAACATGATTTAGCTCAGCAAGAAATTTCGCCGGAACTCTCGCGGCGGGTGGGGGTTCAATGAGAGTGGACTGCCGGTGGCAATCTTCACGATTCGCATTCCCCTGTTTATTTTTGTCTGTGCTAGGAGCTGGAAGATGAGAAAGAACCTTGTTTTTGGGTTGGGTTGCACCATGGCCGTGCTGGGATTGGGTCTGCTGATTGCCCCCAGCGAAGTGCGTGCCGAAGACGGGAAACGTCCGAGCCGAGAAGAGATTTTGAAGAAGTTTGACACCAACGGCAATGGCCAATTGGACGCTGACGAACGAGCCGCTGCCCAAGCCCAACGCCAGCAAAATGGGAACCGGCCCGGTGGCCGCAAGCCAGGCGAGAATGGACAGCGGGGCGAGCGTCCCTCGCCAGAGATGATCATCAAGCAGTTTGATACCAACGGTGACGGCAAACTCAACCTCCAGGAACATGCCGCGATGGTCGCCAAGCGGATGGCTGCCGGACGTGGCAAACCAGGCCAAGGACGTCCGGCTGGCAAACCGGGTGAGGCCAAGCCTGGCCAAGGCAAGCCCGGCGAAGCCAAGCGTGGACCTGGCAAACCGGGCGAAGGTCGCCCGAACCCGGCCGAGTTCTTCAAGAGAATCGATAAGAACAACGATGGCCAGTTGGACGTGAGTGAAATCCAAGCCTTCCACACGGCCATGCAACAGCGTCGGGCCGATGGAACTGGACGTCCTGGTAAGGGGCGTCCCGAAGGAGGCCGCAAGCCCAAGCCGGAGAACAAATAAGTAGCGCTCCGTTCGTTACCCCATCATTGGGTGCCGGGGCGTTTCCTCCGCCGGTACACCACTGCCACGCTTATCCTCATACGTTTTCTTCCATTCATCGTCGGCAGCCAGAACCGTTGGCAGCGCTGGCGAGAGTTGCTTATTCCAAACCACGGCGTCAACTCCCCAGTGGTTTAGCTTCTCTCGCCAGTGCGGCCCGGCCAGGCCAATGGACAGGTAGTCGCTCCAAACATGGTCTGGGTAGAAGTCCAACCGGCAGTCCAAGAACACCTGAGTTTGAGGGGAGAGTCGCCAGGCCAGTTCGGCCCCCCAGAGCATCGGTGCGAACACGCGCTGTGGCGGGTCAGCTCTCATATCCATGGCCGCATGGGTCGGTCCAGCTAGCACCGTGGCACTTCTTTTCGCTGTCGGCAGCAACACGTTGTAGCAGCGCGTCCATGGCGTCGAGAACGCAGCCAATATCAGCAAGGCCGCAACCGCCAGCGTGTTTGCCAACGAACGATCTTGCTGCCCTGCTCCGAACGAGCGGCCGTGCCGCACTTCCGATGTCTCGAGAAGCCACCACGGCGAGCACAATCCCCCACCAGACCACCATCCGAATGCTATGGGCCGCCAAGATGCAGAAGGCTCCCAGCAATAGGGTTTCGCGAATCGTCAACCGGCGCGTGTTGCGTGCCAACCAGCAGACCGTAACGGCCAGCGAAATCATAAACGTCTGACCCGTGAAAGAACCCCACGATGTCGGCAACCATTCCTCAATGCCACGCGCCGGAGCACGATTGACCACTCCGGCAAAATACATCCAGGTGCTCGCAGGAAACGGGTTCACAAACATCGCGCCCAGCCGCCGCCAGCGTGCAGGCAAGTTCGTGAGCCAGACGTTTCCAAGGTATCTCAGCCGCAAGAGTTTTCGAGCGAACCACTGCCTGACAAGCCTGGCTGGCGAAGAACAAACCAGGCAGCACCACCCCCAACGGGAACGCGCCCGTGCATGTTGGTCCATAGCACCTCAATCGCAACCACGGCGGCAATCCGCCACCAGCGTGGCGGCCAGAACCAGAGCACGTACAACTCAGCGACAAAGAGCAGCACGCTGAACACCTGAGGGCGAACCGTCACATTCGCCAGACTAAGCCCCAACGCCACAAGTGCCAGGAGGGCGACTGTTCGCATCTCGTGAGCGCGCCGCCATAGGATCCGCTGCAACAACATCACGGCCGCAACGTAAAGCAAAGCCGTCATCATCTGCGCCGCTGCATGGCCGCCGCATTGATGAACTCCGTAGAAGAGCAATTGAGCCAGCCAGTTATGATTGATGATCGGTTGGCCGGCAATCGTAAAGGCAAACGGTTCTAGCCGAACGAGACTCCCAGATTGCCAAATGGCTTCTCCAGTGGTGACCTGATGCCAATAGTCCTGAGGGTATTGCGTGTTGGTCGCAATGTGGACAAAGGCCAGCACCGCCGGCAGCAGCGCCCCAAATCCAATTTCCCGGCAACTCCCAACGCTGGGCTTCCGCCCCAACGTTCGCGCGCGTGGCAGCCGGGGCAGTTGCTAACCCGGTGGCTCCGGTCAGAAATTTGGCAATGCCAGGACGAAGAAACATCGGCAGTTCACCCTCCCACCAAGTGGCCGAGACCACCAGGGCGCGTTTGTGGTGGTTTCACCCTGAAAAAGCCCTCGACCTATCGTTCCGTCACACTGAAAACCATAGCACGCCGCAGGGCATTCGCTGGATCTTGTCTGCTGGAGAAGCAGCAGGAAGTAGAACACTCGGCAGGCGTTGGCAGCAAACCGGATTCGCCTCAACACGCAGCCGTGGGGTATATTCCAGGCGAACGGGACGTCACACACCAGGAAAACAGCGATGGCCAAGATCACATTCGGGCGAGTCAACATCGGCACCTCTACGGACGAAGGGCCTCAGCCGATCCCCCAACCTGGCGGCGGCCCTTCAAATTGCTGATCCTGGGAGATTTCAGCGGCCGACGGAATCGGCCCGCCGCGGCCACTACCACGCTGCAAACTCAGAAGCCGCGGCGCGTAGATCCTGACAACCTGGACGGTCTGCCTGGGGCATTCAAGGCAGGGCTCGAGCTGCCGCTCGCCGGACTCGGTACGGTCTCGCTCACGTTTGATGAGATCGACGACTTCCATCCAGACGCCCTCTATCAACGGTTGCCGCAGTTCCAAACTCTGGAAGAACTGCACGAACGCCCTGGACAATCCGGATTCGTTCCCGCAGAGCATGGCAGAGTTCACCGCTCAGTTTGCAAGTTCGGTAACTTCTCCTGCCGAAACCTCAACGCCTGACCAACCGTCCGAGCAAACCACCGAAGCGGCTGAAGTTCCCAGGAGCATTGATCCGGCAGACCTGCTCAGTCAGATACTCGGCGACGCGTCGTCGAGACTTCGAAACCAGGGGGGGCGAGTTCCACGTCTGGCCAAGCTCGTTCGAGTCAAAGTCCTGAGATCGAGTCGCTGGTGAAAGAAGTCATGGCACCCCATCTGGTGCCAGGCAGGCACGTCGAGCAAGATGCCACGCTCGAAGATTTCAATGATGTGGTGTCCGCCCAAATGCGTCAGGTGCTGCAGGCTCAGCAACTCGAATCGGCCTGGCGAAGCCTGAGTTGGTTGGTTCGCCGTCTGGAGATTGATGGCTCGTTGCAGGTGGAACTGCTGGATGTCACCAAGGAGGAACTCGCGAAAGATTTGGCCTCCGCTGAAGACTTCAAACAGTCAGCGGCTGTATACGCACACCGTCACAATCCCATTGATACACCCGGGGGGGAAGCCTATGCCATGCTGATTGGCAACCACGAAGTTTCGCCGCAACCGAAGAAGATGCCATGTTGCTCCACCGAGTGAGCCAAGTCGCTCAAGCGGCCGGGGCACCACTGTTGACCGGGGCTGGTGCAGGCCTGGCCGGTCTGGCAAGTTTCGACGAAGCAGAAGATGACGAGGACTTTGCCCTCCCGCCGGAGGCACAACAGGCTTGGGACGGGCTGAGGCAACAAGGCGAAGCCCGCTTCGTTGCTCTCACTGCCCCGCGATTCTTGCTCCGCCACCCGTACAGCCAGAACGTATCCCGTGGAAGAATTCCCGTTTGAAGAACAGGCGGATCCACCGCAGCACGCGTTGTATCTTTGGGCAAACGGTGCGTTCGCTTACGCCGCGTTGCTGGGCCAGGCGTTCATGCAATCAGGCTGGAATCTGCGACCCGCCGGAGGCAAACTTTCCACTTTACTGCCGGTCCACGTCTATCGCGAAGATGGCACGGCCGTTGCGAAGCCCTGCTCCGAGGTGCTCTGACTCAGGGAGACATTGAGCGTTGGGTCGAGCAGGGGCTCAGCCCCTTGGCTCCCGTGCGTGGGACAGCCCGAATCCTTCTACCACGGTTGCAATCGTACTCGGCGTAAAGCCGCGGCCCTGCTGGTCGCTGGGGTTGAGCACCTCACAAATTCCTCCTGCTCTTCCAACTTGCCCAATCAGGGCAAGCCACCCGCCGTTGGTAAACCTTGACGGTTTCCGATTGCAAGACCAGATCACTCTGCAATGGATCTGTGGGTTGGTGGTGGCCGATTATTCGAGTTGTATAGCAAACTACGGTGTTGCTAGTTGCAGCAGCAGTTCCACGCAAGAGGGGGAGCGTGATCATGCCAAAGATTCAGTTGAGAACAATCATGGCAGGTGCGGTGGCGTTGTCTGTCAACGCCGCGAGAGGCGATGATTTCGACGCGACCAGAAGTATTGTGCGTCTTACAGTGAAGCCAGTGCTAGCAGCACTGGCCATGGGTGCCAGCCATCGTGTGGCGCGCCTGCTTGCTGTGAGCCAGCGTGCTGTCAGGATTCTTGTTGCCAAGACTCGTGCTGCAATTCTTGCTGCTACGAACCGTACTGCCCACACTTTGAGTTTTCGGCCGGGTACTTGTACATGGCTCGGGAATACTACCGCAACACGCCGATCGTGTCGGACGACTTGTCTGGCCAGACGTTGCTTTCGGCCGGCGACTTCGAAGGCTACTTTGATCCTGGTTTCGAAGTGAGCGGACGCTAGAGCCGGGTGGAAGTTCGCTACTTCCAACTGTCGAACGATGTGGACTCGTACATCGCCACCACAGGGGTCAACAACATTGCCGGACTGCCTGTAACTGCAGGTGACCTGCGATTCAACTACGACACCGATCTCTACAACGGCGAAATCAACCTGTTGTTCTGCGATCCTTGTGCGACGATCCGATTGTCCGGGTGGTTTCCGGTGACTCAACGAACAGTTGAACATCCACGTGCCGGTGCCGCCCCCATGGGCCACTCGCCAAGACCCGCAACGACTTGTACGGGTTGCAATTGGGCGTGGATGTCAATCTCCAATCCGCAAGACTCTCCGTTGTCGTTCTCTGTGTTCTGCAAGGGTGGTATCTTCTACGGTGATACCCGCTCGACCACGATTGCCGTTCCAGGACCGAACCAGCTTAGCCTGTCCGACTCGTCGGACCCAATCGTTCGTTGGAGAAGTCGGAGCCAAGGGACACTTGAACTTGACCTCGTGGCTCAGCCTGGATGCCGGATACCAGATCCTGTTCATCAACGGCGTGGCTTTGGCTGGTGACCAAGGTCCTGGCGTCAACGTTGCCACCACCCCCACGCTCTCGATGCGAACCGGCGACTTGTTCTACCACGGTCTGACCACGAGCGCTACCGTTCGCTGGTAAACCACACATTGCTAACTTTAAACATTGCTTGATGTTGAAGATTTCTACTCACGCTGGCGTGTACAACGGACCTCCTGTACACGCTAGCGTTT
>CALOEH010000124.1:0-4732 GCA_942492195.1 uncultured Planctomycetia bacterium | reverse complement strand
ATTGTTTACCGTTTTCTGGCATTTCTTGCCAGCTAGCACTCGGTTGCTAGCTGATGTGCCGTACGGAACGCGGACACGACGCAACACAATGCGACTTTGCTGGAACGGCTCGGCCTACGTATGGGCTGCTGCTGAAGGAGAACGTTCAGTTGCGAAAACAACTGAAGCAGGCTCTGCAGCAGAACGTCGACTTGACGGGAAGGTTCGAGAAGCTGCAACAAGAGATCGAAAAGCTACAACAAGAGAACGAAAAGCTAAGGCTGCAGTTGGAGAAACTTCAAAAGGCAGGCAAGCGTCAAACGGCTCCGTTTCGGAAACAAGAAGAGCCGGCAAAGCCGCCGAGGAAGCCGGGCCGGAAGCGAGGCAGGCGGCACGGTCGCCATGCCCATCGCAGCCGCCGCGAATCGACGAGACTTATGACGTGCCGCTGCCGAAGGCGTGCCCACACTGCGGCGGCAAGCATATCTCTGAAACCGAGATCTCGCCGCAATATCAAACCGAGATCCCGCGAACGGTGATCTATCGTCGCTTCGATGTGCATGTAGGCGATTGCAAGACTTGCCATCGGAAGGTGCGCGGCCGACATGCCGTGCAGACATCGACGGCAGCCGGCGCGGCGGCGAGCCAACTGGGTCCGAACGTGCACGCCTTGCTGGCGATTCTCAACAAGCAGCTAGGCTTGTCGCACGGCAAGAGCGTAAAGCTGTTGCGAACCATGTTTGAAGAACTTTGTCTGGCTCGGGCCACCAGTGTTCGTTCCATCCATCGCTCAGCAAAGCGTATGAAGCCTGCCTATCAGCAGATTCGCAAGCGTGTCCGCGGCTCGCCGGAGGTCGCGCCGGACGAAACCGGCTGGCGTGTGGCGGGACGTTCGGCGTGGCTGCATGTTTTCGTGGGCTCGAATGCGACATGTTACGACATCGACCCAACCCGCAGCCACAAGCCTGCCAAACGGTTGTTAGGGATCGATTGGTCCGGCACGTTAGTGCACGATGGTTGGAGCGTCTATGACCGATTCGCAAACGCATTTCATCAACAATGCCTGGGGCACTTGCAGCGTCGTTGCCAAAACCTCTTGGCCACGGCCGTGCGTGGGGCTGCGCGGTTTCCTCGCGCGGTGCTGGCGTTGATCGACGAGGCGTTTGCAATGCGTCGTGCGTGGCGTGGACATCAATTCGGTGCGAACGAGTTGGCCGAAGCAGGGCTCGGTTTGAGCCTTGAACTGGAGCGTCTGGCTGCTGGGCGGTTCACGAACACTGCCAATCGTCGGCTGGTCAATGCCAGCATCCGTGAAGGTCGGACCCATCAGGTCCAGCGAATTTGCGAAGGCAACACCAAGAACCTGGTACTCGGCAATTACGTCATCCTTTGAGCTCCACACCTCTGAACGATACTTCCGAAACCCAGAATGGTTCATTAGGCAAGCTGGCCACTTGCTGGACCTGCACGCTACCACCCTCGCCACCTATTTCAACTGAGGGCTTGGTGGTGAATCGGCTTGGGTCATGGATGTAAACCGTCCCTCCATTCTCCAACACCCACTCCGCTACTTCCCTCTCAGCCCTTTTGGACAAAGCTGGCGATGGGGACCAAGCTGCGTACGACGAACTAATCGCCCAAGCCTCGACTCGGCTGCTCAAGCTAACGCGAAAGATGCTCAGCAACTATCCGAGCCTGCGCCGCTGGGAACAGACCGACGATGTCTTCCAAGGTGCCGTGATGCGATTGCATCGGTCTTTGAGTGATGTCCAGCCTGAATCGGCTCGTCAGTTTTTTGGACTCGCGGCGACACAAATTCGCAGAACGCTCATTGATCTCGCCCGTCACCACTTCGGGCCAGAAGGCCAGGCAGCCAAGCATGAAACCCACGTCGGAAAAGACCCACACGGCAACTCCCCCGCCGAGCCTGCCCAAACGGAACGACTTGAGTCACATCATGCCTCGGAGCGTCTGTGCCCGGCCACGGCCGGCTTATTATGACATCGTCGTGGTTCTCCTGTCGAGGTAAGGATGGGAAGCTTCCCAACATGGCCCGGCGATTGCTGACGGAGTGTGGTTGGGCAACGTGGGCGGGGGCGGGTTGGGACGCTGGCTTCGGTAGGGTTCGTTCAATCGCAGGAGCTTTAACTGCGTGAGCCCGCTCAAATGCAACATGCCAGCGTCGGTAATATCGAAGTCGTGACCAATATGCCGGCACCGGGCTGACCGGGCTGGGCCGCATCACCGACCCGGACACGTGGTAGCTGCGCAGTTCGCGCATCCGTTGTCCGAATCGTGCCAGGATGTCTCGTTTGCGACCCATTGCCGCATCATATCTGCCTGGTGACGATCAGGCGACGGACTATAAGTAGCATTTCAGCAATAGGGGCATTACCATCTAATCAGGCAGGATTCTTATAACCTTGGAGCATGTGCCATGCCCGATGTACCCGATCACGAGATGGCGGCGAGAGAATTCGCCTCGGTGCCGTCCTCACCTACTACCCCAGAGCCTCGGTCTACGCCAGCGGCGATTGGCAACGGTCTCCGACAATCTATCCGCAGGCGGCCTTGGCTCTCCGCCGTTGCGGCGCTGTTCATCGGCTGCGCGATTGCAACCCTGTGTGGCCTGCCGCGCGAAGATGCGTGGGTATTCCTGGGCTGGTCATACTTTGCGCTGGGTGTTGCTTACCCGTGCGTGCATTATCGACGCGTTGTGCAGTGGTGGAGACACCAAGCTAGCAGCGTTAGCCCGCCAGAAGAAACGAAACCCGCTCAAGTCGAATCGTGGGCATCATCCAAGATCAGCTTCGTCATCGCACTTGCGTTGGCAGGCGTATTCCGTCACGCCCTTTGGGAGGACCATGGGGCCCGCGACAACATTCAAGGGATTGCTCAGCTTCAGAAGAAAGCGGAGAGCACGCAAAGGTTTTGGAGTGCCACAGTTGTTTCACTGCACCGCTTCCGCTTCGAACTGCCACCTGAAAGCGATGTACCAGCCAACCAGTATTTCAAACGCCGCTTCGATAACTTCCTGGCAGCACTACGCGCCGCCAAGGGGGCCAGCACTGCTGATGTGGATGCCGACTTGGTAGCCATGGTTCGTCGGCATTTTGCGACCGATGATTGGGAAGTGCGGTCGTACGAGCGCCTTCAAACACTCATGACCGAGCGGGGTTTGCCCCGTACGAAACAGACGGTCAGGACGGCGGTCAGGGGCATTGGAGCCCCTGGAGAGGATGCTCGCCAACCTCACCGATGAACAGTGGGAGTCCTTGCCTGCCGAACTACAGGAGGCAATTACGGACTTCTATGAATTGGAAGAGGCGCGGCTTGAGCAGTTGCATGAGATCGAGATCATGCAGGCTCGCTTGAGCGAACGCTACCGCGACACGCACTTCGCGCTTCCCAAGCTGGACACCGCAGTGCAGGTGCAATGATCGGGCGGTTTTCCAGCATTCCTTCACGCGAACGACAGGGGACAGCTCAAATGAATGAACCTCAACCGGAGGAATCCCAGCCGACGACTCCAAGTGCCCCCGCAGGACCAGCACCCTCACTGGTAGATCAATGGCTGGGGAAACCCTGGTGGGGCTACAGCTGTATCTGTTTTGGTTTCGTCTCCATCTTATTGCCAGTGGGCCTTCGGTTCCGTAGCCGCCAGCAACAAAAGTCGAATAACGGTCTCAAGTTGCGTTGATTCCTGAGTTTACGCAATTGTAGCTGGTTTTGCAAAGCGTTGCGAAGCGACGCAATCTTTGCGAGGAAGAGTAGTAATTGGCCGATTCCTCCGTAATTTTCCGTAGGGGAAACGAGGCCAGAACTGGCCAAACGGAAGCACTCCTCAACCACCTCGATACTCCCGGGGCCCCGCCTTGTCATGGCGAACTCTGATGGATCTCGCAATCGCATCAGCGGCACTTCTGAGGAGCCGCTTGGACCGTCTAGCCGATCTTCCACAGCGAGCGACGAACTGCACACGGCACGTGTCAGATCTCCTCTGTGAGACGGCAATGACACCTGCTCCTGCTCGCCACATTCCGGCCTCCCTACCGCCCTGGAACCAGCCTTCAGCAGCGGCATTGCGGCGTGATTCTGCGGCGACTGTCCGGCCTGTAACGGCAGTCTGAAAACGATTCCGAAATGCCGGTTTCTAGGGCCGTCTTCTTGGTCCCAATCGGGGATGTAGGGCTGTACAAGGGATGTGCGATCCTGCTCCAAACTACAAGATACGACAATAGCATGACGGCCAAGATTTCCATCCACTGCTGGCCCCCTGATTGCCTCCGTCACCGACAATGAGCTGGCAAGGTATGTCGAAAATGCCATGGAAGAGGAAAGAGTCGCTCCGAGTGAGGCAGTATGGGTTTTGTTCTTCAATCAGTCGGTCATGCCTCCAAGCCGCAAGAGTCGCTTCTATCCTTGATCACCACGGCGAGCGAAACCACCAAGGACTGGACAATGAGCTGATCAAGCCCGCTGATGAAGTGGGTCAGATTGCGGGCAAGATTGAGTGCCGAGAGCGGCTCGGTGGACTGCTCCGGTACTACTACCGCGACGCTGCGTGACAGCGAAGCGAGCCGAGTCTATTCACTGCCGCGGCCTCAAGCCCAGACCTCCGTGCCGCGGCGCCATCGATCTCGCCGGTCAGTATGGAGATCGGCTGAGATTTGGGATTGAAAACGATCGCAAAGCAGCAAAACGGCGGCGTTTGAGCGTCGTTCAATAATTTGGCCACACGGGCACGCTCGTT
>CALOEH010000123.1:0-27876 GCA_942492195.1 uncultured Planctomycetia bacterium | reverse complement strand
TGTCCGTTTGGATAAGAACTGAGATGGGCGTGACCTTTATGATGACTCCTTTGTGCCCGGCTAGGGATACTTTATCCCCGACATGAAGAGAGTTGAGCTGTATAATATCGCGCAAGTTGTTAACGCCAGTCGTTCGACTTCCCAAGCCAATGGACAGGCCCATCGCCAATACGATGCCCGTGATGATGATGGTGACATTGGCGGTGAAGATTGTCATGTCTAAGCCCAATTCAGTTAAGGCCAGGATGATTCCAAAACCCACAATGACAATTTCCAACACTGAACTCATTGCTCCAGCATAAGCAATGTTTAAATTGATTGAAGCGGACGCAATGCCGTCCTTCATCATTTTGGCAAGATACAAGGCTATGATTAAAATTAAAAACGCTCCCAGAACATGAGGTAAGTAGGCAATAAACCTAGTTTAATGTGTCCAGGACAAGTTTGAATCCGAGGACTTCTGAGGCTGAAATGGCAAAAATCAGGAGGATGATGTAATACACAAAACCTCCAATAATCTGGTCCAGGCTACTCGTCATTCCTATTTTTGTGAGTATGGCGTGCAGTTTTATTTTTTTACTTAATTCCTCAATTCCACAGACCTGTAGGACTTTGACGGTCAACCCTCTCAGGATTTTCGCCCCTAGCCAACCAACGTCCCACAGAATGACGACCGCCCCAATGACATGAGGAAGGTAATCGCCGTTTTCTCAACCAAACTTTGGAAAAAAAATTCACACAACTTTTCCCCATTCTCAGAGTTCGTCTCTGTGTCCCAGCCATATCGACTCCTCTCACTCACCTCGTTGAATCATGAAATAACGTGATCGGGATTGATGCGTTAAACGCGCCGACTTCCTTCGCCACAGTGAGAAAATACACAGCCTTCCCCAACGGCCGCCTGTTTGCCCTGCGTCCCCGGTTTGCCTGGCTCGTTGGCTTGCAGTGATAGCTGCCAAGCGGATTGCCCTACCAAGATTGCCGCCAGCGCTGCCCAACGGAAGGATTGTTGCCACTGCATGCCGAACTCCTCTGATAGCAAGACGATAGGAATGCCTGCTGCACCTGCGAATCGCAAAAGAAAGGTAAACACCGGGAAGCGGTTGCCTGCGCGCTGCCCCCTCATTCAGGCGGGTCAGCCACTGGCCAGTTTGCAAAGTCCGGGGTGTTCAGAGGATTAGAAGGTCTGCTGGCGAAAAAGTTCCCCCACACAAAAGTTTTCGCAACGGCAGGCCTTCCGAGACCTGGACGGCTCTGCGACTTTCCCCGAACTCGGTTGAGCGCGTGCGACATGAAGAGGAGGTCGTTGGTCAGGTGGATCTTGCCGCCGATGGCCTCCTTACGTTTCAGGCCGAACGAATCAATGGCAACAAGTTTCCAGCGCCGCCCCTTTGCGGTGAGGCACCCGGTTGACAACGCTTCGGGTCTTGCTGTGTACTACCCAACACGTTGGCTCGGAGTGATTTCCTGAGGATTGACTGTCATGCATCGAATGTGGTTTGCGCTGCGAGTTTTTTGGGGAGTCTTGGTGAACGCCGAAACCGCCCGGCGCTTGGAGTTGGTCTATGACCAGCAGGCGCCGGTTGAAGCGGAACCCAAACCCAAACCCAAGGCAAAGCCGGCCGAAAACAAGCCACCCAAGCCTGCCCGCTCCGAGGCGCTCACGCTGCTGGCCACGTTGCAGCGTGAAGCTCGATTGGTCGATTTCCTGCAAGAACCGCTGGACGAATACACCGACGAGCAGATCGGAGGTGCCGTCCGAGACGTGCATCGTGACTCGCAAGCGGTGCTCAAGAGATTGTTCGCCCTTGAGCCGGTCTTGCCGGGCGAGGAGCAGGAATCGGTGGAAGTGCCCCAGGGCTTCGATCCGTTGTGTTACAAACTGTCAGGCAACGTCAGCGGGAACCCTCCGTTTCGAGGCCGACTTGAGCATCATGGGTGGCAGGCCACACGGAGCGAACTTCCTCAATGGAACGGCACTCCGGCCGCCGCCATGATTGTGCACCCTGCCGAAGTCGAGCTCTGAACTATTTGCGCGTGACTCATCGGTTTCACAACGCGGAGAATCGTATCTGATGGCTGCCCGATACTTGCTAGGCATTGACCTGGGAACCACCAACAGCGTGTTGGCTTACGCGCCGCTGGACGCTGACGAGCCAGACGTCCAGTTGCTGTCTATCCCACAGTTGGCGGCTGCGGCAACCGTAGAGTCCCGGACCAGCTTGCCTTCGTTCCTGTATCTGGCCAGCGAGCACGAAGCGGGACAAGGTTCGTTCGACCTGGATTGGGCGGATGGTCGCGATTTCGCCGTAGGTCAATGGGCGCGAAGCCAGAGTGCGGAAGTTCCTGATCGAACCGTGGTGGCCGCCAAGAGCTGGCTTTGCCACAGCCGCGTGGACCGGCGATCAGACCGATCCTGCCATGGTCTTGGCTCTCCGGACGAAGTGCAGGTTTCGCCCATCACCGGCATCGCAGCGATACCTGGAGCACCTGGTAGCCGCACTGGGACGTCTGCCTTTCCCGGTGCTCCGGTGGCCGAACAGGAAGGTGGTGCTGACCGTGCCAGCTTCATTCGACGCCAGCGCTCGTGAACTCACCCGCGAGGCCGCGGCGGCGGCGGGTCTACCAGCCAACCTGCTTCTGCTCGAAGAACCTCAAGCGGCCGTCTACGCCTGGTTACACAGCCAAGGGGACCAATGGCGCAAAGTTCTCAAGCTCGGCGAGTCGCTCCTGGTCTGCGACGTCGGCGGGGGGACCACCGACCTGACACTCGTTTCGGTCAACGAAGAGAGCGGAGACCTGACCCTGGAGCGCAAAGCCGTCGGCAGCCATCTGCTAGTCGGTGGCGACAACATGGACCTCACGCTCGCCCACTACGTGGCCGGACTATTCGCCGAAAAGAACGTGAAGCTCGACCCTTGGCAGTCCGTGTCGCTTTGGCATTCTTGCCGCGCCGCCAAAGAAGACTTGCTTTCCGAATCCGGTTCGAAGAAACATCCCATCTCCGTGCTTGGGCGTGGGAGTAAGGTGATTGCCAAGACCGTCAAGCTGGATGTCGAACGCCAAGGGGTGCTGGATCTGTTGGCCGACGGGTTCTTTCCTGCCTGCCAATTGGATGAGATGCCGGCTCGCCAACGAGCCTCAGGGTTTCAAGAAATCGGTCTCCCGTTCGAGTCCGACACGGCCATTACTCGGCACGTGGCCGCTTTCCTCAAAGCGCATGGGAGTGACGAGGGCGCCGTCCATCCCACACACGTGTTGTTCAACGGAGGGGTGTTCAAAGCCCAGGCGTTCCGTGACCGGTTCCTCCAAACCATGGGAGGGTGGTTCCCCGATCAGGCTCCCCAACCGCTGGCGGGCGCTCATGACCTGGACCACGCCGTGGCGCTAGGTGCCGCCTACTATGGATGGTCAAAACATCGTGGCGGGGTGCGAATCCGGGGAGGCACCGCCCGCAGTTACTACGTAGGCATCGAATCCGCAGGGCTGGCCGTACCGGGGGCCCCGCGTCCGCTCCGCGCCTTGTGCGTGGTTCCCCACAGTATGGAAGAAGGGACGGAGACCGAAGTCCCTGGCCGTGAAATTGGCCTGGTGATTGGCGAGCCGGCCCAGTTCCGCTTCTTCAGTTCATCCGTACGCAAGGAAGACACCCCAGGGGACACGCTCGATCGGTGGCAAGAGGAAGAACTGGCCGAGACCGACTCGCTGGAGTCCACGCTCGACGCCCCCGATGGCCTGGACGAAGCGTACGTGCCCGTGCGATTCCATTCCAAGATCACCGAACTCGGGGTCTTCGAACTCTGGTGCGTCAGCACCAAGAGTGATCATCGCTGGAAGCTGGAGTTTAGTGTTCGTGATGACGCAGAGGGTTAATCCACTATGGCACCGGTAGGCAATGAGGCCGCAGAGAGCCAGTACGTTGTCGGAATCGACTTAGGCACCACCAACTCGGCCTTGGCGTACGTGGATACCGCCGAAGAAGCCTGGCAGCTGCAAGTGCTAGAGATCCCGCAGGTGGTGGCCGCCGGCGAAGTTGAAGCCCGGCAGACGCTCCCTTCATTCCACTACCAACCTTCTGCCAAAGAGCTTCCTCCGCAGGCGTTAGAACTTCCTTGGCAGAAGCGTTCGCCGGATTATACCGTGGGGGCGTTTGCCCGCGATCACGGGACGTTGGTGCCAGGCCGGTTGATCGTGTCTGCCAAAAGTTGGCTGTGCCACAGCGGGGTGGATCGGACCGCTCCGCTGCTTCCCTGGCACGGGGCAGAAGACGCCGATCGGCTCTCGCCGGTGGATGCCAGCAGCCGGTACTTATTGCACCTGCGCGAAGCCTGGGATGCCCGCTTCCCGCACGCCCCGCTGGCGCAGCAGGATGTGGTGATCACGCTCCCCGCATCGTTTGACGAAGTCGCCCGAGAGCTAACGGTCAAAGCCGCGCAAACCGCAGGCTTGCCCCGGATTGTGCTGATTGAAGAACCACAGGCTGCCTTCTACGCCTGGATTGATAAGCACCGCCACAACTGGCAGGAGTTCATCTCGCCAGGACAAAAAATCCTGGTCTGCGACGTCGGCGGTGGAACCTCGGACTTCACCCTAATCCGCGCTCGCCGCAATGAGCAGAGTGATAGCGACGCCAACGTGCAGTTCCAGCGAATCGCTGTCGGACAGCATTTGATTCTAGGAGGAGACAACCTTGATCTTGCTTTGGCGCACCACTTCGAAGAGCAGATTGGTCGCAAGCTCGAAGCCCGCAGTTGGTCCATCCTGGTTCGCACCTGCCGACGTGTGAAAGAAGAATTACTCACGCCGAACGGGCCGGACGAAGTGACCATCAACCTTCCTTCGAGCGGTTCGAAATTGATCGGCGGCTCGCAACAGATCAAGGTCCGCCGTGAAGAGGCGGCCCAAGTTCTGCTGGAAGGTTTCTTTCCACTGGTCGGACTGAATGAGACTCCCCGCGCGCACCTCTGGCTTTCAGGAGTTTGGACTTCCCTACGCGTCGGACGCCGCCGTGACCCGTTACTTGGCGGCGTTTCTTTCAGCCCATCGCCATGCAGGTCAGCAAGAAGAGGCGGCTCACGGCGTCGGTGGAGCAGGGCAAGACCCTGCCCGGCCGGATGTGGTCCTGTTCAACGGAGGTGTGTTCGCCTCTCCGCTGTTGCGGCAACGGGTGATTGAATGTTTGGAGCATTGGTTCCGCACGCCGGATGACCCCAACTGGAGCCCTCAGGTACTTGAGGAGGCCCGGCTGGATTTGGCGGTCAGCCAAGGAGCCGCCTATTACGGCATGGTCCGCCGTGGGGCGGGGGTCCGGATTGCCGCTGGCCTGGCACGCACGTATTACCTTGGCGTGGATAGTGATCCCCCTCAGGCAATGTGCCTGCTCCCGGCCGGGTCCGAGCCTGGCGAAGATGTCACGCTGGACCAACACCCGCTGCGGTTGACGGTCTCGCAACCTGTCGAATTTCCTTTGTATGTATCCAGCACGCGTTTGACCGATCCGCCAGGCGAGTTGGTAGCTTTCGACCGCGAGCAAATGACGCAGCTTCCGCCGATCCGCACGGTGCTTCAGACCCGGCGCAAGGAGGATGCCGACGAAGTCTCTGTACGCGTCCACGCCCGACTCACCGAGATCGGGACGCTTGATCTGTGGTGCAGCGAGGTCGCTGGGAAGCGAAGCTGGCGGTTGCAGTTCGACGTCCGTTCGACCACGCAGACGGATGTCACCGCCCACCAAGGTCAGGCCGAGCAGGCAGGCTTTGTGGACGAAGAAGTTTGGGACGCCTGCGCCTCGCAATTGAACGCCACCTTTGGCACAGAAGCCACGCTCCCGCCGGACCAACTTGCTAAAGCCCTGCACGAAGCGAGCGGGGCAAGTCGCGAGAGTTGGCCCCCTTCGCTACTGCGGCGAATTTGGGACCACCTCCGCGAGTTGGAACAGGGACGCCGTAAGAGTGCCAAGCACGAAGCCCGCTGGCTCAACCTGCTTGGCTTCGCCCTGCGTCCTGGCTATGGGCTGGCATTGGACGACTGGCGAGTTGCCGAAACCTGGCGTCTGGTACAAGGCAAACTGGCACACGCCACGCCCCGGATTCGGAGCGAAAACTGGATCCTCTGGCGGCGCGTCACGGGCGGACTCCCTGCCGGACAACAGATTGCCTTGGCAGATCCGCTGATGGCTTCGGTCCGTCAACTGTACAAGCAAACCACCACCGGTCGCGGGAAAGGGGTCGACCCCACGTTCGCCGATCAGCAAACCATCGAAGCATGGCGACTCTTGGGCTCGCTGGAATTGATCCCGTTGGCGGCCAAGGCAGAGTTGGTGAAGATAGGTCTCGAACTCGCCGGACGCAGCAGATTCGCCCCGCTGAAACCCGCTTTAATTTGGATGATTGGCCGACTTGCCGCTCGGGTGCCCATGTACGGTCCGCTAAACGCCGTCTTGCCAGCGGACCAGGTCACCGGTTGGTTCGACACCTTGCTAGATCAGGCACCACTGGATGGGGTCGGAACGCTTTGTGTGATGCAAATTGCCAGGCGTACCGACGACCGATACCGGGACTTAAGCGAATCTCAGAGACGCCAGGCACTATCTTGGCTCCAAGCCGCCGATGCAACCCAACACTACCTGGACCTGGTAGAAGTTGGTGGAAGTCTCGAAGGGGACGAGCAAGGCCTGGTGTTTGGCGAATCGCTCCCGCACGGTTTGCGGTTGGGATAAGGCCGCTGGCCGGCGATGAAGGCGGCCTGGTGTACGAGGTGGACTAAAAAAGATGTTCCGCCCCTTGAACATCTTTGAAGAAGTCAGGCTCAAGCGGTTTTTCTGCATCGCTCGAATGCAACACGGAAATGTCGCCCGTCGTTTCAAAGATGACCGCCCTTACTTCCCGATAATTGAACGCATTCGCTTCACGCAGTTTTCCGTAAATATCCGCGCGTGTGACGTTCGCTCGCCTAAGATTCTCGTCCAAGAAATCTCCACTCGACATCAGCAGCAATGGTTGGTTGTCAACTGCTTTGCAAAACCAATCAAAACGAAAGCGGAGAAAGGCGACCGCAGCCTGACCGACAAAAAGTGAAGCAATTGCCACCAGTCCCAATAACAGTGGCGGGGAGGGCGCGGAGATCGTGCTGGCAAACAACGATCCTACGGCAACCGTCATTGCGAAGTCTGCTGCCGACAACTTAGAGAAGCTTCGGAGCCCAATCACCCGCGTGTAGGCCACGATTGCCATGTACGTAATCAGTGCCGACAAAAGCACCATGCTGATCTCGCCGCCGCCGGTGGTAATCCACTTTTCGAGCATGTTCCTTCTCCCTTGGAATTGGCGTACGAGTTCAGTCCATTTTCGCGTCCTTGCGATCGACAACCTTGCGATTTTCTACTTCGAGCGGGCAACGCGGAACCCGAGATCATCACTCCGGGTGATCTGATCCCCATAACCGCGAAATGCACTCCGCGACCGCAAGGCATTCCCCCACCAATCTCCTCCGCGCACCGCCCGCCGCGAACCAATCTTGGCATCCGGCGCGCTGGTCACGTAGTGCGTGGGATAAGAAGTGGGATCGTAGTAGTCCTCGCACCACTCGGCAATGTTTCCGTGCATGTCGTACAGCCCGAACTGGTTGGGAAGTTTGGTGCCCACCTCACGGACCGGGGTACTGCCTGAGCGGAAGTTGAACCAACCGTACTTGGTGAATGCCGTGGGATCGTCGCCGAAATGAAATTGGGTGTTGGTACCTGCCCGGGCGGCAAACTCCCACTCGGCTTCGGTCGGCAAGCGGTATCCGACGGCCTTGGGAACCAGGACCCAGCCCTGCTTCTTGTCCATCCGGTAGCTTGGCCGAAGTTTCTCTTGTTTGCTGAGCCAGTTGCAGAAGGCGACGGCATCGTTCCAGGTAACCTGAGAAACGGCCGCGTCCTCCTTTTGGGCGAAACCTGGCGTGCGCCAGTCAAACCCGTTGCGTTGTTCAGCGGTGGCTTTCTCAGGAGTTGCGGTGTTGCCGGTCCCGAGTACTTCGGCCTGCGTGCGATAGCCGGTTTCCTCGACGAATTTGCGAAATTGCGCAATCGTGACTTCGGTGGCGGCCAACAAGAAAGGTTCTGCAATGGTCATCGGATGTTGAGGCCGCTCGGTCTCGCGGATTCGCTTCTGCGTGTTCTCATCCACTTCCAGCTGCTTGGCCATCTCCAAGGCGGCGGTAACCTGTGCGTCCGTACTCCCCATCAAGAATTCGCCTGGCGGAATCAGCACCATCTTGGTCCCCAGCGAGTTGGTCGTCTCCACGGCAACTCCCAGATGTTTGCTCCAGGCCGTTTGCAGCGCCGTAGCTTGTTGGGCATCAAAGGGCGCTTTGGCCAGCGGAGGCCGAGCGTCACGGTTGGCACTCTGCGCAAACAGATTCGCAGCAGAAAGAACCATAGCAAGTCCAAGCAGCCAAGTTGTTAAGATAGCCGTACGATCAAACATTCTGCACTCCGGCGTGGTCGAGCGCGGTAGCAATCGCGCTGGATGTTGAAATCAGGTTGGATTTCCAATGATAACATCAACCAACTCGAATGGTCAGGTGATCGTGACCGTTCGATCCGGGACGCCAGTAACATTGTCAGGAGTTTCGCTTGATGAACCACGCGCGAGCTTACTCAATCGCTCAGCATGACCAGCTGCCGATCCGCGAAGTCCCACGGATCAAGACGCGCGTGTTGGTAGATGGCAGTCGCTCTGAGTCTCTGACCACCTGGGAGCAATGGATAGGCCCCGGCGGTCATATTCCCGTGCATTACCATGAGATGGAAGAAGTGCTGATGTTGCTCGCCGGGCAGATTGAACTGACGGTTGCCGACGAGACTCGAGTTGTGACGGCACCTGCCAACATTCTGGTGCCAGCGGGTGTGGTTCACGGGCTGAAGCCGACTGGCGACGTGGAAGTCCATCTGCTGGCGATGTTCCCGTCAGCGGACCCTAAGATTTTTTCTCCAGATGGCACCTTGCGTCCGCTCCCTTGGGAAGACCGCCAAAGGTAACCTGTTCTCCGTTCTTCGCCCTGTCCTTCACGATTACTTTGAGCTTCTTCCATGCCGCAAGAACATTGGAACTTCGTATCGCAGCGCAAGGTTTCCGACCACCGGATCTTCCAGCTTGAGGAACATCGGTATCGGTTGGAGCCTGAGCAAGAAGAGCATGACTTTGTGGTGCTTGACTGTCCTGACTGGACCAACGTGGTGGCGGTGACGCCAAACGATCAGGTGGTCCTGATCCGGCAGTACCGGTTTGGCGTCAAGGGAATCACCTTGGAGATTCCCGGTGGCATGGTGGATCCCGGCGAAGACGCTGCTGAGTGTGCCGCTCGGGAACTTCTGGAGGAAACCGGCTACGCTGGCGATCCGCCGGAGTTGCTCGGGATGGTTTGGCCCAACCCGGCGTTTCAGAACAACCACTGCTTTAGCTATCTGGTTCGCAATGCTCAAAAGGTTGCCGAGCCGAATCTCGACGAACATGAGCGAATCGAATTGGTCCTTCGCCCCCTGTCCGAAGTGCCGGAGTTGATCCGCGAAGGCTATATCCGCCACTCGTTGGTGGTGGTTGGTTTCTCGCTGATGGGAATCACGGCCGCCGGCATCGCTGGTTGATGGTGTGCCTGAGGCATCCGTCAGGGAAACTTCCTAACCATCAACTCTGGACGTTTCGCCTCGACCGTGGAATAATCCTAACCGTTGTGAACGGAACCCCGACTCCGCAGGCGGTTAGGCAAGGATGGCAGCAAACGTTACTCTCTTGGCAGGTCCGGCACGCAGCGGTAAGACTGCGCGGCTCTTGGATCGCTATCGCCAGTTTCTGCGGAGTAACCCTCCTGGCTCGGCACTCTGGATTGCCCCCACGTATCGGGCGGTGGACGCGCTGCGGCATGCGCTGCTCAATGATCAGCTGCCAAGTTGTTTGAGCCCTGGATTTACCACGTTCGATCACTTCGCCGAGGCGGTCCTGGCGGCATCCGATCAAGCCGTGCGTCCATTGTCCAGCAACATGAAACGCACGCTGGTGCGCAACCTGATTGATCAGGCTCACCGCAGCGGTCGGTTGACGTACTTCGCTCCTATTGCCGCCACGAGTGGACTCGTGGATTTGGTCGGCGACCTGATCAGCGAATGGAAACGTCTGGAGATCTGGCCAGAACATTTCGCGCAAGCCTGTCACGAACGGGGGATGACCGCCAAAGACCAAGAACTTCTCTGGCTGTACGAAACCTATCAAGCCCGACTGCTCGAACATCAATATTACGACGCGCAAGGGCGATTTTGGACGGCACGCGAACTGCTCCGGGCAGGACAACGCCGTCCGTTCGCAGGGCTTCAGTGCATTGTGGTCGATGGTTTCACCGACTTCACCCGCACGCAGCATGAGATTCTGGAACTGCTGGCCGAACGAACACGGCGGATTTTGATCAGCTTGCCGATGGAACAAAACTCCGGACGTGAGGATCTGTTTGCCAAAACGCAAGAAACCCAGCGCAAGCTGCAACGCCGGCATCCTGATCTCCAAACCGTTTGGGTGGACCGGGCCAGCGATGGTTTTCCGGCGCTCGAACATATCGAAACTCAACTCTTCTCCAGCTTGCGCCAAATCGAACCGGCAACGGATACCACAGGGCTGGAGATTCTGGCCGCCGCCGGCACACGGGGAGAGGTGGAACAGATTGCCCGGCGGGTGAAGCAGCTCTTGACCGGCATCTCACCCGATGCCACCGGTGCGGTTGCTGCGGACGACGTGGTGGTGGTCTATCGCTCACTCTCTGGCGTCGGCCCACTGATTGACGAGGTGTTCACGCGGTACGGTATCCCTACGGCCATCGACTGGAGGGCTCCGCTGAGCGCCTCGCCGGTTGCCACCTTCGTGCTGCAACTGCTGGAGCTCGTGCGCGAAGACTGGCCGTTCCGGCGCGTGCTGCAGCTGCTGCGGCACAACTTCTTCCAGCCGGATTGGGCTGCCTGGAACGGAGGGCTTGCCGCGGATAGCGTGGAGCAGGTAGTGCGGCATTTGCAACTTCCCTCTGGTTGCGAGTCGCTCCTGCGCGAAGCCAGGCAGTTGCAGGAATCGCTGGCTGAGCGCGAAGCGCGTCAGCAGCAAGATTCGACCGATGAACAACCGTCTGGTGAGTCACGCTCCCGGATCACCGCGGCCACCGTCGAAGAAGCGTGCCTGGTCCTGGAGCAACTTCAGACGGCGCTGGCGATCTTACCCCTTGGCGGAACGGCCAGGCAGTGGAGAGAAGCGCTCCAGCAACTGGGGGCAGAGCTTGGTACGGTGGCGGCGATTGACGCTGCGGCGGATCCTGATTGCGGCAAGCGAGATCGAGCCGCTTGGGAACTTCTGCTCAGTGCGCTGGATCGCGAAGATGCTCTGTTGGCCGAATTGGCAGGAGAGGTGCCGGAGCGCGACGCCGGCGGTATGGTCGCTCTCCTCACCGATATTGGTCAAACCGAATCGCTCCCCCGCTCCCTCGACGAACATGGCCGGGTTCGCGTCATCACTGCGGCCAACATGCGATTCCTGTCTGCTTCGTATCTGTTCTTTGCCGGACTGACCGAGACCGCGTTCCCTTCCCCTTCCAGAGCAACCGGCCTGTATAGCGAAGCGGAGGCCGCCCAACTGCGTCAGGCAGGTCTACCTCTCACGCTGCGAGCCGAGCACAGCCAAGAAGAGATGCTGCTGTTCTACGAAGTGCTGACTAGGGCAACCAAGCGGCTCTACCTGAGCTATCCGGCCCTGGACCATAAAGCCCAGGTGTTGCTGCCGAGCCCCTTCTTGACCGAGGTGGAGCAGGCTGCCGGGACCGGTCGCATTGAGCGAACCACGGAGTACGAGCTGACGTCGGTTCCCAGTTCCCCTCGTCCGTTGTGCCCTCGAGATTTGCGCGTCAAAGCCGTGCATGAGGTCATGGAAGAAGGTCACGAGGACCTGTTCGTACAGCTGGCGCAAGGGACATCGCGGAATGTGATTCCCCGGCTGATATCCGGCTTCGCCGTGACCAGAGAGCGGAGTGCGCGACAAGGATTCGGCCCTCACGAAGGGATGCTGCTGAGCCCCGCCGCGCGCGACCAGTTGCAGCAGCAGTTTGGTCCGGAGCGAACCTGGAGCGCCAGCCAACTAGAGGACTATGCCAAGTGCCCATTCCAGTTCTTCATGCAGCGGGTGATGCATGTCGAACCTCAAGAAGAGTTGGTGCTGGAGACCGACTTCATGCGGCGGGGCGGTTATCTGCATGCCGCGCTGGCCCGACTTCACGACGAGTTGAACGAAGAGGAACAACGTCCCGCTTCGCTGGCGGACCAGGACGAAGACCGCCTCCAGCAGCGAATTGAGCGGACGTTGACGGCCGTGGTGCGAGCCCGCGGTGAGCCGGGGCGGCTGCAAGTGGCACTCCGCGAGATCGACCGCCGCACGCTGCTCGGCTGGTTGGCCCATTATGGGGATCAGCACACTGAGTACGAAAAGAACCACAGCCGCGGTTGGCAATCTCCGCTGTTGCCGCAGCATTTCGAAGTTCCCTTTGGAGGCAAACCCGATCGAGGTTCAGCCCGCGGAACCACCAAGCCGCTCGAGCTTGGCGAAGGCCCGCAGCGCGTGAAACTTGCCGGCCGGATTGACCGGATCGACCTCGGTGAGATCGACGGTCAAAAGTGTTTCGCCATTGTCGATTACAAAAGCAGTGGCACCTCTGCCCGACAACAAGACGGGCGTTGGTTGCAGCTCGACTTGTATCTGCTGGCGGCCGAAGAGTTGCTGTTTGCGGATGAGAACCGTGTCCCGTGGGAGTCCGGCTACTGGTACGTGCGAGGCAAGGGGCATTCGCAGTGGCAGCAGATGTACACGGCCGAAGGGGGAGAAGTGCGTCCACTGTTCGATCGGGCCGCGCATCGCGAGGTGCTGGTGCAGCGCGTACTCGAACTGGTGCACGGCATCCAACATGGCGAGTTCCCGGTGTTTAGCCTGGACGACCGCTGTACCAGCTACTGCCCTTACAGCACCGTTTGCCGCATCAATCAGGTCCGATCGCTGGAGAAAGTATGGCCACCGCCACCGGTGCCATCGGTCTGACGCAACAGCAGCGTCAGGCGATTGAAACACGTGATGTCTCCGTCTCGGTATCCGCTGGGGCCGGTTGTGGGAAAACGTTCGTTCTCACCGAGCGGTTTCTGTCGCACCTGGCACCGGACGAAGTTGCCGCGCATCAACAAACCAGCGAACCATTGGCAGAGTCCGCGCTGGCCGAGTTGGTGGCCATTACGTTTACCGATCGGGCGGCGCGCGAGATGCGAGATCGAATCCGCCGCGCGTGTCACGGAAGGGTCGAACGTGCCACCACCCAGCGTGATGCGATGTACTGGCAAGGGGTCCTGCGCGAACTGCATACCGCCAGAATCAGCACCATTCACGCGTTTTGCGGTAGCTTGCTGAGATCCCATGCGGTCGAGGCAGGCTTGGACCCGCACTTTCGCACACTCGACCAGGCCGAATCTTCCACGCTGTTAACCGACGTGCTCAGTGACGTGCTGCGCCGCCGATTGGCGGACCAAGACGAAGCGACCTTGCAGCTTTGCACCTGGTACGGCTTGGAGCGCGTGCGAGATATGATCTCAGCGTTGATCCAAGAGCGAAGCCGGATTGACTTCAACGTCTGGAGGCTTCGCACGGCGGACGATGTGCTGATCCATTGGGCCGAGCATCACGAGCGCTACGCGGTCCCCCGCAGCTTGAAACGCTTTGTCGAGAGCGAGTCGATTGGACGATTGCTGGATGTGCTGCGCGATCATCAGCCGACTCACCATGTGATGATCGAGCGAAGAGCCGCCATTTTGGAAATTGCCGAGCGCCTCCCGCACAGCACCGCGCCAGAAGATGATCTGGAGCAACTGTTGCAGGTGGCCAGGGTACAGGGGGCGGGTGGAAAGTCGGCTTGGGCCAGTGAAGAGATCTACGGCGAAGTGCGCGATCAGGCCACCGCCGTGCGGGATGGAATCAAGCGCGTCCGCGCCTCGCTGGTCTTCGACCCGGCCGCCGCGCGAGAGACGGCTGTCGCAGGCTTGGATCTGCTCAGTCTGACCGACGAAGTGCTTCAAGCGTATGCGCAGCGGAAGCGGGAGTTGGCAGCCCTGGACTTTGACGACTTGCAGCTCATCACGCGGGACCTGCTACTGGATCCCGAGCACGTCAAGCTACGGCGGCAGGTGGCACGGCAGATTCGGGTGTTGCTGGTCGACGAGTTTCAAGACACCGACCCGCTGCAGATGGAACTGGTATCGGCGTTGTGCGGCGAGCAACTGCAGCATGGCAAGCTGTTCTTCGTGGGGGATTTCAAACAGTCCATCTATCGCTTTCGTCGCGCGGATCCAGAAGTCTTCCGGCATTTGCAATCCATCACGCCGGAGTCAGGTCATGTACCGCTGACGCGGAATTTTCGTAGCCAGCCGGCCATTTTGGATTTCGTCAATGGACTGTTTGCGGATCAGTTTGACGAGTACGAACCGCTGCAACCCGCCCGAAGTCAGGTCTCACCGGTGCCAGCGGTCGAGTTTCTTTGGGCACCGGCCGATCAGGGAGAAGATGGGGAGTCGGTAGACCTGTCCGCCCACGATCAACGCCGGCATGAGGCGAACTGGATCGCCTTGCGAATTCGCCAACTGCTGAATGAGCGAGCGGAGATTGTCTGGGATGCAAGTGCGGCCGCAGATGGGACGCCTGCAGCCAGAGCCCTGCGGCAAGGGGATATTGCCATTCTGTTCAGGGCACTTTCGGATGTGTCCATCTACGAAGAGGCGCTCCGCCGCAATGGGATCGATTATTACCTGGTCGGAGGGCATGCCTTTTATGCCCAACAAGAGGTCTTCGATCTGTTGAACCTGCTCCGCAGTCTTGCCAACCCGGCGGATGCCGTGAGCCTGGCAGGTGTGCTCCGCAGTCCTTTCTTCCATCTCAGCGACGAGACCCTGTTCTGGTTGTCTCAGCACGAAGACGGGCTCACCGGAGCGATCCGCGGCGCCTGGCTGCCGAGTCAACTTCCGCGCGAAGAGCATGAAATGGTTCTGCATGCCGTGCGAACGCTTTCGGAACTTCGGCAACAGAAGGATCGGCTTTCGATCACCGAGTTGATTCACCGTGCGCTGAGCGCGACAGGGTTCGATGCGCTGTTGCTGACCGAGTTCTTAGGCGAACGGAAGTTGGCCAACTTGGAAAAGCTGATCGACCAGGCCAGGGCGTTCGATCAGGCAGGCGAGTTTGGCCTCAACGATTATGTCACGCAGTTGGCGGAGTTTGTCGCCCGCAGGCCGCAAGAACCGCTGGCCGCGACACAGCCTGAAGAGACGGACGTGGTCCGACTGATGACCATGCACCAGGCCAAAGGGCTGGAATTCCCCGTAGTGGTGTTGCCGGACCTCGAGCGCCGCAGTACTTACCAGGGCAAGCCAGCCGCATTCGATGCCGAGCTAGGTCCGCTGGTTCGCTTGCCGCAGACGTATGTGACCACCGGCTTGGATTTCTTCCGTTGGGAAGAGGAAGACCAGGACGCCGCCGAACGGGTGCGGTTGTTCTACGTGGCCACGACGCGCGCGGCGGACTACATGATTCTATCCAGTAGCGTGACCGACCTGGCCCAACCGAAGAGCGATTGGATGAAGTTGCTGGCCACGCGGTTTGATCTCCAGACCGGTGCGTACCAGTCGCCGGATTGGCAAGACAGTCGGCCTGATGCAAGCCTGGACCGGTTGCCGAGGGTTCGCGTCACCGCGGAGGCACCTCCCAGCGTGACGCGGGAGACCGCACGGAAGGCGAGCCTGACAAAACGGATGGAACACCTGACGCAGACGCTTGGCAGCAAAGTATCAGGCTCTGCCGACGCCGCGCCGGTGGATGATGTGGCCGTCGCCGCGGTGGCAGCGAACCCTGCCACGCGGCGCGAGTTTTCGTTCTCGCGACTGAGTGGAGCGCTGGTATCCGAAACCAACGCCACGGCCCAAGAACAAGCGGAAGTTGCCGAAGTGGGGCAAGTACGCGTCGATCCGCTAGGGCTCGGAACGCTGGTCCATGCGGTGTTCGAACATATTGACTTTGACCAACCGCAACAAGCGGCCGCCCTGGTTCAACGGTACGCTGGCATTCATCTCCCCAATGTGGATCGGCAGGAGTTGGCTGCAGCGGCGGAGATGATTGAACGGTTCTTGTACGGTCCCCGTGGCGGTGAGATGCGGCACGCCACCGGCGTGCATCGGGAACTGGAGTTCATGCTCCGCTGGCCGCCAGGCGAGCAGCATGTAGAGCCTGATCAAGGAATGTTCTTGCGTGGCTTCATGGACTGTCTGTACCAGTCCGCAGATGGTGCCTGGCACCTGGTGGACTACAAGACCAATCGGGTCAGCATGTCCAACGTGGCGGAGGTAGCTGCCAAGTACGAACTGCAAATGTTGGTGTATGCCTTGGCGGCCGAAAGTACACTAGGGGTGGCTCCGCAGACCATGGCGCTCTGCTTCTTGCGGCCAGGCATCGAATACCAGTTTCGACTGGATGCGGCAGCTCGGGCACATGGGGCAAGGTTGCTCGAGTCCGCGCTCGCCGCACAGGCGGGCGGTTGATTCGTCCCTCGGTCAACGCCCTCGGTCGATGCACCAACACCGCACACTCGCAACGAGTGCGTGAGCGGTTTCCTTTTTCACAACGCAAGGTTTTCCATGCCGTATCCATCCGCTCGCCGACGTTTGACGTTCACGCCACGGCGCCTTGTTCTGTTGTTGACCGCTGTCGTGTGGGGCAGCGTTCCGGCGATTGTCGGCGCAGCGCCGAATATCGTGCTGATGATGGGGGACGATCACGGCTGGGAAGAGACTGGCTACAACGGGCATCCGCACGTCAAGACGCCAGTCCTCGATGAGATGGCCGCCACAGGTTTGCGGTTCGACCGCTTTTATGCAGCCCACCCAACGTGTTCGCCAACGCGAGCCAGCTTTCTTACGGGCCGCCACCCGAACCGGATGGGAACGTTTGCCCCAGGCTGGTCCTTTCGCCCCGAAGAGATCACGTTAGCCCATCTGCTGAGCCAAGCCGGGTATCAATGTGGTCATTTCGGCAAGTGGCACGTCGGCACGGTCAAGGCAGGCTCCCCGCTCAACCCTGGTGCCATGGGGTTTGACGAGTGGGTTTCGCATGACAACTTCTTTGAGCTCAATCCTTCGCTTTCTCGCAACGGCGGACCGCCTGAGGTGTTCGCGGGAGAGAGTTCTGAGATCCTGGTGCGTGAGGCGCTGAAGTTCGTGGACCGCGCCCAGCGGGAGAACAAGCCGTTCTTCACGATCATCTGGTTTGGTTCGCCCCACGAACCGTACAGCGGGTTGCCGAAGGACCTGGCTCTCTACGATGACCTGCCGGCGAAGTATCAAAAGAAGGTCCGGCTGACTTCCAACGAGACAGGCAGCCCTGTGAGCCGCCCTCAAGGCGAAGTGCTGCGTGAGCGTTACGCGGAGATCACCGCCATGGACCGCGCTATCGGCATGCTGAGGAAGCATCTCAGCGACCACAACCTCCGCGAGGATACCCTGGTCTTCTACTGTGGCGACAATGGAACTTCTTCAGACAGTGCCCTGGGGGTTCCGCACCGGGGCGTGAAGGGACAGATGTACGAAGGGGGTATCCTGGTGCCAGGCATCATTGAGTGGCCAGCGCGAATTCCCCAGCCGCGCACCACGCAGGCTCGTGCCCATACCAGCGACCTGCTGCCTACGGTGTGTGCTTTGGTTGGGCAACCGCTCCCCGACCGCCCCCTGGACGGCATCGATCTCAGTTCCATCATCGATGGCAAACAGGCCGAACGACCAACGCCGCTCTTTTTCTGGAGCTACGATCAGTCGCACCTGAGGGCGTCGAAACCGAAACCTTGGATTGATCCTTTGCAACAGATTGGCACCACGCCGCTGGTCAAACTGCTGGGCGGCAAAGCAACGCGAGACTTCAACAATTTTCGCCAGCCACCGATTACCGATGAAGACTATCTCGGCCCTCGCGCCATGATTGATGGTCCGTACAAGCTTGTCGTTCACGAACGTTCTGGAGGAGAACCGCGAATTGAACTGTTCGATCTTCTTGCGGATCCGGCAGAGAAGACGAACCTATCTGAGCAACAACCGGCCGTGACGCAGAAACTGCAATCCAAACTCCGCCACTGGCAGGGCTCAGTCTTGCAGAGTTTATCCGGTGCGGATTACCCTCAAGATCCGCCGGACACCAAGTGAGCGGTTTCGGTAATCCAGGGCGGTTGCTTATGCCGTGCAAAATCACTTTAATGGCGTAAGTGTTCGAGCAATCGACAAGCTCAATGACACTTCCCTTGGGTGAGACGCCTGATGGGGAAGAATTGGTTTGTATCGAGAAAAAGTTTTAGCGATCAACGAGACGGGCTCTGGCCGGTGAGCGGAAACTCAACTGGCACCAACCCCAGGCCTCGTTGTAGGGAGAAGCATGGAGACGACACAGCAGGAATTGATGGAACGTAAGAACGCCATGCGGCGGCAAGCTTACGATGCTCGCAATGGGCAGGAAGACAAGGACCAGCTGAGTGCCCTGGCGATTGAGAAGTTCTTAGCGCTGCCGGAGAACCGGCTGGCCCGCACCGTCATGTGGTACATCGATTGCCGTTCCGAACTGCGCACCAAGGCTGCCCTGGACGAGGCGATCGGGGGTGAGCAACGGATCGTGGTCCCGTACTGTACAGAAGACGAGCAGGGGAACAACAAGCTAGGGCTTTGGCACCTGGAGAGCATGAGCGAACTGGTCGTGGGAAAATGGAAAATCCTCGAACCTCCCCATGATCGCTGGGGCGAGCCTGGCAAGGAAGTGGAGCCAGAAGAGCTGGATCTGGTGATGGTGCCAGGCGTTGGTTTCGGACGCGACGGTGCCAGGATGGGCAACGGCCAAGGCTATTACGATCGCACGCTCGAACGGGTCCGACCGGACTGTGCGTTGGTGGCGTTGTGTTTCGAGAGCCAACTGTTCGACAACCTGATCGTCGGTCCTCATGACGTTTACATGGACAAGATCGTCACCGAGTCGGCGGTTTACTCAGGCCGCGGACGTCGTTCGTAGCCTGCAACCTCGGTAAGCCATCTTGCCCATCAGGAGCCCGTTGTGCCGGCAGTTGTCGAAGATACCTACGCCGAAGCGTTTCGCAGTATTTACGTGGAGTTGCTGATCACCGCGCGTGACCGGCGCTGGGTAGAGCATGCAGTGCACGCAGTCACTGGAAACGCGGCCAGTACGATCATGTGCGACTGCGAAGCAGGACTTGACCGGTTGGTAGGGCCAGGCGCAGACGAGAGTTTCGTGACACCGGATGGCCGGCCGGGTGCCGTGGTGCAATTGCACATGCCCCGGTTTCGCAAAGATCGGGTCGAGGCGTTGGAAAAAGCGGCGCTTGCCCGAATCAGCCAAAACGTGCTGACCTGCCCCACCGCGGCTTGCTTCAATCTGATGGACTCTGAGAACTATTTCCAAATGGGGCGCAAGGTGGCGTACTTTGGCGATGGTTTCCAGAAACGTATCGAGCGTTATGGCCGCAAGATGTGGTGGATTCCCACACTCGGTGGCGAGTTTGTGCTCGACCGCAGGTTGGGCTATGCCGATGGCCTGATGGGTGGCAATCTCTGGTACTTTGGCGAAAGCGTGGACGCCGCCCTGCTGGCCGCCGAGCGCGGCGTCCAGGCGGTGGAGCAATGCCCTGGTGTGGTCACCACGTTTCCTGGCGGCATTGCCGGAAGCGGTTCGAAGGCCGGGAGCCGTTACTCGTTCACCATTGCTAGCACGTATGAGAAGTACTGCCCCAGTTTGCGGGACGTGCCAGAAGCGAACTGTGCGTTGCCGCCCGGCGTGAATAGCGTGATGGAAATCATCATGAATGGCCGCGACTTGGACTCGATTAGCGCGGCCACGCAAGCCGCGATTGCCGCTTCTGCCAATACCCCCGGTTGCCTGCGAATCTCAGCTGGCAATTACAACGGTCGATTGGGAAAGAGTTTCATCTACCTCCATCCAGACAAACAATCAGCGGCGGCGCAGTAGGCTTACGGGACCAGACGGTCAGCCCGAACTCCCAAGCGGCGTCCAGCCAACCACTTCAAGGAGACCAGCATGAATGCACCTGCCGAGCCGCTCCTGGCCCACCATGTTTATTTCACCCTGAATGACAACTCGCCAGAACGCATCGAAGCCCTGGTCGGCGCGTGTCACAAGTACTTGACGGATCATCCTGGTTGCGTGTTCTTTGCGGCAGGGACGGTGGTCCCGGATTTGGATCGACCGGTCAACGATCGTGATTTCGATGTCGCGCTGCACGTGGTGTTTCAAGATCGGGCAGCCCACGATGCCTACCAGCAGGCCGAACGACATTTGCAGTTCATTGCGGAGAACCGCGAGAGCTGGAAACAGGTGCGCGTGTTTGACTCGTACGTTCGCTCCTAGAGCTTAGTCACGCCTGAAAATTTGGGTGGCACTAGCAGCTTGTCTGCCAGTGTTTTGACCTTACCTTAATCTCAACCCGAGTTTCAAGCGTTGACACGGCACTAGCGAATCTGGCCAGTGTTGACTGCCGAAAGGTATCGGCGGACGCAACGCTCGCTTGACATCTTGGAAACAGGCCTCTAGCTTGGACTTCCGCACAGGCCAGAATTGGCGTAAGTTGTTGTCGGAGCAAAGATCGCGGAGATTAGATACCTGGCGTGCTGCTACGCGGAGAATCGCGATGTTGCCACAGGTTGCCTGGTGCTTTGGGGCCAGCATCACTTTCGGCACAATCTCCGCTACCTGCAGAACCTTGGCACCTGATCGACTGTCCTCTTCATCGTCACCGTCACTACGTGGATATTCGCCGTTCGGCTTTGCATATGGAAACGACCACCTCAATTGATCTTGATCAGGTTGCCAAAGAACTAGGTCTGCGTCTCCCTCAGGTCGCAACCGTGGTCGAGTTGATCGACGAAGGCAACACGGTCCCGTTTATCACCCGGTACCGAAAAGATCGCACCGGAGGTCTGGACGAAGAGCAGATTCGCCAGATTGAAGAACGGGTGAACCGTTTGCGATTGCTGGCCGAACGCAAACAGACGATCCTGCGTTCCATCGATTCGCAAGGTAAGCTCACGCCAGAACTCCATCGGGCGATTGCCGATGCGGATAGTTTCAAACGGCTCGAAGATCTCTACGTTCCGTACAAGCCCAAGCGGCAAACACTCGCCACGTTGGCTCGTGAACGGGGACTGGAACCGCTCGCTGATGAAATCTTTCAGCAAACGGTGAGCGCCGAGAACCTGCTCACCAGGGCAGCGGACTTCGTCAATCCAGATCGCCAGGTCCCCACCGCCGCCGATGCGTTGCTCGGAGCGGGGCATATCCTCGCCGAACGATTTGCCGAACGCGCCGAACTTCGCGGAAAACTCCGTGAGATTCTTGAGCGGACAGGGCAAATGGTGACCAGTTTCGTTCGCAAAGAAAAAGAACCATCGGCCCCTGACAAGCCAGCCGACGTTACTAGTCCAACGAAAACGGCCAAGCCGGCCGAAGCTTCCGTAGTTGAAGCTCCCACTGGCGGAGATGATGCCGGTCCATCCGCTCCATCACCGGCGAAGGCTGACGCACCGGTTGGCGAGGCCAACCCGACGGGAGAAGCCACAGCGCAAGAGGTGCCGACTGAAGCGACGCCTACCGAAGTGGACACCGTTGCCGAGCAACCAGCAGCGAGTGCCCCGGCCGAACCAATTCGCGTTGAAGAAACGGTTGCCGAAGTGCAAACACCGCCGGCAGACGACACGGCCAGCAGCGGTGGCGCAGGCCCCGTCGTTGAAGAGAAGGCCGTGAGTTCGGCGGAGGGAGATGCCGGGGACGCAGGTGAAGCAACCCCTGCGGAATCTGCTGCAGAAAACAAGACTGTAGCAGAGAACGAATCAGTCAGCAGGCACCGAATCAGCAGGCACCGAGTCAGCAGGCACCGAGTCAGCAGGCACCGAGTCAGCAGGCACTGAATCAGCAGGCAGCAAATCCGCGGATCGTACTGACAAGTCGAAACGAGAGAAGCCGCAGACGGCACCGTCGGCCAAGTCCAAGCGAAAGCAACAGCCTCCGATGTCGAAGGCTGAGCGGATTGCCAAAGAGAAGCAGACTAAGCTGGAGCATGCGTTCCGAGATTTCACGGACTTTCGCGAAAAGCTTTCGCAGCTTCCGCCACATCGGACCTTGGCCATCAACCGTGGCGAGCGTGCCAAGGTACTCCGCGCCAAGATCGAGGCGGACCACGAGCAACTCCACCGCGAAGCGCAGAAGCTCGTGCCTGAGGAACATGCGCACGTTGAGTTCTTGCGCGGTTGTGCAACCGACGCGTTGAATCGGTTGGTGATTCCGAGTCTCGAACGGGACATTCGTCGCGAGTTGACGGAGAAGGCAGAAACGCACGCGGTTCAGGTGTTCGCCAGAAACCTCCGCAATTTGTTGTTGCAACCGCCGGTTCGCAGCGAACGCGTGTTGGCGATCGATCCCGGTTTGCGGACCGGTTGCAAGTACGTGGCGCTCGACGCCTTTGGCAATGTGCTAGGGCATGGCGTCCTGCACCTGATCGGCAAGCCGGAGCGGTTTCAGGCGGCTGAGCAACAGTTGCTCGAGGCGGTTCAGAAATACGAGTCTACGGTGGTCGCCATTGGCAATGGCAGTGGATGCCGGGATGCCGAACGTTTGGCGACCAACGTCATCAAGCTGCTTCCTGAAGGGCGGACGCTGAAGTACGTGGTGGTCAACGAAGCGGGTGCGAGTGTCTACTCAACCAGCAACGTAGCGCGCGAAGAACTGCCGGATTTTGATGCCACGCTTCGAGGAGCCGTTTCGATTGGCCGCAGGCTGTTGGATCCGCTCAGCGAGTTGGTCAAGATCGAACCGGCCAACATCGGCGTTGGCATGTATCAGCACGATCTACGAGCCAAGCATCTGCGCAGCTCGCTCGATGGTGTTGTGGAGTCGTGCGTCAACTACGTGGGCGTGGACGTCAACACGGCCAGTCCTTCGTTGCTGCGATACGTCTCGGGATTGAATCAACTAACCGCCCGACGAGTGTTCGAGTTTCGCCAGGAGCGTGGCCCGTTCCATAGTCGCGAGGACTTGAAGCAAGTGCCAGGTTTTGGCGAAGGTGCGTTCGTTCAAGCTGCTGGATTCTTGAAGATCTCAGCCAGCGAAGGAACCAACGCCCTGGACCGCACGTGGATTCACCCGGAGAGCTACGAGATCTCGAATCGGGTACTCGAGCGGATTGGTTGTTCGCTGGAAGACATTGGTCAGGTCAAGCCAGGCGGGGAGATGGAGCAGCGGATTCGCGCCATCAATGTTCCGGAAATGGCCAAGGAACTGGAAGTCGGTGAGCTACTGCTGGGAGACATTTTGCAGCAGCTGGTTCGTCCCGGCCGCGATCCGCGCGAGGGGCTTTCGCCGCCGATCTTCCGGCAAGAGATCCTCACCATTGATGATCTTGAGCCAGGCATGCAGCTCGCTGGTAGCGTGTTGAATGTGGTGGATTTTGGTGCGTTTGTGGATATTGGGCTCAAAGACAGTGGGCTGGTCCATCTCAGCCAACTGACCAACAAGTACATTCGCGACCCACACGATGTGGTTTCTGTGGGTGATATCGTCCGTGTCTGGGTTTTGTCGGTTGATAAAGAACGCCGGCGTGTATCGCTCAGCATGATCGATCCTGCCCAGGCTGCCGAGCGACCGCCGCGAGAACGAGCGCCGCGAGAAAAGTCCGAGCGGCCGCCACGTCGCAAAGCCAGGGGTCGCAAACCAGGCGGCAAAGACAAAGACTCAGGCCGTCCGGCCCAAGCCAGACGGACACATACCCGCCCCCCCAAGCCCAAGCCGGCGAAACCGATCACGAAGAAGATGGCCGAAGGCAAAGAACCACTACGGACGTTTGGTGATCTCAAACAATTCTTTGACCAGTCGAAGAAGAAATCAGGGGACGAAGAGTCCAAGTCGTAACACGTTCCAACCTCCTTTCAGCCCAGGTTCCGTATGGACTTCAAGGACCGTCTGCAAAAAGCCATCGAGCGTGGTCAGAGCGCCCAGGATGCTCGGAGTCGGGATGCTGCTGCCCAGGCCGTCACCGAAGAAGAGATGCGCCGGATGCATGGGCATTTTCGCCTGACGCTGACCGAGCACATCGAAGGCTGTCTGCGAAAACTGCCTGACCATTTCCCCGGTTTCGAATTCGAAACCATCGTCGGCGGTGAGTCCGGTTGGGGTGCGGCGGTCAGCCGAGACGATGTGGACTTCTCCACCACAGGGCGAAGCAACGCGTTTAGCCGGTTGGAAGTCACGGTCCGTTCTTACTCCGAGTACCACGTGCTCGAAGTCGCTTGCAAGGGAACCGTCAAGAACAAAGAGATCATCCGTCGCAATCACTTCCAGCGATTGACCGAAGTGGACATTGACAACTTCATCCACATGATTGACATGTGGGTTTTAGAGTACGCCGAAGGCTACGCGCGCGCTCAATAACGCCGCTGAACGCTATCGGCGACGGAGAGGATTCCACCGTCATGCTCCAGCGAGTCTTGGAACCCGAGTGCATGGACTCCGAGCAGGAGGCACTTGACTACGATGCCATGGACCACAGCCAGGTCAATCTGCAGTTTGTGGCAGATCTGTTGGCATCCGGCACGCTGGATGGTGAGGCACTCGACTTGGGAACCGGCACGGCTCAGATCCCAATTGCTTTGTGCCAACAGCACCCCAGCATTCGTGTGATGGCGGTTGACCTTTCGGTCAGCATGCTGGACCTTGCCAGGGCGAATGTTGAAGTGGCAGGGCTTACTGATCGAATCGCCTTGGATTGCCTCGACTCCAAAACGTTGCCGTACGAAGAGGGACGCTTCCCGGTGGTGATGTCCAACAGCATTGTGCATCACATCCCGCAGCCGAGCACCGCGCTGCTCGAAGCATGGCGCGTGACGCAACCGGGAGGAAGGCTGTTCTTTCGGGACTTGCTGCGACCTGCCAGCGAGGCTGAAGTCCAGCACCTGGTAGACACCTACGCGGCTGGCTGCAATGAGCATCAGCGCAAGCTATTTGACGACTCGCTCCGTGCCGCACTGACCGTGACCGAGATGCGAGCGCTGGTTGCAGAACTGGGTGGCGATCCACAATCGGTGCAGCAGACTACGGACCGCCACTGGACCTGGTCACAACTCAAGCCGGTGGTCGGCCGATAATCACCGAGGCGTTGTGTCCCCCAAAGCCAAAACTGTTGCTCATGGCACAGGTAATGGCCCGCTCACGCGGTTGGTTGGGAGTGTAGTCGAGATCGCACTCGGGGTCGGGCGTCTCGAGGTTGATGGTCGGAGGAATCAAACTCTGCTGCATCGCCCGAACCGAGACCACCAGTTCGACCCCACCGCTGGCTCCCAGGGAGTGCCCTAGTTGGCTCTTGGTGCTGGAGATACTCAGCGCCCGGGCGTGATCTCCAAAGACGTTTTTGATGGCCAGCGTCTCGGCTTTATCCCCCAACGGGGTACTCGTACCGTGGGCATTGATATAGGTGATACTCGCTGGATCAATGCCGCCATCTTCCAGAGCGTTGCTCATGGCCTTGGCCGCGCCGATTCCTTCAGGGTGAGGGCTGGTGAGATGGTCACCATCGCAACTGGCACCAAAGCCAACAATTTCTGCATAGATATTAGCCCCCCGGGCCTGGGCATGCGAAAGCTCTTCGAGCACCAGGATGCCAGCCCCTTCGCTCAGGACAAAGCCGTTGCGGTCTGCGTCAAACGGGCGGCTTGCCCTGGCCGGCTCGTCGTTCCGCATGCTGAGGGCTTTCATGTTGGCGAAGCCAGAGACACTCATTGGAGTAATCGCTGCTTCCGCTCCGCCACTGATCATGAAATCAGCCCGATTCTCTTGAATGGCCCGAAACGCATCTCCAATGGCGTTGGTGGCACTCGCACAGGCGGTGGCCACGGTATCGTTGGGGCCACGCATTCGGTAGCGGATGGCAATGTTCGCACCCGCAGCATTCAAGATCAGCTTGGGAATGGTCAGCGCGGAGACGCGATCTGGCCCCTTTTCTAACAGGCGCTGGACCTGCGCTTCGATCTCCGTCAAGCCGCCGATGCCGGAACCCAGGATGACTCCGCTGCGGAAGGCATCTTCTTCAGGGAACTCATAACCGCAATCCTGCACGGCTTCCGCAGCGGCCACCATGGCAAACTGCGCAAAGCGGTCCAGCCGCTTGAGTTCTTTCCGGTCAATGATGCCATCTGGGGAGAAGTCTGGAATATCACCACCGAAATGCACCTTATGCCCGGCGGTATCCATGACGGAAAGTCGGTGGATCCCGCTCTTCCCGGCAATCAGGTTGTCCCACAGTTCCGCAACACGGCAACCCAAGGAAGTAACCACTCCCAGGCCGGTAATGACGACACGTCTTTTTTGCATACCAGAATTCTCGACCAATGCGCCGCTTGACGCGAAGGGGTCTGCCGATGCGCGGCGCCGCTGGCAGGACACTTGTTTCACCGATTCCCAACCGAGAATTGTAGCAGATGACCGGTAGGGCCCGGCACCCCTGTCTTGCGAACCATTGTAGAACAGTTGTCTCAACGGTTCACGGACCAAGAGAAACGTTTTTCCGGATCATCTGCAGATGAACAGTTGAGACAACTGTTCTACATTGCCAACTATTTTCCGCCGCCGGCTTCGACGGGTGCAAGCATCTCGTAATCGAGAACGAGCGTGTGCTTGGGGTCTTCGTTCGTTTCGTCCAGGAGCGGCGAGTAGGCGGTGACGTGGATCTTGTTCTCGGCAGGCACAAAGCGGAGCGTCCGCAGCCAACCGTTGCCGCCATTTTTGAGATTTTGATAATCGGTCAACATTTCGAACACCTTACCCCCAGCATCGTTGGTGCTGGTTTGCAGTCCGACACCGCCGAAGTGGCCGCTAACCACCATGAATACATTAGGCGGCTTTTGCGGACAAACTTTTCCCACATTTCTTCGCCTGAGTTGCCAGACTTGGTGGTGGCCGTGGCAGGTCTGGCGTAGCGGCCGTTGGGTGCCATGTATAGAGTGGGTGGCGACGATGACCTTGTGTTCGGGACCAACCGCCTGCCGGTACTGGAGCCCATTGCAGCGATTCGTCACGAGGCGCGAACTCCAGACTGATCACCATGAACTTCAGACCTCCCCCTTGAAAGAAGCAGTAGTTGTTGTCATTGCCATCCCAGGTGACCCGCCGTACCAGTTGCGGTCTGCGAAACCGTTTTTGGTGAGAAATACTTCGTTGTAGAGCGTGGAGTCACGGCCTGGCCACCATGTCATGATTGCCCGGAACCATGCTGTAGGGGACCACGCCGTCCAAAATGGCCATTGCCCTATGGGCGTTCTCCCACTCTGCCTTCGCCGGTGAGCTTCTCCACAATGTCACCCAAGATGAATAGCAAACTTGATGTTGTCTTCGTTCAACCGCTTGCGAATCCACAACATCTGCTTTACATAGGTTTCGGGATTATCTGTGTGAGGTAGAAACTGAGTCTCCGGGCAACACCACCGTGAACGGCTTGTCCTCCTGCTCCGGCTCAGCAGCAAACCCTGGCGCGGCGAACAGGACCACCATCGGCATGCCCAACCAGTCCAACACCCATGCCGTGGTGAGGAAATGCGGTTTCGGTCGCAAGCGGGATTGTGGGGCGTCATAGGGGATATCTCTTTGTAGAAGGGAAAACAGGGAAGGCGTTGAAGCCACCGCCAGGCAGGTTCTAACCTGCCCCTGCTATGATAAATGGATCCGCGTGACGTGGAAGCATTTATCTGAC
>CALOEH010000122.1:0-20576 GCA_942492195.1 uncultured Planctomycetia bacterium | reverse complement strand
GTCAGACGGTCACGGTTTCGACCTATTACCGCGCCCGGAACGCGGATTTGCATCTGCCGGAGCGCCATGGCTGGTTTTTCTACTCTTCGCAGGGATCACCGTCGGCTGCTTCTATTACTACATGCGTTTGCATCAACGGGGCAATCGAGGTGGCCGGGCGTTGATGGCCGGGCTTCGCGCCGCGCTCGTTTGCCTGTTGATCTTGATCCTGGCTGAGCCAGTACTGGTGTTCCGTCTGTTCAGCGAACCCAAACCGCAACTCTGGGTGCTGTTTGACGGTACCGACAGCATGGCCATTGAGGACGAACTCTCTGGTTCGCAGCGCGAAGCCATGGAGAAGTTGCTAGGGCCTGCCTTGGAGACGCCCCCCGACTCGAAGACGCCCCCCGGTTCCGAAGATTCGCCACCAGCAGGCGAAGAGGGTGTCGTGCGCCGCCCTCGCATCGACTACGTGCGGGGGCTTTTTGCCAGCCGACCGGACAACCTGCTCACTCGCTTGAATGACAAGTTCCGGCTCAAGACGTTTGTCTTTGACGAGACGGTGCGCGAACTACCAGATCCGAGCGGCTGGACGGGGAACGCCGAGAACGCCGCCGAGCGGCTATCGACCAACGGCCAGTACACCGCTTTGGGATCTTCGTTTCGAGAACTTGCCCGCCGTCAGGCGACGAGCGACCTCTCGGGTATGTTGGTGGTGAGCGACTTCGATCAGAACTCTGGCCCCGTGGCGACCGAAGCTGCCAAGAGATTCGGCGTCCCGGTATACACGGTAGGGGTGGGGCCTGCCGCGGTCAAAGATGTGCGGATTGCGATGGACGCTCCGGTGCTGATGAAAAAGGCGGAGCGCACCACCATTAATGTGACGATCGAATACGAAGGCTCCGAGGCTGATCTGGCCGCCATGCACCCTACGGTGCAAGTTCGCGTCTTTGCCCGACCGATGGGAACCGACCCTGGTGAAGAAGGCCAAGTGATTGAAATCGGAACCAAGACCGTTGAGCTGGCCAGCAGCCGGGTTCACGAAGAGTTCCCGTTCGTCCCTGAAATCATTGGACGCTACACGCTCGAGGCTGAAGTCGAAACACTCGAAGGGGAAGCTGTCGAGCAGAACAATCAGGTTCAGCGTCCGGTCAACATTCGTGACGACTTCCTCAGGCTGATGTATGTGGAGTACGAACCCACTTGGGAATGGCGGTTCGTCAAAGAAGTCTTCCACCGTGACCGACTGGTCGGCATGCGAGGATTTCGCACCTTCCTCCGATCGGCAGATCCGAATGTTCGCGAAGACAATGAGTTGTTCCTGCCTACCATGACTCCGAGTCGTTCGGAGTTCTTCGCCAATGACGTGATCTTTTTGGGAGACATGCCATCGGCAACCTTGAGTACCCGCTTTTGCGAAATGGTCGAAGAGTTTGTCGGCAAGTTTGGCGGTGGGCTGGTGGTGGTCTCCGGCCCTCGTTTCGGACCGGGGCAACTGCAAAGCACGCCGCTGGCCAACATGCTGCCGGTCATTGTGGATCCTGACGCCCGACTGCGTGACCAGCGCGAGTTCGGTTTTCAGTTGACCTTTGAGGCAGAGATCACGGACTTCATGCGGCTCGGGGACAGTGACGAAGAGAACGCCAAAGCGTGGGGGTTGCTGGATCGCGTGCCGTGGTATCAGCCGGTCGCCCGCATGCACAGTCAGGGACGAGCACTGGCCGTGCACCCCTTTGACACGTGCGATGATGGCCAAACCCCCCAGCCGCTGATTGCGATTCGTCGCTATGGCAAAGGAGAAGTGGTCTACGTGGCGGTTGACGAGACCTGGCGCCTCCGCCGCAAGTATGGGGAAGAGTATTACCGACAGTTTTGGGGACAGATGATCCACCGCCTTGGTCTTAGCCACGCTTTGGGAGATCAGAAACGGTTTGTCGTTTCGACGGATCGCCAGCAATACAAAGCAGACGAGAAAGTCGTGCTCACGGTCGAGGCCTACGATGCCAACTATCAGGCACTCGAGGATGAGAAGATTCCCGACGGTGTCCTGACGGCTGAAGTCATTGTGCCTGGCCAGAATCAAGATGGCAGCGAACAGGTCCAACGAAACACCGTAAGCCGTGTGCGGGAAGGTGTGTTCGAAGCCAGAATCCCGGTGGATGTGGGAGGAGAGTATCGGGTCCGTGTCCGCGATCCGATCACTTCGGAAATGAACGAGGTTCGGTTTCAAGTGACCGATCTTTCTGCCGAGCGCCGCAGTGCGGTCCGCAACGTCTCTCTACAACGCGAGATCTCCACAACCACCGGTGGGAAGACCGCCGACCTGATCGACGCCGCCCAGCTTGTGGATGAGATTGAACTCCCCTCTCGGAGCGAGACCTCGATACGCGTGATCCCCATTTGGAACAGCTGGCCGTGTTTCCTCCTCGTCCTCGGATTGATGCTGGGAGAGTGGTTGGGCCGGAAGTGGATGAGCCTGCCATGAACAAACTGAGTCAACTTCGCGGCCAATTGGAATCGCTCGCTCGCCGGCGTCGAGGAGTTCGCTGGGGTAGCGCCATCTGTGCAGCAGGGCTCGTCCTGTTGTGGTTCATGGCGGCTGCCTTCCTGATCGACTGGACCTTGCAGCTAGATCGGGCACTCCGGTTGTTGGGTTGGTTCTTCCTGGTCGCTGGCGTGGTCTGGGGAGTGCGGCGTTTCGTACGCCCTTGGTTTCAGGAAGATGAGTCCGAACTGGATCTGGCGCTGGCCCTCGAACGCCGCCAGGGAATTGATAGTGACCTGGTTGCGGCCATGCAGTTCGAGCATGCCCATGACCGCGGTTGGGGGTCTGCCGACCTGCAACAGGCGGTGGTCAACCGGGTCGCCTCGATGGCCCCTAAGATCAATGTCATGGAAGATTTTTCGGCGGTTCCCCTGTTTCGTCGTGGGCTGTTGCTGCTGTTGACGGTCTCGGCGTTCGGCCTGTTCACCTGGCAGTTTCCAGGGCATGTCTCAGCATTCGCCAACCGCCTGATGCTGGGCTCCGCCCACTACCCAACCAAAACGCAGATTCAATACGTCCTCGTCAACCAGCGTCGGACGGACACCGTGCCGGCGGGGTCTCAGGGATCGGCGAGCCAGCAATTCACTGCCCCTTACGGCAAGTCGCTCGAGTTCCACGTGGTGGCCGACGGCAACTTCCCTGCCCAAGGCGAGGTGCACCTCCGTGGCAGATCCACCGGTGCCACCACTTCGCTGGATCTGGAGCCGGTTGCAGAAGATATTCATCTGGCCATGCTGAGTGCGGCCAACGCCGCGATTGACGAGATCGATCAGACGATCGAATCCTTGGCGACGACCGAGGATCCGGCCCAGGAGCCAGCCATTGATATCGATACTGCCAGCCGCTGGCGCGATCGGTGGGAGAATCAGGCCAACGAACTCGCAGCGTACGCGCCCCTGCTAGCGCAACATTTTCGTGATGGAACACAGCAGCTCGAAATCACCGACGAGATCGCCGTTCCGTTGCCGTTGAAAGTTTGGAAAGATTGGATCAACACAGCCCGTACCGCAAGCGCCAATGCCGAGAAGCAACGGGTGTTTCGCGGCCGGTTGCCGCAGTTCGTGGATAGCTTGCAGTATCAGGTTTACTTGGGAGATGCCTGGACTGATTCGAAGTGGATCGAAGTGATTCCACTGCCTGTCGTGGATCTTCAGCTCGAAGTGACTCCACCGGACTATGCCGGCGGGGCGGCTATGGCGACGGTTCCGCCTGCCGGTGCCAGGCAGATTTCTGTCTTGGAGAGTTCGCGAGTGAGCCTTGAGATTCGCTCGACCAAACCGCTGGCCGAAGCGGTGGTTACCATGGACGGAGAGAGCTTCTCCCTCAAACATGATCCCTCCGCGAAACCGGCTTCCGAAGCAGGCGATGCCGCGGGAGAATCGACTTCGCAAACCTCCGCCGCTCAGGTATGGCGATTGCCTACCGGCAGTCCGCTCGACCGTGTCCAGGCCCCGTTGCAATATTCTGTCCAAGTGACAGACAGCGATGGGCTTTCGCTCGAGCGTCCTCTGCAGGGATACATTCGCATTCAGTCAGATCGGGCCCCCAAGGTTTACTTGGATGTTACGACGCGTCATGTCGTACCCGACGCGAATCCGAGTTTGTGGTTTGGGGCGAGTGACGATTTCGGCCTCGCTGGACTCCGCCTGCATTGGCAAGTCATTCGGGCTCCCAGCACACTGGCCGCCGCCGCGAGTGCAGGAACCGAACTTCCAGAGCAGATGAGTATCGAAATTCCGCTGCATGGTCGGCCCACCCGACTGGCACCGCTGGTGGCGAACTTTGATCTTTCGCTGAGTCAGCAACTCGACCAGAACACGATCCCCCCCGAGGTTCGTGAGGTGCTTCAGACAGGCGAAGAGCTGGCACTCTCCCCCACGGCGACCGTGACGGTACAGCAGCCCGGCACACGTTGGGCGCTGGCCGATGGAGACACCACGTTCATGATTCGTCGCGAAGCAGGTCGTCTGAACCTTTACCGGCAGTTCATTCTTGATCTGACTTCGCTCCAGTTGCAAAAAGAAGATCAAGTACGACTTGAACTCGAAGCCACCGACTTCCGTGGAGACGAGCCCGGCGTTGCCACTCGTAGCGAACCCCTGATGCTCACCGTGACCGATGAACGCGGCGTGCTGGCTGCCATGGTCGAGTCCGATGAGCAGTCTGCGCAGCAGTTGAATTCCATTATCCAGCGGCAATTAGGAATTGTATCCGGACAGTAACCGAGTCAGGACCTCGTTAGACCCCTTGTAGAAGCGAACTCATTCAATGTCATTCAAGATTGCCCTCGCTTGCGAGGAGGGTTGTGGAGAACAGTTATCCCAGCTGTGCACCTGCCGAGGTATCCGTAAGATATCTCTTGGTTCGTGAACAGTTGAGACAACTTTTCTACACGAATGTCCCAGGAAAGAATCGTGCGGGAAACCCCGGCCAGATGTTAAGCTGTTACGGTGGTTCGAACGCCAGGCAACCTGCTGGCTGAGAACCATCCATGTGGTGCGTGAGACAACTTCGACCAGATCAAGCGTACACCCGATTTGCCGGACCATACGAGTCAGGCAATCAACCAAGGCAAAGGAATTACGCCATGCGACATATTTCGGCATCCTTCATGCGTTCCCTGTTGGTGTTGGTGGCAGTTTCCATCGCCTGGCAGGCTGCCACGAGTTGGGCTGTGGATGTGGACGAATTACGTCGCAAACAGCAGTTGCAGCAGCGTGCTCGCGAACTCGCTCGGGACCTGGTGACGACCATTCTCGATGTTCAGTTGCTCAAGCTGGAAGAGAATGGACTGACCGAACTTCCGTTGTATCGCGACGTCAGCAACATGCGTCAGAACATCGACGGCCTGGTCGAGGCCGAGATGCTCGAAGTGGTGCAATTGCTGGTGGATGCTCAACAAGGGGGTCGGCAACAACGCGAGAAGGCTTTCGGCGAGTCGCGAGCCAAGATCCGCCAGATTGTGGTTCGTCTGGCCATTGAGCGACAGAACCTGCTCCGCCGTCTGAAGACCGCCGAACTTGCCGCACAGGTTAAACGCCTGATCGATCTGCAAACCTTGGTGCTCAACGTCACCGAAGCCTTGCCGAATGAACCCCAGTTACGGGGAGAGCAACTCGCCCTCAAGGCCAACGAAGACCAGCGCGACGTCAAAGCCCTGTTCCTGCTGCTGGTGGAGTCATTGGCAGAAGTCAGCAGTTGGGGCGGACAGGTGGGAGCCGGGGCTGCCGATGGCTTGCTGATTCTCAAACATCGCGAGGTAGGGCAAGAAGTCGACGCCGCGGTTCGCCAGCTGGGGCTCACGCAGTACGTGGACGCCGCCACCAGTCAGCGCAACATTCTCCGTGGGCTTCGCCAATTGCTGCGGAAGATTGAAGAAACACAAGGCCTGATTGGCAGCGATCGCGAAGCAGCCCTGGAATTGGTGCGCGAGCTCATGCGTCGCCAGCAGGCTTTGCGCGAACAAACCGCCGAAGCAGAGTTGACGGATCGCAATGTGGACGAGTTGGTGGACGCTCAGTTGGGCATCAAAAATGACCTTAGCAAACTGGAAGAAGGGATCCGCGACCTGCCTGCCGCGGACGCTCTGCTCCAGGAAGCCACGGCCGCCGCCGCGGAGGTGACCGCCAAGCTCTTCGACGACGAAAAGCAAAAGGCCCTGCAAGAACAGGGGCGCGTGTTGGGCAGTCTGGCTGAGATTGAAGAGAAGCTGGTTAATGCCGTCGATCTGGATCAGTCTGACAAGAGCGCCGATCAGTATGCCGAAATGGTTCGCACGCTCAAGCAAGCCAAGGCAGACGTCGAACAAGCCCAAGCGAAGCAGGATCAGGCCCAGAAACAGCAAGCCAGTCAAGCCAACCAGGAAGCTAAAAAGTCACAACAGGCAGCCAGCGAAGAACTCAAACAAGCCGCGGAGCGTGGCAACCTGCCAGCCGCCGTGCGTTCCCGTTTGTCGGAAGCTCAAGAAGCTTCGCAAGAAGCCGAACGCCAACTGGCGGACAGTCAGGCAGACAAAACCGCTCAGGAAAAGTCTCAACAAACGGCCGAAGACGCTCTGGAGCGTGCCGCTTCGGAAATAGACGCCGCGTTGGCGGATGCCACCCGTCGTGAGAAGGCCGTCAAAATTGGAGAGTTGGCCAGGGCTGCCGAGACGCTCGAACGTGCCGCTGCGGCTCAACGCGAAGTCAAACGCGAAGCCGAACAGATCGCCATCGCAGAACCTGCCAAGCCTTCGGATCCGGCCCAAGTGGACCCGGCCGAGGCTGAGAAACAAGCCGAGACGGCCAAGAAACTAAACGCCATGCGAGCGGAGCAACGCGAGATTGATCAGATTGCCCGCAAAGTAGCCGAGGGTGTCGAAGAAACTTCGCCCGAGGCTGCCGAGACATTAGATCAAGCGGCCCAGGCCACGCAGTCTGCCGAGCAGGCATTGGACAAAGCGGCCGCCAACACGGAGCAGCGTCCCTCAGAAGCTGCTGAAGCGGCCAAGCAAGCGGATGCGGCAGCTGACAAACTCTCTCAGGCGGCCGCTCAACTGCGCGACGAGATTCGCGATACCGCAGAAGAGTTGGCCGACCTCAGCGCTGAGCAATTGGCCGCCGTTTCAGCCGCTCGGCAAGCCGTGGAAGAGCAAGTGGCCGACTTGGGCGAGTCTTCGGCAGAACCGCTCGAACAACTAGAGAAGGCGGCCGCGAAGGTTCGCCAGGCTGCGATCGATCAGCAACGAGCTGCCGGTCGTGACGAGGCTGCCGAAGCTTTGGAATTGACCGAGAAGGTGGCCGCCGTCAAAGCTCAACAGGAGCAGGCCAATCAGGCGGCCGAACGCCTCGCCGAAGGCAAGGAAACCACCCCGCTGCGAGCCACCACACAACAGCAAGACGTGGCGGAAGCCGCGAAGAAGCTCGCCGAAGAAGTCCAAGGACCCGCTGGTGAGTCCACTCCCGAGAATCGCGAGATCGCAGCCGCATTGCAACAAGCCAAACAAGCGGCTAGCGAAGCGGCACGTGCCACCTTGGACGGAGATACCTCCCGGGCAGACGCCGCTCGAGACGAAGTGGCCAAGGCACTGACCGAAGCCGAGAAGCTGGCTCAAGCTCAAGCGGCGGCCGCACAACAACAGCCCGCTGGCAAACCAGACGCGGCGGCCCAGGATCGTGTCACCGAGGCTTCGAAAGAAGCCGCGGCCATCGCTCAGCAACAAGCCCCCGAGGCTAGCAAGACTCTCGATCAAGCCGCGGATAAGTCGCAGGCTGCCGCCAACGAGGTTCGACAGGGAAAACCTGACGAGGCCGCCAAACCCCAGGCGGCAACCGCTGAAGACCTGGCCCAAGCCGCACAGCAGATCCAAGCGGCGAAGAAGCAACTTGGCGAAGCCGAGGCCGAACGTCTGCAGGAGCAAGCGGCCAATGCTGAGCAGTTGGCCAAGGCCACGGCTCCCGTGGATCCTGCCGCCACGGCAGCGGTGCGACAAGCCCAACAGGCCGCCGAGCGTGGCGCGGCTCAAGCCCCTCAAGAGCCTGCCGAAGCCGCTCAAGCTCAACAACAGGTCCAGAAGTCGCTCGAACGAGCCGCCGCCAACTTGAACGCCCGCGAGCATCAGATCGAGCGGGATCAAGCCGTGGCCGAAGCACTAGCCCGCCTGGCGACCGAGCAACAGGAAGCCGCCAAACAGATCGACGAACAACGCAAGTCCCTGGAACTTGCACAAGCAGAACCAGGCGAATCGCCTTTGAGTCAACCTGGCGAACCACAACCGGGTCAGCCACAACCTGGAGATCCTCAAAAAGGCGAACCGCAACCCGGCCAGCCGCAACCTGGAGATCCTCAGAAGGGCGAACCACAACCGGGTCAGCCACAGCCTGGAGATCCTCAGAAAGGCGAACCACAACCGGGTCAGCCACAGCCTGGAGATCCTCAGAAAGGCGAACCACAACCGGGTCAGCCACAGCCTGGAGATCCTCAGAAAGGCGAACCACAACCCGGCCAGCCGCAACCTGGTGATCCTCAGAAGGGCGAACCGCAACCCGGCCAGCCGCAACCTGGAGATCCTCCAGAAAGGCGAACCACAACCGGGTCAGCCACAGCCTGGAGATCCTCAGAAGGGCGAACCACAACCGGGTCAGCCACAGCCTGGAGATCCTCAGAAAGGCGAACCGCAACCGGGTCAGCCACAGCAAGGTCAGCCGCAACCCCAGGCACCTGACAAGGCCGCAACGGATGCTTTGGCCGAAGCACTCCAACGATTCACCGATGCCCAAAGGGCGACTGGCCAAGGGGCTGAAGAGATCTCCGGCCAGAAGCAGATTGCCAACCAACCTTTACGCGAAGCACTTGAGTTAGCTTCTAACTTGGGCCCAGATCCAGAACCAGCCGGCGACATGCCACCGGCGCAACCAGGTGACCAACCGCAACCAGGTGACCAACCGCAACCAGGTGACCAACCGCAACCAGGTGATCAACCTCAACCCGGCGGTGAACCGCAATCTGGTGATCAACCTCAACCCGGCGGTGAACCGCAATCTGGTGATCAACCTCAACCCGGTGATCAACCTCAGCCTGGCGATCAGCAACCCGGCGGGGAGCCACAACCAGGCGGTCAACCCATGCCAGCAGGTGCCGCAGCCGAAGGACTTCCTCAACCTCCGTCTGCCGCCCCAGGAGACCAACCCGGTTCTCCGATGCCTGGCCAGGGCCAGCAGCCCGGCCAAGGTCAACAACCGGGTCAGGGTCAACAACCGGGTCAGGGTCAACAGCCCGGCCAGGGTCAACAACCGGGTCAGGGTCAACAACCAGGCCAAGGTCAACAGCCAGGCCAAGGTCAACAGCCAGGTCAGGGTCAACAGCCAGGTCAGGGTCAACAGCCAGGTCAGGGTCAACAGCCTGGTCAAGGTCAGCAACCGGGGCAAGGTCAACCAGCCACGGCCGCCATGGGTTCGCAGTTCGTACCTACTTCACCCGAGGTCACGGCTGAGATGATGGCGGGTCCTGCCGCGATGGCGCAACTTGCTTTGGCTCAAGCGCTGGCCCAAGGTCAAGGTCAGCCGGGGCAAGCAGCTCCCGCCGCTGGTACTCCAGCAGCTGGTCAACCGCAACCCGGCCAAGGCCAGCCTGGCGAAGGTCAGGCGCAGTCTCCCTCGCAAGACCCCAGCCAGCAAGGAAGCACCAGCGCTTCTGGAGAAGCCGGCGGCAGTTCACGCGATGGTTCGCTGGCTCAAAACACCGAGCGTAAAGATGGTCCGCTCGAGGCTGCTTCGGCGGGTCCCGAAGGGGGCGATAGTCGCACGGCCAACAGCAACCACGATTCTGACGCGCGAGCCAAAAGCTTCGAAAGCCAACCTTGGTTCGCCAAACTTCCACCTGAAATTCGCAAGTCCATTCGTGCTCGAGGACGTGCCGAGACACCCCGCGGTTACGAAGAGCGTTTGCGTCGCTACTTCGAAAGTATTGATTAGCCTCGCAATCTGAGACATTCCACGTTTGCATTGCCAACCCAACGGCAGGCGTCACGACCTGGCGAACCGAACCGTGCTGGTTCCCAGAGGTGCCGCCGCCTCACGAGTTTATTAGAGGTTTGAGATGAGTGAGACTCCCAGTCCCGACGATGTAGCAGCCGTTGCCCGCTGCGAAGAAGCGTACAACCGAGTTCGCGACGAGTTGGCCAAGGTGATCGTTGGTCAGAACGAAGTGGTCGAACAAGTGTTAGTGGCCATCTTCGCCCGAGGGCATGCGTTGCTGGAAGGTGTGCCTGGCCTGGCCAAGACGCTGTTGATCAGTTCGTTGGCAGAGAGCCTGCACCTGTCATTCAAGCGAATTCAGTTCACGCCTGACCTGATGCCGAGCGACGTGACCGGGACCGAGGTGATTCAAGAGAACTTGGAGTCCGGTGCGCGGGAGTACCGGTTTTTGCCAGGCCCGCTGTTTGCCAATCTGGTGCTTGCGGACGAAGTCAACCGCACGCCTCCCAAGACGCAAGCGGCCATGCTCGAAGCCATGCAGGAGCGTCAGATTAGTGCCGGCGGCACGGTGCACAAACTGCCGGCCCCGTTCTTTGTGCTGGCCACGCAGAACCCGCTGGAACAAGAAGGAACCTACCCTCTTCCCGAAGCCCAACTCGACCGCTTCCTGCTCTACATCAAAGTGGACTATCCAGACGGTGCCGAAGAGTGGGAGATCGCCCGCCGTGTGACCACCGGACAGATGGGCAAGATCGAAGCGGTCCTGGGAGCCGAGGAGATTATTCAGTACCAGAACCTGGTCAACCGCGTGCCGGTCAGTGATCAGGTGCTGGGGTACGCTTGGGCGTTGGTACGAGCCTCGCGTCCCAACACGCCCGAAGCCCCGGAGTTTGTCAATCGCTGGATCAGCTGGGGTGCCGGGCCGCGCGGCGTGCTGACCTTGGTCACGTGCGCCAAGGCCAGGGCAATTCTCTATGGCCGGCACCATGCCACCGTGGGAGACGTGCAAGCCGTGGCCAAACCGGCATTGCGGCATCGCATTGCCAGCAACTTTGCCGCACAAGCCGCCAACGTGGGCAGCGAGCAACTGATCGAGATGCTGATGGAAGCCGTGCCGGCAGACAAGAAGTATGAGAAGCCAGCCGCCTAGTTGGTGCGTGAGGTCAACGCAATTCGTGATTTTCTAGTAGGTGCAACGTGTCGCAAAGTGTGCTATCTCGCTATCTCGACCCTGAGGTTCTCAACCGCATCGTGCAGCGGCACATCGAACCGCGTGGGCTCGTGTTGGGGAACATGGCCGGTGCGCACAAGTCTCCCTTGTCCGGCTTCGCCGTCGAGTTTGCTGGACATCGCGAATACACCTGGGGAGACGACCCCAAACACATCGACTGGCGTCTCTACTTCACGCGCGATAAGTACTTCATCAAGCAGTACGAAATGGAGACCAATTTCGTCTGCCACATGATTTTGGACGTGAGCGCGTCCATGCGGTACGGCGAAGAGCGACAGCAAAAACTGCTCTACGCTGCTCAAATGGCCACCATGCTGGGCTACTCCATCGTCAGCCAAAGTGACAAAGTCTCGGTCGCCACGTTCGACGAAAAAGTGCTGGGAGTGCTGCCTCCCAGCGACTCGATGTCGCAGATCGTGCGGATGACCAGTCATTTTGACGAAATCGATCCCGTCCAAAAGACACGCATGCCGGAGTGCCTGACCGAACTGTGCGGTCGAATGGGCAGGCGGCAAATCGTGATGGTGTTCAGTGACTTCTTTACCGATCTGGACGCCTTGGAAGTGGTCCTGCAGCGGATGAATTACAATCGGCACGAAGTCGTGCTGTTCCAACTCATGCACCATGACGAACTCAACTTCGAGTTCGAAGGGATGATCAAATTCGTCGGGTTGGAAGTGCCTGACGAATTCCTCACCCGACCGGATGACTTGCGAGACGGATACCTGCAAGCCATGCGGGCGTTCAATACGCAGTTCGAAGAGATCTGCACGCGCAACCAGATCGAACGTGTCCTGGTGGATACGAGCCGGAACATGGGGGAGATCTTTGTGGACTACCTCAACCACCGCAGCATGCTCAACCGGGGGCGTTGATCTCAGCCACGTCAGGCGGCGCGGCGTCGTTTTTTCGGCTGCTTGTTCTTCTTCGGGGGGATCTTCAAAACCCCTTGCTGTTCGGCTTGCTGCTCAAGCCGCGACTCTAGCTCGGCAATGGTCGCCGAGAGTTGCCGCACTTCTTCTTCCTTGACTTCTAGCTGCCGACGCAATCTCCGTAGGTGCAACTCCGGTCGGGTTCGCATGACCCGGTCCACCAGGTTCAGCAGCAACAGACCTCGCCAGGCCCGAGTTGCCAAACCTCGCAGTCGGTACACACGTGCCGTGCGTGAAAGTTGCTGCAATCGCAACAGCCGACCGAGCCTACCCGCCCTCAAGAAGGCAACCAGCGGCAAACAGATCACGGCCAGATCGATCCAGTGCGCCCGGCAGTAGTCGAACTTTCTTTCGACCACCGAGATCATCACCACGAACTCGAAGGTGAACGCCATCCAGATCAGGAGCGTCAACACATCCACTGTGGCGGCCAATCTTAGGTCGTTGGCAATGGCGGCTGACCAGAAGTACTCGGCGGCCAGCATTGGTAGCATCAACAGGGCAATGGCAATCATTGGGATGGTGAAACTTCGTTCGATCCGTTCCCGCAGTTCGTCATTAACATTGAGCCAGCCTGAGTGGGGCATCCAGATCCATGATCGCGTCGCGGTATCGCGGGCGGCCAACCGAAGCGGCGGAAGGAGACAATGGATCAGATGCGTTTTCCAATGAATCGTCCCCCGCACCGCGATGTGCCAAAGGGACTCAGCAACAAAGATGGGGTACAGCAGCCCCATCCCCAGGTTGCAGGCCAGCCAAACGGTTTCGTACTCAGCGCGTTCGTGCAGATGCAGCGCTCCTGCCAGGCAGGCCAGAAACGAAAAGGCGGCTGAGAACATCACCGGAGCCAGACGGCGATCATGGAGATCGATCGATGGCGGAGTTTGTGAGGTCATAACAGCCTTACGGTGCAGAGATTTTTGGATCGTGCCAGAGCAGGGACGCGCTGGATTCTGAAAATAAAATTCCGGATCCAACAACATCGGGGGGCCTTGCCTGCACGGAATATCGACGTCGTGGGTGGTCCGATCGCAGCCGAATCCAGACAAAGCACCTCCGATTGCGTTCAATTCTCGAAAAAAGCGACGGATTTGCCCGAAACTTCGCTGCATGCACTGCCATCAGTCGTCAAGGTTTAACGGTTTTTCCGGTCGTACCGGTAGCATGACAAAATTTGCATCTGCTGCCTGCATCGCGACGATCGAACAATTGCGACGTACCTGTACTGCGAAATGCGCTGCTGATGCAAGTCGAGGGGATTGTGCTGCGGCCCAGTTCGGTTGGCTCGGTTCTTTTGAAAGAACACAAGCTTTCTTCTCAACAAATGTCCGGAGGAATCGGTAAATGAGGCTGTTTCACTTAGTACTGGCCGTGAGCGTGTGTTGCGGAAGCACTGCCGTCTGGGCGCAGGACGGCAGGTCGCCAAGCGACCGCCTGCAAGCTCCTGCCGAAGACCCGTTGACCGTCCACCCACCTGCTGCAGGACCAACGGATTCCTACTACGGTGGCGGCGGAGCCGCGTGCCTAGACAACTGCTGCCAGCCGACGTGCTGCCAGCCATGTTGCAACCCATGCGTCGGTGAAGAAGCCCATTGGCTTCAACTCGGCGGCTGGGTGCGTCAAAGCTTTACCTGGAATCCCGATAAGCCGTCGAACGGATTCAATGGACCGTTGACGTTTACCGATCGGGCCAACGAATACCAGATGAATCAAGCCTGGTTGTACGTTGGTCCCGATGTCGACACCGAAGGTTTCGGCATCGATATCGGTGGTCGCGTGGATGTGGTCTACGGTACCGACGCTCGCTTCACGCAAGCCCAAGGCTTGGATGACAACATCATCTCCGATGCGAACAGCCGGTTCTACAAGATGGCCATCCCGCAGATGTACGCCGAAGTGGGCGTGGGTCCGTTGTCGGTGAAGATGGGTCACTTCTTCACGATCATCGGTTACGAAGTTGTGCCCGCCGTGGATAACTTCTTCGTCACGCAAGCCTACACCATGCAGTACGGCGAACCGTTCACGCACACCGGTGCCTTGGCCAACTTGGACTTGGGCTTCGGCTTCTCCGCCTTGGGTGGGTTCACCCGCGGTTGGGACAATTGGGAAGACAGCAACGACGACCTCTCGTTCCTCGGTGGATTGAGCTGGGCCAACGAAGACCTAGGCACTTCGGCCGCTTTCGCTATCACCTCCGGTGACGAAGATCCCAACGGACAGAACAACCGCACGATGTTCAGCGTGGTCATCAGTCAGCAAGTTGCCGACGACGTCTTGTATGTCTTCCAGCACGATCATGGCTTTGAAGATGATGGTGCCACCGGTGCCATGGGTGGTGCTTACGACGCCGAATGGTACGGTATCAACCAATACCTGTTCTTGACCCTCACCGACACTTTGAGCGTGGGTGGTGGTTTCGAGTGGTTCCGCGATGACGACGGTGTCCGCGTGATCACTCCCAATCAACCGGCGGGCGGTTTCGCTGGCAACTTCTACCAAACCCGAGCCGGCGTGAACTTCAAACCCCTGGACAATGTCCTGCTTCGCACGGAAGGTCGTTGGGACTGGTACAGCGGAGCAGATCCCATGGGTCAGCGTCCGTACGACACGGGTCAAGACAACAGCCAGTTCACCTGGGCCACCGACCTGATCTTGACGTACTAAACGTCCAGCAACATCTGAACGTTGGATAGACTTGCTCAACGTACTGAATACGCTCATGCCGCTTGCACCCCCATCGGATGCAAGCGGCATTTTTTTTGGGCCTGCTGATGATGGCAGCGACGAGCCACACCGTCGTCGATATTCGACATGAGACCAGCAAAGCTGAGTAGCGAACCGGCCGCACTTGTGGGACAATTGAACGATTAACGTCTTCCCACCGTTGCCCCCTGTTCCCACCATGCACTTCATGATCACCCCGGCGCCCTATCACCATTTGCTTCAGGCATGGTTGCTCGCCACCTTGACGCTGCTGGCTCCGACGGCGATTGCCGTTGCTGACGGTCCCCCAGGCACCAAGCAACCGGTCTTCGAATCCGATGTGGTGCCTGTCCTAAAGACCCATTGTTTTGAATGTCATGGAGCGAAGCGCGAAGGGGGACTGGATCTCAGACGCCGATTCGCCATGGTGGCAGGAGGAGATACTGGGCCGGCAATTGTGCCTGGTAAACCGGATCAAAGCCTGGTGTTGGAACTTCTTGCCGATGGTCAGATGCCGCCTGAAGGCCAACCGAGGGTCCCGGCTGAGCAGATCGCCTTGCTACGTCGCTGGATCGCCACGGGTGCCGCGATTGCGAACGACCAAGAGAAACCGCTGCCTAAGGATTCGTCAGAAACGGTGGATGCCGAGGCTCTGGCGCATTGGGCTTTTCAGCCAGTGCAAAATCCACGCCCGCCACAGGTTGCCAATCCAAGTTGGCTCCGAACGCCTGTGGACGCGTTCACGTTGTCAGCACTGGAGCAACGTGGCTGGCGGCCGGCAGGTCCGGCGAACCGCCGGATGCTTATTCGCCGCGTTTATTTCGACTTGGTCGGCTTGCCTCCCGATCCGGATGCCGTCGAGGCGTTCGTGCAAGACACTTCCCCGGACGCGTACGAGCGTGTGGTGGACCAACTTCTTGCCAGTCCCCATTATGGCGAACGTTGGGCGCAGCCCTGGCTGGACGTGGTTCGCTATGCCGAAAGCGAAGGCTTTGAGTACGACCGCCACTTGCCGGGAGCCTGGCGGTATCGGGACTATGTGATTGAGTCCTTGAATCACGACAAGCCTTTCGATCAGTTCGTCCGCGAGCAGATTGCCGGTGACGAACTCGAATCGCAGAACGAAACGCTCCAGGCGGCGGCTATCTTCCACCGCCTGGGGGCTGTGCGCCGCAACGCCGGCAATCCTGATATCGCGCTCAGCCGTAACGAGGTCCTCACCGAGCGCACCAACATCATCGGCGACGTCTTCCTCGGTTTGACCGTCGGATGCGCGCGGTGTCACAACCACAAACTCGAACCGATTTCGCAGAAGGACTACTACCGCCTTCAGGCGTACCTGGCTGCCACGGCCGAGCACAATGACTCGCTCGTTTCACAACAGCGGCAGCAAGCATGGGAGGTAACCACGGAGGCATTAGAAGAACAGATTGCGGCCCTCAAGCGGAAACTCACCAAGGCGAACGGGGAGGGCGAAAAGAGCGCTATCGAGCAGGAACTCGAAACTCTCAGATCGCAGCTGCCCGCCCCATTGCCGACGATTCCAACGATTCGCAATGACTGGCATCACCGAACACCCATTCATTTGCTCCGTCGCGGCGAGTGGGAACAAAATGGATTGCTCGTCGGCCCGCGCCCCTTGAGGGTGTTGGTATCGCCATCGGTGGAAGAACTGGCTAGCGATGTTCGACATCCGCGAACCCATCTTGCCCGCTGGTTGACCGATCGCGAGCATCCCCTAACGGCCCGAGTGATGGTCAACCGATTGTGGCAACAACATTTTGGTGTTGGACTTGTGAAGACCGCCAATGACTTTGGCCTCCACGGAGACCGCCCCAGCCATCCGGAGTTGCTTGATTGGCTTGCAACGCAGTTGATGGAGAACTCCTGGCGGCTAAAACCCATTCATCGCTTGATCGTCCTTAGCAGCACCTACCGACAATCGTCAGAAGTCAGCCCAAGCGCCGCATCAACCAATGCGAAATCGGACCTTCAGTCGATGGACCCGGAGAACCGCTTACTCTGGCATTTTAGTCGTCGGCGACTCTCGGCCGAAGAACTGCGCGATGCCATGCTGGCGGTCGCAGGCAAACTGAACCTCCAGCGCGGCGGCCCCAGTGTGATGGTTCCGGTGGATCAGGAACTGGTCCAGTTGTTGTATCACCCCGATCAATGGAGGGTGGCTGGGGATGTTGATCAGCACGACCGTCGCTCGATTTACTTGATGGCCAAGCGGAATCTACGATTACCATTTCTGGAAGTCTTTGACACGCCTGGTTTGCAAACCAGTTGCAACAGTCGGCGACTCAGTACCCACGCCCCGCAAGCTTTGGAATTGCTGAACGGTCGCTTCTCCAACGCCATGGCCAAAGCGTTCGCAGAGCGACTCCGGCGCGAGTCGAACCACGAGCCGAAGTTGATGATTGGCCGAGCCTTTCAGTTGGCGGCTTGGACGCGCACCCATTCGGTCGAACGCGAACTGTCCCTCTCGTTTTTACGAGAATCAGCCGCTCGAGGAGTTTGCCTTGGCGATCTTCAATCTCAATGGGTTCGTCTATGTCCAATAACCGGTCCAATACGCCACTCGTTTGCCGAGCGCAAGCGCGCCGAGACTTCATCCGGGAGGCCTTCTGCGGGTTTGGCGGACTGGCCCTTGCTTCGCTCCTCGATCAACAACCTGCTCAGGCGGATCCGTCGAACCCGCTCACGAACAAGGCCCCTCATCAGCCACCTAAGGCCAAGAGTGTCATTTTTTTGTTCATGGCAGGCGGGCCGAGTCAGGTGGATACGTTCGACCCCAAGCCGCTGCTGAACAAACTTCACGGCCAGCCCCGGCCTGCGGCATTTGGCGATGCAAAGTATCAGTTCATTAGCAAAGACGCCAAACTGCTGGGAACCAAGCGAACGTTTCGCCGACACGGCGAGAGCGGGATTGAAGTCTCCGACTTGTTTCCGCACATGGCGACTTGCGTGGACGATTTCGCCGTGCTGCGCTCGTGCCAAGGAGACATGGTGGTGCATTCGTCGGCACAGTACGAACTGTTCTCGGGCCGCACCGTGCCTGGATTTCCGAGCATGGGGTCTTGGACACTCTACGGCCTGGGGGCGGAAACGGATTCACTGCCTGCCTACGTAGTGATGCCCGATCCGCTCGGTGCCTTGGAGGCAGGCCAACCGATGTACATGCACGGTTTTCTACCGGCCGTGTATCAGCCTACGATGCTCCGTCCCGGAGATCGCCCCGTTTTGAACTTGGAACGGCCTGGGGACGTGGATTCCCGTTCCAGACGTCGCACCTTGCAATTGATCCGGGATCTCAACGAAGCGACGCTCACGCCAGGCGACCAGGAATTGGAGGCCCGTTTGAACGCCTACGACCTGGCTTTCAAGATGCAGATGGCGGCTCCGGAAGTGTTTGATCTTGGGCGTGAGACGCAAGAGACGCTGGATCTGTATGGCGTCGGTAAGCAACCGACGGATGATTATGGACGGCGGTGCCTGATGGCGCGGCGGCTTGTTGAACAGGGGGTTCGTTTTGTCTGTGTGGTTTCCGGAGGAGGACCCGGCAACATGCAGTGGGATGCGCACCAGGATGTGGAAGAGAACCATCAGCGCAAGGCCGCCGAGACGGATCAGCCGGTCGCCGGCTTGCTAAAAGACCTGAAACGGCGAGGCTTGCTGGACAGCACTCTGGTCCTATGGGGCGGCGAGTTCGGACGTTCGCCAGAAGCCCAAGGGGGCGCAGGACGAGATCACCACAACTTGGGGTTCAGCATGCTGATGGCCGGGGGCGGAATCCGCGGCGGTCAGGTGGTCGGTGCCACCGACGAAATTGGTTTGAAGGCGGTCGAGAGCCCTCACCATTTCCGAGACATTCATGCGACGCTGCTGCACCAACTCGGACTCGATCAACACCGTTTGACCTATCCGCATCTAGGAAGGGACGAACGTCTGACCTTTCTCGCAGGCAACGTCATCAAGTCGATTGTTTAGTCCGCGTTCCCTCTGCTGCTGAAGGATTGAACGAAGCATTGCGCCCCTTGTCAGCGCGGATGATCCGGCAGATCAACCAATAACTGCAAACACCGCGGCCCGCTTCGGCAATGGCAAACGCACTCGCTGCGCCAAGCATTCCGAAGAGAGGGGTCAACCACCAGCACAACAGTAGGTTGGGCAGCAAGGTGCCCAAAAAGAGTGGAAGCTGGATACGAAAGTGCCGTGTTGCCGTCAATCCAAACCAGAGCACGGTCGAGAGATAGTGCATCGTGGCTGCCAGCATCACCATGACGAAAACGTCGGCATGTTCGCCGTAGCTGGGTCGGTAGAGAGTGGACAACAATTGCTTGCCGCCGATGGCAGCCACGATGATTCCTAAGACGCCGACGCCAGCGGTCAACCCCAACAGTTTGTGGAGGAGACGCCGGAAATCAGGCATGCGGCCTTCCGAAAACGCCTGAGCAAGTCGCGGCACCGCTGCCTGAGACATAGCGTGGATCACCGTTCCGCCGGCGACCATGACGTAGCACATGCTGACGAACACGCCGAGTTCGCTGGTGCCGCTTTGAACTTCGATAGCGTATCGGGGAAGATTCACATTCAAGGAACTGAGCATTTCGACAACGCCCAAGGGAGCCGCCAGAATGCCGAGCCGTTTCATATCGGCCAGGCTGGGAGTCCAACGCACGCCTTCGAGAGGAGAACGAGCGAACTGAAACGCCATCGGCAAGTCGAGCGCAACCAGGAGTCCTCCCCACAAGAGGGCCATCATCAAAGTTGCCGTGACTTCATTTCCGCCTCGCCAGAAGACAACGTAGAACGCTGCCAACGTGAGGCCCCCTTTGAGAATCATGGAGATCGCGATTCGCTTGAGCTGCTCATGCTTCTGCAGATATCCATAGGCAACATCACTAACGGCCTCGAAGCTCTTGGCGAGCCCGATCCACAAGATCACCGCAGCCGTACGTCCGGTGTATCCGAATAGCAGCACGGTCGTTGCAATCGCCGCAATTCCCAACCCGGTGCTGGCAATTCGCAGTCCCAGACAATCGGCAAACCGACAGGACTGCGTGGCATCGGTGGCCAACACGCCGCGGAGCTGCATGTTGCACAGCAACATGATGGGCGCTCCAATCGCAAGCCCTAGTGAGAAATTCCCGACCGATTCGGCAGAGCCGTATTTGGCGAGCACCACCAGCATACCCCATTGGCAGGCGGCGTAGAAAACGTTACCTCCCAGCGCCCAACTGAAGCTGCGCGTGAGTGGAGGGCGTTTGATCGACGCGGGTGCATCGTGACCGTTCGACGTGGCGGAGGCCCCGCGTTTGCCACGTCGCGCCTTGACGGTTGGGCCTTGTTGGAGTGATTTCACGTCGCGTTACCTCTCCAGCTCTTGACCCTATTCATGGCCCCGCGAGCGGAGGTGCGTTTGCGAATCTTCGTGTCGTTGGTGTAGGACATGCTGCGCGGCGCTGGTCTGTCGAGGTTTCTTGGGGGCTCATGGCGATCGATCATGCGGAGCGTTTCTTCAAGCCGAGCTCTTCGCGCCTGCGTAGTACTCTTGCGCGCCGTGCCGGACTGCCCGCGGCGACCACGTCACTCGGCACATCACGCGTAACGATACTTCCCGCCCCTACGATGCTCCTTCGGCCAACATGCACCGACGGAATCACGGCACAGCCGATGCCAAGGTTGGCTTGCTCGCCAACATGGACATTTCCGGCCAGATGGGCCCC
>CALOEH010000121.1:0-17725 GCA_942492195.1 uncultured Planctomycetia bacterium | reverse complement strand
TGATAGACATCATGCCCTCCTTGAGTTTTTTTGGGAAGCGACTCTTCATGAATCGCAACGTTTTTTTTCGTTTTGGAGTGCCACAGCGGCCCACAATCGTTGACGTTCAATACGCATCTAGCATCAGTAGTTTCACATCAGAATCTGCTCTTTCAATTTCCTCTCGACAACCAGCCTTGCTGCGCCGACGAAGCAACTGGCAGGTGACAACGCGACGGGATTGGTACTCGCGTTGTCGGCCTTGCCGATTCAACGACGCGCCTCCGATGATGTCTCATCAAGTCTGTTGGTTTACCTCATCGGTGAAAGCGGAAACGGCACCGGGGGCGGCATCACCGATGTGCGAACCGCCTGATCGTTGAGCACACCGAGCATCAGCTCGCCTCGGCGAAGCGCTAAGGGTGACGATGGCGGAAGGTCCTCAGCCCCTTTGGGAGCAATCACCAGCATGGCGTTCTCTTGCCATTGGCTGACGAATGTATCAATCGGCACCCGAATATTGCCACGGCTCGAGTCGGCCAAATACACCCAAGGTCCGCCGACACCTCGCACGACCACAAAGTGATCAAAACCGCGGACCACGATTCCAACGATCACTGGTGATTTGGACTCGGCCAACTCGGAGAATGTTCCTTTGAGCTTGACCGCGTCGTATCCGACTTCGTTGGCCAGTTTCTCCAGGTCGGTCATGGTCAGGCCATTGCGAATCCGCTCCTGCAGTTCTTTGGCCGTTAGTGCCTTGGGCAGTTTGTTGAGTATCTTCTCTTCAGTCGCTGTTTGATCGAGCCAGTAGTACCGCATCAAGGTCGCCAGGGCCGCAGCTCCGCACGAATAGTCTCGCTTCTGCATGATCACGTTCTGTCTCTTGAGCGCCATCCAGCTGCAAACATCGTAGCTGGTCACGTGATTCGAATCGCGGACCGGAGCACGCCAGAACTGGGCGCTGCACGGCGTTGGTGCCAACGCCAGACTGAACAACCCAATGGCCAGCCAGACTGCGAGTCCCTGAGGGCGAATGGCCGTGATTTTGTGCGTGAAGAACATGGGTTTTCTCGTAGACACCGAGGGGGATAGAGAAAGCTTGCGGTGCTGGTCGGCATGCACCCTTAGAACGTCCAAACAATCCCGATTCGCGCTGCCGGTGCCGCGTCGGTCATTCCGATCTCAGCAAACGGTTCGCAGATCCGTGATCGTTGAGCCACGGTCACAGCAAACCGTAACCGCATGGGTTCGCGAGTGGTGCCAGGGACTCGCAGGTCATTCTCGCGGCGGTCGCCCAAGTAGTAGCCAAGGAAACCAGTGCTCAAGGTGACGCATTCATTGACGGCAAACCCAACGCCAAAGTTGTAGTAGGCCTGTTCACCTGGCTGGATCCCGATGCCGTCAAATGTGGTTTCGAATAAGTGCCGGTAGCCAAACCCGTAGTACAGGATGATGGGGTCATATCGCTGGATGAACAGCAAGCCGGCGTTGAGTGCCCAAAATCCTTCTCCCAAAGATGAGCCTGGGATGGTCACGGCCCTGGGGAATTGGGCATCGCCTGTCGGTGCCGTGAAGCCTACGTTGGCAATCACGTCAGGCCGGCAGCCGCATCCTTTTCGCATCAGGATGCTGGCTCCAGCGTTCAAGTCACCAATGCCAACCTTGTTGTTGAAATCATCGAAGCCTGCGAACGCGAACTCCCCATTCGACCAACCGACGGGAAGAAATGCAGACAGCTGAATCCGTTCAGTGAGTCCGTATCGCACCTGAAGCGGGACGTAAAGCAGGCGACGTTTCAATCCGCCGTCAATCACGCCGACCAGATTGCCATTGCCATCCACGGCACCCAACGGAGGATCGTCTTCGGCAATCAGGTAGGCCAAGCCTACGTCCATTTGCCACTGCCCCGGCCGCAACAGGACCGAGTTGCTCCGAAGAAACTGCAGGGTGTTTTGCGTCCTGCGGGGCGGCTCTTCGCCGAACGTTTGCGTTGACGGATCTTCCGAGCTACCTCCGCCCTCTTCCGTACCTTGGCAGAGGCTGATGGGAAAGTCTCGTTGGGTTTCGCGTCCAAACTCTCTCGAAACGGAAAAGTAGTCCTCATCCGCGTGAATTGGGCTGGGACGAAGACCTCGCAATTCAACGGAGCCGTAATCTTGAAAGTACGCTGGTCTGGCTAACCCTTGCGCTTGAACAAGTGAACCGGCAGTCGTCAAGATTGCCGACAACATCACCAACCGTAAGGCGTGGTGCGCCGCTCGAGACGTTCGTTCTTGACGTGCCATTCCATCCATGGAACTACCCCAGATTGTTGATCATTCATTGATACCGCAGCAATCCATTCACTGCTAGGAGTGGTATCGTCAGATGCCTCGCAGGCGCCAGCAGAAAAAAACCATCGGAGGTATATTTGACATTGACCAGTTCTTAGTTCTAGCGGTTGTATGGCCAATGACCGCCGCCAGATACCATCTCTCCCTGATCCGCACCTGTCATATGCGTCAGAGTCCCCCTTCGTTTCACACCGCAACGGGGGGGATGGTGCCAAGACGTCACGAATGAATGCACCGCTGGCACCATCTTTGCTTGCACCGCGAGCTATGCCACCGCCTGATTCCAGAACAGAATCTCTAAGAAGTGATAGGGCTGATTGTCCGTCTGCCCAATCTAAAGTACCCGTTGTGCTGAGGGCGAAGTGGGTGGGAGTCACCTACCTGTCGTCATCGTCGGAGGGCTCTTGGTCCTTCTGGCCGATCCATCCCTTCTGCCAGAAGAAACCAAGCATTCCACCAGCAACCAACAGCATGGTGACCCAGATGATGGGATAGAACCACCAGACGTGCAGCTCCGGCATGTGATCGAAGTTCATCCCGTAAATGCCGGCCAGAAATGTCAATGGTATGAAAATGGTGGCCACGATGGTGAGGACCTTCATCACCTCGTTGGTCCGGTTGGCAATCGAAGAGAGATACGTGTTCATGAGCCCTGTCACCATTTCGCGGTACATCTCGGTGACTTCCGAAGTCTGGACACAGTGGTCGTGCGTATCCCTCAAGTAGATGCGAACCTCCTCGGTGATTCTGGCATAATCACCACGCACCATAGAGTTGACCGCTTCGCGCTGCGGCCAAATCCCCCGCCGCAGGTTGACCAGGCGGTTCTTCAAACGATTGAGTCTGCTCAACAGGGCCGGCGTTGGATTGACAATCACCTCTTCTTCGAGCGATTCCAGCTGGTCGCCAATCGCCTCGAGAACCGGATAGTACGCATCCACAATCGTATCAATCAGCGCGTAGGCCAGGTAATCCGAGCCATGCTTGAAGAGTCGCCCGGTCCCTTCGCGGATTCGCTTACGCACTGGGTCCAGTACGTCACCAGGGCGTTCTTGAAACGTGAGCACGTAACTCTTGCCAATCACCACGCTGAGTTGTTCCATCTGCAAGACGCCACGTTCATCGATATGAACCATCCTCACAATCACCAGCAACTGGTCCCCATACCCTTCGCTCTTGGGACGTTGGGGGACGTTGACCACATCTTCCAAGAGCAGCGGGTGAAGATCGAACACTTCTCCCACTTTCTGCATCAAGGCCCGATCGCCAAAGCCTTGGATATCGACCCACGTTACGTTGGACTCGTCAAACGCCTCCTGCAATTCGTCCGGATCGGCGACGTCGATCTCGCGGACCTGCGCCGTGGAATACGTGATCACATGAATCGCCGGCGGCGGCGCTTCTTTAGGAATCACCAATGTGCCAGGGCGGGCGCCTACCTTGGGATGCCGTTTCGCAAAGACAATGCCGAACATTGTGAGAAACCCTCCATGGTGTTGTTGCGGCCAGGCAGTCGCGGTTGCTACGGGCCGGTTGGCGATTGTTGCGCCAGGGCATCGACGAAGTCTGCAACGTCAGCCGACCTAAAATCCGTTTCGGAAGCGCTCGATTCGTCATTATCGAACCGCTTGACCAGCTTCCGTTGCTGATCATACACCAAGACGGCAGGCGTGGAGTTGAGATTGATCTGGTTGAGAAAGTCCAGAAACGCCACGTTCATCATGACATTCTCCAGGTTCTCTACCCCCTGCGCGCCGCGCGCCTGCAGCGCGGCCGTTGCTCCCTTAAGATAGAACTCGACTGGCTTGGACGGCACGCCGTCGTAGTCGCAGTTTACCTGGATGCAGTACACCTTCCCGGTCCGCTGCTGGCAAAGTTCCACCAGCCGAGGCATGTGTTCTAAACAAACGGGACATGTGGTCGTCCAAATGTTCACCAGCACCACCGGTTCGGAGATCCTGCCCAACCGTTGCTGGACATCTTCCCAGGACACCGCGAGAAGTTCTCCAGCCACGGGTGCCGGCGCTCCGTCTGTGGATGAAGCAGAAGCGGCAGCATGCGTGCCGCCGGAGTTGACGCTCGCTGGCTTCGTACACCCCAGGCCGAGCAGCGGCAGCGTGCAGAGAAGAAGCCAACCATGTGGATTCAATCCGAACGAGCATCCCATAAACAGCGTCTCAATCTGGAGGGCGACTAGCGGGGTTCAGCAGGCAGGTCGATCCAACGGCGGTCTTCGTGCGATTGGAGTACGGCGTCGGCTACGATTTGGGCAGTCAGGCCATTGTGGAAGTCCGGAACGGCATCCCGCCCTTCGGTAATGGCGGATACGAACTCCCAGACCAGGTCGTAGCGAAACACGGTGGCCGGTTCGCCATCGCTCGGGTCGCGAGGGCTGCCAGCTGGCTTGAGAAACTCGTCCGGCACTTGCACATCGGCCAGGTCCTGACCGGTCTTTCCTAGCAAGATGGAGTTCGGTCGGTGCAATTGGTACACGGCTGAACCTTCGGAACCGTTGATCTCGGCCCACTCATGGCCAAAGCCGTTGCGGCCATAACCTTTGGCCAGCGTCGTGCCTTCCCAGATTCCTGTAGCACCGTTGGCAAACTCGCCGATCAGGCCAGACCAGTCATCCACTTCCGAAGCAGGACAACTCTTGCCGTCTGGGAACGTCTCGCGCTTGGCGAATTGGGCAATTCCGCCTGTCACGCTGCGGAGCGGGCCGAGCAGATCCATGGCAAAGTCAATCCGATGGATCGTCATGTCGAACAGGTCACCGGCACCCGCCTTGTCCTTATATTGCCGCCACCCCCAACTGGTCTCTGGCAAGTCCAAGAACCGCTGGGACCGAAAGTGCCGGGGTTCACCCAGCTTGCCGCTCGTCAGCAAGTGCCGGAGGTAACGCATGGCCGGAGCAAAACGGTAGGTGAACGCCGTCATATGCACCACACTGGCATCTCGGGCAGCATGGTACATCTCGCGAACTTCAGCCGCGCACAGTGCCAGCGGTTTCTCGCACATCACATGCTTGCCATTGCGGGCAGCAGCCAAGGCAATACTGCGGTGCGTGAAGTTGGGCGTGGCGATGATCACCGCGTCAATGTTGTCACTGGCGCAGAACTCTTCGGGATCCGTCGTTGCATACTCGCAATCCCAACTCTTCTGCCGGCTTGCCAACAGTTCACCGCTGGCATCGCAAATTCCGCCCAACTCTGCCCTGGGGTCAATCCGGATACCAGGCACATGATGGTAATCACTGACAGCTCCGGCACCAACAATACCGATCCGAACGGGACTCTCACTACGCTGCGGCATGGGACAAACTCAGGGGGCATCAACCAGGAGGGGAAATCAAGAACGAGCCTCAAGCGTAAGGTTCCCCTCGACTTGACTCAAGCCCTGCCCCGGCAGAAACCTTGGCATCTCGCGCGGTCCTACCTGCCTCGTCGGAATCCCAACCCGAAGCGTCAGCGAGGTGCCGCAGGTGGCGAAATCGCTTGGCATGCTTCCTCGCTCACGATTGAGCCGCGCAAAGAGACGGAGGGGGCAGAGTCTTCGGGAAGCCAGACGCCGTCAAAGCCGCCGGATGTGGTAGCCGCCATCAATGTTGAAACGCTCGCCAGTGCTGAAGGGAAACAGCCCTCGCACCAGCGCGGCCACAGCCAGCGCGATGTCTTCTGCCTGACCGAATCGCTGAATCGGGGTCAGGCCGTCCGCGATCATCTGTTCGTACTTATCCCGCACGCCCGCGGTCATGTCGGTCGCAATCACGCCAGGGCAGATTTCAAAGACGCCGATCTTTTCCGCAGCCAACCTCGCGGCGAACACCTGGGTCATGGCGGACAGCGCGGCCTTGGCCATGCAGTAATCGGCGCGATTCGTAGAGACCGTGTAGGCGGAGATCGACGAGATGTTGATGATCGTGCCGCGCGCTGATGTACGCCAGCGTTTATGTTCTCAATCATCAGCCTGGCCGCTGCCTGAGCCAGGAAGAAGGGACCTTTGAGATTGGTGTCGAAGACCAGGTCCCAACTCTCTTCGGTAGCTTCCAATAAGTCCAATCGTCCCGGTGAGGTGACTCCCGCGTTGTTCACCAACACGTCCAGTCTGCCAAACTCGGCGATGGCGGTTGCCATCAAGGTTTGCCGGCCTTGCGGCTGACCGACGTCGGCCTGGACTGGCAAGGCGGTCACCCCCAGCGCGGCGGCGGCTTGGGCCACTTCGTCCGCTGCCGCCTGATTCGAAACGTAGTTGACCAGCAGGGAGTACCCTTCTTCGGCAAGCTGCAAAGCAATCGCGCGCCCAATGCCGCGCGAAGCCCCCGTTACCAAAGCTACCGGCGATGACGTCATGTTCCACTCCACACGATTCAGGCAAGGGTTACCCGAACCGGTTTACTCCGGCCTGAGCTTCAATGCAACCTCTTGCCATTTGCATTGCCATGGCAGCTAGTCTTCTTCGAATGAGATCTCGCAGTTTGGTAGCGATTGCTGCAACTTCTCGACCCCCTTCTCGGTGACTTTGGTGCCATCTAGGTCCAATTCTTCTAGTTGCGTCAACGCCTCCAAGTGAACAAGACCAGGGTCACCAATCTTTGTCTGAGCGAGATTGAGATTCTTCAGATTCTTGAGCTTCGCCAGGCAGGCCAGCCCGGGATTGGTGACCTTTGTGTACCAATGTAGGTCAAGAACCTCGAGTTGAAGGAGCGGTGCGAGGTGAGCCAACCCTTCGTTCGCGATCTTGGTCGAACTGAGTTTCAGGATCTTGAGTTGTTTCAGGTGTTTCAAATGAACAAGCCCTGCGTCGGTGATTTTACGCAGGCCAGATAGGTCGAGTTCTACGAGCTTGGGCATGTAGCGAAGATGCGCCAGGTGCGTATCGTCTGTCTTCGCTACATGTCCCCCGATGTCGAGTTTCTTCAGATGTGGCACATGCTTGAGATATTTGAGTCCAGTGCCTGTGATTTTGTAGCCGCCACCCCCAATGCGAAACTGTTCGAGATTAGGAACAAACTTGAGATACTGAAACGCATCATCGGTCATGAACTGGCCGATCGTGAGCGACTTGAGTTCAGGGAGGTATTTCAATCTCCTGAGGTCACTGTCCTGCACTTTTTCATCACCACTAAAATTCACTTCCGATACATCGTCACCCTCCACGACCACATGCTTCTGGTAACTGGACCCGGACGCTGCATCGTTCAGTTCACGAATGGCCTGTTCCTTGGGAGTGAGCTTGCCTTGAGGTTCGGCGGCTTCGGCAATGGTGGTAAGTCCAACAGGCAGGTTCCTCCGAGTGCGTCGTGGCTTTCGTGGTGGGGACTCACCCACCGGCTGATACATCTCTGCAGGAAGTTGGCATTGAAACTTGCGAGCTAACTCTGGATAAACATTCGTCATATCGTGACCGTGGTCATCGAACGGATCGTAAGCGATGTTCTGGTGGAGATAGAATCCGCTGAGGACGTTTCGCTCAATATCGACCAGCATGTCGAAGACATCGCGGCCCGTTTCGATCTCTTCGCGAGATTTGTATTGGCGATAAAAGTCTGGCCTGCCGGACCAATAGATCTCCAGCGCTGTCCCCAGGTCGCACTGTTGGCGAATGATCTCATGCAACTTAGAACAGCCGTAGTCCCAATTGAACTCGACGGCCGTACGATGCGCGCGAGCCCGCCACTGGGGAGTTGTATCCCCTGCGGCCGCGCCACTGTGCCCGGTTTTCTTAACGACCTTCTTCTTGCTGCTCTTCGTTGGAGCCTTCTTCGTTGCAGCCTTCTTCTTAGTCGCTGCTCGTTTCGCGCGAGTGGCTGATGAGGTGCGATTGCCGCTTGCACCAGCTGCCTTGTTTGGTTTCTTTGACGTGCTGCTTCGTTTCTTCACCATGAGCGTCTCCGAAATCGACGAGGGTCGAGGAAGATCTGTCCTGCGAATGCAACCTCACTCATGATCGCGATTGTATCGGAGACAACTCTACAAATGTGCCTCACTTGAAGAGTTAATAGAAACTTCAAGGTTGGCATGTCTGTCTTGGGCGGTGACACGTTAGACACCTTGTAGGAGAGAAGTCCCATTTGACCCAAGTTCTAGCGACCCAAGGGAGCGGGTTGTTCCGCTTAGATTGGTTCGAGATCCTGCCTCGTTAGCGAGCCGGTTCGTCGAACATCCGCTTGAGTTGACTGGTCAAGCCGGTGTGGTCGGTGAGTAACAGGTCTCCCTGCCACAACCGCCAGCGATAGTTCAGCTGGCTTTCGTCTTCCCACTCGACGAACATCAGATCACCCTGCACTGAGCAAGTTCCCCGAATTCGCTTGGGAGGCTTGGATGTCGGCAAGTGTTCTTCGGGAACCGAGAGCGGCGCGAGTCGGTCCAATCGGACATCGACCTGGCCATTGCCGTGTATCCGCATCGTCGCGCCCAATGCCTTCCAGGTGCCGACCAACGACGTGGTTTCGACAACCACTGGCCCTGCCGGCTCAGGCAGGTTTTGCGGAGCGCGGACCCGCAGTGACAACAGCATCCGCCCACACTCCTGGCGGAATGTCTCGAACTCCGAGAGCGGAGCAATGCCGTGCATCTCGAGCATGCCATGTCCGGTGGCAACGAGAATGTAGAAACCGTGGCGAGCTTGCGATTCGGCAGCGGTTCGGTTTGCCGAATCGGTAGGTACTTCCGCACCAGGTAGAGAGAAATCTTGAATGGCACCAGGATGTCCATCCAGTTCCATCGAACGTGGCTCGCCAACTGGTACAGCACGACCGGCGGTTCGAGCTTGCAATCGGCTGCGAACTCCCTGGAGCAACGAAGACGGCGAAGTTTCTTCCGCGGTCATCGCTTGTCGCAGATGCGAAACCCACAGCCCTGTATGGCCTGGGTGAGGGGCTTCTGGCAATCGCTCAGGCGTGACCACCAGTGACCATTGCCGGCCGAGGGGAACTTCGTAGACATTCCAAGGCACGTCGAGCGTCAGTTCGATCGTTTCGCCAGCAAACAACAACACGCGTGTCTCAGGCGTCACCGCAATGTTGGCGCGAGGTAAATCTGGCAGTTGATCTTCGCGGGCACTGGGAGCAAGCAGCCGATCTGTGCCAGGAGCCATCGGCGGCGCGTTGTGCACCTTCGTTGGGCTTGGGGTGAGTGGGTTGGCCGACGTTGCCCGATGTCCCAAGTTGCCAGGCTGTTCCGAAGCCGGAAGCGGGGGCAATTCCGGCGGTGGAAACGGAGGGGCTCCTCCGCTCCAGATGGCGGCTGACATGAACAAACTGACGACGACAACCGGCACGGCATTCCCTCAATTGGCAGCCGCCTGACGCGGCGCTGACCAGCATTGCCCTCCTCATCGGCAACGGCCGGAAGGAGGCGAAGTCCACTCACTTCTATCTTCGGAACCTTCAAACGGCACCACACATGCAAATCGCCGACGTGCTTGCACTGAGCCGGCGCTGCAGGGCAGAACTTCCGATTGACCGCTACATTCGCACGGACCGAACCTCTACAATGCGAAAAATCCACACACCTCGCATCCATCGCCAACCGGGTGGGAGCCCTCGATCATGTCTATCAGTACCGGCGGAATCGTACTCTGCGGCGGCAAGAGTCGCCGGATGGGACGCAGCAAGGCAGATCTGCCGTTCGGTCCCGAGACCATGCTGCAAAGAGTGGTTCGACTGCTCAGTGGCGTGGTGGGGCCGATTGTGGTGGTGGCGGCCCCTGGGCAAGTGCTGCCGGACTTGGCGGACGATGTCCTTCTGGCACACGACCAGAACCCAGAGAATGGGCCGCTCGAAGGACTTGCCGCCGGACTCGCTGCCCTGGAGGGGCACGCCGATGCCGCTTATGTCACCGGCTGCGATGTGCCGCTGTTGGTGCCTGGCTTTGTCAAGGACATGATCCACCAGTTGGGAGATGCCGAGATGGCGGTCCCCAAGACAGATGGCTACCTGCACCCATTGTCGGCCGTGTATCGCTTGAGCGTGTTGACGCGCGTCCGGGAGTTGCTGGCGGCCGGGCGTCGCCGACCGGCGTTCTTGTTCGAAGGGGCCCAGGTTGAAGTGGTGGATCCTCGACAGTTGCCCTCTGATCCAGAACTTCTCACGCTGCACAACCTGAACCAGCCCGAAGACTACATCGCCGCTCTGCAGTTGGCCGGTGTCCCGCTAGACCCCGACGTTCGGCAATCGTTGACCTCTGCAGAGTGACGCTTGCCGACTGAGAAGTCTAGGTTTCAACGGCCGGTTTCTTGTTCCGCCAGTGACTTCACATGCAGCAAGACTCGCTCGTGGATGCGATGAATCAACAGATGCGACCAAAGCGTCCAATAAGACTGGGGAAACATGTCGAACTCGTACCAGGTGCGGCCTTCGAGTCGCGTCTGCCCTTCTGGCAAGGCAACCAACCTGAACTCGCCATGGTTGCTACGCAGGTAACCGTCCAAATGCGGTGGGTGGACGTGCCGATAAGGGCTCAACTCGAACATCGGGGCAGGCTGCTCTGAGACGTCGAACGCCAACCGGGTCGGCGGTTGCCAGACGGTGATCGGTTCGACGAACGTGCCCGTTGTGAACTCGCAGTAGCGCGTACCTCCCACTCCTTCACCTTCGATGCGAGCCCGCTCGGGACAGGCGATTCCCGCGCGGAAGTACCATTCTTGAGCAGGGGGTAGTTCTGGAAACGCGATGACTTGTTTCCATACCGTCTCCGGAGGAGCGTCGATCTCGACCACGCTCAAGACTTCGTATTCCGTTGGGTTGGGCAACTGCGCCTCGGTGACGGCCAGCAGCGGCAAGAACATGACGGCGGCCACAAGTTCAACGGTCGGTCGCCGCGTAGAGTCCGCAATGGCCTTGCCCAGGACGCCGCCGAGTGCCCCCAGCGGCAACATCAGCGGGAGCGCCATGGCCACGCAGATCAGTCCTTCGAGCGCGAACAATAGCAAGGCCAGGCCCCCCAACATCACTGCCGCCACCGCCAACCCAACGGAGGCCCCATAGCCGCGAGGGCATGGCTGATTGAAGAAGTAGGCTGCCACCACCCCCATCAACAGTGGCGTGCCAAAAAATAGCGAGCCCCCGTACGAAGCCAGCAGAGCAACGCACATCACCATCATCGCTCCCCCCAACATCAAACTGAGCCCCAGCGCGAGCAAAGCGCTGCTGGTTCGCTCTTGGTGGCCGGGCACGTGATGCCGTGGCGACCAGGTCTCGCCTGCGGCACTCGGCAGCGCACATAAGAATAGCATGAACACCAGATTCACTATCGGAACCAAGACCATCAAGCCCAGCCAGGGCGAGTGTCCAGCGTCGGCGCTCCGCCGCACACTCATCGACATCGCGATCCACACGAACGGCAGCGCGGCAGTAAACAGCACCCAACCGAGCCAGGGGGTGCTGGCTGCAGGATCTCCGTCCGCACCGAAACCATCGGATTGAGAAACTGCCACGGCATGAAGATCGCAGACGTGTAGAACCAAATCGCCCAAAGTTCCAGCCCATACTTGAGCAACAGAAGCCCAAACCCTGACACGGCGTACGCCGTGCGTCCCACCGGTTCTGAGACACCCAACCAAAGACGCAGGAGATAGCCCATCTGATTCCCTTGGACTTGGTGAAGTTTCGATTTTGTTGCATCAGCCTACAGAAACCGCAGGAAGCAGCTAGACACAACCGACCGATTCACAAGAGCTCCGCTAAGGAGCGTTGCGCTGGCCAACGATTGCAGTTCGTAGTTGGGAAGGACGCGGTCTCTAGTTAAGGAGCCGATTCGATGTCGTCAAGAACGCAATTTCTGCAGCGCGGCAGCCAATTCAGCGTGGCGGAACTGTTCGAGTTTGTCACGGTCTGCTCCGTCTTGGCGGCCTTGTCTCCGATTCTGGGATTGGTAACAAGCGCCAGTTTGGCGGTCCTGGCAGGTGCCCTGACGCTGCGCTGTGGCCTCTGGGCACTGGTTGCATTCGGCGTGGCGTTGGTCAACGCCGGCGTTGCAGACGCAAACCCGTTGGGCAAGGAATTATCTGAGTCGGCCAAATTTTTGGCGGCGGTGCTGGTCCTAGGGCTGACGTTCCTCTTTTGCGTCCGGGCGCAAAGTCGCCCAAAACAACCGTGCCGGAGAACGGACGATCATGACGAAGCCGTCCAGCGGGGTAACCCCGATTGCTCGCAATCTGGTTTACAGGAGACACGCTTCCAGAGTAAGGATTCCCTGATTACTCATGGTGAACGATCTCCGTGTGGGTAATCGACATCCAAGGATGACGTACCATGAAGTCGCAACCTTGCCCGCTTCTCCGCGCAAGATGCAGCCAGGATTCTTCTTGGTTCGTGAACAGTTGAGAAAACTGTTTTACAAACACTTCCGCGTTCTAATTACTCGAACTGGCATCCGCCCATGCCGCATTGTGGCAAACCGCAGTTTCCAGGTGATGGCGTGGGGCCGCAGACAGGCAATTGCGAACCTTGCCCTCCGGAATGCGCGGCAGGGACGCTGAACTGCTTCTCGAGCTTCACGGCACCACACTGTGGGCAGGCCGGTTTGTCGTTACCTCGAACGAGGTACTCAAACTCATGTTGGCAAGATTGACAGATGTATTCGTACAACGGCATGGCTCATACTCTCCGCATCAATCATTCACAGGCGGCTACGCTCGCTGCCGCCAAACCGCTAGACATTGTATCCCTGACGACCGATTTGGGGAGCAACAAACAGAAGAAGTTCTCAGATGCTGAAGGCGCTGTTCAACGCTGTTCACCAAGCAGCGCTTCGCTCACAGCAGCTTCTCAATCACCTTGCCGTGCACATCGGTCAGCCGATAGTCACGGCCTTGAAAACGGTGGGTCAGTTTCAGATGGTCCAGCCCGAGGCAGTGCAGGATGGTGGCGTGGATATCGTGCATATCCACGGGATCTTCGACCGAAAGGAACCCCAGTTCGTCGGTGGTTCCGACCACACGCCCCGGTTGGATTCCCCCGCCTGCCATCCACATGGTGCCGCACTCGATATGGTGGTTGCGGCCGATGGCCTCGGGGCGATCTGACATGGGGGTTCTTCCAAACTCCCCACCCCAGACCACCAGGGTATCTTTGAGCAATCCCCGCTGTTTCAGATCTCGTATCAAGGCCGCGGCCGGCTGATCCGTCTCACGACAGCATCGTTCGAGCGTGTCATCCAGATTGTTCGTTGGTCCGCCATGATGGTCCCAGTCCGTGTGATACAACTGCACGAACCGAGTGCCTCGTTCGACGAGTCGTCTCGCCAACAGGCAGTTGTTGGCGAACGAGGCCTTGCCGGGCGAGGCTCCATAGGCATCCAGCGTGGCTTGCGATTCGTCTGAGAAGTCAATCAACTCGGGGGCGCTCGTCTGCATCCGAAAGGCCATCTCGTAAGCGGCCATCCGCGTCGCGATCTCCTCATCTCCCGTTTCCTGCAGTCGCGTTTGATTGAGCGACTGAATCAACTCGAGCGTGGCCTGCTGATCCGCTCGGTCAATGCTGGCCGGATTGCTGAGGTTGACGATGGGGTCGCCGGAGTTGCGGAGCGGCACGCCTTGGTAGGCAGTCGAGAGAAAGCCGCTCGCCCATTTCGATGCGCCGCCGCGAGGACCGCGAGGGCCCGACTGCAACACGACAAAGCCTGGCAGATTCTGCGATTCGCTTCCCAGCCCATATAAAATCCACGCCCCCATGCTTGGCCGCCCGAAGCGAGTCGAACCGGTGTTGGCGAAGATTTTGGCCGGTGCATGGTTGAACGCCTCACCGCGGACGGTCTTGACCAGGCTGATCTCGTCAGCCATCGAAGCGGTATGCGGCAACAATTCGGAGATCTCCATGCCGCACTCGCCATGTCGGGCGAACTTGCGTTTGGCCCCCAAGAGTTTTGGGGTGAATCGATCCATGAACGCGAACCGTCGGTTCTCCAAATAGCTGGCAGGTATGTCCTCGCCGTGGTGTTTTCGTAGCACCGGTTTGTTGTCGAACAGCTCCAATTGGCTGGGCCCACCAGCCATAAACAAGAAGATCACATTCTTGGCTTTGGCAGCAAAATGCCCCGCCTTGGGAGCCAGCGGGTCGGTGGAACTCTCGGCACCTGTGGCAGAACGGTGCATCAGGCCATCGGCCAGCATCAGCCCCAGCGCCGCGCGACCGACACCCACACCGCAAGCACCAAAAAAATGCCGGCGCGTTTGCTTCAAGAGCGCCCAGTCTTGCTGAGGATGATCTTCCGAGGGCATGCCAACTACTCCCGCGTGATGAATTCGTCTAAGTTCAACATGGCTCGGGCCAGAATGGTCCAAGCCCTCAGGCGCGACTCGGCGAGTTGCTTTTCGTCCGTGCCTGTGGTCGCCCCCCGCTGGGTGAGAAACTGCTGAAGTTTTGCCAGCTCGGCATCGCTCGGCGCACGGCTCAAGCAAATGCGAAATGCCAGTTGCACCCGAGCAGAGTCACTCTCCACCTCCGCTTGCAAGAGTCGCCCGGCAAAGGCTTGGGCACACTCGAAGAACGCTTCGTCATTCAACAACGTCAAGGCTTGAATCGGAGTATTCGAACGTGTCCGCTGCGTGCAGGTGGTCGTGGACTCGGGTCCATCGAACGCCATCAGCATGGGGTGCGGCGTCGTCCGCCAGAAGAACGTGTACATTCCGCGGCGGTAGCGGTCTTCTCCCTGGCTGGTTACCCATTTGCGTCCCGAATTCCTACCCAACACCATCACCCCGTCTGGCTGCGGAGGGAAGACACTGGGACCACCAATGGTATGCGAAAGCAGACCGCTGGCGTCCAGCGCCACGTCCCTTACCACTTCCGCATCCAAACGCAAACGGGCTTGTCGTCCCCAGAGATAGTTGTACGGATCGGCGGCCGTGAGATCTTCGCGAGCATGGGACGACTGCCGATAGGTGGCGGAGGTCACCATCAAGCGGTGCATCCGTTTCAAACTCCAATCAGACGCGACCAGTTCGCTGGCCAACCAATCTAGCAACTGAGGGTGGGTGGCCGGTTCGCCCTGCGTTCCAAAGTCATTCTCGGTCGCACAAAGGCCACGACCGAAGTAACGCTGCCAAAGCCGATTCATGGTAACTCGCGGTGTCAGCGGATTGCGCGGATCGACAATCCAGCGAGCCAGATCCAAGCGACTCGGTTGGCTCGTCGCGGTCTCCAGCGGAGGCAGCACTTCAGGAACTTCAGGCTGAACCGCCACGCCGGGCCGTGTGAAGTCGCCCCCCAGGTGCACCACGGTCTTCCGCGGTTCGGGCAGTTCTTGCAATACCAGCGATGTCTCGAACTTGGGCTCTTTCTCAGCTGCCAGTTGTTGCTGCAGTTGCAAGATTGGTTTGTCCTGTGCCGCATGTGCAACCGCCAACGCGGCAGTTTGTTTGGCCGTGCGTTTCCCCGGCGATATCGCGGCTGCAGGGAGTTTGGCTCGCGCGGCATCGTCAAGCCCCGCCAACCAACGGTCGAGTTCGCCAGCAATCTCTTTTTTTCGGGCGGCAATCTTCTGTTCGATGATCTTCCGCCGCTGTTTCACTTGCTGCCGGAGGGCAAGCTCGTCGTCCGTGGCGATCTCCAACTTCGGTTCGGTGCAGTTGTTGAAGAAAGCAAAGAACTGATAGTACTCGCGCTGGCTGATAGGATCGTATTTGTGGTCATGGCACCGGGCGCAGGTAAATGTCAAACCGAGGAACACCGAGGCGGTCGTTTCCACCCGATCGTAGACCGACTCAATTCGGTACTGCTCCTGGTCAACTCCACTCTCGTCATTGAACTGCGTATTGCGGTGGAAGCCTGTGGCAATCTGCTGTGGGATCTCCGTGTTGGGGAGCAGGTCGCCAGCAAGTTGCTCAATGGCAAACTGGTCGTACGGCATATCTGCATTCAGCGCGTTGATGACCCAATCGCGATACGCCCACATCTCGCGAGGGCGGTCAAAGTTGAAGCCGTTGGAATCTGCGTAGCGTGCCAAATCCAACCAGTGGCGTCCCCAGCGTTCTCCATAATGGGGCGACTGCAACAACTCGTCCACTCGCCGCTCGTAGGCGTCGGGGCGCGTGTCTGCCAAGAAGGAATCCACCTGACTGGGTGACGGCAGCAAACCCGTCAGGTCTAGCGTCACACGCCGCAAGAGCGTTTCTTTGTCGGCAGGCGGAGAAGGAGCCAGCGATTGTTGCGAAAGCCTGGCTCGGATAAACGCATCGATAGGGTTATCGAATGGCGTTGTCACTCGCGGCACCGCCGGACGCAACACAGGCTGGAATGCCCAATGGCTGCTGGTCCGTCGCAGCGACGCTTCTTCTGTCTCCGCGGGACCTGTCGCGCCGTCGTCAATCCACTGCTTGAGCATCGCCACGTCATCCGCCGTCAGCGGTTCGTCTTCGAGCGGCATGCGGGGAAGATCACTCTTGCCCAAGAGGGTCTTGATGAGCAAGCTGGCGCTGCTCTTGCCTGGCACAACGGCCGGCCCGCGATTGCCACCTCGGAGAATTCCCTGCCGCGTGTCGAAGCCGGGTCGCTCGCAAACAAAGCCCAACGCATCTGAACTTGATTACTCCAGTTCCTGAGGGTAAAGCAAGCTAATCCTGCAAAAGAGAGAGACTGGCGCAAGGGGATCCCGACAAAAAGCGCCGCCTTGCTTTATAATCTCGCCGATGACCCTGATGAAAAAATCTCTCTTACAAACGAAACTCCCGCCATGGTTAATGCTCTGAAAAGTTCGATAGAACAACTCGAGTCGAGCCAAAGCCATATACATGGGAAACTTCCGATCTGGCACTTCCCAAACGAAACAGTTCAAAGGACGACCAGAGCGGCGATTAGTTTTGAATCACTTCACTGCGACCAAAAATGACTTTCTTACAACAAACCTCGATCCATCCGGCCCCCTTCTCCAAGACAGTGGCAACAGAAGACTCCGGGCTCAAACAATCTCTTTTTTATCTCTTCTATATGCTGCGCATTCTCCGTTTCAACGAGCGCAACAACATAATGATTTATTTCAAAGAAAATCCAACCATCATCTTCATCCAGAATTCGGGTTACTTTTCCATATATTGGATAGGTCTCTCCCAACTCCAGATCTACCTGGGTAACAGTTAGCGTGCGTTGACAGGCTTCTTCTAATAATGTTTCGTCTTTCATGACACCCCCATTTCTATTGCTTTTCTTAGAGGTCAAAGTTTGACAGGGGCAGCCATAAAACTACCCCCTTCATTAACCTCAGGCAGTTACTAACTGCAAATTAAGTGCCAGAGAAGCCGGCAAACTGTCCCGCAAACAATAGAGTTTGCGGCTGTTAAGCTGGCGCATCTCAAAAGCAACCTGCAAGAGTCTCTAAATCTGTCTTATAAATCGACAACTGTAGGATTAATGAACAGCACTACTCTCTGACGCTGGCGATTCCGGGTGATCTTCAGATTGCCCCCCATAGGTT
>CALOEH010000120.1:0-40334 GCA_942492195.1 uncultured Planctomycetia bacterium | reverse complement strand
GGATCAATCGAAGATCGTTGTAATCGATGGCATCGCTAGCCCCACTGGCACGTTTCACAGTCCACGCACCTCCCCCAAATTCACCCGCCACGTACCACCACCATTCGGTATTGCCGACGGTGCTGAACCGTTGGGCCAGCTTGGGTTGCGGAAACACAATATCAAACCGAGTGTCGTAGTTCGGCGTCCAGATAAAGCCGAACGCTGGCAGCAGTTTGGTGTCGTAGCGGTCGTAATAGATGATGCCGCCGAGAATCCGAACGGTGGGCGAGTAGGCGTACATGCCGAGGGCTCGCCCTTGAATCCGGATACTCCGGCTGTTGGTCTTGTTGATATCGCTGTGAATGCCGGGACGAATCCCCAGGTCAGCACTAAAGCTCGGGGTGATCTGCGGCCTCCACCCGATGTCGAGATAGGCGTCGTAAGCCCGGGCTGGCAGGTCAGGCGTAGCCAGCGAAGTCGTTCCATCCGGCCCATCCCAAAAGTGCATGGCAAAGCCGGGCGAGATCTCCAGCGGGGCCACGTTGGGTGAGAACGGCAGGGCCATCGTTCCAAAGACTTCGAAGTCGTTGGTTCCAAAACCTCCGTCGCCCCCCTTGGGAAGATACGCATAACTAAAGTCCACACGCTGCAACACCCGATCTCGGCGGATCACAATCCCGCTGGCATCCGGTTGAAAATACCCATCAGGCGGTGCCACATTCAGCGTGGGAGGTGGTGCCAGCGATGGATCGGCGTAGGGATCCCAGTTGGGATCTGCCGGAGCAATGCCATTCAAGGTCGCCGTCGGAGGTGGCGTAGTGTTGAAAGGGCTGGGTTGCTGCACATTCGCGGGGAACTGAATTCGCTGCGCATGAGCTTCGCCTGACAGCGATAGAATCGCCGCCAGCAACGGAGCGAACGGGTACAGGTTGACGTGGGTCAGCGACATGGGTGGCTGCCGAAATGATGCTGGGTTCCGTGAATGCCCTCTGCAGTGCGGATGCAAGGGGCCTCTCAATATCAGGCGCTGCGCAGAGCGTCAAGGTCGCTTGCCGACGCATGCGCGAAATGGACTTCGCTGCGCAGTTCCAGGGCTTGCGCATCAGGGGGGCATCTTCTGTCCTCAGGTGTCCAAGCGCTTGACACCTGCGGTTGGCACCTCCATATTGGCCCCAAGTGCTGACCATTCCCTGTCTTGGACTCACCATGGGTGTACTGTGTACGCAAGGCTGTGTTCGCAAGCTTGCTGGCACCATCCTGCCACAGGACTCGGCAACGGTGCCAATTGGTGCCGGATCTGCCAACCAGATTCTTGCGGACAAACTTCTCAATCATTAAGTGACGGAGCCGAATCGCTTTGAAAGACTTCGAATACGCGGCTGCCTCGTCCATTGACGAAGCCGTCAGTCTGCTGGCCGCCGGTGGAGATCGGGCCAAAGCGCTCGCCGGAGGAACCGACCTCATTGTCCAGTTGCGCGAAGGATTGCGCGTGGCCGATATGGTGGTCGATATCAAGAAGATCCCCGAGTTGACGGAGATGACTTACTCCGCCGAGCAGGGATTGTGTCTCGGTGCGGCCGTTCCTTGTTACCGCATCTACGAACACGCCGAGGTTGCCACGGACTACGCTGCCTTGGCAGATGCCGCCAAAATCATTGGTGGGTGGCAGATTCAATCTCGTGCCAGCGTTGGTGGCAATCTGTGCAATGCCTCGCCGGCGGCTGATTCCATTCCACCGCTGATTGTGTATCGGGCAGTTTGCAAGATTGCTGGTCCTCAAGGTACACGGAGTGTCCCGGCCGCAGAGTTCTGCACGGCACCAGGCAAATCTGTGCTAGGGCGTGGCGAGTTCTTGGTCTCGATAGAACTTCCGCCTCAAGGCCAGCGGAGCGGAGCGCATTACCTCCGTTTCATCCCGCGCAACGAGATGGACATTGCCGTCGTCGGTGCGGCGGCGTGGATCTCGCTCGACGAAAACAACAAGATCCAAGACGCCTGCGTGGCACTCTCGGCGGTTGCCCCACGTCCGCTCCTTGTCGAACAGGCCGCTAAGGCATTAATCGGCCAAACCGCGGACGAGACAGCCTTCGAAGCAGCGGCCAAGGCTGCCCAAGGGCTGGTGACCCCCATCAGTGACATGCGTGGTCCGGCCGAGTACCGCACGCACCTGACCGGCGTGCTAACCAAGCGTGCCTTGCGAACCGCGCTAGAGAGAGCCAATACCCGCGGGGCATAAGACGACCCGATTTCAGGAATCATCACGCTCCCCGTGATGACATGACGTTGAACGGTCCAAGCCTAACAATATTCACCTGCACAAGTGCTTTGAGGAAACTTTCACTGTGGCCAAACGCATTCACGTCAGCACTTCCGTCAATGGCGAAGAGGTCGATTACCTGTGCGAAGCGCGCGAAAGCCTGCTCGAGGTACTCCGCGATCAGTTGAACCTGACCGGCGCCAAAGAAGGCTGCAACAACGGCAACTGCGGCGCATGCACCGTGATGCTCGATGGTGTCCCGGTCGATAGCTGCCTGGTCCTGGCCGTCGAGGCAGAGGGCGCTAAGATTGAAACCGTCGAAGGTCTCACACAGGACGGATCCATGCACGCCGTCCAGCAATGCTTCCTCGAAGGAGCTGCGCTGCAGTGCGGGATCTGTACCCCTGGCTTCCTGGTAGCCGCCAAAGCTTTGCTCGAAAAGAACCCCAACGCCAGCGAACACGAGATCCGGTTTACCCTGGCAGGCAATCTCTGTCGCTGCACTGGCTACGACAAGATTATCAAAGCCGTGCAGCAGGCAGGCAAGGCGATGCAGACCGCCGGAACGACCTAACAACGCAGGCCACTTTGAGCGGGTGCCATCCGAGAACTTGACATCGGATTGGACATGTTCGTTCCTATTATCAGGTGACCAACACGGCAGGACTTCGAACCAGATCAGGCTCGACGCAACAGAAAACTCCCCAACACTTTTGGGAACATAGGGATAACACTCATGGCGACGATTGATAAACCCGAAGCCGCAGCGGCCAAGCCCAACTACAAGGTCTTGGGAACACGACCCATTCGGCATGATGGGGCGGACAAGGTCACCGGTCGGGCGATCTACACCAATGACTTCAGGATTGCTGGACTGATCCACGGAGCGATTCTCCGCAGCCCTCATGCCCATGCCAAGATCAAGTCCATTGATACCTCGGCGGCCGAGAAAGCACCCGGCGTGTTGGCCGTGGTCACGCATCATGACTTCCCACATGTCGATGGCAAGACCGCCGAGTTGGGCGAAGGTGCCGTCAACCTGGCGCATCTGGCCCGGAATGTGATTGCCAAAGACAAGGTGCTCTACCGAGGGCACGCCGTCGCCGCGGTGGCTGCCAAGAGCCTGCACGACGCCCAATCGGCACTCGCCCTGATCAAGGTCGAATACGAACCTCTTGAAGCCGTCACCTGCATCCGCGCCGCCATGCAAGAGGATGCGCCGTTGCTGCATGACGACGTCTTTACCGACGAGATGGGCAAGTTCTCCGACAAACCAAGTAACATCGCCAAGCACCTGCATTTCGAGCAAGGCAATCTTGAAGAAGGATTCGCCAAAGCTGACATTGTCATCGAGCGCGAGTTCACCACGGCGACCGTCCACCAAGGTTACATTGAGCCGCATGTGTCTGTGGCTCTGTGGAACGAAGACAACAGCCTGAAGATCTGGACCTCCACGCAAGGCTCGTTCACCTGTCGCCATCAAACGGCTGAGTTGCTGCAGATGCCGATCTCCAAAGTCAGGGTTACCCCCTGCGAAATCGGCGGCGGCTTTGGCGGCAAGATTGCCGTGTATTTGGAACCTGTCGCTGCCGTACTCAGCCGCAAGTCAGGCCGTCCGGTCAAGATTCACATGACCAGGGCAGACGTCTTCGAAGGGACCGGCCCCACGCCGGCTTCCTACATGAAGCTCAAGGTCGGTTGCACCAAGGAAGGCAAACTCGTCGCTGGCGAAGCGTACCTGGCGTACGATGCCGGCGCGTATCCCGGCGGCGTGATCGGTCCTGGCTGCATGTGCGTGTTCAGTTGTTACGACATCCCCCACGCTGCGGTCGACGGCTACGACGTGGTGCTCAACAAACCCAAGACGCAAGCCTACCGCGCCCCGGGTTCCACCCACGTCGCGTTCGCCATCGAAACCATGGTGGACGAGCTGGCTGAGCAACTAGGTCAAGACCCCATCGAACTGCGGCTCAAGAATGCGGCCAAAGAAGGGACTCGTCGCGTTGATGGCCCGGTCTATCCAAAGGTCGGACTGGTCGAAACGCTGGAAGCGGCTCAGAACAGCGATCACTGGCAGTCCGAACTCACGGGCCCCAACCGCGGCCGCGGAATCGCCAGCGGCTTTTGGTTCAACGTCGGCCTCAAGTCCAGCGCAGCGGCCAACGTCAACCCAGATGGCACGGTGACCTTGATCGAAGGGTCTACCGACATCGGCGGCACCAGGGCCAGTCTCGCCATGCAACTGGCGGAAACCTTGCACATCGCTGCTGAAGACGTGATTCCCGTGGTCGTGGATACCGACAGCGTTGGCTACACCGACGTCACGGGCGGAAGCCGCGTCACCTATGCCACAGGACTGGCCGCCTACCATTGTGGGCTGGACATTCTCGCCCAAATGAAAGAGCGCGCCGCCATGCTCTGGGAGTGCGAAGAAGACCAGGTGGACTTTAATGAAGGAGTCTTCCGTTCGCCGGCCGGCAGCATGGAATTCAAAGAACTGGCTGGCAAACTGCAGCACACCGGCGGAGGCGTCGTGGGCCGAGCATCGATTGATGCCGGCGGTTCGACCAACGGTTTCGGCACCCATATCTGCGACGTGGAAGTGGACCCCGAAACCGGCAAGGTGACCATTCTCCGCTACACGGCCATCCAGGATGCTGGTAAAGCAATCCACCCCAGCTATGTCGAAGGGCAAATGCAAGGGGGAGCCGTCCAGGGGATCGGGTGGGCCTTGAACGAAGAGTACGTGTTCAACGACGCAGGCCGGATGACCAACGCCAGCTACTTGGATTACCGGATGCCGACCGCGCTCGACGTCCCCATGATTGACACCATTATCGTGGAAGTCCCTAATCCTGCGCATCCGTACGGGGTGCGTGGAGTGGGCGAAACCCCCATTGTCCCGCCACCGGCAGCCATTGCCAACGCCATTTACCACGCCACCGGCATCCGTATGCAGCAGTTGCCGATGTCTCCCCCTAAGCTCTGCAAAGCAATTTTGGAGAAGAAATAGCAAGGGCAAGCCCCCCGCGTTTGCGCAGTTTCCCTCCATTCTGGTTAGGGCCATTGATGGCGAGCGTCTTCATTCCACCACAGATGCGAGATCTCACCGAGGGTGAGACCCAGGTGGACATTGCCGGCAAGAATCTCCGGCAGATTGTCACGGCCTTGGATCGAGCCTACCCTGGCATGGCCGCACGACTCCGCAGCGACCAAGGTCGCGGAGACGGTGTTGCCCCAGGCTTGGCTTTTTCCGTCGATGGCGTCACGGCTTCGCTGGGGATGCTCTCCCCGGTGCGACCTGAGAGCGAGATCCACATTCTGCCTGCTCTCGGAGGGGGTTGAAATTGTCAATTCCAGCGAAATACTCGTAACATTCATCAAAACCTTTGCAAGTGTGGATGTTTCCGTGATAATACCCCCTATGGATTATTCCGGAGGATCGTTGCGAGCGGAGCGTATTCTCTCGCGGCAGATTGCTCCTAAATAATGTGTTGTGAAACGGGCCAACCATTTTTCCCGTTGCCTTTGCAGGGGAGCGGGCGAAAATTGTCGGCAAGTCGGAACAAAGTTCCCACTGCCTTGGCGTGCTGGTCGGTGGTGGAAGACTTTGCGTACTTTCCTTCCCTTTTGAGATGTACCGAGGAATTCAATGAAAGCGTTCACAGGATTTTCGCTCGCGGTGGCCATGTTGTTCGGCGCCACCCTGCTGCAGGCTGAAGAAGTCAAGTCCGGTTTGGCTCCCGGTAAGTTCATTGGTGCCTTCGACGTGGTCAAGTGCAGCGGTGCTGCTGATGACGGCGTGAAGGTTGGCCAACAACTCTGCTATCGCTGCAAGTACGGCGGCCGTCCCATGGTGATGGTCTTCGCTCGTAGCCAAGGCAAGTCCGTGGCTCAACTGGCCAAGAGCCTGGACGAAGCCATCGCCAAGAACAGCGATGGTCAACTGCAAGGCTTCGTCAACCTGCTTGGTGACGATCGCGATGCTCTTGAATCGCAAGCCACGCAGCTTGGTCAAGAAAACAAGCTGGCCCAACTCCCCGTCGTCGTGCCTGTCGAATTCGAAAACGGTCCCGGCAACTACGGAATCAACCCCAAGGCTGACGTCACCGTCATCATGGCCGTGGGCGGCAAAGTGAAGACCAACCTGGCCTTCTCCAAGGATCAGTTGGATTCCAAGGCCATCGGTCAAGTTTTGGAAGCCATCCCCGGACTGTTGAAGTAAGCTTCTGAGTTTCGAAAAGCGATTGTCGGTCGGAGGCACCAAATCCTCCGACAACTCGTAGCACGCCAGGCAATCTTTCCTCAACACGGCCCTCGGCTCCCGCGCCTTGGGCCGTGTTGTTTTTTGCGCTTCCCCATTTCCACCCTAACCCGAAGCGTCAGCGACGAAGCCAATGTAGAACAGTTGTCTCAACTGTTCATGAATCACGAACGAAGTTGTCTCAACTGTTCACGAACCATGAACGACGTAATGTAGAACAGTTGTCTCAACTGTTCACGAATCACGAACGACGTTTCAGATACCCCGACAGGCGAACAGCGAAGAAGCTTGATGACTACTTTTCCGTTGCTCGCAAACACTTAACTGAATCTCTAGCAACGACTCTGAAAAAGCGCCGGTTTGCACCACTGCCAGGAACCCTCGCTGAGCCGTATAATGGCCACTTGCTCGCCGAATTGGCACTGGCCAGCACACCCACACCTGCCCGATTTCAGGAATACGACCATGTCTGCGGATCCGTTTCCGGTCTTACGCACCGAGATTGCCGGCGTCAGCGTCGCGAGTTTGGTGGAACAGTTTGGTACGCCCACCTATGTCTACGATGCGGCCCAAATCATCCAGCGAATCGGCGAGTTGAAGCCGTTTGACGATATCCGCTTCGCTCAAAAGGCCTGCTCGAATCTGGCCATCTTGGACCTCGTCCGGCAGCATGGGGTGTTGGTAGATGCCGTCAGTGCCGGAGAGATCCGCCGAGCCTTGGCCGCTGGTTATGCACCGCAAGGGGAAGTGCCTCCCATTGTCTACACGGCGGACATCTTTGATGCCGAGGCTTTGGAGCTGGTTTCGCAGTACGGCATTCACGTCAACTGCGGTTCGCCGGACATGCTCGATCAGTTGGCCGCTCGCTGCGGTGGATCTGAGATCACGCTCCGAGTGAATCCAGGGTTTGGTCACGGACACAGCCAAAAGACCAACACCGGCGGCGAACAGTCCAAGCATGGCATCTGGCATGAACAGATCCCCGACTGCGTGGCCCTGGCCAAGAAACTAGGGCACCGCGTGGTGGGGCTGCATATGCACATTGGCTCTGGCACGGACATGGAGCACCTTTCGCAAGTCGGCTCGGCACTCGAAACCACCGCCACCCAAATCGGTGAGACGCTGCGCTACATCAGCGCCGGCGGCGGACTTCCCGTCCCGTATCAGGCAGGCACCGAAGAAGTCGATATCTCCGCCTACTACCAGCTGTGGAATGCTGTTCGCGAGCGACTCGCCGAACAGCTAGGGCATGCCGTCCATCTGGAGATTGAACCAGGCCGGTTCTTGACCGCCGAGAGCGGATGGCTGGTCAGCGAGATTCGAGCCATCAAGACCATGGGCGAGAATACCTTCTATTTGCTCGACGCCGGTTTCAATAACCTGGCCCGTCCGATTCTCTATGGCGCGTACCACAACATGAGCATCGTCCCCCGTGACGGAAACAATGAAGAACGTCTCCTGCAAGACGTGGTAATCGGCGGACCCCTTTGTGAGTCAGGAGACATTTTCACTCAAACCGAAGGGGGTTTCGTCGCCAAACGGGCGCTCCCCAAAGCGACCGTCGGAGACCTGATTGTGCTGCAAACCGCCGGCGCGTATGGGTTCGCCATGGGCTCCAATTACAACTCGAAACCCTTGGCCGCCGAGGTCCTGTTGCATCAAGGACAACCCCATTTGGTGCGGGCTAGACAGACTTTTGAGGACCTGGTGCGGGGCGAGGCCATCCCGCATGTCCGCTATCTGAACGCTAAGTGACCCCCATCGGACTTCGGTCAGGCGCGGTTATTTTCGTCACAAGCTGACCTGCCCTTCCGGGGGGCTCGCGGACTTAGCCCCTTACCACGGTGGCAGGTTACGTCAAACCTTGCCCAATCGGGGGGGCGTTTGCCGCACGGTAAAATTTTGGGAATCTCGCGCGTCAAGCTGCGTGGTCCAGTTTGCACCTTCCGAACCCCATAACCCGCGATGCCATCGCCCCTTACAGAGGGCGGTGCAGCTTCATTTCTGTCTCGCCGGGATCCCGGTTTCTGGCGCAACTCGTTTCCATAACATAGGTTGCAGTGCGCACTTGCCCACCGCTTTTGCAGGCGAATAGGATTGAGTGAGAGACAGGTCCGGCACATCGCCAGCCTCCCCGGCTGCTTGGATGTGTCAGACCTTGAAGGACCCGGCCCAGTGTCACTCCTACCGACACTGGGCATTCCAAGGACTGGTACGTCTCCGCAATTCTCAACCAACGTGGTTTGAGAAAAGTTCCAAAGCTGGTTACCAGATTGGTCTGCAATGAGCCGTCACCGCACGAATTCACAACAAGCCATGGATCGCCACCTTGAGCGCAGCAAGCAAGGTCGGCGTTTGCATGTCACTTCTTCGGCAACCGCGTTGGCCAAGCGTTCCGCAAATGGCGCGCGCTTAGGCAAACGTGCTCGCGGCGAACATGGCAATGATCCGCTTCCGTTCATCCCGCCTGAAGACTGGCACGAACCCCAAGAAGATGGTCAGCCGTATCGCTTCGTCGTGCAAGACCCAGGACCTGGCTACCGTCATGTGGTCACACCGGACGAAGTTCGCGAGCGCCTGGCTCAGCTACCGGAGCATTTTCTCGAACCGCTCGAAGTCGTGCAGTTCAGCCGGATGACGCGCAAGAAACGCTCGCTCCCTTGCTACGGAATGCAATGGGGTTGTGCGTTGTACCTATACCCCATCGAAGAGAGTTTGGTGGAGTTCTACGGCCGCCCTCCCAAGCCGAGCCAGATTACCGAAGCCCGCATGTACGGCGGACGGTGGGAACAAGAAGGAGACCTGTGGCGGCTGATCTGGACGGAACAGGCGATTCGCGATTTCTACCTCAACAACATCCTGATCCATGAACTGGGACACCTGCTGGACGACCGCAACAGCAACTACGTGGACCGCGAACGTTACGCGGAGTGGTTTGCCGTGGAGTATGGGTATCGTCGCAGCACGCGCTTGGACCGGGAGAACACTGCGCGGAAACTCGTGCGGCGTCACGCGGCAAAGTGAGCGAGCGCCGTAGATCCTCGAACCCGCTCGTCTCTGAAACCTACCTGTTGGCAGCAAGTATCGGGAAGGCCAACCGCCCCTCCCCGAATCGGCCAGAGCGTGGTACATTGACGGTTCAACGCTTGGCACCGGTTGCCTGTTGGTAATCGTCGAATTGAGGTAGGACCATGGACCGCGAAACTCGCGAACGCATCGAATCGGTACAGCAGCGGCTACTCCAACTCCGAGACTCTCTTTGACTTAGCGTCGAAAGAGACACAGCAAGCGGAGATCGAAAGCCGGATGGGGCAGCCTGACTTCTGGGATAACCAGGAGCAGGCGCAAGCCACCGTGGTCGAACTCAAGGGACTTCAGGCAGTGCTCAAGCCGCTGGCCGAGCTCAGTCGCGCCGTGGACGATGTCCTGGCCATGGCCGAAATGGCCGAAGAAGACGAGGGGTTCGCCAGCGAACTTCCGCCTGAGTTGGACAGAATCGAAGCCAAGTTGGACGAGCTCGAAACCAAAGCCCTGCTCAATGGGCCGCGAGATTCTTGCAATGCCATCCTGACCTTCCACGCGCGCGACGGCGGCACCGACGCCAACGATTGGGCCGAAATGCTCATGCGGATGTACTCCGCTTGGGCCGTCAACAACGAGTACGATGTCGAGCTGATTGACCGCCAAGACAACGAAGAGGCCGGCATCAACAATGCCACCATCGCCATTCGAGGCCCCTACGCGTATGGGTACCTCAAGGGCGAGAACGGCATCCACCGCCTGGTGCGGATCAGTCCCTTCAATGCCGAAGGCAAGCGGCAGACAAGCTTCGCCGCCATTGACGTCTCGCCTGAGGTTTCGGACAGCGTGGAGATCGAACTCCGGGACGAAGATATTCGCGAAGACGTGTTTCGCGCCAGTGGTGCCGGCGGTCAGCATGTCAACAAAACCTCCAGCGCCATTCGCCTCACACACCTGCCAACCAACGTGGTGGTGCAGTGCCAGAACGAACGGAGCCAGCACAAGAACCGCGCCACGGCTATCAAGATGCTCAGGGCTCGCCTGATGCGGATTGAAGACGAGAAGCGCGAAGCAGAACTTGCCGCCAAGTACGACCAACAGGCCAAGGTCGGCTTTGGTTCGCAGATTCGCAACTACTTCCTGCATCCCGATCAGCGTGTCAAAGACGCCCGGACCGGCTATTATCAAGGGAGTTTCAACGCCGTCCTAGCCGGCGACATCCAAGGCTTTCTCGATGCCTACTTGCGCTGGCGCGTGGGGCAAAAGGTGTAAGGAGCGCTGACTGGATGCGGCTGCCCGGCTACATGGCAGACCGCAACTGGTGATAGGTGCGCTGATGGACAGCCCCAGACGTTCCGGCTTCTCGCTCGCTGTAGTTGGTCTGCTCTCCACCACTACGTTGGTTTTGGCTGCATTCACTCTCCATGGTTGGCCACTTACCGTATACACTTGGATCTTCACAGGCCTGTGTGCGGCATCGGGGGCTACGCGCGGACTACCTGACAAGCGACGGTTTCTTTTCATACCGTTGTTGTTGATTTGCGTGTATCTGGCAGTTCCAGGGCTATTTCTGTTCATTCCCGGATTCGAAATGTGGTCGTTGTTCGATGATGTTGGAGGCCGCTCCGGTTGGAGCTTCGCGCCTGGTCTTGAGTTCGGACGCGACGGACCAAACACGGTTCTTCTAGAATCCTATGTTGGCGAACTTCAACCCAATTGGTGGAAACAGGCACCTCATTCGCCGTATGTCAGAGATGGAAATGAACGCGTTCAGAGCCGTAACCTGATTCGGCATAAGTACTTTTCGGAAGTCCTTGAAATGCTGCCCGACGATGAGGCGCGCCGCACGGTCATCTTAGCCCTCACGGACAAAGACAATCGGCTTCGCGTTCATCAAGGTTTGCTACTTTCGTGCCTGCATGCGCTGGACTTTCCCGCAGGGATGGATGCCCGTTCTTGGTGGTCTCAGCATGCGTTCGTGTTTCGCGCGGAGCGAGATCCATTCATTGCGGCTTCGCTGACACAAGGCTGGCTTGAGGAGATCGAACGCCTATTTTCTCACGATTGGCCGCGCACCGTAGAGTCGCACTATATTGCCGCAACCTATCAGGAAGGCGGTCAATGGGGAGGGCACAGTGACTTCGGGCAAGCGCGTCTCGAAATCCATTTTGGTGATCGTTCGGCGGATCCCCGCGCCGTGGAAACTTCGAGAAGGATCCTTTGGTGGCCCGAACGAAACCCTGTTCCAACAAAGGCGGATCAGCGTGTCAAAGACGCCCGGACCGGTTATTATCAAGGGAGTTTCAACGCCGTCCTAGCCGGCGACATCCAAGGCTTTCTCGATGCCTACTTGCGCTGGCGGGTGGGGCAAAAGGTGTAACGCAAGTTGAATGGATTTGAAATAAGCGGATTCGAAACCATGTCACCTGACCGCAGTCGCAACCCGAACCGTTCTTGGCTGATTCTGCTGGGTCTGCACGCTGTGGCACTTTGCATAATCTACACCTTTGGGCTGCACGGTGTGTTGGTGCGTGGCATGTGTGCGTGTGCGGCCATGGTTTTTCTTTTTGCGATGGGCATTTCCCAACAAACCACCTCACGCAAAGCATCGGACACGAGAGAAGACCGACCTCCGCCGGATGCTCCGGCACCGTTCGAGACTCGGCTGGCACGCTTCCTGCATTGTGACCAGGACGCGCTGGCTCGCGCCAAGCCCGAGCGGCCTTCGCAAATGAAGTTTTGGTGCATGGTCCGACTCGATCGGCGCTATGCGCCCAAGCCGGCCTGGCTGATTCGCCGTATCTTGTTGCGAATCCACCGGCTAGTGCATGGCTGAGGGAAGCGAGGTTCAACGTCGGATCAACGCTCCGTTGGTAGCAGTTGCCAGGCACCTGTGGTAAGCTCGCGCTGTTACGAATTCGGGCCGAATTTTGCCCCAGTTCATCACGCGGGACCTGAGTCATGCCAACGCCCCAACCTGTTCGTTCGCCCCGATTGTCTTACTATTTGATGGTACTGGCACTGGGGGCGTGGGCTTGTGCATCGGATGCTGTCCATGGCGAGAACTGGCCTCAGTGGCGAGGCCCCAACGGCAATAGCACCAGTGGCGAACGCGAACTCCCTCTGGTTTGGAACCGCTCGCAAAACCTCGCCTGGCAAACCAAACTGCCAGGTTGGGGGAACAGCACCCCGGCCATTTGGGAAGACGCTATCTTTGTCACGGCTCAGGAAGAGAGTCGACTGTTGGTGCTGCGTATCAGTAAGGCAGATGGCAAGATTGTCTGGACTCGCGAACTCGGCACCGGCACCGCTCCGCGCGAAGGGGGCAAACGAGACCACAAGTTCCACCGCCTGCACAACCTGGCTAGCCCCTCACCGGTCACCGATGGCCAGCGGGTGATCGTGCACTTCGGAAACGGTCTGCTCGCGGCGCTGGACTTTCAAGGCGAGGTCCTGTGGCAACAGAATCTGCAAACCAAGTACGGCGCGTATACCAACTGGTGGGGGCATGCCAACAGCCCTGTGCTGTATGAGAACCTGGTAATCTCAGTCTGCATGCAGGATTCGCTGGCAGATGTTGCTAAGACACCCAGTCCTAGCTACCTGGTGGCGCATGACAAACGAACCGGCAAGGAAGTTTGGCAGACCTCGCGCAGCACTGGCGCTGACGCGGAACAAGGAGATGCCTACACCACCCCGGTGTTCGCCCAAGTGCAGAAGCGGACCGACATGATCGTGATGGGCGCGAATCAGTTGGACGGCTACGATCCCAGCACCGGCCAGCGTCGTTGGTTCTTGCCAGGCTTGATTGGAGGACGGACCATCACCGGCCCTACGGTCAACGACCAGACCCTCTATACCACGATCGGCATGCGTGGCGATCTGCTGGCTTTGCCACTTGAGCCCTGGGAGGGGGAAGTGCCGCGTCGGGCAATTGCCTGGAAGTACGACCAGGGAACTCCAGATAGCTGCTGCCCTGTGGTGTGGCGGGACATGATTTTTACCGTGGCGGATAATGGCATCGCCCGATGTTTGGATGCCGGCACAGGGCATCTGCGCTGGAAGGAGCGGTTGGCGGGGGAGTACAAGGCCTCGCCGGTGTCGGCCGACGGGCGGATTTACTTCTTGAATCAGTCCGGCGTCACTACGGTGGTTTCGGCGGCTCCCAGATTCGATAAACTAGTCGAGAACGCGCTGGATGACACCACGCTCGCCTCGCCTGCGGTGAGCGGGGGGCAGTTCTTCTTTCGCGGGCATGATTCCCTGTTTTGCATTGGCCGTTAACCCTTCGACGGAACGAACTTCGCGATGAGCAAGCAGCCCAAATGGGACCAACTTCGTCAAAAAGACTGCGTCGAAGGCATGCGCAAATTGCCTGACGGCGTGGTGGATCTGGTGTTTGCCGATCCGCCGTTCAACATTGGTTACGATTACGACGTCTACGACGACGCGCTGGAGGATGACCGCTACCTGGCCTGGAGTCGGGATTGGATGAGCGAAGTGGTCCGTGTCCTCAAGCCGAGCGGCACCTTCTGGCTGGCCATTGGAGACGAGTACGCCGCCGAACTCAAAGTCCTCATGCAGCGTGAGCTAAGGCTCAAGTGCCGGAGTTGGGTGGTCTGGTACTACACCTTCGGCGTCAATTGCAAACAGAAGTTTAGCCGCTCGCACGCACACCTGTTCCACATGATCAAGGACGAGAAGGAGTTCACGTTTAACACGGACACCATCCGTGTTCCTTCTGCCCGGCAGTTGGTCTACGGAGACACCAGGGCCAACCCTCAAGGCAGGTTGCCGGACGACACCTGGATCTTGCGGCCGCAGGACTTGCCAGAAGGATTCAATCCGGACGAAGACACGTGGTATTTTCCCCGCGTCTGCGGGACGTTCAAAGAACGGGCTGGCTGGCACGGTTGCCAGATGCCAGAACAGTTGCTCGGTCGGATCATTCGTGCCTGTAGCCATCCTGGCGAAGTGGTCTTGGACCCGTTCGGCGGCAGCGGCACCACACTGGCGGTGGCCAAGAAGCTGGAGCGCAAGTACCTTGGATTCGAACTCTCCGAGCAGTACGCGGCGAGTATCAAGAAGCGTTTGAAAGGTATTTCGCCCGGCGATCCTTTGACCGGCGCGGCCGAACCGAGCGTGAGTGCGCCTTCCACCGCCAACGGCAAACGCCTGGACGACAAACTAGCTGGCCGCACCAAGAAGAAGCGAGCCTCGAAAGTCAGCCCCAATCAAACTGAACTTCCTCTTTCGTGAGACAACCATGAAATTTGCGATTTGCAATGAGACTTTTCTCGAGATGCCGGAACGCAAACCTTGGCCGCACGCCAAGGCTTTCAAGCTGGCTCAAGAGTGCGGCTACACCGGCATCGAAATTGCCCCGTTCACCATTGCCAAAGACGTCCGCGACATCACCGCCGAGCAACGGATCGAGGTTCGCAAACTTGCCGCCGATCATGGCATGGAAGTGATCGGCCTGCACTGGCTGCTGGCCTTTACTGAGGGTTTCTACCTGACCAGTCCTGACAAAGCGGTGCAGCAGCGAACGACCGAGTACATGAAAGCCCTGGCCAAGTGCTGCGGAGACATGGGCGGAACCGTGCTCGTGCTTGGTTCGCCCATGCAGCGCAACTTGCTGTCTGGAATCACGCACGAACAAGGGATGCAGTACGCCGCCGATGTCCTTCGCCCCACCATGGACGCCATGGCAGACAACAATGTGGTCCTGGCCTTAGAGCCGCTCGGGCCCAGCGAAGGCGACTTCCTCAACACGGCGGACTTGGGGGTCGAATTGATGAACATGATTGACCACCCCAACTGCCGCCTGCACCTGGACGTCAAGGCGATGAGCAGCGAGGCAATCTCTATCCCTGACAACATCCGCGCGCATGCCGATGCCATGGAGCACTTCCACGCCAACGACGCCAACAAACTCGGCCCCGGTTTTGGTGAGATTGACTTCGTACCGATCTTTCAAGCCTTGAAAGACGTTGGCTACGACGGTTGGGTTTCGGTCGAAGTCTTCGACTACGAACCCGGCGTCGAACGGATCGCGCGCGAAAGTATTGAGTACATGCAGAAGTGCTTGACCCAGGTGCAAGGTTAAGCCGATGCAGACTGACTTTGCGCAGATCGTGTGGGACGAAGCATGCGAGCGAGCGCTGCGCGAGTTGCTGGCCCTGGCCATCCGCGAAGACCTAGGCAGCGAGAACGATTGGACCACGCGCTCGTTGGTTGCTGATGATGCGACCGGTCAGGCCGCCGTGGTCAGTCGTCAAACAGGGGTCATTGCCGGGATGGCGGCCGCCGAGATGGTGCTGGCCGAATTTGACCCGCAACTTTGCTGGACGGCGGAGATCGCCGACGGCGAGCCGATTGCCCCAGGCACTCGCGTTGGCGAAATCCAAGGTCCCGCGCGCAGCCTGCTCACGGCAGAGCGGACGCTGCTCAACTTGCTAGGGCAGCTCTCTGGCGTGGCTTCGATGACCCGGCTGTATGTGGATGCGGTCTCTGGAACCAGGGCCAAGATTTATGACACCCGCAAGACCACGCTCGGGTGGCGGCATCTAGAAAAGTACGCCGTCCACGTAGGCGGGGGACGCAATCACCGACTCGGCCTGCATACCGCCATTCTGATCAAAGACAACCACTTGGCGCTGGCTGCCAGTGGTGCGCGGGGGAAGCGTCTCACGCCAGCCGAGGCAGTCACGGCCGCCCAAGCTTTTGCCGAATCGTTGGGTTCTCAGTCCCAGCAGTTGCAGCCGATCATTGAGGTCGAAGTCGATTCGCTCGATCAACTAGCGGGCGTCCTGCCGGTGCACCCAGACCTGGTGCTGCTGGACAACATGCCGCCGGAGACGCTGCGGCAAGCGGTCGAGATGCGCAATCGCCTGGCTCCCGGCGTCGAGCTCGAAGCCTCGGGAGGGATCAATCTGCAAACCGTGCGCGCCGTGGCCGAGACCGGCGTCGAGCGAATCAGCTCGGGTGCCCTAACCCACGGAAGCACCTGGCTGGACCTAGGGCTCGATTGGCTTTCGTAGCCAGTGCTCCCGCTCGGCAAGTGGGGGACATGCCCATCCCTCGATTGCTGCGTTCAGCCGCAACTACTGAATTCAATGAATCTTACGTCGAACGTGATTCCATCGGCAACTTGAGGGGTGGGATCCTCTCCAGACGATATATCCCGAAAAGGTGTTTCATTTCGCTCCATACGAATTACCATACCGGAGTGGTTGCACCCTGGCTGCAGTTCTTGTAGAGCGGGAGGTGCAGCGATCCTGTGGCGGGTCTTACCGCAGATCTCTTCAAGGCAGACAGATCCATGTCGATTCAAAACTCCATGTTCTGGGGGGCTGGCAAACTGCATGCCCAGCGTCCTCAATCGCGGCGTTCGGTAACTTCTTCGCGCAGATGTCACCTTGTCGAAGAGGATTGAAGGGTTTTGGATCGCTGGAAACTAGGGCGATGCTTTCAGCCTCACCGTGGGAAGTTGCTGGTGCGGATATTCCGGCCGTTGCTCAGAGCGTTGTCCCCGCCCAAAGTGTGGCACCGCGTTGGCAGAACACAACCAATCCGCCCGATGTCAGTGGCGACGGTAACTTGACGCCCTACGATGCTTTGCTGGTGATCTACGATCTGTATACCAGGGGGCCGCATACGCTAGTTGGTATGACGCCGCCGGCCGCACCTGGCACCGTGGTCTTGGACGCGTATGTGGCGACCGTATCAGGCACGCCGTTCGGCTTCGACGCCTCGGTTCTCAACCAGGATGTCTCGCTGACGTTCGTCTACGATTCGTCAACGCCAGACTCAAATCCAGCGTCCGACCGAGGAGACTATGTCCACACCTCAGGAGGCGGGTTCACTGCGGATGTCTTAGGAACGATCATCACTGGTTCCGCCACGCCGACTCTAGAAATCGAAGATATCAATGGGGCCGATACATTTCGTTTCTGGGATGGTCCACGCCCTATTGGTCCACAAGGGGGAGTCATTTCGGTAGATGGCCTTGCGAATCCGAACGCCCAACTGCTCATCGCATTCACAGACGGCACGGGCAACGCGTTCAGCAGCGATGCTTTGCCTGCCGTATTGCCGTTCGCCGTTCCGCCGCTGTCGATGCCGTCACCGTCGTTTTTCGCGCATACGATTTCGTTGAGCGACGAGAACGGAACCTTGTTGCTGCAACTCAATGATCTCCAACCGGGACAAGGTCCTCCCTATTTGGATGTCGATGGTGACAACGATGTGGACCAGGTTGACGCGGCCATGGTCATCAACGCACTCTTTAGTTCCCTTCCGGCGCCTGCTCCGGCGGCACCTCCCGCTGCCGCAACACGCTCCGTTGATACAGCCCCTGCGGACAACCCAATGGCGACCGAGGCTCCCACCGAGGCGGCCGACGTATCCGCGGAAGTTCTCGATGTTGAAGTGGCTGCGCAAGCAAGCATTCGCCTGACTGCCGAAGGCGAACCATCGCCGGCCGTCGAAGAGGCTGTGCCCGATGCCGATCTGGACCTGCCTGTCGAAGAGACGGACCGGTACTTCGCGGCTACTTCGGAAACGGGGAGTGATGACGAGGAAGAAATCCTCGGCGGAGGGAAAGATGACGCTTCCGAGGTAGATGCCGTCTTCTCCGACTTGGGCGAGCCGGTTGCTGCTTCACAATGGTCGGAAGAACAGACGGTTTGAACGCCAGCCGTCAAAATGCTTTCGCCTTGGCCCTAGGCATTCAACATGCCGTACTCGCATACGCAAACGGCCCCCTTGTACCTGCTCCTGGTCGGATTGGGCCTGATCTTCTGGGTCGTGGCGTGGTTTGTGCCTGAGGCCGTGGTGCAATGGATCCTGCTCGGCAGTGGTGCCTTGATGCTAGGGCTCGCCGTGTGCTTTCGGCAGTTGACGGTCAGCGACGAAGGAACGTACCTGCGGGTTGCGTTTGGGCCGGTGGCCATGTTTCGTCGGAAAGTGATCTACAGCCAGATCACCAGTGCCACACCGGGCCGGTCCACCTTGCTCGATGGCTGGGGAATTCACTGGAGTCCCAGCGGTGGCGTCGTGTGGAACCTCTGGGGTTTCGATTGCGTGGACGTGCACTTGAAACAAGGACGCAAAGTGCGAATCGGCACGGATGATCCAACCGGCCTGGCAACTTTCTTGCAACAGCGTGTCCGGCAGGAGATAAATTGAGCAGTGGCACGCCTGACCCCAACGCCACACCTGTTCACTCACTAAGGAATCAAAGCGATGCGATCTGCCGCGCCTCTGGTCATCATGCTTTGCTGCGCCGCACTGGGCAGCGTGGTTGTTGCACAAGAAGAACGAACCGCAGACGGGCCACGACGTGCCACCCGTGGCATCGATCCGTTCCAACGGTACTTTGTGGTGCGGGGAGTCGAGTTCACGCCGGAACAGCAAGCCGCGGCAGATAAGATTCGCGAAAAGTATCTGCCGCAAATCCAGGTTGGACAGCGGCAATGGGACGGGGTGATTACCGAAGAGCAGCAGCAAGCTCGCCGCGCCGCATTCGACAAGGCTCGCGAGGCAGGCAAACAAGGGCAAGAACTTCGTCAGGCCGCCGAAGATGCCATCGAATTGACTCCCCAGCAGCAACAGGCTCGGGCAAAACTGCGGGACGAACGCAGCGAGATTCTCAAGCAGGTTCAGACCGAGTTGCTCGCCCTGTTGACTCCTCAGCAGCGGCCAGCGGCCCGCCGTCGAGGTGAGCAGCAGAATCGGATTCCGCCGACTCATGCCGACGTAAAGTATGGTCCGCACCGGCGCAACGTGATGGACCTCTGGCTGGCCAAGAGTGACCAGCCAACCCCGGTGCTGGTCTCCATCCACGGGGGCGGGTTCAGGGGAGGGAACAAAAGCGTCAGCCCTGGTCTGTTGAATGCCTGCCTGGAGTCTGGGATCTCCGTGGTGGCCATCACCTACCGGTTTTCTTCGGACGCCATCGCCCCGGCTTCGTTTCTTGATAGTGCCAGGGCGATTCAAACCATTCGCCATAAGGCCAAAGAATGGAATTTCGATCCCACACGCATTGCGGCCAGCGGCGGTTCTGCCGGAGCAGGTATTTCGCTCTGGTTGGGTTTCCACGATGATCTGGCAGACCCTAACAGCACCGACCCTGTGCTTCGTGAATCCACGCGTCTCACCTGCATGGTGGTCTCAGCAGGGCAGACTTCCTACGATCCCCGCTTCATCCGTAAGCTGATCCCCGAGGCAGACACCTACAAGCACTCGGCGCTGGCTGAGTTGTACGACGCGGACTTGGAAGACCTGGACAATTTGCCGGAGGAGAAGTACCGCCTGATGGAAGAGGTTTCGCCGATCAATCACCTGACCAAAGATGACCCGCCTGCCATGCTTGGCTACGGTGGCAGCTTGGATCAGAAGATCACCAACGCCAGCATTGGGATTCACCACGCCCGATTCGGCCAGGCGTTGAAAGAAAAGATGGACCCCTTGGGCATCCGCTGCGAAGTGAACGCAGGCGATCAAGTCCTAGGCGGAGGGACACGCACCTGGCACATCGACTTTCTCAAACAAGAGTTCAAGATGAAGTGAGGTTTCGAGTCATTGCGTAATGAGTAATTAACACGCGATCAAAAACTGTCGCATTCATTCGTCGTTTGGGAGCGAGCCTCGTTCGATTGTAAATAATTGTGGCAGTCACTTACTGCCGCGTACCGACCGGTTTCCGACAGTTATTGACCGCTCGATCCTAAGTTGCACCCTCGAGTCCTGCCAACCATACTTATCCGCTAGTCTGACAGATGCCGGTGAGATTGCCCATCATGGATGATGGTACGTTCACCAACCCACCAATTCATTCCACGTATGTTCCTTCCACCCAAATGGCCAAACTCATGCGGGCATTCTCATTCATCATCTCTCTCGCCCTAGCGTTGTTGTGGACCAACCTTGCCTCAGCCCAATGGACCATGCACCGTGGTGATGCGGCCAGAAGTGGGTCGTCCGCCGAACCGCTACCGCCTGAACTCAAGCCCGCTTGGACCTATGCGGCCAGACATGCCCCGCAGCCAGCCTGGCCACGCGAACAGCGCGCGCCGTTTGATCGGGCGTTTCATGTCGTGGCCAACGACGGAACGGTCTACTTCGGCAGTTCCACCGAAGGTACCATCACCGCCCTGGATGCATCTACCGGCGAGGTGCGCTGGTCGTTCTCTACCGAAGGACCTGTCCGATTCGCCCCGGCCGTTTGGAAGGACAAAGTTTTTGCCGTCAGCGATGATGGGCATCTCTACTGCCTGGCCGCTGCGGATGGCAAACTGATTCAAAAGTGGCGGGGAGGTCCCAGCAGTGAGAAGGTCTTGGGGAACCAGCGGATTGTTTCCCGTTGGCCCGCTCGCGGTGGGCCGGTGATCTTCGAAGGCACGCTCTACTACGCGGCCGGAGTTTGGCAATCCGAAGGGGTCTACCTCTACGCCATCAACGCCGACTCTGGCAAAACTATCTGGGTCAACGATTCGTCCGGTGGCATCGCCATGCCGCAACCGCATGGTGGGGCGCATGCCGAGAGTGGAGTCACCGCCCAAGGTTATCTACTGGCCAACGCCAATCACTTGGTGGTTCCGACAGGACGAGGGGTGCCAGCGGTCTTCTATCGGGCTGATGGAAAGTTCCTCTTCTACCACTTGCAAGTGAACCGACGCGTCGGAGGAACCGAGGCACTGCTCAGCGGTCCAGAGATCTTCAATCTCAGCGCCGGCGGATCGGGTGCCATCTTTGACGCCTTCAGCGGCAAGGCGCTCAGTTCGCTGCCGGACGGAGCCTACGCCAACACCCCCAATGGCGTGCTGCACGCCGATGGCAAATCGCTGCGATTCCTGCGACGCATCGAAAAGGAAACCTTCGACCGTCGCGGTAGTTTGATCACTCAGGTCCATTACGCCGTTGATCAACAGACGGAGCTTCAATCGGTTGGCAACGTCCCAGGAGGTGTTTCGCTGTTGGTCGCGGGGTCGGTAGCCATCTCTGGCGGACCGCAGCAACTCACCGCTGTGGACCTCGATACCCAACAGGTGCTGTGGTCCGAACCGGTTGACGGAATCCCTTATGGACTGGCAGCGGCAGAGGGAAAGCTGTTCGTCAGTACCGACCTGGGGGAGATCCACTGCTACGCGACATCAGGCAAGCAGCATCGGCGAGTGAGCCCGCCTGAGGTCGAGGCAGCACCGTATCCCAAGAATGAGAAGTGGGCAGCGGCGGCCAGCAAGATTCTTCAGGAGTCGCAAATCAGCGAAGGTTACTGCGTCGACCTGGCGTGCGGCAACGGGGCCTTGGCCTACGAACTTGCACACAATACAGACCTGCAGATCGTGGCCGTTGATGCAGATCCAACGAACGTTGCCTTGGCTCGAGAGCGGCTGACCGCAGCAGGGCTGTACGGGTCTCGCGTGACCGTGTTGCTGGCAGACCCCGCTGCTTCGAACTTGCCGAAGTACATTGCCAACCTGGTTGTTTCCAGTCAATCCGTGACCGGCGAATCGGACCAAGGGATCACGGCCGAAGCCCACAGGTTGCAACGCCCTTACGGCGGCGTGGTTTGCCTGGGGCCGGTGGAGCAACTCCGTGTCGAGCGGCGCGAAGCGCTCCCCAACGCTGGCACTTGGACGCATCAATACTCGGACGTTGGCAACACCGGTTGCACGTTGGACGAAGTCAAAGGTCCGTTGCGCGCGTTGTGGTATCGGGATGTGGATCTCGAACTCCCGCAACGTCACGGACGCGGCCCAGCCCCACTTTTCGACTCGGGGCGAATGTTCGTGATGGGCATGAATGAGCTTGTCGCCGTCGATGCCTACAACGGGACCGTTCTCTGGCGGTTTGAAGTGCCTGGTGCGCTCGCCGCCTACAACGCCGATCACCTGATGGGCACGGCCGGAACCGGCAGTAACTTCTGCACCCATGCCGGCAGTCTCTACGTTCGACAAGGCAGCACGTGCCATCGGCTGGACGCCGCAACCGGCAAGGTGTTGGGCAAGTTCACCGCCCCGCAACATACGGACGGAAAAGAAGCGGAGTGGGGATACATCGCCTGCCAAGACGGCATCTTGTATGGGTCGGCGGTCAACACGGAACATGTCGTCAAGCCCTCTTGGCGACCAGCCGACATGAGCCAGTTGTTCACGGAATCCAAGTTCCTATTCGCCATGGATGCCAACAGCGGAAAACTCCTCTGGCGGTACGACGCCAAAGATTCCATTCGCAACAACGCCATCGCCATCGGCCATGATCAGGTCTATCTCATTGATCGCGCATTGGCCGCCGGGGACGTGCTGAGCGCCCGCTGCCCGCCGCGGCAAGTCAGAGATAGAGGTCCCCATCGCTCCGCAACTTGGAGCCGATCCTGACGAAGACCCCAATCATCCGAACGGCACGCTGATGGCCTTGGACGCCAAGACCGGTAAGCAGGATTGGGTATCGGACGAAGGGATCTTCGGCACCGTGGTGCAGTACAGTGCCTCGTTTGACAAGCTGTTGGTCGGCTATCAATCCACGCGTTTCAAACTGCCCTCCGAAGTGGGCGGGCGGTTGGCGGTGTTTCGCGCCAACGATGGGTATCGGGTCTGGGACAAGAAGGTTGCCTACCAAACCAGGCCGTTGATCAATGACCATGTCATCTACGCGCAAGGGGGTGCCTGGGACCTGCTCACCGGTGAAGAGCAACCGTTCGACTTCACCCGATCTTACGGCTGTGGGCAGTTGGCCGCTTCCAAGAATCTGCTCCTGTTTCGCTCCGCCACACTTGGCTACTTCGATTTCAGCGGTGCCCAGCGGACGGCGAATTTTGGCGGTGTACGCCCCGGTTGCTGGATCAACGCCATCCCTGCCGGTGGACTGGTGTTGGTGCCGGACGCCTCGACCGGATGCACCTGCAGTTACCAAACCCGCGCCTGGCTGGCACTGCAAGGTGAAGAATAACTTCCGGGTTTCCAAATGCGAGGACCATCGCGATTGCGACTGAGTTGTATGCACGAAGAAGAATGGCACCCGGTACATCCTTCTTGGTTCGTGAACAGTTGGGACAACTGTTCTACATTGTGTGAAGCCCTACCTCGTTTGGATCAGGAGTTCCTTCCGCTTTCTTGAGAAAGCCTTGATGGCCAACTCTCGCTTGAGGGCCTGGCTATGATTCGGCTGTGTTTCTTGATACACCAGCGTCACCGGCAGTCGGCTGCGCGTGTAGCGAGAAGCGGTTCCTGCGTTGTGCTGTTCAACACGCCGGGCAACATCATTGGTGATGCCGGTGTAAAGAGACCCGTCCGCGCAGCGGAGCAGATACACCGACCAGATTGCCGCAGGTTGCGTGCTCGCCAAGTCCTTCAGCAACCGCGCCACGGCAACTTCTTTGGCTTTAGCTTCAATCTCCACGGTGATTCTCCGCCGCCGCCAGCAGTCGGGGAAATCATTCACGTCAATGAAATCGTGATGTCGCTGCGGTTTCGGGCCGTCCCAACCTTGAATCGGGCTGGAGATGTGGAACAGCGGTTCCCGATTCCAAGTCGCCAAGGCCTGCTTCGTGGCCTGTTGAATGCTGAGGCCGTCTGGGTTGCAGCGGTGATGGTGCACGTCGTACACCAGCGGCACACCGGTCGCCTTGCAGATGGGGAGCAGGTCTGCTGGGGTGTAGAGCCGGTCGTCATTCTCCACCGTCAACCTGCTTCGGGCGCGCGGCGAAAGCCGATCCAAGTTGAGCGCCAACTCGGCCAGCGCCTTGGGCTTGTCACCGTAGGCCCCGCCGCCGTGAATGTTGATCACATCTGCCGAGATCCACTCGGCCACCTCGGCCTGATACTCCAACTCTTGCAAGGACTTTTCCACCACGTCCTCGCGGGGAGAGTTCAACACCACAAACTGGTCAGGGTGGAAGCACGTGCGCAGTTTGTGTTTTTTGACGAACGTGCCACACTCGCGAAAGCGGCCGACAATCTGCTCGCCGTCAGGGAGTTCGTTCATGGTGTAGCCACAATCCGGATGTGTCTTGATCGGCAGAATCCGACTGTTCACGCGAAAGCAACCGATGCCATGAGCCTTGCAGTAGGTCAGAGCGGCCAGCAGCGCTTCGGCGTTCGCCAGGCACAGTCGGCTCAACTTCGCCAACGCGTCAGCCCTTGCCATTCGGCGGAGCGAAGTGGCCGTGGTCGTGGAAAACTTGATCGGCTCACTATGGAACAGGCAGCACAGCCCTAGACGCACTACGGGTTCTCCCCGTTCTTTGGGTTCAAATGCTGGTCAAGGAACTCGTAGGCTTGTTTCCGAGCGTCGGGCGGGAAATCATGCGGTCCGGTGGGATACACCGCTTGCAGGTGTTCTGGTTTTCCCAACAGGGCATAGACGGGGCGAGCCGTCTTGAGAACGTCCCGTACACCATCCACGTCAAAGTCCCGGTCATCCGTGGTAGCGATGGCTAGGAAGGGACGCGGGGCGAAACTCGCGACCAACTCACCGAAGTCGAACGGTAGCCGGTTCGCGTCATTGCCATACGTGGTAGCAATCCGGGGCATGTAACGCGGCCCGGTCCAACTAGGCACGTCATCTTTGCCGAACCGCGCGAAGCCGCAACTAGAGACAATGACAGCAACCCTGGAGTCGAAGACTGCGGTGAACATGCCATTGTGTCCTCCGAGCGAATGCCCGATCACGCCGATTCGCGTGGCATCCACCTCCGGCATGGATTCCAACAGATCCAAGCCACGGATGTTGTCCCACACCGCTTTGAGCGTACCGCTGGCATACTCGGGGTTCGCCACGAAGTCGTACGTGTGCTCACCCAGCGAAGGATAGTCAGGCACCAGCACCACGTAGCCGCGCCGGGCCAACTCCAAGGCGTAGTGCATGTTCGCTCTGCCAGCGAGCCCTACCGATTCGTCCTTGCCGGCTGGGGTGGTTTGGTGCAGGCAGAGCACAGCCGGGAGCGAGTTGGGTTGTACTGACGCGCTGGACTTGGGCACAAACAGATACGCCGGCACCCGATCCAGCGGATCGGACTGGTAGGTGATCTTCTGCCACTCGGTCTCGCCAACGGATACTTTCTCAAGATGTTTGACGTCGAGCGGTGGCCGCATGGTCGCTGGCGGAAGCTTGCCTGTCACGAGCTGGAAGTTGGCCAGCACATGCGCTCGGCGGCGCTGCCAATCATCGGGTGTCTGAATAGGTTGAGGATGCCCTTGCTCATCTAGGAAGTGGTCCAGCACTTGATGTTCGTCATAGTGCGGAGGCGCGGCTTCGGCTTCAAATCGCGCCGTGGGATAACCTTGCTGGTACGAAATCACGAACCGTCCCTGGGTAGTCGGATAAACCACATCGGTCTGCCTATCAAAATTCGTCCCCCCTGTGACTCGTAGGGTTTCGTCCCCCTCGGGCATTAGGTACTTGCCAGCAACGCGAAACACGATCTCGGTCCGATTGCCCAGCGGATGACCGGTGCTGGTGAAGACCTTGCCGTCCAGGTCTTCATTCCCGATGAAGTGCGGCACCACGTCGAGGCCCGCCGCCTGCATGTTGTGGACCATTTCCTCCGCGTCCGCGAACGGGCAGGTGGTGTCATCTCGGCCATGCACCACCATGATTTTGGTCGTTGAGCCCAACTGTTTGCGAACGGCCAGGTGACCAGGATGCCCTACGAAGCGCAGTTCCTGATGGTCGACACTCAAATAGTTAGGACTCTCTGGGTCTCGGCTCCAGCGGGCGTTGAGCCCCGATCCGCCAGGCAGGCCGAACGCGATGTCGTGGCTCAGCTTCTTCATCCCACACATGTCAATCACGCAGGCAAAAGTATGCGGCGCAAGCTTGACGGCCATCTGCGTGACGTTGCCTCCCCCTGAACCGCCGGTGCAGTAAATCCGAGCGTCGTCAAACGGTTGCCCTCGTTCTTGCAGTCCATGGCGGACGAACCACAGGGCACGCAGGGCATCCAGCCCTTGCAGGTAACCGAAATCATAAGGCTCGGGATCCAGAATGGACGCTTGGCGTCCGCTCTGCAGGTAGTTGACGCAAATGGCCACTACATTCAACCGACTGGCCAGCGCTTGAGGACTTGCCGAACCGCCGCAATCCTCGCCACCCCAGTTGTGCAGCGTCAGCATCACGCCGGTCTGCGCGTTGACCTGATCCAGCTTGCCACCAGGGTACGTCACAAGAACGCGCACCTTTCTAGGGCCTGGCTTCTGCGGCCACGGTTGGGCAGGGATCTCCACCGCGCCGTTGGTGATGGGAAGGTCCGGCCAGGTGTCGGCGACTGCTGGAATAGCGCAAGCCTGGAGCAGCGTGAACAGAACAAAGATGGAAGGAAGTTGCATAGCGATGCCATGGTTCAAAACGGTGAGTTGTTGGAGCCTTAGTATACTTGGTGTCTTACCTAATTGTTGACGGTGTGCAGTTTCGCCCAACTGCCGGAACATAATTGTGGAACGTAGCGGCTCACGGCGGTACGCTGACATCCGTCAGGCGACCGGAATCAGGGGCACTATTCCCAGTCATACGACTCCTCAAGGAGAACGGTCATGTCAGAGCAGGTGAAACAGTTACCTCGACGCCGGTTCTTGAAGACCACGCTGGCCACCGCCGGCGCAGCGGTCTCGGCCCCGATGTTCATCCCGAGTTCCGTCTTGGGCTTGGGGGGTGCCGTTCCTCCAAGTGATCGGGTGGTGATCGGCGGAATCGGCATCGGCAATCGCGGAACCTACGATTTAGGCTGCTTCCTCGCACAGAAAGATGTGCAGTTTGTCGCGGTGTGCGATGTCAAAGAGGCGCGCCGCACGGCCGTCAAGAAGATGGTCGACACGCACTACGCCAAGGACCAATGCGAAACGTATCGGGACTTTCGCGAACTGCTGGACCGCAGCGACATTGATGCGGTGTTGATTGCCACCGGCCCCAACTGGCATGCCACGGCTGCCATGAATGCCGCCCGAGCCGGCAAGGATATGTATTGCGAGAAGCCAGTCACCAAGAACATTGACCAAAGCCTGATTCTGGCAGAGACCATGCGCCCGTACCGGGCGTGTGTTTCAGGCAGGTACGCAGCGCCGCAACCTGCCGCACTTCGCCTTTGCCTGCGAACTTGCCCGGACTGGGAAACTCGGCAAGCTCAAGCGGGTGTACGCGCATCCCGCCGGCATGCAGGCCATGATGAGCGGTTGGCTGATCCCGCAGCCTGAGCCGGACAAAGAGGTGGTAGATTGGGACATGTACCTGGGCCCCGCAGCCTGGCGTCCCTTCAATGCCAAGCTGCTGGACGGCTTCAACTTCGAAAAAGGGGGCGGTCTGGTCGGCGGCGGCGTGCTCGAATGGGGTTCGCATTGCGTGGACCTTTGCCAATGGGCCGTGGACGATTGCCCGCCTCCGGTGGAATACAACGCTCCCAAAGATGGCCAACTGGTCGCCCGCTATGAGAACGGCACCGAACTCATCTTCCGCGAGACCGGCTGGATCCCGCTCGGCTCTTGTCCTGTGCGGTTCGAAGGAGAGTCCGGTTGGGTCGAAGCCGGCGATAGCGGTAAGCTCGTGCTGAGTTCGCCGAGCTTGTTGGCAGGCCGCACGGTGGAGGAAATTGGCGGCTACCCTGCCACCTTCCACGTGCGTGATTTCCTGGACTGTGTGAAAACGCGTCGCCAGCCGAAAGGGAACGCGGACGCAGCCTGCAATGCCCACATTGCTTGTCACGCCGCCAACATCGCCCTGCACCTCAATCGCCAAGTGAACTACGACAACAAGACGCATGAGTTTATCAAGGACGAACAGGCCAACCGCTTGCGATCGGAAGCGCTCCGCGAACCTTGGAGGCTGTAAAACTCGGCCACCTGGTGACGCGTCGTCTTACACCCCTAATCAGGAATCACTCTCATGCAAACTTCTCAATTCATTCGCGTGTTTGTCCTACTTGCTGCCTGGCAGATGCTGTCCCTCATGCCGGTCTGGGCGGATGAGGCCACAACTGACGAAGAGTCCAAACTGCTGGCGGTGCTTCGCTCGGAGGCACCGGCGTCGGACAAAGCCATCACTTGCAAGCGTCTGGCCATCCAGGGAACCAGTGCGGCCGTGCCAGATTTGGCAAAGTTGCTGCCTGACCCGCAGCTTTCGTCTTGGGCCAGAATCGCGCTCGAGGCCATCCCCGGTCCCGAGGCCGATCAGGCCTTGCGCGAAGCCAGCGGTTCGCTGCAAGGCAGACTGTTGATTGGCATGATCAACTCGTTGGGAGTTCGGCAAGATGCCCAAGCCGTGGAAGGTCTGACCGCACACTTGCAGGCCAAGGACTCCGCTGTAGCTTCGGCCGCCGCTGTGGCACTCGGGCGCATCGGTGGCGAGGATGCCACCGGTACCTTGCGCAAGGCTCTGACCACCGCTCCGGAGCAAGTTCGCTCTGCCGTGGCCGAAGGTTGCGTGTTGTGTGCCGAACGCCTTTGGGCTGACGGCAACCCGTCCGAAGCGGTGGCCCTCTACGACGAAGTGCGCGGTGCCGATGTTCCCCAGCAGCGTGTGATCGAAGCCACGCGGGGAGCCATTCTGGCGCGCGGCCCCCAAGGCATTCCGCTGTTGCTGGAGCAGTTTCGCTCTTCGGACACCAAGATGTTTCAGCTCGCGCTCGGAACCGCGCGGGAGTTTCCAGGTGGCGAAGTCGACAAAGCCCTGGCCGCTGAAATCAATCAGGCCGCGCCAGAACGTGCGGCGTTGATCATTGTGGCCATGGCGGACCGGCCCCAGACGGTCGTGCTGCCGGCGCTGTTGGGTGCCGCTGCCACCGGTGAAAAGCCGGTTCGGTTGGCGGCCATCGAAGCATTGGGGCGAGTCGGAGACGTCAGCTGTTTGCCCCCACTGCTTGAGATCGCCATCGAGGGGGATACGCAGTTCGCCCAAACCGCGCGCACGGCGCTGGCCCAACTTCAGGACGAACAGGTCGATCGCCAGATCCTGGCGCTGCTGCCCAGGGCCGCAGGGGACCGCTATCCTGTGCTGATTGAAGTGATCGGACAGCGGCGAATCCCTGCCACCGACGCGCTGGTCGAAGCCTTGGCGCATGCTGACCCTGCGGTTCGCCACGCCGCGCTGACTGCCTTGGGCGAAACGGTTTTGCCCAGCGAACTTTCGATCCTGATCGGTCAGGCCGTCACTCCCCAGCACGCCGAGGATGCCGCGATTGCGAGAAAGTCTCTGATGGCGGCCAGCGTCCGGATGCCGGACCGCGAAGCGTGTGCCACGGAGCTCACCGCAGCGATTGAGGGGACTTCTTCCGTGCCTACCAAGAGCGCGCTGCTGGAGATCTTGGGTGCGGTGGCCGGAACCAAAGCCTTGGCAACCATCCGCAATACGGCCAACGGTTCTGACGCTGAGTTACAGGACATCAGCAGCCGACTGCTCGGTGAATGGATGACCGCCGACGCAGCCCCGGTACTGTTGGAGTTGGCCAAAGCAGGGCCTGAGCAGAAGTACCAGGTGCGTGCCTTGCGAGGGTACATCCGCATTGCTCGCCAGTTCGTACTCCCGCAACAGGAGCGAGCCGCGATGTGCCAACAGGCGCTCGAGGCGGCCAACCAAACCGCCGAGCGGAAGCTGGTGCTCGACGTCCTCAAGCGCTATCCGAGTACCGAGATGTTGAAACTCGCCATCGCTGCGCGTGACCTGACCGATGTCAACAGCGAAGCCACCGAGGCCACGTTGTTCATCGCCCAAAAGCTCGGCAGCAAAGGGAACGCCCCACAGATCCTGGCCGCCGCGGGCTTGAAACCTGTGAAGTTGGAGATCATCAAAGCCGAGTACGGGGACGGCACCACCCAGAAAGACGTTACTGAGATCCTTCGCAAACAGATCGGAGACTTGCCGCTGATCACACTCCGTGCGGCCAAGTACAACCTCAGTTTCGGCGGAGACCCCGTGCCGGGGAAAGTGAAGCGATTGACCATTCAGTACCGCATCAACGGCCAGCCCGGCGAGGCCTCATTTGCTGAAGACGCGTTGATCGTGCTGCCGTTGCCTGAGTAGAAAGTCACCAACCCTTTGTGCTCCTTCGCCACTGGGTGGGGAACGGGAACTCAATCCATTCCGACGCCCTACTTTGTCAGATCGGGCGGCGGGCAAGACTGAACGATTGACCGGTTGGGCCGCCAGGTGGTTGGGTGGCCATGAAGAGCACCGTCGGCACGCATTCTTCAGGCGTTTTCACACGTTCGCTGTCGGCGATCGGCGGCGGGACTTTGCCGGTGGGGTCGAAGAAGTCCGACGTCAACTCGGTGTAGACAGGGCCAGGAACAAACTCGTTGACTTCGATCCCGTCTGCCCAATGTTCGAGAGCCAGACAACGAGTCAGCATCCAGACGCCTGCCTTGGCCACGTTGTAGGCGCTGTTGCCGCCACGAGGAACATGCCCCATGCCAGAACCAACATTGATGATCTTACCTCCGCCGGCGGCAATCATATGCGGCACGGCCGCACGGCAGCAGGCGTAGGTGCCGAGCAAGTTCACATCGATCGCCCGCCGCCAATCGTTGGGCAAACTCTTGGCAATCGGAGCTCTGACAAATGCTCCGCCGGCATTATTGACCAGCAAGTCCAAGCCTTTGAGCTGCCCCGCGGCATCGTTCACCATGTTCTCCACGGCATCCAAATCTGCCACATCGCAAACAATCGGAACCGCCTCACCGCCGGCCGTGCGAATCTCCCCGGCCACCTTCTCCAGCTGATCCAAACTGCGGGCGGTAATCGCCACGCGCGCCCCGGCCTTGGCCAAGCCGATGGCAACGGCCGCCCCAATCCCCCGACCTCCTCCTGTCACTAAGGCCCGCTTGCCTTGCAATGCAGCTGACATGATCTCTCCGTTCGGTGAATAGCTTTTGCTTGAACCTGGGAGAAGAAAGCATATCCGCAGTGGAGAGAGAAATGTACCGCTGTCGTGAAGAAGCCAGGCGAGTTGGCAACGCTCTGTTTATCCGCAAAAGCATCATTCCCAGTATTGTTCCCATCGCTCAGCAAAAGATCTCTTCAGGCGTTCGAGGTACGCATAGGTCTTGATCTTCGCCATCCAAACGTCCTCGCCACCAAGGCCTCCTTTGCAAACAACCCCTTCGCTCACGTTGTACTTGCCTTCGCGAACGTCTTCGGCAAACTTCCCGTTCAGTTTGCCTTCATAAACGACACGGGCCGTTGCCAGGTTCGCGAAGTCCTGCACGAACTGCTTGGGACCGAGGAATCCAAACCCATTCGCCCAAACGTCAATCAGTCGCAGCTGCTTCGCGTCGTCCGCTTTGTGAAGGCCAGCGAATGATCCCGGACCGAAGAACTCGGTAAACGCGATGAGTTCCTCAAATGGCCGGAAGTTTGGATTGTCCCGAAAGATGCTCTCGAGCTCCTGGGCCAGGGTCGCTTGGAAGATGCCAGCCGCTGCGTGCAATTGAGCATGGGCTGCCGCAAACTCCCCGATGCCGTGCGGGTTTAGATTGAACTCGTCACGCCGCGTGCCAAACGCATGCCATCCGAAGTCCCGGTGCCACGTCCAATGCAGGTTCGTGCCATCGTACTTCTCGAATGCCAGGCACCGCCCCGTTGGGCAATCTCGGCTGCCAGGAATCTTTGGGTAGTACAGTTTCCTGGCGACCATGATGATCTCAAGCGACTCGTGCGGTCCGTGTTGGCTACGGTATTGCCGATCCGAATAGTGACAACCCTCGACGATGAAGGTTCGGACCAAGGTTTCCTTTGCAAACAACGCAACCAGAGGGCAAGACCATAAAAAGTTTGCCCATAACTTTTTGGTTTTGCTCGACAAGGAGTGTTGGGCGTCCGAGAATCGTTGGATCAACAACACCTATCGAAATCAGCATCCTGCTGGAACTTCCCGTCGCTGCGCAGATCTTGAGGAACGTCGCCATGTCACGCCGCACCTGTACGAATGCACCCCGCTGCGCGCTGCTTGCCTTATGGACTCTCGCAAGTTGTACGGCGGCTCTGGCCGAAGACTGGCCGCACTGGCGAGGACCGCAGCGTAACGGAATCTCCACCGAGTCGTCTGGCTGGGAGCAAGGTCGCTGGCCAGCCAAGACCATGCTGTGGCAAACCAAACTCGGCGTGGGTTCGTCGAGTCCTGTGGTTGTGGGAGACCGGCTCTTTGCCCTGGGTTGGAAGAGTGGCCAAGACACGCTGCACTGCCTCAACGCAGACTCTGGAGAAACGCTCTGGCAGCAATCTTATCCTTGCCCTCAATACGGCCGCTTGAGTACGGGTGACAAAGGACTCTATGCCGGACCCTGCTCGACTCCAGAATTCGATCCCGAAACCAAGCTCCTCTACCCCCTCAGCATTGATGGAGACCTGCTCGCCTGGCAATCTGCCGATGGCAAACGACTCTGGGGAATCAATCTCTACGAAAAGTTTCAGGTGCCGCAGCGTCCCAAGGTAGGACGCAGTGGCCTGCGAGATTACGGCTACACGACCAGCCCTCTGGTTTGGCAAGATTGGCTGATTGTGGAAGTGGGCTCGCCCCAGCAAGGGACACTGATGGCGTTCGACAAGCGAACCGGTGAGCTTCGCTGGAAATCGCAAGACCGCGGTCCCGCCGGACACAACGGAGGTCCCACGCCGATTGAAGTGGAAGGAGTCCCCTGCGTGGCGACGTTGAGCCACAACGGATTGCTCGTCGCCAGGCTTGACGGCGAACGTGCCGGTCAGACCGTTGGTACTTTCGCCTGGATCACGGAATTCGCGAACAACACGGCCAGCGTCACCGTTCATGCAGACAAGGCACGCGGCGCCAGTGCACTGATCACTTCCGGCTACAACCATTACGCCATTTGCAAGTTGGGTATCTCGCTCGACGGCGTGCGGCAGCTTTGGCAGACGGAAGAATGCTCGAAGGTTTGCTCCCCTGTGGTCTACGACGGCCATGTCTATTGGGCGTGGAACAAGCTCTACTGCCTGGACTTTCAGACAGGAAAGAAAGTTTGGGAGCATGCCGGAGGGTACTCTGACCCAGGTTCGTGCATTGTGACCGCCGATGGGCGACTGATCACCTGGACTCGCCGGGGCAAGTTGACCTTGGCCGAGACCACGCAGCGGAGTCCTCAGCAAGCCAAGATTCTTTCGGAAGTCAGTCTCGAAGGACGTGACGACGCCTGGCCGCATGTGGTGCTGAGCGCTGGGCGGCTGTTCTGCAAAGACGCCAGCGGAGCGCTCAAGTGCCTGACGCTGGATGGTTCGCAGCCTCCTCAGCCAGCGAGACCTGCCACGTCCAGCACCGTCAGCAAGCCTGCGCCCGAGGTCAAACCTGCAGCGCGTCCCACAACGGCCGGTTCGTTACGCCCGCTCGACGCGGCGGAATCGAACCTGAGCACCACCCCCTGGCCAGGCGAACTTGCCGATGTGGTTTGGGCCTGGCAGTCCTCGTTCGGGAACCAGTTGGTCGCGCTCCAAGGCAAGAAGCGTTGGACGCTCCAGCAACGGGGACAAGTTTCTCTGGGAACGGATGGTTGGCTGGATCTGTCTGCCGGAGCGGTGTTGCAACCGCCCGACTCTTCCCCATTTGCCCAAACGATGAAATCGGCCGAAGGTTTCACGTTGGAGGCGGTCCTGCAAACCGGCAATCTCAAGCAGACCGGCCCCACCCGAATCTTGGGCGATTCGACCGACGCCTATCATCGCAACTTCTCGCTTTGCCAAGAACGGGACCAGTTGCGGCTCCGGTTGCGAACCACCGCGACCGGCCTCAACGGCATGAAGCCCGAGGTCGAACTTTGCCGGATCGTAGCCAACCGCCCCATTCACCTGGTCGTCAGCTACTCAGGGGGCCAGTTGAATTGCTATGTTGACGGCGAGCAAGTCCTTTCCACCAAACGAGTTCAGGGTGAATTTGAGAACTGGAGTCCGCAGCAGATGATCTGGGGGGACGAGCTCTCAGGGGATCGTACCTGGTCCGGCAAATTGCGCAGGGCTGCCCTATACCATGTGGCAGTGACCAGGGAACGAGCCCAGGCACTTTATGAGTCGTCGAAGGTGAAATAGCCTGTTTGCTTGCCAACCGCCGCGAGGCGATAAAAACTCGCTGGAAACAGATGCCAGCAACCGTGTATAATCCCCACCAGAGGGAAAGTACGCACTTTGATCCAAAGTGCCGATTCTCCCACCATCAACCTGCCTTGAATATCTTCGCCGCAGCACACCTTGATGCCTGCGAGCGACGCCTGCCTGATAATGGGGAACAACATGCCGAAGCGATCTCAGAAGAATGCCCCAGGTTGCCCTAGCTTTCAACAATCCCTGGCCGCGAGCCGCCGCGATTTTTTAAGGGCTGGTGTCTTGGGAGCTGGCGGAGCGTGGGGGCTCTCCATGGCGGATGTGCTGCGGATGCAGGCCGAGGCTGGCACGTCACGCAGCGATACGTCCGTCATCATTCTCTGGATGCGTGGTGGCCCCAGTCACATTGACATGTGGGATATGAAACCTGACGCTCCGGCCGAGTACCGTGGCGAGTTCAATCCGGTGCCGAGCAATGTCCCTGGCATTGACCTTTGTGAGCATCTTCCCAAAACGGCTGCCTGCATGGACAAGTGGTCCATCATCCGCAGCATGCACCATCGCAAACAAGACGGCACGGCCAGTCACACCTCGGGCGACCATATCTGTTTCACCGGATACCCAGCGCCGAAGAACTCAGAAACCAACGAATTCCCCAGCGTCGGTTCCGTCTCGAAGAAAGAATTGCAGCACCTGGACACGACACTGCCGACTTACGTGATGGTGCCGCGAATGGTCCCGGGAACCGACTGCGGATACCTGGGCCCTGCGTTTCGTCCGTTCGAAACAGGTGCTGATCCGGCCAGTGCTGAGAAGTTCCAGATTCCCAACCTGCAACTTCCTGATGGAATCTCGGTGTCACGATTGGCGGCCCGCAAAAAACTGCTAGGCAACTTTGACACCATCCGCCGTGCGGCAGATGCCTCACGCATGATGGGTGCCATGGACCAGTACAACCGCCAGGCGTGGGAAATGGTCACAGGTCCCAGAGCCCAACAGGCGTTCGATTTTGAGTCCGAGTCTAAGGAAGTCCGCGACCGTTACGGCATGCACGAACATTACCGCTCCACCCGCGTGGTAGCTGGGGGTGATGCTCCCAATTGGGCGCAGCGTATCTTGCTCGCCCGCCGTCTGGTGGAGTCAGGCGTGCGGATGGTCACCGTAGATTGCCGCTGGTGGGACACGCACGAAGACAACTTCTGGTCGCTCAAGAACATCTTCCTCCCGCGCTGGGATCAGGCCTACTCGGCCCTGTTGGCGGATCTCTCCGAGCGTGGACTGTTGGAGAAGACGCTGGTTGTGGCCTGGGGTGAGATTGGGCGAACGCCCAAGATCAACACTCGTTCGGGTGCTGACAAAGGGGGCCGAGATCACTGGCCCAACGCCATGGCGGTGGCGATGGCTGGAGGCGGCGTCCAAGGGGGCCGTGTCGTCGGCTCGACCGACTCCAGGGCAACCGAACCTAAGGACAACCCCAAGATTCCGCAGGATGTGCTGGCCACCATCTACCGACATTTGGGAATCGACACCACCAAGAACTATGTGGATCTTGCCGGTCGGCCACATCCGATCTTGCCTGCTGGTTCTCCCATCGACGAGTTGTTCTAAAAGCCGCGACCGCTGGACGTGACACAAATTGACAAGTTCAAACCCACGGTGTCTCACCTGGCGGAATCTCCATGGCTGAACCCTCGGACGTGCCGGATGCTGGCGCGGACTTTCAACATTTGCGAATCGCTGCGTTCGAAAGCCGCAAGGCGGAGGAGATGCAGCGGCTGATTCGCCGACTGGGAGGAGAGCCGTTCGTCAGCCCTTCGATGCGCGAGATTCCTATCGGCGATAACCCGGCCGCCGTTGAATTTGCCCGCCGCGTGACCGCTGGCGAAATCGACATCCTGCTCCTGATGACCGGCGTCGGCCTGCGCTACCTGATTGAAGAAGTCGAAGCGACGGTCGGACGTGAGAATTTCATTGCCGCACTGGGGCGGATGGTGACCGTTGCCCGCGGTCCGAAACCGGCCGCTGTGCTGCGCGAGCTTGGTTTGACCGCAACGCACCGTGTGCCTGAGCCCAACACCTGGCACGAGTTGCTGACAACGCTGGACGAGCATGTTCCTGTAGCGGGGCGGAGCGTTGGTTTGCAGGAGTATGGAATTTCGAATGCAGAGTTGGTCTCCGCTCTCGAAGAACGGGGAGCCGTGGTGCACGCCGTGCAGGTGTATCGTTGGGACTTTCCGGAAGATATCAGGCCGCTGGAAAGCAATCTCTCAGCCATCATCGCTGGCGAGCGTGACATGGCCCTGTTTACCTCGGCCCATCAGGTGGTCAACCTGTTGGCCCTGGCGCAGCGGATGGATGTGCTGGACGCGCTCCGTACGGCTCTGGGCCGATTGCTCGTGGTTTCGATTGGTCCGACAACGAGCGAGATGCTACGAGACCAGCAACTTCCGGTCGACCTGGAGCCGGAACACCCCAAAATGGGGCACTTGGTTTCAACGGCCGCGAGCGCTGCGGCTCGAAATCTGCTAGAACAAAAACGCGGGGCGGAATAAACCGCCGCCTCGATTCTTCGCCTTCCCGACTCTTCATCGCTGACAGGTATTGCCGCGTGACATTGGATTCTACCGAACCTTCGAACCATCCCAGCGAGCGCGGCCCTTTTATGCAGGCGTGCCGTCACCAGCCGACCGAGGTGACCCCTATTTGGTTGATGCGTCAGGCGGGACGCTACATGCCTGAGTATCGGGAGATTCGGTCGAAGACCACGTTCCTCGAACTCTGCAAGAACCCGCAGTTGTGCGCGGAGATCATGATCCGCACCGTCGAGATCCTAGGCGTTGACGCGGCGATCATCTTCTCCGACCTGCTCCCTATTCTCGAGCCGATGGGGCTCGATTTGGAATTCGCACAAGGCGAAGGTCCCGTCATTCACAACCCCGTACGCACCGTGGCTGATGTGGATCGGGTGTTGGAGTTGGAAGACACAGGGCCGCTGGATTTTGTCATGCAAACGGTTCGCGAAACACGCGCCGGCTTGCCGAGCCATCTGCCGGTAATTGGCTTCGCCGGAGCCCCGTTCACACTCGCCAGTTATGTGATCGAAGGGGGAGCGAGTCGGAATTACGCGTTCACCAAGACGCTGATGTATAGCGACCCGGGCGCGTTCGAGGCCTTGATGAGTCGGCTGTCTCGCGCGGTCACCCGTTATCTCAATGCTCAGATTGCGGCCGGGGCGCAGTGCGTGCAATTGTTTGACAGTTGGGCCGGCTGCCTGCACCCGGACGATTACCGCCAGTTCGTGCTTCCCCACACCCGATCCATTGTCGCTGGCGTCACCCCTGGCACTCCGGTCATCAATTTCGCCACTGGCAATCCGCAGTTGCTTCCGCTGTTGTCCGAAGCGGGTGGGGATGTGATTGGAGTGGATTGGCGAATTCGGCTCGACGACGCCTGGCGGGCCGTAGGGCATGATCGCGGCGTGCAAGGCAATCTCGATCCGCTGGTTTTGTTAGGCCCCAAAGAGAACATTCGCGGTCAGGCAAAGAAGGTGCTCGATCAGGCAGAAGGCAGGGCTGGGCACATCTTCAATCTCGGACATGGCGTGCTTCCGCAAACTCCGCCCGATCATGCCAAGGCATTGGTGGACGCAGTGCACGAACTGAGCACCCGTTAGATCGTTTGGAATACTATTGAGGGAGAACAAGACCGTGACGAATTCGTCCAACACTGTCCGACTTCATCGTATTGTGAGAGCCCCGGCCGAACGGATCTACCGGGCTTTTCTCGAACCAGACGCCTTGGCAAAGTGGCTCCCGCCGCATGGTTTCTCAGGCACGGTACACAGCATGGATGCCAAAGTCGGCGGCGGTTACCGGATGAGTTTCAAGAATTTCGGATCCGGCAGCAGTCACTCGTTTGGTGCCACGTACACCGAGCTGACCCCTTACTCGCGGATCAGCTACACGAGCAAGTTCGAAGCCCCTGGTCCGCCAGGCGAAATGCCCACCACCGTCACGCTGCGAGACGTCCTCAGCGGCACGGAGATGGAGATTGTTCAGCGAGGCATCCCCGACGCGATCCCCACCGAGTTCTGCTACGCGGGATGGCAAGAATCGCTGATGCAACTCGCACTGTTGGTGGAGCCAGAGATTCCCGACGGCGCGTAGGCAGAACCTGGTTAGCGTTGGGTGGCACTGGCAACTTGTTGCCAGTGATATCGTCGGTCTCCATTTGGAGCGCCGCCGCCGTACCACAAGTTGAATGCGCCGGAGGCCCAAAGGTAGTGTTCCACACTGCCTACAAGTTGCCAGTGCCACCCAACGCTGGTAGCGATTTTCTCCGTGCAAAAAAATAGTCTTGATGCGGAAGGCGTTTTCGGCCTTCAATGCTTTTGTACCACCTTAAGCATTTTTCCAAGAAGGAGTCTTGGATGTCGCATCAAGACAACAAGGATGTTGCCATATCTCTTCAAACTTTGAAAGAGGTATTTGACTGGCTGTTGCCAGACTGTGCCAAGGTGCCCCGGCATGGGAACGCCAAGATCTCATCGTTCGTTCTCGCCGCGACGGCCATCGCGTGCTGGGGCTGCTCCACGCAGCGAACGCTCACGCAACGCGTTCGCGAGGCTGCAACTGCGGTTCAAGCTTTATTCCATCAGCCGACCGCACATACGCGGCAAGGGGTCTGCGACGGCCTCGCAAACTGCGGAGAACAACTCGCCGCCGAGGTGAAAAAGCATATCTGTTCGCGACTGCGACAGCTAAAAGGCCATTGGACCACCGCTGGCAGGCCTACCTACGCCGTCGATGGATCGAAATTTGCCGCACCTCGCACCGCCCCGAATCAGGACGCGTTCGCGGTACTCTCCGCCCAAGGTAAATCGCGAGGCAAAAAGAAGAAAAGCAAACGGTACCGCAACGCCGCCGACGCCGCCAAGGCGATGACCGTCCAAGTGCTGGCCACCGTCTTCTGGCACATCGGCTCGGGACTGCCTGTTGCTTGGCGGTTGTCGGCTTCTTCCGGCAGCGAGCGACAAAACGCAGCCGAAATGCTTGACGAACTTCCCCCGAATGCCCGAGTGGTGGGCGATGCAGAATACGTCGGCTATCCGTTCTGGTCGACGGTCATGAACTCGGGCCGATCGTTCGTGGTCCGCGTGGGATCGAACGTGACGCTGTTGAAGAAGCTGGGAGTCGAGCGCAGAAAAGACGTTGTATATCACTGGCCAGAGAGCGTGCAGCGGAACGGGCAACCGCCGCTTATGCTGCGTTTGATTCAAGTGAAAACCGCACGCAGCCCGATGTGGCTACTCACCAACGAATTCGATCTCACCGAGCAACAAATTCGCGAGATCTATTGTTCTCGGTGGGGCATCGAAGTGTTCTTTCGCACGGTGAAGCACAACTGTCGCCGGGCAAAACTGCAATGCCGTACACCCCGCCACGTTCGCACCGAACTGACTTGGACGTTGCTCGGGATCTGGGCGTCTCTATTCGTAGCAAAAATGGCGTTGATGCAAGAGCGGCAACCGATCGCAAGACTCAGTCCCATTCGCGTTCTCGACATGCTTGGCAGAGCAATTCTATTAGCCACATTGGACCAGTCGAGACATGCCCTGCAACTACATACCTGCGTGAAGCAGGACGAAACCAACCGCACCTCGAGCAAGAAGAGCCGGGACTATCCTCGCAAGAAACGACATAAGTCCTGCGGTGCCCCGAAGATCAAGATCGCCACCCAGCAACAGATACATATCGCCAAGCAGTTATTGTAAAATCG
>CALOEH010000119.1:0-142849 GCA_942492195.1 uncultured Planctomycetia bacterium | reverse complement strand
GCGGCACGTTGTAGTCCGATCCACAGCGCCTTCGGTCCCGGGAAGCCATCGTATTTTCGGTTGAGGAAGCCGCCGAGGGTGGCGACCATGCGCACCATGGTGTCGAGGGATGGCGGCTCATCGGGTGGTGGCCGGCGTTGCGTGACCAGATAAACGGCCTGCCACTCGTCCTCGGAAAATACCGTATCGCAGGGCATTTCGGGACACTCACGCCCGAGCATGGTGAGGTAGAGCACGCGCCAGGCAATGATCATATAGAAGGCCAGTGCCGGCTCCAGCCGTTCACGTGTCTCCAGTTGCAGCTCTTCGATCCGGCAGCCGCTTTTCAAGATTTTGAAATAAATCTCAATTTGCCACCTGCACAGATACCATTGCAGCTTTTCGATGGCCTCCTCGGGGGGTTTCAACAGGGAGATTGGTCAACAGGAGCCAGTCGAGCGGATCTTCACCCGCGGGCGGATTTGGCTCGCTCGCAAGCAGTGCGGTGACGGTGATGTCGGGCAGGGTGCGATCCGGTCTCGACGGCGCCTTGAGGGTGACCTGTACGACCTTGATCTGCTGCTCGACGGTGCGTGCGGGTCGGCCACTGGAGGCGGGTCTCACGAAGGTGATCTCGGTGAGCACGGGCGCGGCATCGATGACGTCGCGTAGCTTGCGCTCATCGACGAGCAGTCGATCCCGGTGCTGAACGCGGACCAACCAGTCGGCACCGCGCTCGGGACAGGGGGCTTCGACGAACAGGTCGTCGATGTCGCCCTCGCGGTCGGCGATATAGGTCAGGCGGGTCTCGGTGAGTTGTTCGGCCAGCGCATTGACGTGCGCAAAGCCGTCGACCCAACGCACGCTCTCTTTTTCTTCCAGTGGCCGGCTCGGATCTTTCGCCTGCCCCAAGCTGCCGGGCTCGCGTGTCCAAGTGTGGGAAGCGAGTAGTCCGAGGGGGACGCGATCGGGCGTCACGACCAACGTCGGATGCAGATACATCCCCCAACGGCTTGCGTAGTTCAATGGCTCGAGGCCGGCGATGCCCTTCTTCTTGGTGTAATCCAGCTCGGTGGTGTCTTGCAGACACAGCGCGCGGGGATAGGCGCGCAGGCGTTCCTCGGTACAGGCGATAGGCGGGGCAAGCACCGTGTCGGCGGTGACCCTGGCCTGATCGAACAGGCGATAGGCGGCACGCGTTTCGCCCCAGCCGCCACACGCCGCCGGAATACTCACCGTTGGCTTGTTTCCCAATGCCGCCAATACCCCTTGAGCGCGGCGGTTCAAACGCCGGTCGCCCAGATCGATCCGCGCCAACTCGGCGGCCAACGCACTCATGCCGCCACCCCCAGCGCCGTGCGAAAGTCCGCCACCAGCGGGTAGAGGTAGACCGCCTTGCGCGGTAAGTCCGCGCGATGGTGGCGGTCGCACTTGCCACGGCCCGTCGTCTCCCCGACAGAGTGCCAGTTCGCGGCACGATAACAGGTCCCTTCAAAGCGCGGTCTCTGCACGAAGGTCTCAAGCAGCACGATGCGCTCACCATAGCGGGCCGGGAAGTCTTCGGCCACCCGCACGGCGGCCAACGACAGCACTTTCGAGGCGAGGTTCTTGACCTGCACCCAGGGCAGGATCAGAAAACGGGCGTTGTTGAGCACCCGCCCCAGATACGCCTCACGCGCCCCGGGTTGCCAACCGATCCAGCGGTCTCGTGCCGCGACTTTCCATGCCGCCGCACCGAAGCCGATGGCGCCCAGTATCCCAGCGTCGCAATGGATCAGATAACGCAACTGGGCACCCGCCAGCGGACTGTAACCGAGATAATGCCAGCGCGCGATCAGGCCGTTCCACAGCCGCGAGCCGGCCTTGTCGGTCACCGCCTCCAGGCGCAGACCGCCGAGCCGTCCGACCGATCCCGTCACCGGTTGCGCCTCCGGCCAAGCCGCTGGCTGTTGCACAAGGGCACGGCCATTTCCATTGCCGTTACGCGCTGGCGGTAGTTCGATCCAGCCGTCACGGTGCAATCGCAGGAGTCCTACCCGACAGCTCATCAGCTTCGGGCGACCCTGCACATCGTACCATTGCAGTGCTTCGCACACGCGCCGCGCGATTTCGGCGCGCAACGGCGGGTTGGCCTCACGCACGGCCGTTCGGATTGTTTCCAGATCCTCCTCGGTCAACCTCCGTCCGCACAGCTTGCCAACCATCGCCTCGTCCATCCGGATGCCCCCATCGGTTAAGATAGGGGCGAATTTCACCACCGATTCGACACTGTGTCCTGTCCCCTATGGCTTCAGGCGTGTGCCACTTGCAAGTTGCCAGGAAAGCCGGCGCTCCCGGGAGATATGGGTAACGGTATGGCGTTTCCCCCTGACGTAGTCGTCTCCAGAGTCATCTCAGTGTCCAACAACCTCCATATAGGGTATAGCGGATTAAGCAGGTGGCGCGTCATACGAAATAAATGATGTCTTCCAGTGCGAGCTTGCCTTTGGCAAGCCCGAGCCGCATGGCCGGCGTCTTGCCATCTTGGCCGGCAAGACAATAGTTGTAAAAGGTGCGGAAGATTCCGAGTATCTTTACGATGGTCTCCGGGTTATAGGCGCTATAGCCGTACCAGGTACGACCGGCACGGCTGGCGGTGGAGATGGGCCGCTCCAGGATGGAGAGCCGGCGCCGCACCTGCATGAAGAAGCAGTCAATGGCATGCAAGCTTGCCTTGTTGTAGAGCCAGGCCAAATGATCGTCGTCGTAATCCTTAAGGTCGGTGAGGTAGCACACCGCTTTCTCCGGCTCACTCATGTTCGGGAACGGATGAGACAGCCACCTGTCTTTCCATCTGCCCAGGGTCGCCATTTGCGCAATCCGTTTCTTAATCAGCAGAAGCTTCAGTTGCGCATCCGAGAGGCCCGGGTGCTCCCCTCTCGCCGTATCGAACACGTCGCGGCTAGCGGCAATAGCCGCCCGCTTCTCATCGATGGTTAGATCCTTGGCGATCCGGACATAAAAGGCATCGGCTTTTCTGGCCTGGACCTCCGGCTGGAACGCCGCTAGGCAGGCCGCCCGCATCCCGGAATCTTGATCCAGAAAGAAGCGCAGTTTCTCCACGCCGCCAAAGAGCATTTTCAGGTAGAAGAAGTGACCGTAGAGGGTATATTCGGCGTGGATCTGCATGCCCTTGGTCGGCAGACGTCGATTGTTATCCTGGGTTTCCGAGACCTCTACATCCTCGCGCTGCTCGGCATCGGCGTAGGTAGCTTCAATCTGCTTTCTCAGCGCAGCCGTGGACATCCCGCGACCCGCGGACCGGTTCAGGGCAACGGCGTAGTCGCCCTTGAGCCAGCACCGGGCATGACGCCGGAACGGCGGCTTCGCGTCGTAGTCACCGGCCTGCCTGGCCTCTTCCTCAACGACTTGCGCGTCCAGGGTGGCGTCGAAGTTCAAGTGCATCCCGAAGACATAGCGGGTCTCGTTGTCAGCCGTACCGATGGCGTGCAGAACGACGTTTCTGCGGTCTTCTTGGCGGTTCCAGTTCACGACATAGTCCTGCCGGTCGCAGCCCAGATAGAGCCGGCGAATGGGCATGCCGTCGAGAAGGCGTCCCTCCCGCTCGGCGTTGAAATACAGGCATTGGCGATAGAGGAAGTCGATCTTGCCGTAGAGCGTCTTGGGGTCGACGTCGGCCACCTCGCAGATGCGCCGCATGGGCGATTTGTTCATCAGCAGGGAGAAGATGGTCCGGTTCTTGTGCGGGGTCTTGTGACCGGTGGTCGCTTTGCCGACCGCGAAGGTCTTCTTGCAGGCTTTGCAACGGTAGCGCCGGGAGCCGGAATGGGTGAGACCAAAGGATTGGTAGAACGCGGTGCCGGCCGACACCGGGGTGCCGTGGTGGGCGCAGGTTTCATCGGGGCAAGAGGGCTTTTTGCGCGGGCTGAGGGCGGCGAGGAAGCGCGTGCGTTCTTCGAGGATCGCCGTGTTGCTCTTGATCGGCGGCTGCTCGCCACAGCCGTGGCAGCGCAGCAGCGGGGTCATGGCGCTGGCTGAGGTGAGTGCGTAGCCGTCCTGCACCTTGCCGCCACCGGTGCCGCCCCGGCGGATGGTCGACCGGGCCGGTACGCCGTAGTTGCCGCACCCCGGGTTCTTGCAGAAATTTACCTGGATACCACCCGCCTCCGGGGGAATCCGGTCCGCCTTTCTTGCGGAAGATTTCTCCGCCACTGCCCACACCCCCTATCTCATTGCCCCGATTGGGATGGTAGCGATCTACGGGAACCAGATAAACACCTCGCCAACGGCTAGGTATAGGCCAGTCTTCTGCTCCGGAGCCCCCGAGCCCAACCCCGCCGCACTAACCGCCCGGACTCCTCACCCCACCCCGATCCCCCCTGCCTCCCGACTAGACCGCCCAATACCACCGCCATCACACCACGGCACTACTATCGGCACGTAAGCAGAGGCGGATGAGAGGGTGGTCCCCGGCGCCCCGGCCGACGGGCGGCGAGAGCCGGGCGTGACACCACTTCCCATGAGGAACAGCCCACTACCGCAATCGGCCACAGGTAGACGGTTGATGGTCTCGCGGCGGGCGTCTAGAACCAGCGTGACGCGGTCGCCACCTTCTTACCCTTAGGCGGCTGGTTGTCCCATCGCTGCAGATCATGAGGTAGGCATGCGTCTCAAGGAGCGTCTCATCTGGGCGTTGCTCATCGTCATCGTCGACGCCGCGGCCTTTGCGGTGCCTCTTGCGGCGCTCCTGATCGCGTACGTCCTGCTCGCCCGCCCACCCTGGTTTCGGGATTGGGTAGAGCGTCTCTACCACGAGGCGCCTCGTTAGCCGGTTGCCGCGCAAGATCAAGACCCGCGCCTGGGGCCAGACTTGCGGCAATGAAGAGGCCGGCACTCCACCGTCCCCTGATTGTCTGAGTCCCTCGTGAACGGAGAGATGACGGTCGGCTTGGTCCTCGCGCTTGCCGTGGCGCTGGTACCGGCATGCGTGCACCTTGGCTTTCGCGCCCGCCGTGTCCGCGAAACCGGAACGCCGGCCGACCACGGATTCGCCTTTGAGGCGGTGCGCATCCCCACCGTGCGCGGCCGCTACCTGTTCGGCTGGCTGCTGCCGGCACCGGGAGCCGCCCGGACCGTCGTCGTGCTGCACGGGTGGGGCAGCAACGCCGAGCTGATGCTGCCCATCGCCGCGCCCCTGCGGCGTGCCGGTCTCAACGTGCTGCTCTGCGATGCCCGCAATCACGGCCAAAGCGATTCCGACACCTTCTGCTCTTTACCGCGTTTCGCCGAGGACCTGGGCCAGGCGATCGCATGGCTCAAACGCCATCAACCGGGGCGCGCCCAGCGTATCGCGGTGCTTGGCCACTCGGTCGGGGCCGGTGCCGCCCTGTTCGAGGCCTCGCGGAACCGCGACATCGCGTCGGTAGTCAGCATCGCGGCATTCGCCCATCCGGCCGAGGTGACCCAGCGCTACCTGCGCCGCCTGCATCTGCCGCACGTCATCACCGTCCTGGTGATCCGCTATGTTGAGTGGGTGATCGGATACCGCTTCGAGGCCATCGCGCCGGTAAACACCGTGTTCCGGATCGCCTGTCCGGTCCTGCTGGTGCACGGGCTGGACGACCAGACCGTCCCGGTGGACGACGCGCGGCGCATTGCAGTCCAGGGCCGCGCCTCCCACGTGCGCCTCCTGGAGATCGCGGTCGCCGGACACAACTCCACGGAGCAGATCCAGCGATACGCCGGAGACCTCCTGCGCTTTCTCGAGGCGAGTTGGGCGGCGCGCACGTAACAGCATCTGAGCGTTCCCGCCTGGGCTGCCGGCTCAGTTTCAGCAGCCGCCGTTCAAGGCGCGGGCTTCCGGATTCCGCTCATCCCCGGAGTTGCCTGTCAGGGGAGTCCGTGCGAGTGTCCCGCAAACGCCGTAACCGGAGGTCAGACTGGGTCAATCCGTGTTGTCAGGCGGAACGAATCCTGGTATCAGATCCAGCTGGGTCGGCGACTGAGGAAGCAGGTTGGGCGGCACCTGATGAGAGCGATGATGATCAGCCTAGCAAGAACCGAACGCGAGATCGCAGCCTGTTTCGAGACGATGCGGGAGCTGCGTACGCATCTGGTGGAGGGTGAGTTCGTCGCCCAGGTGCGAGCGATGATGGCAGGGGGTTACCGGATCGCCTTCATCGAAGAAACAGGCCGGGTGGTCTGCGTCGCGGGGTTTCGGGTCTCCACCAATTTCTTCCTCGGCAAGCATCTGTATGTCGAAGACCTCTCCACCGCCGAAGATTCGCGGTCTGCGGGTCACGGTGCCCGGATGATGGCATGGCTGCGAGAGAAGGCACGTGCGGAAGGCTGTGCCGCAATCGATCTCGATTCTGGCGTGCAGCGCCATCGCGCCCATCGCTTCTACTTCGATCAAGGCATGCACATCGCCTGTCACCACTTCCTCGAGCGCCTGACCTAGCTCGGAGACGGACATCCGGGTGCACCCGATGGCCTTGCTGGGCTTGGTCGACGGCATGATCGTGGATATCCGGCGGATGCCGCGTGAGCTCCAGGAAGCGGCATTTGCAAAAGGCTTGATTCCGTATGTTCCGGAGCGAGGACAGGACAGCTGACAGCGGGTCAGTGGAGGGTTGCCGCCGCTCCGCAACACTTCTTGTACTTCTTCCCGCTGCCGCATGGACACGGGTCGTTGCGCCCCACCTTGACCGTTTGCCGTCGGAACGGCTGCGCTGACCCACCGGCTTCAGACCGGCTCTGTCGATAGATCCCGAGCACCGAGTCCGGGATGGCGTCCGTCAGCTGCTCTACCTTGTCGGGATGGTTGAGCAGGTCATTAAACTCCGAGTCGTCGTCACCAAGGTCTGCCAGCGCCGCGACAGGCAGGAGCAGCTCGTCGATCGCATCCAGGTGGGGCTCCCAAGCCTCGTACTTCAACCGTATTCCCTCCATGAAGCCCCAGCACCAGCCCTGGGCGACAAAGGTGGTTTCGCCACTGGCGAGGGTCGTCTCCAACATCAGTGGCCCGAGCTCCTCGCCCGCCTGAAGCACGCTGGCGATGTCGTTGTGCATGCGCATGATCAGCGCCATGATGTCTCCGGCCTGCTCGGTGGACGCGAACCGCGGCTCTTCGTCCGTGCGCCAGACGCCTGGCAGCCACTCGCTCGGCAATACCGGAACGGGGCAGCAGACGATCGCCGTCAGGAACCCGTGCAGCTCGTCGATCGCCAACACCTCCTCGGAGGTACTGTCCGACGTCAGGAACGCATCGAGGGTATCGATCTCGGCGTCCGAAAGTGGTTGGTCGAGGATGTCCATCGGTCGGCTATGGGGTTTTGACAGATACAAACAATCCGGCGATGACTGGGCTCTCGGACGGAAAGTCGTGGATGGTGTAATCCGTCGTTGCGAGGGGAAATGGTATCCGATCTGCCAAGGATGTTCGTAACCGACCGGGAAGTCTCACCGATGCTCGGCAAAGCTTCCCGTTGCTTTCATGCCCTGGTGACCTTGGCGGCAAAGAAGCGAGGGTCCATGGTCACCACGGGGCACAGTGGGTTCTCGGCCGGCGAGCGGCCGGCCCCGTTAGCCCCAAGCGGCTATTTCCGCCGATGCAACCCGCGCTGAACGTAACCCGTGCCAAATCCGCGCCTGCTCGCGTCGAGCGTCTCGTCGAACACCGCGTTGACTCACCGTTTTCCGACGACTAGGCTCTTCGCGCATGTAGACACACGCCGTCGTCGTCCGTTTTCCTTCCCGAAAGCGGAGCAACAGTGAGCCGCGAGCCGATGTTTCATTCGTTGAGAATTTCCATTCCACTTTTCGCGGCACTTCTTCTCGCCGTCGTTGCCGCCGATGCGCGCGCGGCAGGTGTGCGGCTGGAGAATTACCAATACCCATTCCCGGTAGAGACATTTGCCTTCGAGAGCCAGAGACAGGACCTCGAGATGGCCTTCATGGACCTTCCGCCCGAGGGCGAAGCCAAGGGAACCGTCGTGCTCCTTCACGGCAAGAACTTCTCCGGCGCCTATTGGGAAGAGACGGCAAAAGCGCTCTCCGCGGCCGGTTACCGCGTCCTGATGCCCGATCAGATCGGGTTCGGCAAGTCGTCCAAGCCGGAGCACTATCAGTTCTCGTTCGCGCAGCTCGCGACGAACACGAACGCGCTGCTGAGAAACCTCGGGATCGAAGAAGCCTTCATCCTCGGGCACTCGATGGGCGGGATGTTGGCGACGCGATACGCGCTGATGTTTCCCGAGGAAACGACGGCGCTCATTCTCGAAAATCCCATCGGACTCGAGGATTGGCTCGCGAAAGGAGTCCCCTACGCGACGATTGATGCGATGTATCGCCAGGAGCTCGGCAAGACGCCGGAGAAAATCCGGAAGTACCAGTTGAAGAGCTATTACGACGGAAAGTGGACGCCCGCATACGACCCTTGGGTGGCGTTGCTGGCGAGCTTCATCGAGAGCCCCGATTACCCGCGCATGGCGTGGAATCAGGCGCTCACCTACGACATGATCGTCACCCAGCCCGTCTACTACCAGTTCGGCGAGATCGCCGTGCCCACCCTGCTCATTATCGGTCAACGGGACCGTACCGCCATCGGTCGAAACAACGCACCGCCGGAGCTCGCGGCGAAACTCGGTGACTATCCCGCGCTCGGACGCGCAACCGACGCCGCGATTCCGGATTCGAAGCTCGTCGAGATCGACGGCATCGGCCACCTGCCGCACATCGAGGCATTTCCGCAGTTCATTGAGCCTCTGACGGAGTTTCTGGCGCAACACGCGGAACCCTGACGTCGCGCAGAGAATGCTGATCCCTATGGCTCAACACTCGCCCCGGCCTCAGGATTCCCCCCGCGAGGGCAAGTGCCAGACCGAGCAGGGACTACGGCGAAAGTCCGAGGAAGACGCCAGCCGCTGTCGTCCGACATTTCTGACCCGGTGGAGCGCGACTGGATTGCATCCGCCCCGCATTGACCACTGGGTTGGTGAACGCGAAGAAGCTCTGCGCACCCGCTGCCCATCATCCCCAGTGGTAGGATACCGGTTCATAGCCGGCGCTGATTCGGCGCCCGTAGCACTGCCGGAAACCCAATGGACGACCTTATCCGACGCGCCAGAACATTTGCCACAGAGGCCCACCGACGGATCGGCCACCAGCGCAAATACACGCAACAACCCTACGACGTTCATCTGAGATCGGTCGCCGAGCGGGTCGCGTCCGTGACGGAAGACGCGGAAATGATCGCCGCGGCCTGGCTTCACGACGTGGTCGAAGACACCCCGGCAACGGTCGGTGAGATCGAGCGCGCATTCGGCCGAGGTGTCGCGGACCTCGTCGATGCGCTCACCGACGTGAGCCTTCCCAGCGACGGGAGCCGGGCGGCACGAAAGGCGAAGGATCGGGCGCACACGGCCGGTGCTTCGCAAAGGGCCAAGACCATCAAGCTCGCCGATCTGATCGACAACGCCAAGGATATCTGCGAGCACGACGAAAAGTTTGCCCGCGTCTACGTCAGCGAAATGGCGGCCTTGCTCGAAGTCCTCGGCGAAGGCGACGCTTCACTCCACCAAAAGGCGCAACGCGTGCTCACCGAGTGCGCGGATATCCTCGCGTTGAGATCGAGGCTTGAGCATCCGGCTCCAGCTGGCTGACGGGCAACGCCGAACGTTGCGCCATAGGCGGGTAGAGAAACAACTGTCCCCATACAATGATCGCCAACGGAGCCGCCAGGTAGCACAGTTTGGTCAACGCCTGATGGCAGCCCTCCCAACCAAACTTCCAACGCAAGGCTCCCACGCTGGCTCCCAGTAGCAGCAGCCAGGGAGAATCGGCCACCACGTTCATCTGCACCGGCCACGTTGATTCGATGACTTGCCAGCCCATGAACGTGAGCGTCAGAACGGCCACGATCGTCGAGATCCGCAGGTAGGCCGATGGGGCCAGTTCGCGCAGAACCGCCGCTCCGGCAGAGATGGCCAGCCCCAGCAGTGCGGTGCATAGCACATACGTGAGGAGCAACTGCGTCGACCAATGCAGCAGGTAGCGGTTGCCGATCACCGTCAACTGACTGAACAAGGGGAGCAGTAGCACCGTCGCCCAAATCTGTCCGCGCAGCAACGTAGCCAACAACGCACGGTTGGCCTGAAAGCTTCCAAGTACGGCATTGCGCCATAGTTGCCAAGAGATCATAAGCGGCTTCTCGTCATCCGGACGCATAAATGAATCGCCTGACCGTCAGCGATCTATATCTATATTCAACGAATTCAAGATCTGTCTGAACACATGGACAACTCAGTTTGCATTCAAATTCACAAGAGTGAACGAACTCACTATTTGTCCTCTGTGGTCTCGGTAATCTCTGTGGCGAATGATACTTCTCGGTTTGTTCTCGAAACCGATCGAAGTCGAGGCATTCCTCAAACATCTTTAGCAATTCAATACACAGATCGCTTGGGTAACATTACTGGCATCTATTAATGCCGATTCGCTCGCCAACTCAACGGACCAGCATCCGATAGCGGCGGAGTTCGGAACGGGGGAGATCATCGTAGAGATTTCGTTTACGCAAGCGCTGGGCCACGGACACCGGCGGCTTGCCTGGTGCGGTGGGTTGGACGAGTGTGGCCAGACGTGAGGTGGAGAAGCGTGTCTCGACCACCTGGCCTGCCTGATGCTGACCGGGGAGTTTGACGATCAAGGGCACGTGCGTCGCCCGATCAATATCCTCTCGCACCGGGGCATGCCCTCGATCCGCAGTAATGATTAAGGTGGAGTTGTCGTACTTGCCTGCCTGTTTCAAAGCTTGGACCAAGGTGCCAACCAGCGAGTCGAGTTCCAAGACTTCATCGCGCGTGTTGATGGTCGCCTTGGATCCTTGAGCGGCTGAGTCCGAAGGTTCGTGCAGTGCGAATCGAGCGGCGTTGACCGTAGCAGGCAAGTGGAACACAACGAACATGCCAGGCGAAGGGTCGGCAATCACCTCTTCGGCTCGTGCCAGCAGATCGCGCCGAATCTTGCGAATCTGATAGGCATACGTGCTCTTGCGGTTTCCCAACACCAGATCACTTTGTTCGGCCCCGATCAGGCGGAACGCTGCGTCGGTGGCAAACGCCCGACTTTGTCCCCACCAGGTTTCGCCATACCAGTGGTACAGGCAGGGGGAGTGCACGTAGTCCACCGAGTCTCCCAGCAACGTCCGGTAAGGATGCAGCCAGCCGAGCATGCAAGTTCGGTATCCTTGCCCTCGGGCTTGCGTGAACAAGTTCTCCCGACCGCGCGTCGGTTCGAACTCTTCGTTCCAGAAACCTGTGGTACTCCCGTGGACGGCCAATGGGTCGGTAGTTTGAAACAACAACCGGGGGACCGATCCCACCTTGTAGCACGAAGGAGAATGAGCGTCAGCAAACACCAAGGAATGTTCGGCCAAGGCATATAAGTTGGGGAGCAGCGGCTTGGGCATTCCTGTCTTGGTGCAACCAATCCGCAGCGGCCAGTCGTCAACGATCACAATGTAAACGTTGTCGCGGGGCAGGGCAGGGGGGGGCGACTGGGCGTCCTGGCGAACCTCGAAGTTGCCGATCGCCACGCTCGATGGATGGACCGGAAAGAACATCGCAACGCCCCAGTAGATGGCAATCCCGGGCGTCAGCATCATGCTGCCGCGAACCAACACCTGATGGGTTCGCTCAAGCGTGATGCCCAGCTCGATGCACAACAAACTAAGAGCCAGGCCAATCCATAATCCCAGCGGCAGTTCGGCAGGATACCCATCTGCATCCATTAGCATCGGCCAAATCACGGAGGTTCCCACCAGGCACATGCCAGCGAGAGTCAGCCCTTGCTGCAGTTTGGCAGGCAGTTTTTGTAACGGCCAGATTGCCAGCCACAGCAACATTCCCACGCCAGTGACAACCAGCAAACGAATCGCTGCCGAATTGGCATTCCAGTGCAGGAAGTACCGGTTGCCTGGCACGGTGGCCATGCCCAACACCGGCGCAAATGCCACGAAGGCCCAAACCTGACACAGCACCAGATTGCGAATCCCAGGCGTGTGCCCTGGTGCAGTCCTGCCAGGATACTCCGCCAGCGTCAGGAATTTGCGAGGGGCTGATCCACTGGCAATTCAGCAACCGGTCACCGCCTTTTAAACAATCGCCATGGTAATCTTGCGATCCGGTGCCGCAACAAAAACACCGCACTAATGCCCAACGCCACCAGGAACTGTGTTCCCAGCGATCCTGAAGTCGGGTCAATGTAGGCCAGCGGCATTTCAGTCACTTTGTAGAGCAGGGCAGGGGGGGCTGTCTATTTTTATTACCGAACGGAGCAGGGCAGGGAGGAAATATCATCCATCGCCAATCTCGGGACAAGTCCAGTTTGCAGCGCTAGCACCGCTGGCAACGAAGTCCAACTTTCGGTTGCCTAAGGTTTGCAGCCACGCTAGCAGACGCATACCATTGGGCGCATACCTCCCCCCACTTGGACAATACCTTCAAAGGACTCTTGCGATGTCGTTCCCTAGATTCATCGTCGTCGCTCAATCCCTGTTGCTGCTTGCCGGGGCCTGGCAAGTGAACTCCGCTGCGGCAGACGAACCGGCCAAGCCACATGTGCACATGCACCACATCCACTTCGATCTGATTTCGGTCAATGATGGCAAGTGGTCCAATCCCCGCACCTGGCAACCTGCCCGAGTTCCCAAGCCCGGCGACCGCGTGCGGATCAACCGGGGGACCACGGTGCAATACGATGTGGCGTCCAAAGATGTCATCCGGCTGGTGCAAGTCGTCGGCACGCTGCGCTTCGCTCGAGATCGAGATACCGAGCTCAACGTAGGCATTTTAAAAGTTCAGGCCAGCGACGAATGTTCGGAGAGCGGGTTTGCCTGCGACTTTGCCGAAGTGACCCCGTCCGGCGAACCCCTCGCACCGCAAAAGGTCCAGCGTCCCACGCTCGAGATCGGCACCCTAGAGGCTCCGATTCCGGCCGAGTACACCGCGCGCGTTCGGCTGCATTATCTCGCAGGGTTCGATAAGCAAGACGCCCCGGCACTGGTGTGCTGTTCAGCAAAGATGGAGATCCATGGCGCTCCGATGAGCCGAACTTGGGTCGAACTGGGGGCTGATGTTCAGCCTGGTGATTCGACCGTGACTCTGGACGAAGAGGTCACCGGTTGGCGCATTGGTGACGAGGTAATTCTGACCGGTTCAAAACGGAGCAGCGGTGGACCTCAGCGAGGTGATCCGGACTCGGTCACCACCGAACAGCGCACCATCACCAAGATCGCTGGCCGCACGCTCACCCTGGACCGTGCCGTGCAGAACGAACACTTCGGCAGTGGTGAGTTTCGCAGCGAAGTGGCCAACCTGTCGCGAAACGTGATTGTGGAAAGTGCCAAGCCCGACGGCGAGCGAGGACATACCATGTACCACGCCTTCAGCCGTGGCGGCATCAGCTACGCACGCTTCGCCCATCTCGGCAAAGAGAACGTCTTGGGCCGGTACGCCATTCACTATCACCTGCTGGGTGACAGCATGCGCGGCAGCCAACTGTTGGGCGTCGCCGTGGTCGATTCGCACAACCGCTGGGTCACGATCCATGGCACCGAGTACCTGATCGTCCGCGACTGCATTGGCTATCAAAGTGTCGGGCACGGCTTCTTCATGGAAGATGGCACCGAAGTCTACAACCTGCTGGATCGCAATCTTGGCGTTCAGGCGTATCGCGGCAAACGACTTCCCAATCAGGTTCTGCCGTTCGATCCCAACGAAGGCTCGGCCTTTTGGTGGGCCAACGGACGGAACACATTGGTCCGTAACGTGAGCTGCGAGAATACCGAGTACGGCTTCCGCTATGACATGCAGCACTCGCGTTACTTCAACAGCACACTGGCCGTCACCATGGCAGATGGCCAGGCGCGCGAGGTGGATGTTCGCACGATTCCCATCTGGCGCTTCGAAGATAATGAAGCCCATACCGAAGGCTTCTATGGACTGGTGGTGGCCGCCAACGGAAACAGCCAGCCAGACTCTGGCATTCAAAGCGAGCGAGCGCTGGAGCACATCAAGAAAATTGACTGGACGGGACCTGACACCAGGCACCCGCACGTGATTCGTAACATGACCATTTGGGCTTCGCACTATGCCTTCCGTCCGCACAGCCCTCAGATGTTGATGGAGAACGTGCGGATCCATCAGGCGGCCTATGGGATCTACCGGCCGGCGTTTGAGAATCAGGTTTACCGCAACCTGCACATCTCAGCCGTGGGTGCCGAACCGTTCAATCGTGGTATGGATGATACCAGTTGCCAGGTGGGCAGCATCTCCGTGGATGGCCTGACGTTCGAAACCGGCTACGGCAACAACAGCACGCCGCTGGTGCAGATCAGTGACAACAACCTGAGCGGCACGGCGGCTACGCATTTAAGAAACGTCACCGTCCACCGTCCCACGCAGTTCCAAGACCGCTGGCCGCTGATCAACCGTGGCGTCGGCACACGCGTGCCGCCGATGACCAAAGCAGGCGTGCCGATTTATGTTCACGATCACTATGGACCTGGACGGCATGCCAAGGTGGTGAGCATGTTGGCCAAGGACGAACTATCGGACGGCCACGACTATGCAAAATCTCCACCCTTGGCTGGCGATCAGGCATTGGTGGCCGAAGTCTCCAATATCGAGTGGCCCACGCTGCTCGAACCGATCGACGATGAACCCCCGGCCACCATCATCACCAAGGTCCAGGAGCAAGGAAAACAGCTCCACGTTCAAGGGGTCTCCCACGACAACGGAACCATCACCGCGATTACGGTCAACGGTCAGCTGGCCAGCATCACGGCCAACGACTCCGGCGTGGTCGATTGGCAGATCACGCTCACCGCGCCGTCAGACGGCAAGCTGATCGCCGCCGCCACCGACGACTCTGGAAACGTTGAGCAAGCCGGACATCGGCGAACGGTTCGAGAGTGGGATTAGCGAGCGCTAGGGTGATGGAGCCTCCGTGGTGAACGGCGTCAGGTTGACCGCCTGCTCCAGGTTTACGCTTTCAGGCTTGTCCTTGGAGAGGATGATGAGCGTCCCCAGGATCGTGGCTTCCTGACCCGGCTTGAGTTTCCGGAACTCCGGCATGCCGTTGATACCGGCGAATGCATGGATGCGCTGACCATCCTTGCCATCCAGGGCCACCCACCACTGTTTTTCTTCCGCATCGTCGGGTGTGATTGCACCGGCGAACTTGCCCGATACGACAACGGTCTTGTTCGCATCCAAGGAGAACTCCTTGGCGATGGATTCGAAGTCGTCCTTTAACTTGGTCTCTAACTCGTCGACCGTGAATTGCGGCGTGGGCTCTCCCTTGGCGTTAATGATCTTTCCCTGGACGAGTCTGGGAGAATCATAGGCTGTGCCGAGCACGCCGCGAATCGTCACCTGGGACTTGAGTTGAGCCTGCTTCCAAGGCTGCTCGTTGGCGGCCATGTTGCAACTCACGCTCTTGAACGCCGCCTTGAGTTCATCGCCGGGCGGCGCGATGGTAAGCACCAGCACGGGCCCCCCTTTCGCTTCCAGATCCGCGGTGAATAGCGTCAGGATACCGGTGACCTCAATCCAGCCGTCGCGATACTTGGCGAGGTCGCTAGCGTCCAGAGCGGCATGGAACTCCTCCGCGGAGACCCGATGGACTGGGGCATCTTCGCCAGGCAGTTGGGCCGTCGCCGCCCGGTCGACTGGGGCGTCAACCGGGGCTTCGATGCCCGATGTCGGCGGTTCGCTGTCAACCGTAGGCGTAGCCGGGGGAGGGCTACTTTCCTGAGTGCAACCTGTGCAGAAGATTAGTGCCGCAAGCAACGCCATCTGACATCGAGACATGGTCCTGCCTTCCTTCCTGCTGGTGGTAGATCGTGGCCGCAACCACGGTGCGAATTGATACTGGTATCGTATCGTTTGCTCCGCCGGCAGCAAACTTCGCAGCGAGGAATGTCGGGCTTCGCACTATTGGCTAAGAACACTTCGAGGTTCGGCGATCAGGATCATTCATGGGTCACTTCTCGTGAAACGGCCTGCTTTCAAAACCGGGGTATTTGGGCCAGGGGTCTCCCCCGATTGCACAACTGGAGATTGGCAGCCCGCTCGTCTCCCTGGAGGGTTCACCCAGTGGGAGTCAAAACTCGGAACGGCAGTCGCCATCCAGTGAGCCCCGCACTGGGCGCTAGCGTACGTCTCCGCGAGTCTCGCCGCAACTCTGCAGGTGTCCGAGAAACGGGATTCGAGCCAGCAGGATGTGTGAAGTTCGCGGCGAGCCCAACAGCGGCGAACGTCACGAAGTGCGGACGGGGATCGGATGAGGGAATCGGCCGAAACGCAGAAAACCCTAGGAATTGCAGGGCGAAACGAATCCAGCCGCCTCAGGCAAAAACGAACATAAGAGACATTATCGGACGTTGGAGGTATGCTGATATACCAAGGCTGATACGTCCCTAGATCCGTCAGATCACCTCGGGTTCGTCTAGTCGGCTACCTGGTTCGCGGCTCTGACTCGTCAGCGGTCGAGTTCGAAGAAGCCGGCATTCCGATCCAGTACAGCGTGACCAACGAGCCCAACAGGAAACCGCCTGAGTTGCCAGCAACCGCAGCGAGTGCGAAACAGAGCGTCCAGGCGAGTGGCTTCGACCAGGCCGTTTCGCGGATCAGGCCATAGACCGTCAGTCCGGCAAACGCCGCCAGCACGAACGAAAGAAGGTGCGAGCCAAATTCACCCAGCATCTGCGTGGCGGGACTCTGAGGAACGGAGATGAATGTTCCCAGAATCCCCACGATGGCGATCAGCGAAATGAACGCGATCAACAAGATCCTGAGCGCCGCCATGTGAGACCTCCGTGGCCGCTGGTTCAATCGCTGACGTTGGCCAGCGTGGCTGCGCCGTTGGGAAGTTGAAACTGACCACCGTCTAAGAAGGTGCCCATGTTGCGGAACTTCTCGTAGCGCTGCTGGACCAGATCGTCCTTGGGGATGTTCTGCAGTTCGCGCAGGCGGCGGACCAGATACATCTTGAGTGAGTTGGCCATCTGGTGATGATCTCGATGGGCGGCTCCCAACGGTTCTTCGATCACGTCGTCAATGACTCCCAACTCTTTGAGGTGTTGCGAGGTCATTCGCAGCGCCTTGGCCGCGCGCTCTTTGTGAGCGTCGCTCTTCCAGAGAATGCCGGCGCAGCCTTCAGGGCTGATCACGGAGTAGTAAGCGTGTTGCAGCACGGCCACGCGGTCACCGACTCCAATGCCCAGTGCGCCGCCGGACCCGCCCTCGCCGATCACCACACAGACCACCGGCGTCTGGAGCCGAGACATCTCAAAGATGTTGGTAGCAATCACGTGGGCTTGACCGCGCTCTTCGGCACCAATGCCAGGATACGCGCCAGGGGTGTCAATGAAGCTGACGATGGGGATGCCGTACTTGGCCGCCATTTGCATCTTGGCCATCGCCTTGCGGTAGCCTTCGGGATGCGCGCAGCCAAAGTTGCAGGCACTGCGTTCTTTGAGGTTGCGCCCCTTCTGCTGCCCGACGAACATGACTTTGAATTCGTCCAGTTTGGCAAACCCGGTGACAATGGCTCGATCATCACCGAAGGACTTGTCTCCGTGCAATTCGAAGAAGTCGTCGAAGATCAGTTCCAGGTAGTCGGCCGTGCGAGGGCGGTCCGGATGCCGGGCAACCAACACCGTCTCCCACGGTTCCAAGTGCGAATAGATTCGCTTGGTCACTTCCGCCCATTCGCGACGCAGTTTGCGAACCTCGTCCTGAGCATCAGGCTGGCTGCCCAACGATTCTTCCAGTTTGGCAACTCGGGCTTCGATCTCAAAGATCGGACGTTCGAAAGCAAGGCGATGATTAGTACTTGGCATAGCGGTGATTCAATGTTTTGAGTAGGTCATCCGCAACGTTGCTGTCTGTGATGTCAGCCAGCACGGCGGCAAGAGATAGTCAGGCATCCTTGTTCATCGGCCATTGGGTCAGGTTGCATCGTGCCGTTTGTGCGCGTTTTTCAGGAGTCGTCCATGCTAGCTCAAACCGTTCCATTTGCGTCAAGTCTTGAAGAGCTGCATGCTGGCAATCGCACCGGCCACGCTTTCGAGCGGAGGGCGCTGTTGCGAACGCTTGGCCATCATCAACTTCAACAACTCGGCAAACTCCTTGCTGGCATTTCCAGGCGACACTTCTGCAGACGGCGGAGGTGCTCGCAGGTGTTTCGTAAGTAGTTCGTTGGTACTCGCTCCCGTAAACGGAAGCTTGCCTGTAATCAGTTCGTACAGCGTGCAGCCCAAGCTGTAAATGTCGGTAGCGGGTGCAGGCGACTGCTTGCGGATTTGCTCTGGGGCAATGTAGCTTGCTGTCCCTTGAATCTCCGGACGCCTGGTGAGCAGACGCGAAAGCCAGTTGCCGACAGGTTGGGCTAAGGCAAAGTCAATGAGTTTCAGCTCTCCGCTTTCTGAGACCAAGAAGTTGTCAGGCTTGACGTCGCAATGAATCCAGCCTCGTTGATGGACGTGCTCCAAGCTGGCCACCGCCTGGCGAATGATCTGCGGAGCGAGCGGGCGCAACGCAGCGTGGTTCTCTCGGATCCGTTGCTTGAGGTTAAGGTGCGGAAAGAGTTCCATGACCAAACACGAAGTGCGTTGATAGGGGAGCATCTCTTCCAGCGAGACAATATTCGGGTGCTCTAGCGCTTTGCCCACCGTGTACTCGTGGTTCAAATACCGCAGTTGTTCGCGGTCAACATGCTCACTCTTAATTGCTTTTATGGCGTACCTCTGGCCACGCGCATCGTGCATGGCTTCCCAGATGACCACCGCGGGTCGGGTGTTGAGCACGTTGAGCAACCGATAGGGGCCTACATAGGTACCCTGCTTAAGTGACACGCGGATCGCACTCCCCTTGCGTGGCGTCTCGCACTACGGAGTCCCCCTGTTTTCCCAGAATTCCGCATTCTAGCCACGCCTGAGGGCCGTGGCAACGTACTTAGTCACGGGAGTTTTGCGGAAAAGAAAGCATGCAAAGGTGCGATGGACTCCACTGCAGCATGGCCACGCGAGCGAGGCCATGGCATCCAACCCGAAGTTTAAGAGTTGACGTATCACTAGTTGACGTATCCCTACGGGGGGTTAATTTACTGCTGTCCCCCCTGCCCTGCCCCGCAGCTGTGTATTTTTTGTGATCACGTATGACTGTCCCACCCAGCAATTCGTCTGTGAGTTGAAACCTTGAAATCCGCCCGCATTTCCGCCCCTCGTTCGTTGGAATTTGTCGAAACTCCGGTCCCTCTCCTGGCGGACATCCCTGGCGAACCGGTGCTGGTCCGCCTGCACGCTGGGGTGTTGTGTGCCTCGGACTTTCCACGCTTCTTGGGAGGTGCCTTTTACGTGGACTTCCCCCGACCGCTGGGTGATAGTCTGCACGAGTGCATTGGCGAAGTGGTCGAGAGCCGCAGCCCTCGGTTCCAACCGGGTGACATGGTGTTGGCCATCCCGCCTGACCAACGCGGCCTGAGCGAGTACCTGGTGGCGGACGCATCCAAGACGGTGCCGCTGCCGACGGACTTCTTCCCGCGCGAGCAGTTGATTCTAGGGCAACCGCTCGGCACGGTGATTTGGGCCGCTCGCAAACTTCCCAACCTGATGCACAAGACCGTGGCCGTCATTGGCCAAGGTCCGATTGGCCTGATGTTCGATCATTTGCTCGCGAACATGGGTGCCCGCACGGTGATTGGTCTGGACAAGCTCAATTATCGTCTGGCCACGGCCAAGCGGATGAAAGCCACCCATACCGTCAACGTGGATCGCCAAGACCCGTGCGAAGCAATTCTCGAAATCACCGGCGGCCAAGGTGTGGACATCGCCATCGAGGCGGTGGGGCATCAGCACGAAACCATTCACATGGCGGTAGACATCTGCCGACCAGGCGGCACGGTGATGTTGTTCGGCATCCCTCACGAAGAAGAGTACCCCCTGCCCGTCTGGCAGATCATTCGCAAGAACCTCACCATGATTGGCACGGTGCATCCCGAAGTCCAGGTCGACATGCCGATCGCGCTCGAGATGATCATGCAAGGGCGGATTGACGTCAGCCCTCTGATCACCCACCGCTTCCCCCTCTCCGAAGCCCAAGAGGCATTCACCATGGCCGTGGATCGGGTCGACAACCCGATCAAGGTATTGCTCGAGACCGAGGCGTTTCAAAACAAGAAGTAGAGTCGCCTGCGCAGCTGGCCACGCTGGATGCACAAATCAATCGAGAGGTGAACTCCAAAAATTCGCCCCCCTGCCCTGCCCCGCTTAGATCCGTGATAAATCACAGAGCAGGCTATCCGTTCATCATTCTATTTGCTGTTTCCGAATCAGCATGTTGACAGCAAATGGACAAAACCGAATGTACATCCTTCTCCCTCTGCGCTCTCCGCGTACTCCTCGGTGAGGTTTGTTATTCCAGACCAGGCGTATAGGGGAAGTCGTTTGAGGCGGTATGCGGTGCCGTTCTCCCGGTTGCGTGCGGCGGACTTCTGTTCCCTGTTGTGCCGGTGGAGATTGGGTACAATCGGCCCTTGCCGCAAGGTGTGGTGGCCGATTCAACTCAAAGCCTGTAGGACCGCAGCATGTCTACATTCGTCACGCATTTGGAGAGCGCCTGGGATGGAACGGTCTTGCCGGCCGATCAGCCGCAGACGCTGCACGCCGATAGGCCCCTTTGGGTGCGGTACGATTTGGACGCAGTGCGCAGCGCCGTCCGCCGCGAGGATCTGCTCCGCCGGGAACCAACCCTCTGGCGCTATCGCGAACTCTTGCCGCCGGTGAGCGATGACTCCATTGTCAGCCTCGGCGAAGGGATGAGCCCCCTGCTCCACTGCCCGACGTTGGGGGCCGCATTCGGTCTGGAGCAACTGTGGATTAAAGACGAATCGCAACTGCCGACCGGTTCGTTCAAGAGCCGAGGACTGGCCATGGCCATCACCATGTGCAAGCAGTTTGGGATTCGCCGCGTGGCGATACCAACCGCAGGAAACGCCGGAGGAGCAACCGCCGCCTATGCCGCCAGGGCAGGAATCGAAGCATTCGTCTTCATGCCGGACGATACCCCGACCATCAATCAGTACGAGTGCCGGTTGGCCGGGGCCAAGACCTATCTGGTCAATGGTTTGATCACCGACTGTGGCCGGATCGTCCGCGAAGGCAAACAGTCGCTCGGGTGGTTCGATCTTTCGACACTCAAAGAGCCCTATCGGATTGAAGGCAAAAAGACCATGGGCTTGGAACTTGCCGAGCAGATGAACTGGCAGCTTCCTGACGTCATCTTGTATCCCACCGGTGGTGGCACAGGGCTCATTGGAATGTGGAAAGCTTTCGCCGAACTTGCCGCGCTGGGCTGGTTGGAAACCACGCGGCGACCCCGGATGGTGGCCGTGCAGTCGACCGGTTGTGCTCCCATTGTGCGCGCGTTCGAAGCTGGCGAGCGATGTGCCGAACCGTTCGCCAATGCGGCTACCATCGCTTCAGGAATTCGCGTCCCCGCGGCGGTGGGTGACTTCATGATTCTGGACGCTGTCCGCGAGAGTGGCGGTTTGGCAGTTGCCGCTGAAGAAGGACGATTGCGCGCGTGGATGAGCCAGGCGATTGCCAGCGAAGGGATCTCAATCTGCCCTGAGGCTGCGGCATGCGTGGGGGCATTGGAACAACTGGCCGACCAAGGTTGGATCAAACCAGACGAACGTGTGGTGATCTTCAACACCGGCGCCGTGCAGAAATACCCGGAAGCCATGGCGTGTGAACTTCCGCGACTTGACCATCAGGCCGAATTGGATTGGAAGCGAATTGAGACCGGGCAGTAGCGTTGCTGTTTTGAAGTGACACCCGGCTATGCAGAACAACTATGTGGCACCCGAAACATCCTTGTTGGTTTGTGAACAGTTGGGACAACTGTTCTACATTGGTTCTTAGGAAATCATGGCGATATGACAACACCCGATGATCAAAAACAGGTGGGGCAGCTGCGAGTTTGCCCCAACGCCGACGCGTGGCTGAAGGCCGGTGTGCAGTTGTTTGCCGATGCGGCGAAGCAGGCCATTGCCGAACGGGGCGCATTCTTTGTGGCTCTCTCGGGAGGCTCAACGCCGCGCGAACTGCATACCTGGCTGTCTGGCCAGGCGGCTCCCGCTGCAGAAACCGGCGCGGACTCGATTGATTGGACTCGCGTGCACGCTTTCTTTGGCGACGAGCGCTACGTGCCGCACGATGATCCGGACAGCAACTACCGGATGGCGAGAGAGAGCCTGTTGGAGCATGTACCGACGCCGGCGTCACAGATTTTTCCCATGCCGACAGACGCCGCAGAACCAAGTCAGGCGGCCGCGCGGTACGAGCAGCAGATTCGCCAACAAGGGCCCGCTGCGAACGACGCAGGAATTCCCCGATTCGATCTAATCCTGTTGGGCTTGGGACCCGATGGGCACACGGCTTCGCTCTTCCCTCACACTGCGGCACTTGCCGAACGCCAGCGATGGATTGCTGCCAACTTTGTCGAGAAGTTGGACGCCTGGCGATTGACGTTCACGGTGCCGTTGCTGTGTGCCGCCCGCAACGTGATCTTCTTGGTTCGCGGCAGCGGGAAAGCTGAGAAATTACAGCGTTTGATCCAAGGCCCCCACGACCCGGACGAAATCCCTTCGCAACTTGTCCAGCCTGACGAGGGCGTGTTGATCTATCTGGCTGATGCAGATGCGGCAGCCGGTCTGTGAATCAAACCGTTTTGCGGATGAAACTGGTGTGACTCAAACGGTGCCAGGTTCGTTCAGTCCAGCCTGATAGGCATCTAGTTGCTCTTGGAACACCTCGCGCTGGCTGGCAGGGGCAACTTCGAGCGCTTGCGTTTGATACTTCACCGCTTCTTCGAGTTGTCCAGTTTGGGCATACGTGGCAGCCAACGTGCTGAGATACTTGGCACCGCGGTTGTTCGTCAATTCGCAGGCTCGCTTGGCATAGGCAACGGCGTTGGCTCCTCCACCAAAGACGCGCTGCAGCGGATGCTGCGGTGGCAGTGTTTCCAGCCAGGCCATCCGTTCGTAGGCGGGGGGATAGAGAGGATTGAGCCCGATGGCCATGCCAAAACTCATCCGGGCTCTGAGTTGAGCCCCGGCTCTGGCATAGCAAATCCCCCGATTGGTATGAACGATGGCGTCAAATTTTCCATGTCCTACCAGCGCGATGGTGAACTCGGTGATGGCCTCTTCGTAGCGCTCGGCTTTCATCAGCGCCACGCCGCAGTTGTTGTGGATCCAGGGTGAGAGGGGGCGAATTTCCAAAGCTTTATGAAAATCAGCCACCGCCGCGTCACAATCTCCCAACAGGCTGAACGCGTTGCCTCGGGCGTTGAGGAACGCAACATCGGAAGGGTTCTCCTCAATCCGTGCCGAAAAATACTCCACCGCCACAGGCCCCGGCACCACGTACTTCTTGTGGATCCAGCCAGTGACGTGGTAAACCACCCGCAGCCAGTCTCCATTGACTTGCAGCACATCCAGCGTAATGCCAACCTCGGTACGGTCAATAACTTTAGAACCTGTCTGCAAGGGAGCCGCCGTGGCCGTCACGACTACATCACCAACTTGCGGTGGGTTTTCCCAAAGATTGGCCCCCTGTGACGTCTGGGCCAGGCAAACTGACAGGCAAAAATAGGCAAAGATGAGCAGCGCGCGGCGATGCATCATTGGATCTCCCTGCATTCAATCGGCACGGATGTGCGCGAAGCAGTGAATTGGAGTGAACGTGGTGATTTGGGGGAGGGTCTGGCGTGTACTCAGGCCGTTCTCAAACTCCCGCTATTAGTAAATGCGGAAATCTAGAAATGACCGGACATGTCCAGTCAGTTTACCGAATCCCCTAAACCCGTCAAGCTGCCACAGCCCTGTCGAACCTTATTGCGTCAAAGTTCCTACAATACCTATACATTCCATACACCCCAGACAGTGAAAGAGTGTGATCGTTCCATGCTTCCTGACCCACCAAAACACCGACGTGGCGTGGTGGCCGTCGTGGTGCAGGCGAGAAGACTGCTTGTGATTCGCAGGTCGTTGCAAGTTGCCGCCCCAGGCAAGCTCTGTTTTCCGGGCGGGGGGATCGAATCCGGCGAAGGCGAACCGGTGGCCTTGGTGCGAGAACTCGACGAAGAACTGGGAGTCCAGATCCAACCGCTGGTCCGACTTTGGGCAAGCCGAACTCCCTGGGGCGTGGCACTTGCCTGGTGGCATGCGGATCTTGCCAGCGATGCCTGCCTGACTCCTAATCCAGCCGAGGTGGCCGAGGCGCACTGGCTCTCTCCCCAGCAACTCAGAGCCCACCCGGACCTACTCGAAAGCAATCATCATTTTCTGGACGCTTGGGAGCGGGGTGAGTTCGTACTTCCAGGACTGGATGTCTAGCGAGGTAGGATCTCGAACCGAATTGTGCGCGAGGACGCATGCCAGGGATGTCGCCACCTGAGCTTCCTCGCTGACGCTTGGGGTTGTGATTTCAACAGACGCGCCGCGGCGTCTAGAAAAGCGGAGGTGTCGGCAGAGAGTGTTGGTCGTCTGACCAAGACCGTTATAATTGAGCCAGGGGATCACTTCACTCGAACTTCTACAGCACCGCAGAGGCTTTACCGATGAGTCAAACCGCCGAAACCGATCAGTTGGTGCAAGAGCTGATTTCACCCCGAACGCGCTGGAATGCCCGACAGCGATTGGTGCAGTTGAAGGCGGTGGATGCTTTGTTAGGCTGTTTGGGATCTCATAGCGAATCGGTACGTTGGGCGGCCGTTCAATCGTTGGCGGATCTGCGGGCCAAGGAGGCCGCCGAACCGCTGGTCGAAATGCTTGAGCGGGGCGAACTCACACTCGATGTGGTAGATGCCTTGCAGCAGATAACAGGCGAAGAGCATGGCACCGACGCCAAACGCTGGCGACATTACCTAGGGAATCATGCCGAGGGAACCAAGCCCAACCTGGGCGAATGCGTGAAGCACGCCTCGGAGTACCTGGGCATCTCGCCCGAGGCCAAGGGAAGTTCATTCCGTTTTACCCTGCAACTGCCGGGCGGACGTCGCCAAAAGGTTTGGGTGCAACCGTTCGATCAAGATGAAGACGAAGACCTGATCCTGATCTACAGCGAGTGCGGTCCGGCCGAGTCAAAACATTACGAAGCGGTCCTTCGCAAGAACCTGTCGCTGCCAGGCCCAGCCTTCGCGTTACGGGACATTGACGGCGTGCCGACCTTAGTCATTGTCCATACACTCTACGGCTATGCCGTGTCTGCGCGTCAGTTGGCCAAGAGCATTTCGGCGGTGGCAGCCAGAGCGGACCATGTCGAAAAAGGACTCACCAAGAGCGACAACAACTGACCTCAGGCAGCAAAACTTTGCGAACCCTCTGGCTTCTTCTTTGTCCGTTTAGCGCAGATTGCGGTTCAACAAACACCATTCCCTCTCCCCTGCCCTGCTGGAGATTCCATGCCAACGTTGGGTGTGAACATCGATCATGTGGCCACCGTTCGACAAGCTCGCGGGACCAACGAGCCCGATCCGGTTTGGGCCGCTACGTTGGCCGAACTGGGGGGAGCCGATGGCATCACGCTCCACCTCCGCGAAGATCGCCGCCACATTCAAGATCGTGATCTCAGAATCCTCCGCGAAACCGTCACGGTAAAGCTCAATCTAGAACTTGCTTGCGAGGCGGAAGTGATTGAAGTTTGCCGCCAAACGCGTCCTGATCAGGCCACACTGGTGCCTGAGCGGCGCGAAGAAGTTACCACCGAAGGGGGACTGGATGTCGCCGGTCAGCGGGATCGGGTGGCGGCCGCCATCGATCAACTGCGCGCGGCCGGCATTCCCGTTAGCCTGTTCCTCGATCCGGATCTCCGGCAAATCGAAGCGGCAGCTCAGCTTGGGGTGGAAGCTGTGGAACTGCACACCGGTCAGTACGCCCTGGCCTCAGGGCCTGCCGTCCGAGACGAACTCACCACGCTGGCCGAAGCAGGTAAAGCCATCTGCGCCGCAGGCATGATTCTACACGCAGGGCATGGGCTGACCTACCGCAACGTTCGCCCTGTGGCCTCACTTGAGGGGATGCACGAACTGAACATCGGGCATAGCATTGTCGCGCGCGCCGTGATGGTCGGATTCGAGCAAGCAGTACGTGAAATGAAACGGCTGGTCGAGTAACATGTTGCGTGGAACGCCGGGCTGAGCACCCACAGAGAGAAGCGCGCGAGCAGGACCCCCCTTCCCTGCTGTGCAAGCATTGGATGTTCTGGTGGTTTTCCTTCGTTGCCCAAAGCGCTCGCCGAACGGTTTTCGTGTCGCAAACAGCCGCTACTAAACCCTTGTCTTCAGTGTCGTTGGTCATTGCCGCCTACAACGAGGCGGAAACGCTGCGCTTGGTGTTTGAGCGTTCTCTTTCCGTTCTCCAACAATGCGTGGCCGATTTCGAAGTCATCATCTTGGATGACGCCAGCACGGACGAAACGCCTGCCATTGCCGCCGACATCCAGCGGCAGCACCCAGACGTGGTGCAGGTGATCACGCATCCCCGCAACCGTGGAATTGCGGTCACCTTCGAAGATTTGTATCAGGCCGCGAGCAAGGCCTACGTGTTCGATGTTCCGGCCGATGGCGAGTATCCGCCCGAAGCCCTGCTGGACATGATCCCACTACTGCCCGAGCATGACGTCATCATCTGCAACCGGGTCAAGAAGAACTACACGTTGTATCGCCGGGTGGTTTCGCGCTGTTACCGCTGGATGCCTCGGTTGCTGTTCGGCGTGGACCTCTACGATCCTGGTAGCACCAAGTGTCGGCGTCAGGCACTGATCACCGACATTCAGTGCACGTCGCACGGGGTGTTTGTCGAAGCAGAGCGAATGATTCGCGCCGCCAAGCGAGGCTACCGCATCACCAAGGTAGACATTGTTCCTGACCGCCGCCTGGCCGGTGACCCGCGCGGCGCGCGGTTGTCTAACGTACTCCAAGCTGCCCTGGATCTGGTGACGCTTTGGGTACGATTCACCATCCTGCGGCAACGTCCGTGACGACAACTGGAACGCGTGTACGGGGCGAATGGCGTGACTGTAGAAGAATTCTTGGCCGAGACTAGAGATTCATATCTACCCCTCATTCATTTGGTAGATGGCGTTGAAGAAGCGGTGGCAACAATCGCGGCGAGCGAGCATCGTGCTTCCCGTGCATTGATTGAAGAACTATTGTGCGATGGCGACTCTTGGCGCGAACGACTCCTTGGGTTGGTGGCCGCATCTTTACGGGGAGTGGGCCAATTCTACGATCAGCTGATTGTCTGCATGTACAGAACGCGAGGCTTGTCCATCGTGCCGACCTGTGCGGCACTTTCCGTAGCTGTCCGAGATCATGGGTGCAACTACGAAACGTCCATGACCGCCACACTCGACCGAGAACTGTTCGACGGCGAGATCGGGTTTGCACTCGATTGGCTCCATCATGCCATCGGCATTCGCGAGATGCCCCGCATCATGCAGGGGCCAAACTCAGGGCAGGTTTTTCCCACGCACTTGGATTTCTATGCGAGCCTGGGCCCTGGCGGTTTCAAGGGTTCTCCTTCTCCGAATGAATGAACCAAGGTCAACCACCCTGGATCATTCCGATCAATCCGTGTCCACCACTTTACGCAACGCGTCGGCAACTGCGGCGTGCCCTAGGGCGGATAGGTGGCAGTCATCAATGAGCAGGTCGTCGTTGAAATAGTGCCCACGACTGCGGCCATTCTCGGCGAAAAGGGCGCTGAGATCGATCAGGTCGGCGCCTGTTTCCTTGGCGACGCGGCTGATGCTTGCGTTGATGCTCAGTCGCGAGCCCAAGTTGCCGACCATGTTCTCCCGGCAATTGGCGTAGGCCTCGGCGGCTTCGTCAAAACGCCCAGTCGATTCGAGGCAGGCCCCGCGCATGTGGTGCGGCACCGCCGGCCAAGGGTCGAGTGTGATCGCGTGATCAAGCTCAGCCAGAGCCTGATCGAAGTGCCCTTGATCCATGAGTGCTTTTGCAGCGTGCAAGCTCGTATGCGTGGCCTCCGCGTGGACGGGATCGAACGATTCTGGTTGCGGATGTTTCCAAACCGGCGAGAGCTTGTAGTTGAACGGCATCGTCAACAGCACCACACGCGTGCCAGCAGCCTGCGCATGGCGAGTCATCAAGGTGATATTGTTCTCGAAGTTCTCCAAATAGATCTGCTTGGATTCTTGCCAACCGATTGGATCGAAGTTGGGGAAATCATGCAACAATGCCGAACCGAGTCCGGTCAGTTGAACGTGCGGGACAAACTCGCCGCCATGGGAATTAGAGTATTGATGACCGCTGCGCACTGCTTTGATCATGGCAAATTGCAATCCGGCGATTGCCCTGCTGTGAGCGAGCAAGGTCAAGCTCCTGACCGCGGTCATACTCGTTTCGAAGTGGTCGGGCGGCAACAAACGATCCCATTCGTTGTTCCCGCAGAGAATAATCACCGTGTCAGGCTGGTAATGGTCCACAATACGGTGGACAAGCGGCACTACCTGACCTGAGGTCCAACCAACCTGTGCGCAGTTGAAGACGGTTGCATCTGGCGTTTCGCACAAGGCGGGGAAGGTCTCCTCGTATCGGCAATGATAACCAAAAGCCGCGGACCCACCGACGACAAACACCCGCCGAGTGGATCCGGTCGGCATCTGATCCGGAGCAAGGACCGTGCACTCCTTGGAGACGCACACGTCCGAGAGCCACCGCCCTCCAAAATCGTAAGATACCATCGACCCTAGGGCATCCTCCCGCGCGCGAACACAGATTGCCGGGGCAGGCAGTGTGGTGAAGATGGTTTGGCTTATGTGCTCCGGCCACTCGACTTCAGCCTGGGGAGTGACTGGTTCGCTATAGAATTGCATCCGTTCGTACGCAAACAGCAACTCGGCGCGAAAACCATACCGAGCATCGAGCAACCAGGCCCAGCCTTCCAGAATGCTCAACAGCAGTACCAAGAATGTGAGCTTTCGCCACGAGAACAATTGGCGTCCCTGCGCAGATGCAGATTGGTCGCTCATACCGGGGATGCTCCTAGAGGGCTGGATCGCAAGACAGTGGTCGTGGGGTGGGGAAGTCCCGGAGCGGCGCGCCACGGGACACATATTAGGTGGGAACTCAGATCGGGCGGGAAAACAAATTTGCCAACAAATGAGAGAAACGCAGCCGATGGCAATGCGTCAGCCATTCGCTGCGCGCGTTGGCATGTGATATTGCTAGATGCTTGCGAACGGCGAACGTGGGCTCGACCATCCTGCCCCCCCTTCTCTGAACAACTGCCCACGCCGCCACTTGCCGGTTGTTTCTCACTCATTCGCGCAAAATTAGCCGGTGGGGCGCGAATCGTTTTCGTGAAGAACTGCGGGCGGGATGGAACGGCAGGATGTACGCTGGCGAGACACTCAAATGCCAGCCTCACTTCCTCATAATCTATCCTGGCTCAATCCGATCTGCAACCAATCGGGGGGCAAGAAATGAGAAGCGGTGTCCTGCCTGTGAGTAGCCGCTCAAACCATCGTTCGAGTCCTACCTCATTACCCGCGAACTCGCGCGCTACTTGATGTTGGCGCCCGCCTGAGTTGCCCGGTCAGGCACCAGCAGCACAGCACCTTGGCTGTCACTGGCGGCCAGGAGCATGCCTTCGGACTCTTCGCCGCGAAGCATGGCAGGTTCGAGGTTGTTGAGTACCACAATCTGCCGGCCGACCAACTGCTCAGGCTCGTAGTGAGCGCGGATTCCGGCCACGATCTGCTTCTCGACATCGCCCACTTTGATTTGCAGCAGCAGTAGCTTGTCGGCATTGGGATGAGCCCTGGCTGCCAGGACCTCGGCCACGCGGAGGTCAAGCTTCGCAAAGTCGTCGTAGGTAATGGTACTCTTGCCGGGCACCGATTCGTTCATCGCTGTCTGTTCCTGATTTCTGCCGGATGCAAATCGTCAACATGGCGAGGATCTTACGGCGTTGGAAGCCCAGGGTCAAACAGAGTGCAGGTCTCCGGTCTCCCAGCAGCCTGTTCGCTTGAACCCTGCCTGAGCGTGCAGTACCGTAAACTCTGTGGGTGTACTCCCCTGCCCTGCCCCGATTGAGGATCGACGTTGTGCCAGCCCCCCTGCCCTGCTTGCGATGGTTGCTCTTGGCCGCATGTTTCGCGCTGGTCGGATCGGGCGTAGCCGGCGCTGACGAACCGTCTGAGCTGGACGCTGCGTGGCAACTCTATTGGCGTGGCAGTTATGGCGAAGCGGCCGAGGCATTCGCTGCGCTGGCCAAGCCACAGCCGGTCGAGGCTGCCATCGGTCAGGCTCGCTGCTGGATGAGCGAAGGCCAGAACGACCAGGCCCAAACGCTGCTCGCTGCCACACTTGCCGAACATGCGGGTGAGGTTCGTTTGCACACCCTGCTGGCTGAGTTGGCCTATCTGCAGGGAGATTGGAAAGCCGCGCGGCAGCAGCTCGCTCAGTCTTTGAAGCTGAACCCCCATGCCGCGCAAGCCCATTGGCTGGCAGCCGAACTGGATCGGCGAAGCGGGCATTTAGACAAAGCCGAGGCTGGCTACCGCTGGCTGGTCCAGTATTACAACGAACATGACGTTACCGACCCAGACGAGCTTCGGGCGCTAGGGCAAGGTGCCGCGCAGTTTGCGCGTTGGCAGCGCCTGCACGATCAGTTCGGCTTCTTGGTCAACACGCTTTACCCTGCTGCTATCGAAGCCAACGCGGACTACTGGCCTGCCGACTACGAAACCGGCTTGCTGTTTCTAGAGAAGTACAACGAAGCCGAAGCCACGCGCAGTTTTCAGGCGGCGCTGAAGAAGAACGCCCGAGCGGCCGAAGTGCACGCGGCACTCGCGCGGCTGGCGCTGCAGAACTTTGACATGGACGACGCCCAACGCTCGTTCGATCAGGCACTCAAGATCAACCCTCGTTTGATTCCGGCCCTGCAAGCCAAGGCAGATTGGCTGACGGCCAACTTCAAAGAGGCCGAAGCCCTGGCTGTTCTGGACACCGCCCGCAAGCTGGACCCCACGGACGAAGCAACCTTGGGTCGCCTGGCGGCACTCTACATCCTGCGAGATGGGCAGCCTGAGAATCCGGTCGGCACGCCGCTCGGTGACCTGATGGTGGATGTGGCGTTGCGGAATCCGCAAGCCGGCGAGTTCTACTTTGTGGCGGCTGCCACGTTGAGCTTGAGACGAAAATTCGACGCTGCCGAACCGCTGCTGCAGACCGCCATCAAGCGGATGCCGAAACTCGTCGGCCCGCGCAGTGAGCTTGGGTTGCTCTACATGCGCGTGGGCCGAGAGACCGAAGCCTTACAACTGTTCCAAGAATCGTTCGAGATTGATCCATTCAACGTGCGGGTGAACAACATGCTCAAGGTGCTCGAAGTCCTGAGCACCTACGCCGTGCTGGAGACCGAACATTTTGTGATCAAGTTTGATCGAGGGCAGGATGAGATATTCGCCAAGTACGCGGCCCAGTATCTCGAAGAAGAGGTCTATCCAGAACTTTGCCAGACGTTGGGCTACACGCCCGAAGGCAAGTCGCTGTTCGAGATCTTTCACCGCGCTCGCAATACCAGCGGACATGGTTGGTTTTCTGCCCGAATGGTCGGCTTGCCGTACATTGGCACCGTGGGGGCATGTGCCGGCAAGATGGTTGCACTGACCTCGCCCAACAGCATGGAGCAAAAGTTCAATTGGGCCCGCGTGCTGAAGCATGAGTTTGTGCATGTGGTCAATCTGCAGCAAACCAGATTCAACGTGCCGCACTGGTTCACCGAGGCGTTGGCCGTGCATCACGAAGGCTACCCTCGCCCCGTGAGTTGGAACCGGCTGCTGGCAAGCCGGTTGGCGGACGATGACCTGTTCGATTTGGACACCATCAACTTGGGGTTCGTTCGCCCCAAGTCTTCAGACGCCTGGACGCTGGCTTACTGCCAGGCCGAACTGTATGCCGAGTACCTCCTGGCCACGTATGGTGACGACGCGCTCAGCCGAATGTTGACCGCCTATGCCAAAAATCTTTCAACCGCCGAAGCCCTGCAGCAACTGTTCGGCGTCACACAAGAGCGGTTCGAGGCTGGCTACCGGCAACATCTACAACAGGTGGTGGCTGATGCCAACGTGGGGACTTCAACTTCCCAAGCGGTCACGTTGGATGTGGCCCTCAAGGCGCTCGAGGCGGATCCCGACAGCCCGGACCTGATGGCCAACGTGGCCTGGGCGTACTTACAGCGAAAAGCCTACCCTCAGGCCAAGCAACTGGCCCTGCGTGCCACAGATCAGCAGGCCAAGCACCCGCTGGGCTTGTACGTGCTCGCCCGCTTGGATCTGCTGGTGGGAGACGCCAAGCAGGCGGTGTTGAAGCTGCGCGAGGGTCTCGATCCCGAGCAGCCAGACACTCGCGTGCTGGAATTGTTGGCGGCCATTTATCGCAAGGCCGGGGCCGCCGAACAGGCCGAAACCCTGTATCGGCTTGGTCGAACTCGTTTTCCCGGTGATGTACGATGGGTCAGCGCGCTGGCGGCAACCTATTTGCAGCAAAAGGATTTTGAGCGTCTCGCCCCGTTGCTGGTTGACCTGGCGGCATTGGATCCCGATGATGTTAGCCTACGCAAGAAACTGGCCGAGATTGCCCTGGCGCGAAAAGATTTTCGCGCAGCTGTCCATTGGGCGAACCAAGCCAACCAGATTGACGTATTGGATGTAACGGTCCATCGACTATGGGCCGAGGGCTTCGTCGGACTCGAACAGTGGGCCGCAGCGGCCGAAGAATATCGTGTGGCGGTTCGCCTTGCTCCACGCGATGTTGAATTGCAGGCCACTCTTGCTGAAACGCTGGTCGCTGCCAACCAGAGAGACGAGGCCAACCAGGTGCTTGATCGACTCCTTCAGCGACAACCAGACCACCCTCGCGGCTTGAAGTTGCGGGAGAAAATTGCCCCGTGACCTCTTCTGAACCCGTCGATCCTCAGCCTTCGACCGATATCTCGTTGGCCGATTTCCAAGAACTGATCCGCGTGATGTACTACGAAAAGGACGTCGCCCGCGGCATCGATGGCACCTTCATGTGGCTGATGGAAGAGATTGGCGAACTCGCCGCGGCACTCCGATCCGGCACCTTGGACGAACGGATCGAAGAGTTCGCCGACGTTCTAGCCTGGCTGTCCACCATTGCCAATGTGGCGCAAGTAGACCTTTCGGCCGCTGTCCGACGAAAGTATGGCTCAGGCTGTCCTGGCTGTGGGCAATTCGTATGCACCTGCGCTGATGCCGAGAAACCATGACTACCCCCCCTGCCCTGCCCCGCAGATTCACCCAAGTTCGCTTCGCGTGCGTCGGTTCGCTGCTGTTGCTGGTCAGTGCCGGCATCGATGTTGTCCAGGCCAATGCCCAATCTCAGCCTGCTGCCGAGTCCAGTTTGGCGGAACGAGCGAGTTCGGTTGAGATTGCTGCGGTAGATGTCGGATTCGCCAATCGATACAAGGTGGGCTGCTGGACTCCCGTTCGAGTCGCGATCCGGCGGACAGGCAAAGTCCGCGTAGCTCTCGAAGCGGAGCTTGTCGCACACGTCAACGATGGCGACGGCGTCGAGGTGGCCTACCCTGCCGCCAAGCCTGTCCGGTTGGATGAAGAAGAAATTGGAGTCTGGACCCTCTACGTCCGGTTTGGGCACCTGACCAGTCCGCTCAGGCTGGAACTTCGAACTGGCGGCGAGACACTGCTCCAACGTACATTCGACAGCAGCGTGGCCGAGGGGCAACGGCGCTACCTCCCCCCTGCCCTGCCCTCGAGCGAGCAGATCCTGCTCAACATTGGTGAGTTAGACCTACCAACGTTCCTCCGGCAAATCCGCAGTCAGGCACACCTGGCCAGTCTTGCCGATACCAGCGCCCTGCCGGACCATTGGTGTGGCTACGAATCGGTTGACCTGCTGATTCTCTCGGCGGCGGACCCTGATCTGTTTTCATCCTTGGTAGATCCCCAGCGGCAAGCCGCCTTGAGTCGCTGGGTGCAGTTGGGGGGACGCGTCGTGGTGGTGGCCGGAGCCGAGCAATTGCCGCAGATCACCGCGGCGGACCATCCCCTGGCAACCCTAGTGCCTGGCAAATTCGTCGGACCACAGACACTCCGCCGGACCACCGCCATCGAGGGCTACTCGGGTCTCTCAACCCCGCTGCTCTCTCCCACGGCAACCCGCACTTTGCAAGTGCCTGAGATTGAGGTGGCCCAAGGCGTGGTTGAGCTGCGGCAAGACCAATATCCGTTGATCATTCGCACGTCGCAAGGGCTTGGGCTGGAGACGTTCGTGGCCTTGCCACTTTACGAATCCCCCTTGGCCAACTGGCCTGCCCGAAGTGCCTTCTTGCGCCGTCTGTTGCAACTTCCGCCAGCGTTGGAAGAGGAAACGACTTCGCGCATGGGGCAACAAGTGTCTCACTCTGGCATCACCGATTTGGCAGGGCAACTACGTGGAGCCCTCGATCAGTTCGAAGGGGTGTCGCTGGCCCCCTTCCTGCTGATTTCACTGCTGAGCTTGTGCTACATCCTGTTGATTGGTCCCGTGGACTACTTCTTCTTGAAGAACGTACTTCGCAATATGCAGTGGACCTGGATTACCTTTCCGACGCTGGTGGTGGTGTTTTGTGCCATTGCCTACGGAATGGCCAACTCTATGAAAGGGAGCAGCCTTCGCTTGAATCAAGCGGACGTGGTCGATGTTGACGTCGCCAACGGCCTGGTGCGTGGGACGACCTGGTTCAATGTCTTCAGCCCTAGCACGGCCCAATACAACATCACGGTTCGCGGCCAGCTTCCGGACAACCAAACCGCCCAGGAAGAAGACAGCCTGGTCAGTTGGATGGGGCTCCCTGGCTCCGCGTTGGGAGGGATGGAAACCGGAGGGCTCAACGCGGCCTTGATTCAAGGGGCCTATCAGTCAGCCCAGCAGCGCGAAGCGCTCAACAGCGTGCCGGTGCCGGTCTGGTCCAGCAAGAGTTTCACCGCCCGTTGGTCGTCCACAAGCACGGTCGCCCCCTCTGTGAAACTGACAGCCGAGTCCGACGGAGTCCCGGACGGCCAGATCCATAACACCTTGGACGTGCCGCTCAAGCAATGCCTGTTGGTGGTTGGTCGCTGGGCGTACGCACTCGACGAATTCAAACCGGACGAGCGTCTGACCATCAACCGCCGCACCCCTCGGCGAGAGATTCAAAATCAATTGACCGGCCGCACCATTCAGTTCAGCACGGCCTCCCGCCAGTACGAGAGTCGGGCCTCGCAGTACGATGTTCTCTCGTTCGATATCCCCATGATTCTGCAACAGATGATGTTCTATGAAGCTGCCGGAGGCGAACGATATACCCGACTCCTCAACCAGTATCAAAATTTCATCGACCTCAGCGACCAACTCGATACCAATCGGGCAATACTCATTGGTTTTGTCGATCGCCCCGGCTCGCATATTCAAGTAGATGACCGTGCGGCGCATGAGATGGAACATCATCAATACACCACCTGCTACCGGTTTATCTATCCGGTGCTACCGTCCAAACCAGACGATTCTTGAATTCAAAAGCCTGCAGGGGCACCCGACATATTGCTCTTGGTTCGTGAACAGTTGGGACAACTGTTCTACATAAGATAAGGTGTCTAATTGTGATCGAAACACGCGGCTTAACCAAAGTCTATGGCGATCTGCACGCCATCAAGGACGTCAATATCAGTCTGGATAGGGGAGACGTGTTTGGCTTTATCGGCCCTAACGGTGCCGGCAAGACCACGACCATGCGAATCCTGGCCACGCTGCTCAATCCCACCATTGGCGAAGCGTATGTGGCCGGCTACTCCATCTACAACAAGCCGAAAGAAATCCGCCGCGTGGTTGGGTACATGCCTGACTTCTTCGGCGTCTACGATGATATGAAGGTCATCGAATATCTCGAATTCTTCGCCGCCGCATATCGGATCACCGGTCCCGCCCGGCGCGAGAAATGTAATTCTGTGCTGGATCTGGTTGACCTAGGCTACAAGAGAGACGCCTTGGTAACGAGCCTGTCACGCGGAATGACGCAGCGTCTGGGACTTGCCCGAGTGTTGCTGCACGACCCGCAAGTGCTGCTGCTGGACGAACCAGCCTCGGGGCTTGACCCCAGAGCTCGTATTGAGATTCGCGGCCTGCTCAAAGAACTCCGCAATATGGGCAAGACCATCATGGTCTCCAGCCATATCCTTCCGGAATTGGCCGATATCTGCAACAAGATCGGAATCATTGAGAAAGGGCAACTGATCGTCAACGCTTCGGTCGCTGACGTGATGAAACAGGTCCGGCAACAGGCGATTCTCAAGATCGCCGTGCTCGGAGACCTGGACCCGGTCGCCAAACTGGTCGAACAAAGCACGCTCGTCGATTCCCTCGAAACGCGCAACGGCGAACTTGTCGTGACGCTCAAACCCAACGTCGAAGATTATTCGGAGATCCCCCAACAGATCATCAACGCGGGGCACAAGCTGGTCTTGCTCAAAGAAGACGAGATCAACCTGGAAACCGCATTCATGACCCTCACGCAAGGCATCACCTCGTAGGAATCGTTCGCGTAGCCGAATTCCGCCCGCTATTTCATTTCCGCAGCCCAACTCGCTTGCAGACGCTGCATGCCGACGGCGGTGCTGATGGTGGGACGGTAGCCGAAGTCTTGTTGAGCCCGGCCGATGTCGAAGTAGTGGGAGGTGCTGAGCTGCGCGGCCAGGAATCGAGTCATCCGGGGTTCCTCATTGCGACGCAGCAAGTGATAGGCGGATTCCAGTAACTTGCCAGCGGTCTTGGCACCGCGAGCGGAGATGTACTTGGTGACCTTGGGCAACTCGGCGAGTGCCAACAGTTCGTCAATCCAGTCCCAACAGTTGACCGGTTTGCCTTGGCTGATGAAATACGCCTGACCTCCGACGGGCGAGTCCACTTCCAGTGCGTCAGCCGCCAGCAGGTGGGCTTCGGCCACGTTCTCCACGTAGGCGATGTCAATCAGGTTGGTGCCGTCTCCGACACGCCGCAGTTTGCCGCTTCGGGCTCTTTCGATCAGTCGCGGGACCAGATGGTTGTCTCGCGGTCCCCAGATCAGGTGCGGGCGCAAGGAGCAGGTGGCCAAGCCATCTCGGCCATGAGCTTTGAGCACCATCTGTTCGGCCAAGGCTTTCGTATGCGGATAGTGGCACATCCAACGGTCCGCATACGGGGCAGACTCATCGACCCCTTGCTGATCCGTACCGTTGAAGGTCACACTGGGACTGCTTGAATAAACCAACTTGGGCACGCCGTGGGCCAGGCACCCTTCGAGCACGTGCTGGGTGCCCAGGGTATTGATCCGATAGAAATGGTCCCACGGTCCCCAGATTCCAGCGACCGCAGCCACATGGAAGAAGGTATCGATTCCACGACAGGCATCGATGATCTGCTGGCGGTCACGGACGTCACCGCGAATCACCTCAACGCCCAGTTCTCGCAAGCAGGGATAATCGCCACGGCAAAACGCCGTGACCCGATCGCCACGTGCCACCAATTGCTCGACGATATACAGCCCTAGGAAACCGCCGGCACCTGTCACTAATGCATGCATGAAGACTCACGAGACAAGGACTCGAACCGATCTGTTCTAACGCTCCACAGGCTGTTGCACCACAATCTTCCAGCGTACGCCATAGCTGTGAACTTGCAAGCGATACGAACCCGGGGGAGCGCGGATCTGGGTGACTTCGTGATGAGCCCCGTCGGCCTTGATCGGCATGAACTCGTTGTCTCGGGCGTCCACCAAGATCACGTCCAGGCGCTGGCCATCTAGGGCAATGGCTCGGGTTTGCCAATCGAGTCGCCACTTGCCGTGAGTTGATGCGAAAGCTCGCGGTTTCTTGATCGGACGTGCCTTGGAATTCGGCCACATTTTCCCACACCGCTGCCACGTCGGGCGAGAGCCTGCCGCGCGAGGCTTCCCAGTTGCGAAACAGGTAGAAGATGCCCAGCAGGAACACGGCCAGCACGCCGCCAAAGAACAACAGGTACATGAGTCCCCAACCGATCACCTGGTAGGGACTCCCCGTTTGTGTCGATCCACGCGCTCGCGAAACTGCGGATTGACGGAGACCGCAGGCTCAACAGGCGTGGCGGCTGCAGACACGGACACCGGTCGGGCTTGCTGCGGCGATTGTCCCACTGGCAGGGCAGCTACCGGAGTCGGCTGTTGTTGCGACGGGGCCGGGGTGGCGGTCGGCGCGCTGGCTGGCGCGTCGCTGCCTGCGGGGTCCTTTGGGACGCGAAACGTCTTGCGACAATGAGGACAGGCCGCGGTATCTCCCGGCTTGACCCGGTTGACCGAAACGCTTTTGCGACAATGGGGACAAGCTACCTGCATAGGGCTTCTCGACTCGCCTGCTCGATTGTAACGAGGCAGTTACAGTTACTTCGCAATGCGGTCCAAGGGAACCTTGAGAAAGTGAACGCCGGCACTGTTCATGTACACGGTGCCAACGTGTTGCGGGTCAATCTGAATGGTTCGGGCGGAATAGTAGCGAGCCGCGATCTTGGTGTCGGGCAGCAGAGTCACCGTGTGGTCACCGTTCCAAGTTTGTCCGTCATCTGCTGAGAAATTATACCGTAGTCCTTGGTTATCGTGACCAACCCCCCAGGTGACAAGCACGCGGCCGTCAGTGAGAGTGGTGAGATACCGACCTTCGGCACTGTCACCATCCGGGGCAGCGGGAAAGTTCTCCACCGCGGTCCAAGTCTTGCCTTGGTTGGTCGAACGCAAGAAGGCCGGGCCCATGGCGAGCAGCGTCCCCTTGGCAGTGCGGGAAATTTGCTGGAACGCGTGCTGTTTGCCATCAGGACCAACCAGCGGATAGACCGCCAGCGAGTGACTCTGGGGGTCGAACAACCGCGGTGGCCCGACACGCAGCGGCAACAGCCAGCGCCCTTCGCTCCAAGGAAGCACGTTGTGGCGCACGGCCCCCAGATGTTTCCCATCGACCGGGCCAATCAAAGCCTGGTCGGTCCAGGTCTTGCCCTGATCGCTGCTGAGCGTGTAGAGCAAGGCCCGCTCGTAGTAGCCATCGGTGGCTTTGTCATCGGCAATGTAGTTCCACGTGACCAGGATGCGGCCATCTGGCAAGGTGTCGGCGGTGCCGGGGTAGACCTCAAAACGTTTCACTTCGCGAATCACATCGGGCCGAATCGCCGAGGTGGCAATCGGCTCCGGCTTCTCCCAGGTGGCTCCCAAGTCGCTAGAGCGTGCGCACATGAGCACGTTCGCTCCCTTGTAGACGGCGACCAGCGTGCCGTCTTGAGCCTGGCATATTGAAGGATGGATATGCCCTGAAACTTTGTGGGGGACAATCGAAACCGGCTGTTCGGCGGCCAGCAGCGGAGCGCCCCAGAGAGATGCGGCGAGCGTTCCGAGTACGAACAGCGGCAGGCGACCGACAAGGCGAGGCATAAGAACGCCCTCTGAGTTGGAGAGGCAGTGAAAATCAAACCACAGTGAATTAAACCACTGTAATCAAAAAAAAGATGGCCCGCTGGGCGGTGAAGCGCCAGCAGACCATCGGAGTTGGTGCGTTATCGGTTAGACCTTGTCGGCGTCTGGCACGACAAAACCCTTGCGATTGGGGTCTTTGAGCAAGGCATTTGCTGCCGCGGCATGCTCGCCGGTGTGACGTTCGGTGGCCGGGTCGTAGGAGAGCCAGGGACCGACGGTGTAGTTGGCATCGTCAGAGACGCCGACACCTTTGCCCATGACCTCGTGCAGGCGGAGGAAATGCTCCGAGGCGTCCGAGTTGTTGGCGAACCCGCCCGCTTTGGTGTTGAACGGGACTTGCTCGCCGAGACGATACGAGTTGTTCATCAGATGGCCCATCACGCAGGCGTAGTGGGCATCTTGGGCGTTGCCGTTGGCCATCGCGGGATCGCCGGCACGGCAGGCAGCAATGAACGAACCCCAGTTTCCGCCAGGGGTGACGTTTCCGGCAGGGATGGAAAGCTTCTCGCCTTTGGTCGAGCCCTTGGCGTAGTACTGATTGCGAATGATCTTGCCGCCATCTTCGAAGTAGTACTCGTTCTCGACTTGTCGCTGGTAGCCTTTGTAATTGACGTTGCGCACGTTGAAGAACACGTACTGCCCGTTGGGGTACTCAGCAATGGCGAACATGGTATTGGGGGTTTCGCCTTGATCGCCCCATTGGAATCTTCCGCCCAAGCCCATCACGCGGACGGGATGCGTTTGATCTTTGTCCAAGGCCCAACGCGCGACATCCAACTGGTGGGTGCCCTGGTTGTTCATATCGCCATTGCCGGTTTTCCAGAACCAGTGCCAGTTGTAGTGGACAAAGTTTCCGTGGTAATCATCCATGTCAGCCGGCCCACGCCAGAGGTTCCAGTCCAGATTACTGGGCGGGGTACTCGTTGGCTTCTCGCCGATTCCATTGCGGGGCTTGCAGCAATAGCCGTACGAAATCTTAAGCTTGCCGAACTTGCCGGATTGAATGGCTTCGTGCAGTCCGGCCACGGTGGCGCTGCTGCGGGTTTGGGTACCGTGCTGGATCACCACGCCGTATTTCTTTTGGGCTTCGACCACCACGCGCCCTTCGTCGCAGTCATGGCTCATGGGCTTTTCGACATACACATGCTTGCCGGCTTGAGCTGCCCAAATGGTGATCAGCGAGTGCCAGTGGTTGGGGGTTGCGACGGAAATGGCGTCCAGGTTCTTGTCGGCCAAAGCTTCGCGAACGTCCGAAACTCCCTTGGTGGTGTACTTGCCTTGGGTCTTGCTCGCGACTGCCTTCATGGTGCTGTCCAGGACATTCTGGTCCGGGTCAATCAGGTAGGCGATTTCCACGTTCGACTGTCCTAGCCATCCGCTGATGTGGCTCTTTCCCCGCCCATGCAAACCGGCGACGGCAATGCGGAGGCGATCATTTGCGCCGATCACCCTACCGGACGACTTGGTCCCAGAGATCACAAAGGGTGCGGTAACCGCGGCGGCGGAGGTGGTTTTCAAAAATCCGCGTCGGGTGATGCGTGACATAGGTATTGGCTCCTGATTCGAACAAAAACATTCGCTGGCGCTTGGGCACGATACCTCAGTCATAAATCATCGTCTGATGAGATACAAGAAACAACCCCGTATGTGTTTCGAACGCCTGGTAGGATGAGGGAAGGAAAGTGGATCGCCGGTTTGATTCACCCTTGGTGGGTTATCGGTTCCGCGCTGAAAAGCGGGGTGCCCTAGGCTCGCTATTCAGGCATACCGAAAGTGGGGCCCTTGTTTTCCGAACGGACCAACCCCTACGACACAACGGACGGATTCACGTGCCCTCGGTTCACTACGTCAGCAGATGGCTTTTGGGTTGTTACTTCGTACTTCAATCCGATTGGCTACCAGCGACGGCTGGCCAACTACCATGTCTTTCGCCAGCGGCTGACGGCACCGCTAGCCACGATTGAGCTTTCGTTCGATGGCACCTTTCAATTGCAGCCAGAAGATGCCGACCTGTTGGTGCAGCTGCATGCCGGCGATATCCTTTGGCAGAAGGAACGATTGCTCAACGTCCTGATTGGGCAGTTGCCTGACTCATGCAACAAGGTTGCGTGGGTGGACTGCGACGTCATCTATCTCAACGCGGACTGGCCGCACCTGGTGGCCGCTCAATTGGACAAGACGCCGCTGGTCCAGCTATTTAGCGAAGTTCATGATCTGCCGCGCGACGCCGACGTGTCAGAACCGGTCTCCTGCCCCGCCGGACAAGGCACGCAGAGCCTGGCTTCGCGATTGAGCCAACCGCCGATGGATTGGAATGTGTTGATTCGGGGAAGTACTCGCCTAGATAGTGGCTTAGCAGCAGGAATCGCTTGGGCAATCTGCCGCGATGTATGGCGTCAGCACGGTTTGTACGATGCCTTCGTGCTTGGCGGAGGCGATACCGCCATTTCCATGGCCGCAGTGCAACAGTTTGATCTTCCCAGACAACGCTATCGTTTGAACGAGCCGCAGTTTGCTCACTATCTGCAATGGGCCGAACCGTTCCATGAGTCGATTCAGTCTCGAGTTGGGTACTTGGACCTGCCGGTGCTGCATCTCTGGCATGGCGAACTGGCGGATCGTCGCCGACCTGAGAATCGGTTTGTCGGTTTCCAACGATTCAACTTCGATCCTGCCACGGACATTGCGCTGGATCGCTCTCAGGTTTGGAACTGGAACTCCGACAAACGGGACATGCACGCCTTTGTGCGAAACTATTTCGCCACTCGCAAAGAAGATGGTTGAGCCCTCGCCTGCCTGGACACGGTTGGGAGATTCGGCAGGCACCAAAAAGTGAAGCAGCACGGAATTGCTCCCGTGCTGCTTCGGCCGTGGGTCGTAGCTTCTTCGTATTCGCTCTTATTGTTGGGCGGTAGCACGCCGGGCAATTTGATCTCGGGCGACTCGCAAGGCAGCGGCAATCACCGGGTCGTCGGTCGTGGCAATCTGCTGCTGCGTGTTGCTGTCAGGGCGGGCCACCTGGCGAACTTCGACCGTAGGCTCAACCCCTACCTTGTGAAACGCGTGGCCATTGGGTGAGTAAAACTTGGCCGTGGTCAGGCGGATGCCCGTGTTGCCAATGTTCAAGGGGAAGATCCCTTGCACGGACCCCTTGCCGTAGCTGCGTGTGCCCAACAAGGTTCCCCGGCGATGGTCCCGAATGGCCCCGGCAAAAATCTCACTGGCACTAGCACTATCTTCGTCGATCAACACCACCAGCGGGACACGCCACGTGCCCGCCTTGTGGGCCCGGTAGGTGTAATCTTCGCTGGGGTTCCGGCCTCGGGTGGAGACAATAGTTCCCTGTTCGACAAACTTGTCCACCACTTCCACGCAAGTCGTCAGCAGACCGCCGGGGTTTCCTCGCAGATCGACAATCAGACTTCGCATGCCGGCGCGGTACAGTTTCCAGAGCGCGGCGTCGATGTCTCGCGTCGTGGTCTTCTGGAAACAGACCAGCTTGAAGTATGCCACGCCGGTTTCTGGATCAATGATCTTGGCATCATCCACACTTGGCACGTCCACCTGCTCTCGCCGCACTCGCACCAGGCGTGGAGCGGTTTCACCCGTGGCGACCGTCAGATCAACCGAGGTACCCTCTTTGCCTTGCAGCAAGTCAGCGGCTTGATCCGTAGACATGTTGTTGGTGGATTGCCCATCCACAGACAGAATCTTGTCACCCGCCAGCAGGCCTCCTTTTTGAGCAGGGCTGCCGGAAATCACGCGGACCAGCAGCAAGGTGCCGTCAGCGGCTTTGAGCTCAATGCCCAACCCGACAAAGTTGCCCTCAATCTGAGAGTAAGACTCCCGCAGCTGATTGCTGGTCAAGAACGAAGAGAAGTCGTCCAGGCTGCTGGTAATGCCGCAGGTGAATTCGAGAATCACCGACGTGGGCGAAAGATTCAATTGCTGGTCGGCCAGGCGGGCGACGCCTGCCACCGCATCTCGGGCTTCGTTCCGTCCCGTGATCGGGGCATGTTGCAAATATCGCCGGGCCGTGGAACGGAAGCTGTCAATCTGCGCCTTCGAAGCCCTCGGCAGGTGGCGATCGACAAACACTTTATCACCCAATGCCACGTCCAACGCGTACCAACCGTTGTACACAATCTGACGCCAGTCCGGCGTTTCGACATGGTGCGTCTGAACCTTCAACAGCACTTCGGAAAGCAGCTTCGAAGCATCGTAGTCCGTCGAAGCCAACAGAGCCGTGCGAAAACTCGAGTCCGAATAGCGACGACCCAAGTCATAATGAATGTGGGCCGTCCGTTGCCGGGCGGTCAACGTCGGATCATTGGGATACTCGCGAAGTGCGTCTTCGTAAAGCGTCAGGGCTTCGCCCCATTTGGCCCCGGCCTCTAATTCCGCACCGCGCTGGACCACGGATTGAACGTGTCCCACCGAGTCCGGTAGGCTCTCCGTTTGCGACCAAACAGGTTGGGCAACGGAGAGGGCGAATGCAAGCCCTAAGAGGGCGGGAAGTTGAAAGACCCTGCGCATAAGTTTTGCGTCCTTTTAGAATACGGCGGCGTCAAGCACACCCGTCCATGGCCATCGGCGAAACATCAGGCGGGGCCGATCTTCGGCATTCGCCCGCAGGCTGTTGGGGTGGGTTGCTGACCACAAGGGACAGCATCCGGCGATACCAAGCGAAGGGTCAAGTTGCCTGGCTGCAGAGAGTATAGGTCGCGAATTGCCAACGGTCAAAAAAATGCCCCGCAATTTTGGGGCTCGAAATATCGCAACCAGCCGCACAACACGAACTTAGCCCGTCAATCACGCCGGTTGGACAGATAGAACCGAGCCTACAATATGCCCCCTGGCAGCATCTCTAGCACCCACATGTCATTGGCCTCCCCATCCGTTAAACTAAGCCAATCGTCAGGCCTTACCACGCAGTCTCCATAGCCGAATACAAGCCAGGGCAGGCCCTTCGCTTCCTCCGTCATGCTGCGTTCCCATCAGGCATCCCCATGAAACCACGTACTCATACCGCTGGCAGTTCCATCGCTCGCAGGCTCTCCACCATCACTTGGTTGCTGGCCAGCGTTTGGTTGGGGCATGCGTTCGGTTGCCGCGAGGCCCCCCCCTCCCCTGCCCCGGCGGCTTCAACCGATCCTGCACTCAGCGCCGCGACGGAACATCCGAACACCCCGGCCGCTGCTGCGAACCCCAAGAAGCTGACATTTACCGAGTTCGAAGAGCCAGGCCTGGACAATGTGCTTCAGCTCTCGCCACGGATTTTCTCCGGCAGCCAGCCGCATGGGGAGCAAGGATTCGAAAGCCTTGAGAAGTTGGGGGTCAAGACCGTGGTGAGTGTGGACGGGGCACGTCCCGACGCACAACGGGCCAAGCAACATGGTCTGCGCTATGTCCACATCCCGATTGGTTATGACGGCATCCCTCGCCCCGCGGCGTTGGCTTTGGTACGTGCCATTCGCGAAGCACCCGGCCCGATCTACATCCATTGCCACCATGGCAAACATCGGGGGCCCGCCGCCGCCGCGGTAGCCTGCATGGCAGAAGGGATCGCCAACACCGAGCAAGCGCGAAGTGCTGGAGAAGGCAGGCACCAGTCCCGACTACGCCGGACTCTGGCGAGATGTCCAGCAGTTCACCATGCCGGCGGATGACGAACCTCTCCCAGAACTCCAAGCCGAGGCCCAGGTCACTTCGCTCGCCGCGGCCATGGCCCAGCTGGATCGAACCTTCGACCAACTCCAGCTTTGCCAGCAGTCGGACTGGAAGGCTCCCGCTGACCACCCCGACCTGGTCCCGTTGAACGAAGCGGTGTTGGCCAAAGAGATCCTGCGTGAATCCGCCCGACTTCTCCCCGACACCTCACCCGTAGAACTTGCCTCAGGCTTGACCGCTGCCGAACAACTCACCGCTGCCCTAGAACAGGCACTCCGCACCAGCGATCTCGCCACCGCTTCCGCAAAATTGGGTGAGCTGAAGACATCCTGCAAAACCTGCCACCGGGAGTTCAGAGACAAGGCGGATTAGGAACTAAGGATTGGATTCCGCGAGGTGCCAAGCCTGGCAAGAAGATTCGATCCAATAGCAAGTGGAGCTCGCAAACAATGAAGAGACGTGCGATGGACTCACTGGCACACTCGCTGTGTGCCTACCTTTGTTCTCGCAATAACGATATCAACGGCTACTGGGGTATCGGCGTCCTCTGCGCAATTTCCAAGAGTGAAAGGAAACCGACGTTCAGCTTTAAGGTCTACCCTGGCAAACTGCTCCGCATCGATCGATGCGAAGTCACACATTCAAGAATCGTGACCGATAAACTTGTTCAATTTGATCTGGATTCAATCGAGGGACGCCTCTCGTTTTTTGACAATGGGCGGTATCCTCATGGAATTGAAAAGTATTTGTGCGGAATTTCAATCGCCGTCACCCAGGGTGGGCGCACCGGATTGAGCATAGGCCATGTCCCATGTTGGCCACACGATGAAACGCTTGAACAACGCCGTGCCGGTTTCGGCGAGTAAACGTAAGGGAGGGGGAGTTATTCAGCAGATGGCTCCGGATGCTTGAGCGATGCAACGCCCAACCGGAAGCATGCCGGAGCTTAACTCACCGCTGAGAGCGCAGAGACAAGAGTCGTGTAATATTTTCGGCAATCCGTGTTGGAGTCGGTTTTGTTCATCGACAAGTCAGACTGTAGACCCTTTTCCCTCTGCGAACCTTCGCGATCTCTGCGGTGAACTTTGTTTTTCAGGTTCAATCCTGAAGTTATTCTTCGTGCGTTACATGGGAACCGCCGGTGTATCACGGTATCGAGATCCTTGGTCGTGTCACGCCAGATCGCCTTGCAGCGCATCCGCCGGAGCGGGCAGAAGATCCCGATGGCGTCCATCTGGAAGTGGATTGTTCTGACCTCGAACCGCTCAACCTGGCATATCGGGAGTTTGTGTGGGAACGAGTCCCCGAAGATCAGGAGTGGGATTCCACGTCAGCGGTCATCGAATACCTGTCGATGAACGTGATGGAGATTCGGCTCTTGGGGTTTCAGCCCAGCGGGGCTGATGAGTTTGAGTGGAGCCTGGACATTGTCTTTTCCAGCAGCGGAGGTATGACGCAAGTTTCTGGCCAGGTAGCTGCCCATTGGGCTCAGATTTGGATGGACACCGAAGGCTCGGCGATCGAAGAAGTATACTTCCGGCCATTCGGGTTCGTACCTTCAGGGCAAAGCCCTGCGTTGATTGGCACGCCCGATGTTGAAATCCCGCGCACTCGCCATGAGGACCGGTTCCGCCGTAGGCCGGTGTTTGTACCGATTGCCGGCGCATCGTATGCCGCGATGATAGACGGCCAGTTCTGTCTAAACGTTGCCACGCTGGAGCGGCTCGGCGATGCCCGCGAGCAGCTATTCTCCGACCTCGCCGCAGTGTATGGCGGTACCAATTCTCCAGAACAATGCCGCTGCCAGTTCTGTGCGCCGGATTTCGACCCAGGGGTGCGACTGAAAGTTGATTGACCTCTTGATCGTTCTGGACCCGGTAGGATTCCCGCAATGATGCATAGTTGCGCTTTTTGCAGGTTGTAGCGAAACAGCCGCGCCACCGATCGACGTAACGCCAATCTCCCCGACAGGACCTATTGACGATACAATGGACGAGGACGTGAGTGCCATTGAGACTGGCGACTCAGGCAAGACGATCGAGATAAGACTACGGGATTTGCCGGGCACCACAGACTTTGACAAGCAGCGAGAATTCGAGGAACAGCATCGAGGCGATTGGCTGGAATTCTCTGGTTTCGTTTGCGACGTTGGGGCCCTTCGCCCTGGTCGCAAAGGAGAGATTCAACCCCTCGTCGTCCTATGCGAAATGAAAGGGAACGCACCCGAGTTCGCCAACCACAAGGTTGACACGGACACTCTCTTCTTCTGCATGACACCAGGGTTAAAGCCTTGGCAACAATTCTCCAAAGGTGCGAAAGTCACGTTCCGCGGGAAGTACCGCGACGATCCGGCCCACCTTGGAAGCTGCACGATCATGAAAGCCGAAGGCGAGCCTGTTCCCTCAATGTCGGCTCAAGAGCTTGCCACCTACGAGAGCGACCCGGATAAAATCGCGAAACTCTACGGGGGCTCCCTTTCCATTATTGTGAAAGGCACCGTAGACGGCTTCTCCGGAGAGGGACGCGACACTCGCCCGATTCTAAAGGGAACGGACAAGGTCAAAATTCATGTTAATTACGGATACCACGATCAATTCGACGGCCTAAAGTCAGGCGATGAACTAACCATCATCGCGATGCGTTCATTCCTTGAGCTCGATGCAAAGTTTCCGATTTCACTCGGTGCTAGCCAACGCATTGACCTGGCTCAATAGCACTTCAAACGTTCGCAACCTCAAAACAATCCGCTGATCACGCGACCTCTCGCAATCGCCAGCGGCTGGCCTTGGCGGTTGTGAATGTGCGTCTCAGGCGGGATGCCTAAGAGGTGGTACATCGTGGCGGCCAGGTCCCAGGGAGCGACGGGGTTGCTGGAAGGGTAGGACGCCGTGCGGTTCGAACTTCCAAACACTCGGCCGCCAGGGATGCCGCCGCCGGCCAGCACCACCGAGTAGCAGTCTGGCCAATGATCGCGGCCGCCATCTTTGTTGATGGTGGCGGTTCGCCCGAATTCGCCCAAGCAGACCACCAGTGTTGTGTCCAACAGCCCTCGGTCGTCCAAATCTGCCAGGAAGGTGGCCAGCCCTTGATCGAACGGGGGGAGCAGCTTTCGCGCAGTCGGGGATAGTTCGCTTTGTGCGTATCCCATTGGTCGGCGTTGAGCTTGGCCCAGTTGACGGTCACCAGCGGCACGTCGGCCTCGATCAGTCGGCGTGCCAACAGCAGTGACTGCCCAAACCGCGATGGTCCGTAGCGCTTGCGCAGCGCTGGTGATTCGTGACTCAGGTCAAACGCCTGTTGCGTCTGCGAAGAAAGCAGTAGTTCGAACGCCCGACGATAGAGTTCGTGCATGCCTAGAGTTTGATCGCTTCTGGCCTGCTGGCGTTGTTCCAACCGCCCCAGCAGTTGCCGCCGCTGGTTGAGCCGCGCGGCCGCCTCCGCGGACTCGGTCGCGAGTCCTTCCACGCGAAAGTCCGCCGCGCCGGGATCATCGGCAATGCGGAATGGGTCAAACCCGGCCCCTAGGAATCCGGCGTTCTGTCCGGCCAACGGAGGTCGATTGCCTTGGTGCATGACCGGCCCCAGCACAATGGCATCTGGCACCGCCTGGCTCGTGGGGGCCAACTTCGAAACCACCGCCCCATACGTTGGGAAATCGTCAGGGCTGGCCGGCGTGTTGGTGCCAGGCTGCGGATGCGGCTGCCCTGTGAGTGCCGTGTAGGCGGCCGATCCATGTTCGAAATCCCTGTGCGACATCGAGCGAATAATGGTGTACTTGTCCGCCTGTTGTGCCAAACGGGGAAGTTCTTCCGATATCGAAATGCCAGTGACGTTGGTGTTTGACGGTTTGAATTCTCCCCGCAACTCGGCCGGTGCCTGAGGTTTCAGATCCCAAAGGTCCTGCTGGCCAGGACCTCCCCATAAGAAGATCACCACGCAGCGTTGGGCCTTGGGCCTACCCGCCTGGGCTGCCATCAAGTCCGCCGCCGTAAGCCCCAGCACGGACGACATACCCACCTCGAGCATGCGTCGGCGTGAAAAAACAGCAGGTTGGGTTGCAAGCGGTAGCATTCCAGAATTGTAGGTCCCCCACCGAAGGCGTGCAACGCGGCACTGGGCAGCACTGGACCGTCCGGCAGGCGCGGTCTCATACCATCCGGGACGAAGTTGCCTCGCATTGCGAAACCTGGGGTACGTCTGCTGCCCTGGCCTTGCAAATTCTCGGGTGCCTATTCGACCGCTAACACATGGTGGTTTATGGGAGGATGATTACTCTGGACGAGTGTCTCCTGTAAACCCAAGTTGGCGAGCAACCTGGGCTGCGCCGCGTGTCGATTACAATGTGTGCGCGTGTGTGTTCGCTAGAGATTCTCGTCTTGCCAAGCTGTCACCCAGTCAGCGAAGCCGGGAAACTGCTCGGCCGCTCGTTGAGAGATTGCCTCGCCGGTCGCGGGAGAATCCAGAGCGAGTTTATCGGAGATCCACTGCCGGAACGGCCGTGTTTCGTCAGCGCACGTGGGTGTGGACGATAGATCGTCCCATTCAAGTTCATCGTAGCCACACGTGAGAAGCTGGCAGAATGCGGCCGGAGATTCAGCGAGAACCTTGAAATCACCCTCGGAACCAAGCATTACCACCGGAGCTTCAGCTGGGTCTGACGCATGAGTCAACCACAATGCGTAGGACGAGCCAGTAGAACTATTGCCGAACACCGCGATCTGGCGTTGCATGGCAATGTCATTGGGGAACCACGACGCGGCATCATCGCCTCGCGTGTTGATCTCGAAACATCCAGAGATCGGATAGCCGTTTGCGTCCAGGAAATCGCAGATACACCGAAGAGGATCGGGTAAGCGAACTCCCTCGGGAAAACAAGATTGAACGGAGTCGGCAATCATGACCTTGACCGTAAATGGATAGCAAACGCGGCAGCTCAACTACAGCAACGCACTCACCGGCAGTGTGACGCGGAGGTCGCGAAACCTCCGCTAGGTCTGCGGCCCTGGCCTTGCCATTTCTCGGTGCCTATTCGACCGCTAACATGGTGGTTTATGGGAGGAGGATTGCTCTGGTCGGTAACCTCAGCGGATTGCCCAGTTGCTCACTTGCTGAAACTGGTCCATCGGTGGGCGGTTCGACCTATCGAAAACTACGGCAGGTCGTTGTCTTCGATGTTGGGACGCCTATTTGACCAGCTCTATCTCGCTGGGCTGCCAGCTCTTGTCGAAGAACGCCGGCATCGGGCTGTAGAGTCGTAAAAGCACGATCCAGCCCTTCTCCGGGTGGGTCTGAATCCAGTTGCCGCGCGCCACGTCGTCCGGCTGTTCGGGCGAAAACCAAACAGTTGTCGATCCGTCCGCTGACTCACTAGCCGCCGGGGAGGGATAATTCTGGCTGCCGGCGCGGGGGTATTTTTGCGGCGTCTGCAGCATCGAGCGGGTCTGGTTGTCGTAGAGGGTTAGCGACCAGAACCTCTCGGCGGGAATGCCCTTGGGCAGCGTCACTTTGTAGGTCTTCGCGCCGTCGAAGAAGTCCCCGTTGGCGTCCTTGGCCAAGAAGAGGTACTGCGATCCAATGCCGGTCATCCGCATCGCCATCGCCGGTGTGATCCCCGTCGCCATGTAAAAGAAGGATGTGCGGGCGTCATTGAGTTTGTAGCCCGTCGGAGGGTAGGGCTTGGCACCGTCCTTGGTGATCTCGGGCAGCGGCGTCTCGAAGTTGTAGCCGCCCTGGAAGAGCGGATTCCACCACTGCGAGTTCTTGTACCAGTACCATTCGGGATTGCGCGGGACGTAGCCGAGCGTGCGGCCGGTGGCGTTGGCGACCTTCACCGCGTCTTCGAGAATCCCCTTCATCCGCTCGTCGGGCGCGAAGTCTTGGCCCTTCTTGATGCCGATTGCGGCGATCGGGCCCATCAGCTCGGGGTCGAGCACCGTAGCGGGCTGGCTCTGCACCAGGCGGTCGAGCATCTCGTAATAGCTAAAGTCGTTCGGCGGGATGGTGTTGATCGCCAGGCCCGTGCCCTCGTGATAGATGGGTGCCTTCGGCGCGGCGTCCCGGCTAAGTTTGATTCCGCCTTCGAGGAACCGCGCAACAGACAGACCGACGCCGCCCGGCGCATAGGGGTAGATCTTAAGCGTGTCCTTGATGACCTTGACCGTGGGCGCCGGGTCGTCGTCGGTCAGGTAGGAGCGGCCGAGCATGATGACGCGGTTGGTCTTGGAATACGCGACATAGAAGCCGTCCTCGGGCAGATAGCCGTTGTAGCCGGGCCCCACGAGCAGGTACTTGCCGCCCTCGGAGCGGTCCGGTCCCGGGAGGCCGAAGTCGATGACCCAGCGGAACCACATGTCGTCGAACGTGCCGAGCGCATCCGGCGGCGTCTCGACGACCATCGGCCCGTTCGACAGGTCGATGAAGCCGAGGTAGTAGACCGTGTCGGCATTGGCGGTCAGGAACAGCGACTTGGAGTCCATGAGTTCCGAGAACAACAGGATCTCGTTGTCCTTGATGCCCGCGGCCTCGAAGCCCTCGAGCAGTGCCTGCATGCTGACGCCCTTGAACGTGTCGGTGAAGGCACGGAAGGCGTAGGTAAAGTCGAGATTATCGTAAACCTTTGCTACGGTTGCCTTGCTCGGCGTGCCGTCCTTGAACTCGAGCGTGCCGATTGACGTTTTGGCTTCGTCCGGGGTGATTCTGGATTCCGGAATCTGCGCGATCGACTTGCCTCCGACGCAGAACACCAGGAGCCCCATTAAGAAGACAGATACAGCGGTTCGGTGTTTCATCAGAGCTTTCCATTGTGAGCGGATGATGGCTTGGCCGGTTTAATAATCTAGGTCATCCCGAAAAGCAAATCCAGAAATCAGGACCACCTGCAGAGCAGGTGGTATGAGGAGGGCCAATAAAAGGGGCTCCGGCGTTCTGTCCGGCCAGCGGAGGTCGATTGCCTTGGTGCATGACCGGTCCCATCCGATATCGAAATGCCAGCGACGTTGGTGTCTGACGGTTTGAATTCTCCCCGCAACACGGCCGGTGCCTGAGGTTTCAGATCCCAAAGGTCCTGGTGGCCAGGACCTCCCCATAAGAAGATCACCACGCAGCGTTGGGCCTTGGGCATACCCGCCTGGGCTGCCATCAAGTCCGTCGGCGTGAAAAAACAGCAGGCTCTACGGACTGTTGTCTGAATATCGCCAAACAGTCACCGGTTCACCTCGCCACTGAGTCACCACACCGATCGAGCCATCGGGTGAAGCAATTGCAGAAGTGCAACCCGATCCTTTGAAAGTTGGCCCGACATCCGAGCCGATACCGATCCTCCTGCCTTGGCAGGGACGCTTCACCCAAGGATTGGTGGGGTGCCCACAGGCTTTGACACCCGCCTTAAGGTCTGCTGGAACGGCGATCAGGGGGTCACCCGTTATGCGATTCCACACCACTAGTCGTTGTTCAAACCAGGCGGACGCTATGAAGTTCCCATCGTATGAAAACAGAACTTGATTCACCCACAGTGAATCGTCCACTTGATCGACAGTAGATTTAGAAATTATGCTGAAGGTCGAAATAAGGTGGCCGTCCGTCGCATCCCAGACATCTATGCTTCCGTTGTTGCGATCCGAGGTCGCTATTGATTGACTGTCCGCAGAGAAGGCTGGAACACAAAATCGTTGTCCAGGCTTGGCAAGAATCCGGAACAACTCGCGTCCGCTTGCAACGTCACACACGTAGGCCTCGGTACTCCAAACCTCGCTGACCATCACAATACGGCGAGCATCAGGAGAAAAAACCGCAAAGCGTATCGGCAATCCGTTCGGATCGAGGCGACCAATTTCTCGCCAGCTAGACGTATCCCATAAAGTGGGTTGCTGGCCAAGTGTCGCCAGTACGTGCCCATCGTACGAGAAAACTGCGCCAGTTGCATCTGATGGTAAACTGCGCAAATAGACCCAATGATCGTCAGGATCCTTGTAGGAACTTGAAGATTGGTTGCAACCTGCGCAGATGAGTACAGCGCTACAAAGAGTCACGAATCGTTGCAGCCTCAACCAATCCATCTGGACATCCAACCTACTTGGCAGCTCAACTACGGCGCGGCATTCACCGGCGGTGTGACGCGGAGCAGGTCGCCGGACTCGGCAATGTTGACCAGCAATGGCTCAGGCAGCCAGTCGGCGTCGGCGGCCAGGGCGTCGTGCGTGGTGAATCGAAGCTCGTACGTGGCGAGCAAGCGATCGTCGACTTGCGGGAAGTAGAAGGTGTGCGTGCCGAGGCGGAACCGCTCGTCGAATCGACGTACCACGCGCTGCGGTTGAGGGAAGATCTCAATCTTGACCGAGCCTAGGCCTGGCGAACGCGCGCCGTGCCGTTCGACCACGCCAACGCGGAGACCTTCGTCGGTTCGCAACACCTGGACTTGAAAACGAGCGTCTGGCACTTCAGGAATAGGGTGCGGATGGGATTGCTTGTCGAGCAAATCGCCCAGCGAGGCCGTTCCAGACGGTGTGGTGGTGCGGCTCTTGCTCCATACCCGAATCTCCGCCTGACGGGCCGCGGCCGGCCAATCGGTGGCCAACCACTGAAGCACCGGGACAGGGGTGCCAGGTTCGTAGGGGGCATCGTAGAAGAAGTAGCGCGGCACAGGCTGCGACTCGTCAACCAAAGGGCGGACAGTAATCCATGACTCACGCGGCCGCTTGGTGAATCGGCGATCGGTGTGTTGGTACGAGAACGAGAACAGCACTCCTTCGTCCGTCCAGAGCGGACGGTGTGCGCCAAAGATGGCCTCGGCCGAATCGGGGCCTGTCAGGCGGCCAAAACGTGGACTGCCGCGCAGGTAGGGAAGCGTTTCGATCTTCTTGCCTGAGGCGGACAAGACCAACTCGGCCGCTTCGCCGCCGGCCAGTTCGATGGCATCCACCGCTCGATCACACGAGATGCTGTACGACTTGGGCGAAGCTGGCGAGGGGCGTACCGTGATGGTGCGTCCCAGGTCGGTTTCTCCGATCACTCCGCCCTGGCCGTCGATCACGCGGTAGCTGACTTCTTGCAACAGCCGGTCCAACGAACGAACGAGCGACGTGGCATTCTCGGCTGACACGTAACTTCCGCCGGTGGCTGAGGCCAGATCGCCAAACTCACGGCTGGCCGTGTCCTGTTCGCTTTCGTCAATATCCAAGCCAACAATGTGTACGGGAATCTGCTGACCCCGGACCGCGGCAAGGACGTCGTTGAGTCGGGTTGGCGACTCGGCATTGAATTGGTAGTTCAAACCGTCCGTGATCACGACCACGGTTTTCTCGCCGGGTGAGTCGTCCGCGGCCAACTCGGCCACGCTTTCGACCAGGGCCAGGTAGAGCGGAGACTCACCCCAGGGACGCACGGTGCTGGCGAGCTGAGTCACTTGCGTGGCAACCGAAGGATCGAACCGGCCAAGTGGCAAAATCACTTCGACATCGTCGCTCGGTCTCAGGCTGTCAGGAATTGGGCGGCCGTAGTCGGCTTGTCTCAAGAGTTCGTCCGGACGTGACGTATTCCACCCAACACGGTGACCGTAGAACCGCACTCCCACCCGAGCCGATTGCTGATCGGCCAGGCGTTCCATCATCCGCAGCAAAGCATTCTTGGCAACGTCCAGGCGAGGAACTTGCCGCTCGCCGGCGGTTTCGACATCGGTCAGTTCCTTCATGCTGTTCGAACAATCCAGCACGAAGATGACCGACGCCTGACGTCTGCCGCTGCCTGACAGGGTGACCTGCGGCGGACCGTATTCGTAAGGAGCGAAGTCAATCTTGATGCCGCCGGGTGCACGCAGCAGGAAATTGCCAGAGAACTCATGACCTCGGTAGAGCGTGACCACTTGAGCAATCGGGCCGCGTCCGGCAACCTGGTCAGGTTGAAGTGGGAACACTCGGTCGGCGGTCCAGGTGTCCGTGAACGACTGCGGGAGGGGAAGCGCCTGCACGGCGTTGGGCAACACCCCTTGCGGATCTCGCAGGAACAAGGCGGCCGTGCCGGCGTGCAAACCTGCCTGAGCGGCAGACCTGGTCGCGGTGACTGCCGCGGTGGTTTTGGCATTCGAAATCGCGCCGGTCATCAGGACATCACTGGCCGACGACTCGAGCGCGTGGTCGGCTGCATCCAGGCGAAGGTTCAAGTTGGCCGTGACGGCGTCTATTTGCTTCTGGACCGGAGGACTGACTTCGAAGATCTGCCGCGCGGCGGTCAGGTAGCTCTGCCCTGCCAATGCAAACAACGGTTGATCTTGTGGCGTGTTGCGACCCCAAAAATCATCGAGCGCACGCTCGGCATGCCAAACCAACAATTGCTGCAAATCAAATTTGCGAAGCTGAGTGACGGGATCATCCGCCGGTGCCGGACAGCCCAGCGATGCCGCCGTGCGAAGGACTCTCTCCGCCTCGGCCCAAGCCGCCCTGAGTTGCAACGGGCTGTCGCCTTGTGCCGAGAGCGCCAGGCTTTCTTGTCGGGCGACCATTTGCGGAACCGCTGCCAATCGATCTCGCAACTGTTCCCCCTTGGCCGCGTTGGCCTTCAACAGATCATCCACGGCCAACTTGGCTGGTGCCGTTTCCTGATCCCCGGCAGTGGCCACTTGCCAATGCTGGTCGATCATAGGCAGTGCCGGATGCTCTCGCCAAAGGACACTGACCCGTTCGAGATAGGGCTGCGCGGTAATCTCGCGCGGTGGCAGGTGCGTGAGTTGCTCGCGTGAGGGTTCCACATGTTGACTCGTGAACTGCTTATCCCAGTCAATCAGCTTGCTGTACAACGAAGCGCGGGTGACCGCAGCAATCAAGGGAACTTCTAAGGCTGCTTGAATGTCCCGCCAGGCGCGAGGATCCGGCTTCTTGCTGTCTGCCAATCGTGTTGCCTGTTTGTCCAGAACCGCTTGGAGCCGGGCGAGATGCTCTTCGGCCTGTTCCACCAGTTCGTGGATCGGCGCAGAGTCGCCAGCGGCATTGCCGGGTTGCACAAGCGTTTGCCCTAGCACATGCCCTAGCTGAATGAGTTCCAACAACGTGGAATTCACTTCGCGATCGTACGGGTCGGATTTCTGTTGAGGGCGCAGTGGTCTTGCGATCCAGCGGGCCAGGTAAGGAACGTTGGCCCACAGGGCATCACGAGTCTTCAGTGCCTCTTCGGTTTCTGACTCCAGCAAGCGTGCTTGGCGGAGCCGCCCGTTGGCGTCACGCCACACCTGCAGGTCGAGGTCAGGATCATCGGCCGATACGAACAGGCGGTCTTCGACCTGCCGGCGGCCATTGTCGGCGTTCTCAACGGCGGATCGAATCCAATAATGCGCACGTTCGTCCCAAGGAACCGCCGTGGTTTCGCACAATTCTTGCAGCAAGGTGGTACGAGCGAACAACTCCGGGCGAGCCCACAGGGCCGGTGATTGATATCGTTCGATCAACCGCAGGAAGTACGGTTGGGCAAGCGCTTTTTGGTCCGGATCCCAAGACTCCAGGGCGGCGACGGATTGCCGCAAGCCGGCCGGTGTTGGCGACTCGCGGAGCGTGGTCAAGATGCCTTGTGCCGCTTGGACCTTGTTGGCCGGAAGCTGCGCCAGGTACTGAGCCAGGGGCAAGCTGTATGCCTGAACTTCGCTCGAAGGGGCGTTGGCCGTGGGATTGAATATCTTCCAATGGGCAAACAGGTCAGGCCCGGCGGTCTCAGCCACGGCCTGCTGTGCCAGCATGGCCTCGGCTTCTTTGTTGAGTTGAACATAGGTACGTCCCGCGAGACTCTTGTAGCCTGGGCCAGCCAACGAGGCTTTCTCTAACCAGAGAAGTTTTTGCTGCCAGTCTCGCCAGGCCAGGGGATCGAATCGTTCTGGATGCGAACGGAGTAGCTCATCGTGCGTCTTCCAAAGTTTGGCGATTCGCGATGGCGAGATGGTTGGCCGGGGAACTTCTTGGCCGCTGAATATGCTGCGCTGAGCTCCGGAACGCAACGCCCAAGCGAGTTGAAAGTCTTTGGCGTTTTCTGGAATGACCAGCGGCCGTTGGCTCTCAGCACGGTTGGTGATGGCCCAATGTTCGACATGGTGCCCTAGATAGAACTGGAGTTCTTCGAGTGAAACCTGCCGGTCACCATTGCCGCCGGATCTGGTGTTATCAGCCGCTCCGGCCAGCCCTTTGGCAAAGTAATAACCAAACGCCGATCCTCCCAAACTGCTCGAAGCCCAACCGGTTTGCCCCGCGCTGGCCGAGTTCATGACCACCAGGCCTGGGATGTTGGCCGCGTCGACGGCTTCTTCCAAAGCCTCGGCGAAACTGTTGTAGAGGACCCCCATCTGCCAGTTGGTGCTGATCCGGTTGGAATCCAGCACCAGCAGTTTGTGCCAGTGGTCAGGCAGCCCTTGGTCTTGGATGGATTCCAACAGCTCGCTGACCGGGAGCCAGGTTGCTCTTGAATGGAGACGCGCTGGGGGCACCAGGCAGCGCGCGGCCCGAGCCATCGACGACGCCATGCATGCTGATGTAGAGAATCACGGCATCGCTGCGCGAGCGCTGCTCGGTCAACAGTTTGAGTTGCTGCTCGAGGTCACGCAGGCCGCGTGCCTTCGATCGCCAAGAGGGAGAGACATCGATCATCCGAATCGATTGCCCATCCAACTCTTCAATACGCTTGAGGTCTTCCTCAGCCCACGCATTGGGCGGAAGCGGCATTTCGTACGGACTGGCCACCACGGCCAGCAGCGGTGTTTGCGTCGGCACAAAGAGGAGCAAATACAGCAGAACCCCAAACGCCATCAGGCAGGCCAAGCCCAGCAACGGCAAGCGAAACCGCCGCCACATGCTACGTGACGAAGCGACCGCAACGCCAGAGTCGGAAACCGACCGCCCGGTCTGCCAGCGATGTCGGGGAGACTGTTGGCTCGCCTGTTCGCCGCGATTACCGCGCCATCCGCGCTTGCCTGAGGGGGAATTGACCGACGAACTAGAAGGTGGAACCATCGACTTGACCTATCTGTCTACCACGCATGCTGGGCAGACTGCGCGTCCACAGATGCCCTTGAGCCGCGTTTCTAGTGTACCAGAGGCCGTTTGACATTGCGGACTCTACGGCCGAATTTACGCGGAACCTCCCACCATTCTAACCTCCCCAGCCTGTAGAACAGTTGTCTCAACTGTTCACGAACCAAGAAGGATAATTCGGGTGGCACGCCAGGTGAACAGCTGGGATAAACGGATCGGCATGGCCGTCCTCGCTTGCTTGGGCATCGCCGAATTGCTGGTTGATTGTCCACTTGCACTCCAGCATGCCCATGCAAGCGAGGGCATGGCACCCACACCAACAATTGACTCAAAATCGATCGTCTTCTCTCCTGAAATATCCAATCTCAGCTACCGCAGCACCGGATCACCTGCCGAGGCAGGCAATCTGGCCGAATCCGGCAGCGGCAGCAAGCGGAACGTCGGCCCCGCCGGTGCCGGAGAACCGCTCGGAACGGGTTCGGCAACCGACTGCTGCTGTGTCGGTGGTGCCTGGGTTGAAGATGTCTGCCCCGTAGGAATCTGTGCTGTGGAAGTCCAGACGCCCCCTTGGGTTCGCAGGTGTCGCAAGTAGGCTTGCTCTGCCTGAATCCGGCGACGGTCCAGGATTTCTTCGCGGATGGTATCGGCCACTTCTTCCAGTGCTCCGGCTTGTACGCCCCGTCGCTCGGCAACTTCGAGGAAGAAGAATCCGTCCTTCCCTTCAAGAATTGGGCTCGGTTCACCCGGCGGGAGATCGAATGCCAACTGGCCTAAGGCAGGGTTGGGCATCTTCTCACGCACGGTCCAATCATGATCTGCCGTCCGCAGTTGTGCCATCACGGCCGGTTGCACCGGCGGAGCAGGTTGTCCCAACCGCTGTTGTCGCACGGCCGTCAACGTGGCCAAAGCCAATTGCGGTTGAGCGAACGAGGCGATTGGGGCTGTGACTTGACGCCAGCGAACCTGAGGCGGTCGCACGTACTTTTGCGGAGCCGCTCGATACGCCTGCTCAATCTCGGTCATCGTGACGTGCCGATCGATGGTCACGTGTCGCTTGAGCCAGAGTGCCGCCAAGGCATCTTCACGCTCTTCGCCTCCAACGTGCACGGCGGCCAGAGATCGCTCCAGCTCAACCACTTCTTTGCCAGGCAAACCGGTCCTGGCCTGGTGGACCAACAACTTGCGATCAATGGCCCGCTGCAGTGTCCGCTGCTGGATTTGATCTTCCAGTTGGGACAGCATCGGCGGTGCCACCGTGGACTTCAAACGATCCAGTTGCTGCTGCACCTCAACATTGAGGTCCCCCGCGAAAATCGGCTGTTGGTGAACCAAGGCAAGCAGCATCCCGCGGTCAGCCGTCCGCAAGCCGTCAGCTTCCTGATGGCTGGCCGGTTGCACTTGCGAGTCTTGCATCGGCTGCTGCTGCGTTGAGTCCGACCCTGCGTTCAGACCTGCGAGACCCTTGATCGCGGCATTCGCCTCGGCCAGGTGTGGCTGGTTCTTGCCAGATTTCTTCCCCGCCACATTGGCACCAGGCAAGTCCTCATCGTTGGGACCTTCTTCAGGATTGTTCGGTTCTGGGGTCACAGGAGGCGTGCCACAGTTGCTCAAACCGGCACGCGCCAATCTTCGCACACGTTCTGAAGGTTCCAGGAAGCAGTCCTCGTCATTGGTCTTGTTGGCAATGTCGTCCAGCTTCTTGCGAACCTTCTCGCTGCAGCAAGCCTTTTCCTTACACGAAGAACAAGGGTTGCCGGACAGGTCACGCAGCGCACGCACGGCCTCGTAGCGGACCCGTTCGGTGCAATCATCCAGCGCTGCCAGCAAAGCTTCTTCAATCCCAGGATAACACCCGGCACAGCCCAAGGTGGCCAGGTAGCGAATCGCTTTGATCTTTTGCTCTGCCTGATCTTCTTCGGCCTTGGCAGCAGCAGCGGCGGCGACCGCCGGATTGTCCGAGGCCAGGTTGGCCGGGTCGGTGATCGGCAGCAGCGGAGGTCCCGGTTCGAGACCTGGGAAAATCAACCCCAAGTGGCTCAAGCCCCCATGGACCAACATGCCCAGCTTCTCGCACGCATGATTGACACCGAGAAAATCGAAGAGGTTAGGGACCGGTCCCGTGTGGGCAGGAGGTGCAATGGCCACAATCGTGGTGGCACCAGCCTGGGCTGACGTGGGCGCGGCGGGAGGAGCTGCACCTGGCGCACTTGCGCATCCCCAGCACACGCTCAAGAGCGTTAGAACTGGTAGCAGTCTCCCGAGATTCGCTGCCATGCGACTGATCTCTCCCCTAGCACTTGGTAACCTTGCCCCAACGGCAAGGAACTCCGCTTGTCGTTCTCTCTCATTGGGTCCGTGGCCGCCACGATCCGTACAGGCGTCCCGGCCGTTACGATTACTACAATCGTTAACCTCACATCGCCTATCGGATGATTGCCGAACCCCGCTTGAGAATTTAGCGAAAGAGTACCGATTAAAACGATCAGCGGCCAAGACTTTCGCTAGCAACGCCTGCAGAGATGGGCTTCGCAAAACCGCGCGGCCGGCTCACTCGCTAGCATGCCGGGTGCCCGCACCCGCCACAAACTCGCGAAGTTGGGCGAGTTCGCGTTGAAACCCGCCTGAGAGAATCGGGAACCGGCACCAGGTCTTAGGATCCAGGTTTTCGTCATCCAGATGAATCGAAGGAGCGTACCGTTCCCGCTTCCACTGATTGCGGCACCAGAGGCGGAAGAATCGCTCGATCCACACGCCCAGTTGCTGCGGCGTGTACTCGGGAAACGGGCCCGCATCACGCGAACACCTCCAGCGGGATGCTTGTCGCGAATCGCCGCCCGCTCGATGGCGTCCAGCAGGTCGTAGGGCATCAGATCCCCCTCGTCCGTCTGCGATTGCTCCAGCGGGCGAAGTTCCGCGGTCGGCTGTTGTGCGTTCACCGCGGCCAAGGCGGGCAGCGGGGACAGACCGTCCGGCCCGTCCGTCTCCATCCATCGCAGCCATTGGCGGAGGAAGGCTTTGTCGATGCCGGCGATGGGCGAGAGGCCGCCGCAGGTGTCGCCGTCCATGGTGGCGTAGCCCACGGCCGCTTCGCTGCGGTTGCTGGTCGCCAGCAAGAGCGCCCCGGCCAGGTTGGCCAGCATCCACACGCCGGGAGCGCGGGCCCGAGCTTGGATGTTTTGCAGGGCCAGGTCGTCGGTCTCCCAAGACAGGTCCCGCCCGATGCCATGGGCGACCATGGCCTCGTAGTCGCCCACAATGTGGTCGACGTCGAACACAAGATGCCGCGCGCCGAGCGCCTCGGCCACGGAAGCGGCGGCGTTTTGCGTCGTCTCGCTGCTGTTCTTGGTCGCCTGGTACACCGTGGTCAGCAATCGCTGCGTAAGGGCCGATGATCGGCCGCGTCATTCGAGCCGGCGAGGTAGCGGCAACTTGCCTTCAAATGCATCTCGCCCGACGCCCTCCACTGCAAGGTCGATCATCAATCGCGTCAGCGACGCCACGGCCGCCGAATCGGCCCCGCCGCTGAGCGACACCACAAAGCCGCGCGACCGGCTCTTGCGCAGATAGTCGAACAAGGCCAGCGAGACGGCCCGCGAAAACTCCTCGCACTTGATTTGCGGGCTGCTTTCCCAACTCGGCCGTTGGACTTCCGGTAATTCAAAACCCGTGAGCGGATACGCAAAGTCCGCTCGCACCAGGCCCTCGTCGCCGGCTTCAATCCAGGGGCGGTAACTGCCCGTTCGGGCGCGCATCATCCGCGTCTTTTCAACGTCGACCACCGCCGAGGTGAGCGACCAATCGGCGAAGGAAAACCGCGGGCCGACCGCGAGCATCTTTCCCGAAGCGGCGATCATCGCGTCGCCGTCGTAGATCGCCCGCCCGGCTTCGTTGCCCAGCAGGTTGGCATAGATGTAGCTGACGCTGAACGCCCGCGAGCCCTCCAGGACGAACCGCTTGCGAATCTCCTGTTTGCCGAAGGCGAAATGGCTGGCGCTAGGGTTGAGAATCACGTCCGCCCCGCGGCGCGCCAGGTCGGCGCCGGGGCGATTGGCGACCCAGGCGTCTTCGCAAATCTCAAAGCCGTAAACGACGTCGCCCACGTCGAACATCAAATCGCCGATGGGATAGTCCTTCCCGGCGATCCGCGTTTCTCCGTACACATCATTGGGCCACGGTTTGAACCATCGCGGTTCGTAGTGGAGTCCGTCGCCGGCCAGGTTCTGCTTGGCGACCAGCCCCAGAATCTCGCCATCGACCGCCAGACAGGCAACATTGAACAAACCGCCGCGGTGCATCAGCGGCAACCCCAGCGAGACGATCATCCCCGTGGTTTCCGGGAGCAGTTCCAGGAGGACCTCTTGGGCGGTTCGTTGTATGCCGGGTGAATGGAATGCGTCTTCGCAGCCATAGCCGGTGATGCAGAGTTCCGGCAGACAGAGGACGGTTGCCTCCTGCTCCCGGGCCTCCCGGATGGCCGAGATGATGTTCCGCCGGTTGCCGCTCCAATCGAGCGGCGTCTGGTTGAGAACCCCGGCCACCTAGTTTGATCAGTCGCACAAAGATCGAATAGCGTTGAAGGAAACAAAAAACGAAGAGGGTAAGCGGTTCTGTGGGGGACGGTCAACTTCTACCACGCCCCTCCGATTATACAAGATCAGGGCCATGGGCACTTTCCGTTGCCACAGGGCATCTCTGGTGAAGTCGCCGCGTTTCAGTCCGCTTGGTCGTACTGCACCAGTTCCGCTTCCACCGTATCAGGATCATAGAAATAGAACCGCCGACCGGGTGCGTACTCAGGCTCGTAGTGAGGTGCAATGCCCAACTGGTGCAGTTTGTCCCGATACCTTTTGAGATCCGCAACAACCACGCCAAAGTGATTCAACCCGACGCGTTGGTAGTCCACTTCAGCATTGCCAGGCCGCTGTGTCTCAAACAGAGCGATGTACATTTCGTCATTGCCAACGTGCGCCTCCTGGGCTTCCACATCGGCCTCTCCCCTCCAGCGGACACGGAAATCAAATAGCTTGCAGTAGAAGTCAATCGACCGCTGCAAGTTCGAAACGCTCAGGTTCACATGCTCGATGAACACGAACTTCCCCTTAAACCAGAAGGTGATTGGAGTTGTCCAACTTGCGCCATAATCGCCTTTGCGTGAGTCATCGTCATGGTTCGAGCATCTAACATCAATTCCTTGCACCGGAATCCTGCAACGCTATCGCGTAGTTTCGGTCGCGAATCTTGCAACAAAGTCGAAATCAATTCTGTCAGCCGACTCCCAGAATTCCTCGGCCGATTCCCAGCGGTCGTCAGGAAAGGAGTCGGGCGGGACGAGAGTGTTCCTCATACGTTCTTCTGGGAATCGTTGTGGAAACTGACGAAAGACGTCTTTGACGGTCGAGATCGTACTTCTTAGCAACTCGTCGAAACTCGTGTCCGACATTCCATACTGCACTTCGCGCAATGCGAGATAGGCGGCTCGCTGCACCTCGATCCCATTACTGGAAGTCATCACAAGGTCTGCAAGCAACCGTGACGCGTTGGGACACTTGCTGAAACTCCGAGCGTGACCGAACGAGTGGATCGCACAAACACGCACGGAGTCATCGGCATCAGAAACCGCTAGATCCTCACAGGCGCGAATCAATCTCGGATCACTCATGCGTTTCCAGGTGCCTACGAACAACAGAATCGCGGCAAGTCGAACCCTGTGGTCCGGTGACGATAGAAAAGTCGCAGTAGCTTCCATGCTCGTTATCATCTGGTCGTAATGCCGACCCGCCAACTCGAATGGCGTTTGAAAACGTGCATCAGGGAATTCGGTATCCATGGGACTCTCCGGCATGCCATCGCATTCGACGTTTTTTCGATCCTGTCATATCGTGTTGCCCTCTACCGCTTGATTTCTCCCGCGATCGCTTGGGCGTTTGCGGCCGCTTCGGTCATCAGGTTCTGCTTGACATCGTACAACGATTGTTCCAGGTACACCCCTGCCCTTCGCGGTTCTTCGAAACGCCGTACTTCCTCTGGCAGCAGCGAGACCTGCTCGCAAACGCGCTGGCGGATCTCGGCCAGCGGAGGCGATTGGTACACCCTCTGGCCTGCCTTGACCATCGGGATCAGCAACGGTTCACTCTCTCCAGAGAACGAATGGGTTTGACCAGTTTCGAGACTGACAGCTTGGAGGGCTTGGTCCACCGGGTGCGTCTCGCTGTAGATCACATCTGCCATGAGTTGCCGGTCTTGAGTGAACCGGCGAACTTGCTGCACGCCAGGATTGGACACTTTGGCTGGCGTGTCCGAGAGTTTCACCCGCAGTTGCCACTGGCCTTGCTCGTCTTGGATGCCGGCCAGTTTGTACACACCACCCAAGGCCGGCTGGTCGTAACAGGTGACCAGCCGTGTGCCGACACCCCAGACGTCGATCTGCGCGCCGTTGCGTTTCATCTCGGTGATGGAGTGTTCATCGAGATCGCTACTTGCCACGACGCTGGCGTTGGGAAACCCAGCTTCGTCAAGCATCTTGCGAGCCTGCTTGCTGAGCGCACCCATGTCTCCCGAATCGAGCCGTACGCCAAGCATCTCAAAGCCTGCCGCACGGAGCTTGTGTCCTTGTTCGATGGCGTTGCGGACTCCCTGCAACGTGTCGTAGGTATCGACGAGAAAAACGCAGTTGCCTGGCATGGCCTCGGCGTAAGCGGCGAAGGCTTGCTCTTCGGTATCGAAACACATCACCCAACTGTGGGCGTGGGTTCCTTTGACAGGAATCCCCCAGAGCTTGCCGGCCAGGACGTTGCTCGTAGCGTCACACCCGCCAATGTAGGCAGAGCGGCTGGCCGTGAGACCGCCGTCAATCCCTTGCGCCCTGCGGAGGCCGAACTCGAGCAACTGATCGTCACCTGCCGCCTGCCGGAGTCGGGCCGCCTTGGTAGCGGCCAACGTGGCAAAGTTCAACATGTTCAAGAGTGCCGTTTCCAGCAGTTGACACTCGATCACCGGCCCTTGAACACGGATCAACGGTTCGTGCGGGAAGACAACCGTCCCTTCCGGCACCGCCAGAATATCGCCGGTGAAATGCAGGTCTGCGAGGTAGTCCAGAAAAGTCGGTTCGAACATCAGGCGGTTGTCCGCAGTCCGGAGCGTGGCCAGATACGCCAGATCATCGGCAGCAAAGTGAAACTTGGACAGCCAGTCCAGCCACGGCCCCAGTCCTGCGGCAACCGCGTAGCTTCCACCAAACGGCGGCGTGCGAAAGAACCAGTGAAACACCACCTGGCGCCGGTCCAGTCCTTGCTGCCAGTACGCGTAGGCCATGGTCAGCTGGTACAGGTCCGTCAGCAGAGACATCGACTGACCATACAGATCCGCGTACGAAGACATAACATCCCCAGACACTGGTGACGGTTTCGAACCCGGCGCGACCGCCAGGCCGACGCCTGTTGAGAATTGTGCCGTTTTCATCGCTTTCCCTCCATCTAATTTCTCTATCGGTATCTTAGTGTAAAAACAACACTAATCAAGAGAGGAAAGAAAAAACCCGCAGGTTATTGCGGGAATTCAGCGACGGCATCAACCTGGTGGCCAGATGCCACAGGTCGAGTGGTGTGGTTGCTCCAACGTAGCTGCCGGCGGCTACCTTAGAAGAACGCTACACAAAGGTGTCCATCGCGATCGACCTGCTGGCCGGTTATTGTGACCTGCGTTGGTTTCTCCTGCCCATCGATCACTACGACGATCCAGGTATCTCCCTCATCGTCAGGAATACTGTTGGCAGAACGGAGGGTGATTCTGTTGGGCCGCAGGTGCGAGCCAGTCATTCGTACTTTGCCGACTTGCAGGTACAATTCGGCAACTGCTGAATAGCTACTTGGTTGGTGCGTTTGCATGTCGAATTCAGACCCTAAAAAGCGCGCAGCAAGGTATGCCCCACTACCGACGAGTCCAATCCATTCTACTGCTTCAACAACGCATCGATGTCATCCAGCTTGACATGAAACACTTCGGTCTCCACCTTCCCTCGTGAGAGGGCAATCAGCAGGTGATCGTTGTCTTCAATCACATGCGGATACTGCAGGCTGCCGATCCCGGCTGAGAATTTCTTGGTGATCCGCGATACATCTTGCGGAATCGAAGGGGGTGAGGGAATGTCCAGTCGGGCCAGGTGCGTGAAGGTGCGGCCGTCAGTACTCACGGCCAGATGCAACTCACGACGTCCTACCGCAGGATTGGCGTTGAGCACCAGCACGCGGTAGCCACGGCTGGTTTTCATAGAGAACAGCTTGCTGCTGGAGTTAGGGAAGTTGGTAATCTCTGGCGTGTCCCAGGTCTTCCCTTGGTCATGCGAGAGCGAGTGGAACAGCCGCTGCGAACCGCCGTTGTCGCGGAACAGTGCGTACAGCGTCTTGTCGTCCAGCGGCCAGAAGTTGGGCTCGTCAGGGCGGAAACCTTGGACTTCGCCAATGCCGACCACCGGATAGTTCTTCCACGCGTCCAGTGCCGTGCGACCGCCGATCAACACACTGACGTTGAATCGCGAATCTCGCCGGGTCAGGATCCAGTCGCCGGATGCCAAGCGTTGCGGGGGGAAGTTGTTGATGGCGTTGTCATACAACTGGCCACGGAACTTCCACGCTTCAGAATCGGCATCCCAGACGAAGGCCTCGAGCCGTAGCTTCTTTTGCTCCTGCGCTCCGAAGGCTCCCTTGCCTTCGTAATGAGCGGCCAGTGTTAGGAGTTCGCCGTCTCGGACCCACAGCCCTCGGGCGATGAAGGCGCCTGGTGCCTCCGGGGTTCCGGTGACCGACTTCGCCTTGCTCCAGGTGAGGCCATCTTTGCTGGTGGAGTACTTCACTTCTTGCGTCGGTTCGTCTTCGACCCTCGGCCCGTCACTCCAGATGCACCACAGCTTGCCATCATGCCGGACCAGATAGTTGTGCAAGTTCAGCCGGAGATCCAGCATGTCCACCTTGTCCGGGGTTCGGGCGTGTGGCCCTAGCCGCCGCAGCGTTGATCACCGCCAGCTTGCCAGGCAGTCGGGGAAGGTTGGCGTAGTCAATCTGCTGCGGATCGGTGGCCTTGCCAGAGAGCTGCAAGATCGGCACCGGCTTGGCGCTATCCTTCTCAGCAGCCTGGCCAGCATGGGAAATGCCTGATAAGACCACCACCGCCAAGAGCAAACGTAGAGTATTCATCAGGCATCGCCTCGCTGGTGTGTATGGATTGCCCGTTGCCAACGTCGCAAGTGACAACGGATGATTCTATGCCCATCAACCTTAATTGGCGAAATGGTTGCGAGGAATGTTCTTTTCGGTCATTTTGATATCAAAACCGATCACTCTCACGAACGGCCAGGCATGGACCTGTTCCATTACGTTTCCAGCGATCAAGTGCGGTTTCACCAGCCGATCCATCTGCGGCCGCGGCGGATCTCACACTACCGATTCCTGCATGTTGAGTCGGGCCGGGGCGATTTTCGACTGGCTGGCGAAACGTTCGAAGTCACCCCTGGTTGGCTCGGTTTGCTGGCACCAGGCGTGCGTGAGAATCGCTACCACGCGGCCGAGCGGGTCTCTTACTTGTTTGTCGAATTCGCTTCGCCCCGGGAGGTGATGGACCAGCCCTATCTCGAGTTCAAACTGGGGGACCCACACCGCGCTGCGCTGTTGGCTTTGCTGAAAACCATTCACGCCCAGCGTAGTGATCCGGCCGGCTGTCTGTTGTCGGCCGCCGTCAGCCTGCTGCCCAAGCATGGCGCTCAAACGGATGAACCAATCGATCCCAGGCTGGCGGAAGTGAGGCGGCTGATTGATCGCCACCCTGACCGCAACCCTACGGTGGCCGAACTGGCCGCCGCAGCCGGGATCTCCGAGCCTCAACTACGCCGGCTGTTTAAGTCCCAGCTCGGCACCAGTCCCAAGCAGTACCTGATGCAGGCTCGGATGGAGTTTGCCCAGCGCCTGCTCCGCTTCGAAGGCATGCGCGTCGGTCAGGCCGCCAAGCTATTGGGGTTCGCCAGCGTCTATCAATTCTCTGCCCAATACCGCAAGGTGATTGGACATCCCCCCTCGGCCGAGCGGCGTTGACGAAGTTGACACGTAGGGCATTGCCGATGGAAACTGACGGGCAGGGCCAACTTCTCAAGAAACAAACAGGAACCTGCCATGACCAACCTCACGAATCCCAAGGTGATTTGGTTCAAGGGCATTCTGTTCGTTCTGCTTGGGCTACTGGCCTCTGGGTTGTTGATCGCGCGCGTTCCAGAAGCCACGTCCGTTCTGCTACTCATGATTGCCGTTTGGGCGTTTTGTCGCGCCTACTACTTTGCGTTCTACGTGATCGAGCACTATGTTGACCCGACCTACCGATTCGCGGGACTCGTCGACTTTGCCAAGTATAGCCTGACTGGAAAACACGCGGATCGCCAGAAGCGACGAGAGCCTTAGGGCTTTGATGTTGCAGGCTTGCCGATATAGGAAGAAGAACCACACCATGGCGAAACCAACATTCCGCCAGTCCGTAGGCTGGGTTAGCGCGTCACTCGAATTTCTAGAAGTCGCCGGCCAGGATCCTGCCTAACACGAACTTTGTATTGATATGGCAATTGTGTTCCAGAGGAAGTCAGGCTGACCGACACGAATCTTCCCATTCTGCAACGTAGATCACTGAATCTTCATGCCACAGAGGGGCCCAGAGAACACGCAGACAAATAGGTGACACGATCAATGCCATAAGTGGATCGGTGTAGATATGTCTTATTGCGACTTGGTTCGCAACTCACATACTCAAATGTAGGAATCGTCGGTCAGGCTCTTGTCTGACTTGGCTGGAATCGGCAATTGTGTTCCAGACTATTCTTCGTCAAGTTTGCAGATGCATCCAACTTCGGCAAGTTTCGTCATAAGGAATGCAAGCACCTTTTTACGTTGTTCAGCATGGCACGCATGAAACCCGATATAGATATCCTCCGGTTTTACGACGATGGTCGCCGTTTCTTGCTCTGGGTTTTCATTTTCCGTGAATCCAATCCCAACTGCGGAATCGTCACGACGTACGATGTTGATTCCAGTGATTTCAGAGATTGAATCCATGACCACCTCGATGAGCGGCACCGTGAGGGCGGGGCTCGGCGTTCCGAAGTATTCGATGCTCATCGAGTTCTCGCTCCGTGAGGTCTGGCCCTGACCTGCGGCAATCGAATCGGAGTTGTTCAATCGCCGCTGAGATGTTTACCGCGCAGCTGATCAAAGGCAACGGCGGCGACGATGATGATCCCGAGAATCATGTCTTGCACGGGGTTGCGGAGGCCGAGCTGCGTGCATCCGGCGGTGATGACGGTCATGATCGCGGCTCCGGTGAGGGTCCCCAGGACCGACCCCCGTCCGCCGTTGAGGCTCCCACCACCGATCACCACGGCGGCAATCACGCGGAGCTCGAGCCCGATCCCCGAGGTTGGATTTCCGACCGAGAGCCGGGAGAACTGGTAGATTCCGGCCATGCCAACAAACAAGCCTGCCAACGTGTAAACGGCAATCTTATTGCGCGAGACGTGAATGCCGCAGAGTCGGGCTGTCGCTTCGTTCGATCCGAGCGCGAACACGTACCGGCCGAACACCGTGTAGCGCAACACGCCGGAGAGAATCAGCGCCAGCAGCAGCGTCAGCCAAACTCCCAGCGGCAGCCCAAAGTACGAAGCGTCTTGGATCAGGCTCAACAGTTCGCTGATCCACGGCGGCACCTGAGTGGCCCTGGCAGGACGCACCGTGGTCTCGTCCGCCATGTACTTGGAGATGCCCAGGTACAGCTGCATGGTTCCCAAGGTGACAATGAACGGAATCACGCGCAGGCTGCTCACCAGCAATCCGTTGAGAAAACCGGCGGCTGCCCCCACGCCCAACGTGATGATCAGTGCCAGCGGTGCGGACCACTTGCGCAAGTGTGGCGTGACGGCTTGGATCTCTTCCAGCCTCGCTGTCCGACGGGTGACTTCCTTTTCAGCCGCGGCAAGTTCCGAACGCAGCGCCTCGGGCGGATCCACTGCTGAAGACAACTTCCGCTCAATCTGTTCTTGTTGACGCCCGGCTTGGGCGAGGTTCTCGCGTGCCGTGGCTTCACTCTCGCCGTGCACCAGCACCACCGGCAGGTCTGCCTTGAGTGACCAGGCCAGGACGACGGCGCAGAGGGCAATGGCGGTGCCTGCCGAGAGATCGATCCCCCCGGCAATGATGATGATGGTCATACCGAGTGCGGCGACGGCCACCGTTGCGGTTTGCGTAGCGATGGCTTGCACGTTTCGTACGGTGGAGAACGTGCCGCCGTCCGCCTGAAGGTTGTCGGCAACCATGAAGAATAGAATCACCAGGCCGAGTGCCAATAGAGGGCCGAGCGTGGTGTTCAACAGTTTCCAGGGACGAAAACCGCTGGGAGTGGGAGTTTCTCGATCAGTCACGACGCGCCTCGTTTTGTGGTGGCATCCACGCCGGTGCTATCCACTTCGTCGCCATCTGCTGCGCCTGTGGCCACCTGCATGATTTGTTCTTCGGTCCACTCGCGCGTTGGGCGAACCGTGCGCAGACGCCCTCGGGCCATCACGCCAATCCGGTCGCACACGGCCAGCAACTCTGGCAGGTACGAACTCACGAACACCACGGCCTTGCCGGCGGCAGCAAGCTCCCCCATCAACCGGTAGATTTCGCTCTTGGTGCCGACATCAATTCCACGGGTTGGTTCGTCCAGCAGCAGAACTTCGGCATCTTGATGCAGCACACGCGCGATGGCTACCTTTTGCTGATTGCCTCCGGAGAGTTCAGAGACCGGTTGCTGTTGCGACCTGGCTTTGATCTGCAAAGACTGCATGACTTGCTCGACTGCAACGCGGCGGCGTCCGAGTCGCAACCAACCCCAGCGAACAAAGGGACCGAGGTTGCTGTAGGTAATGTTGTCCGCAATCGAACGCGACTGAGCGAGCCCCTCCTGCTTGCGGTCTTCGGAGACATAACCCAACCCTGCGCGGATCCTTGCTCTGGGGTTCTCCGGCATGCTGCGTTCGGCCATCAGGACCTTGCCTTGCGAGACGGGCCGGAGTGCGAACAGGCAGCGAAGTAGTTCGGTCCGCCCGGCTCCAACGAGTCCGGCAATTCCCAAGATTTCCCCGCGCCGGAGGTCGAAGCTGACCTCGGTCGGGATCTTGTCGGCTGAGAGTCCATTGACTTGCAGCACGGTAGCGCCGGGTGTGTGTGGCACGCGGGGAAAGAGCTGATCGACGCTGCGTCCGACCATTTTCGCAACGATGTCACTGTCAGTGACCTCATTGAGCCCCCCTGCCCCGACCGAAGCACCGTCCCTCAGCACGGCGTAGCAGTCGCACACTTCGCGCACTTCTTCCAGGAAGTGGCTGATATAAACGACGCCGATGCCAGCGGCTTTGACCTTACGAATCACTTCGAACAATTGCCGCACATCGTGGCCGGTGAGCGAACTGGTCGGTTCGTCAAAGATCAGGATCTTGGACTGCGAAGCAATCGCTCTGGCAATCTCCACAATCTGCTGGAGCGCGATGGGAAGCTTCTGCACCGGTACATCGAGCGGTAAGTTGCCATGCCCTAGTTGCTCTAAGGCTTCGCGTACCAGCTTGCGTTGGGCGTGGCGATTAAGCAGTCCCCAACGGCGACGCTCCTGGCCGAGCATGATGTTGTCTTCGACATTCAGGTGCGGGGCGAGATTGAGTTCTTGGTAAATCATGCCGACGCCAGCCAGTCGGGCGTCATACGGACCGGTCGGTCGGTACGGTTTGCCGGCCAGTTGCATGGTGCCAGAGTCCGCCAGGTGCGCGCCGCTGAGAATCTTCATCAACGTGCTCTTGCCGGCGCCATTCTCCCCAATCAAGGCCATCACCGCGTTGGGAGGGACCTCGAGATTGACCTCGCGCAGAGCCACCGTGGCGCCAAAACGCTTGGAAATGCCGGACATCTGTAACAGAGGTTCGTCCATGCTGCGTCGAATCTCAGGAATCACGAGAGCGTGAACTCGAACAGGTTTTCGAGGCCAGCGGTTTGGTGCCATCCTGCCTGCCAAAAGCAGCGACGGCAAGCGCCGCGATCAAATTTCTCTGGCGGGCGATGATGTCCACATTCTTGTAGAACAGTTCTCAACTGTTCACGAACCAAGAGAAACGTCTCCTGCGCATCTAAGTCCACCGGTCGATCGAGCAATTTTGAACCGCTCGGACACTGTTCTACATCGAAAAATTCTCTGCCGGGCCGGAGCTACCTCATCCGGACGCTCAACGTTCGCCATGGACTGCAACCAACCAGCGACCGGTTCAGAAGCGAACCGTTCTTGCGGAAAAGAGATCGTTGCTACCGGTGGCATCGAATTTGCCGTAGGTGGAATGGTCCGTTTCAGACGAGCCTGAGCTTGCCTGAATCTCACAGGAATCCCTATGAAAGGCAGCACTCCTATGCCATTCGTTCCACCTCTCGACGCGGAGTCGGCACCTGAAGACTCCAAACCGATACTCAAAGCGATCGAAGAGAAGTTCGGCCAATCTCTCAACATTTTCAACACCATGGCCTACCAGCCAGATGTGCTAGGAGGCGTCACGCAGGTCAATGACGGTATCCGCAATGACCTGCCGGACAAGCTCCGCGAACTTGCTTACTTCAAGGCCTCGCAGGTCAACCAGTGCGGTTACTGTTCGCACTATCATCGTCAGGCAGCCCAAAAGGCGGGGGCGAGCAAGGAGCAGTTGGCAGCCATCGAAGAGGGTGGCGGCAGTGACCTGTTTGATGATCAGGAGCAAGCGGTTCTGGCGTATGCCGAGCAACTCACCAAGACATCCAACGTGGATTCCGCCGTGGTGGCCGAACTCAAGAAGTTCTTAAACGAAAAACAGCTCGTCTCGTTGGCCGCCACCGTAGCTTTGGCGAACTTCACCAATCGCTTCAACCATGGTCTGGACATCCAACTACCATGAGCGACGAAACCTTTGACCTGATTGTGATCGGCACTGGACCTGCAGGATCGTCGGTGGCGCGCAAAGCCAACAAGCAAGGCAAGCGCGTTGCCATCGTCGAAGCCCGGGAGTTCGGCGGGACCTGCGCGCTGCGCGGTTGCAATCCAAAGAAGGTGTACACCAACGCAGCAACTCTGGTGGATCAGGCACGCACCGCCCAAGGCAAATTGGCAAGGTTTGACGAGATTCGCATCGACTGGCCGGAGTTGTTGGCTTTCAAGCGGACCTTTACCGAGCCGGTGATCGAGAAAAGCGAGAAATCGTTTCAGAAGTACGGGATTTCCACGTTCAACGGTGCCGCCTCGTTTGACGGTCCCCAACAGATCGTGGCAGGTGAACACCGCCTCACGGCTCAGAGGATCCTGGTGGCTACCGGCGCGAAGCCAGCCCGGCTCAAGATTCCTGGTGAGGAACTGGTGGTCACTAGCGACGAGTTCATGGAACTCTCTACCCTGCCGGCCAAAGTGGTGTTCGTTGGTGGCGGCTACATCTCCATGGAGTTTGCGCACGTGGCGGCCCGATTTGGTTCGGACGTGACCATTCTCCACCGCGGCGAGCAAGTGCTGGAGTCGTTTTATCCCGATCTCGTCAGCCAATTGGTTGAGTGGTCCGAGAAGCAAGGAGTTCACATTCTAACCGGGGCCAAGGTTGTCTCGGTCGAGCGGGCTGGCGAAGAGCTGCTCTCGGTAGGTTTCGAACAAGAACAACGACACAGCGTCGAGGCCAGCCTGGTGGTCCATGGAGGCGGACGAGTCCCCAACCTGACCGGTCTGGAACTGGCGGCTGGCAACGTGGACTTCGACGAGACCGGCATTCAGGTGGATGAATTCATGCGCAGCTCTTCGAACCATGCGGTGTTTGCCGCTGGAGACTGTGCTGCCAGCGGCGTGCCGGCGTTAACCCCCGCGGCCAACGAGGTAGCTAGGATCGTCGCGAAGAACCTGTTCGCCAGCAACCCCGAACAGAAACCAGACTACGGGGCGGTACCAAGGGTGGTATTCACGGTCCCTCCGCTGGCGGCCATCGGCATGACTGAGGACCAGGCTCGCGATGCTGGTCACCGGGTGGATGTGCATTACGAGGACACTTCTGAGTGGAACTCCGTGCGTAAGTCAGGGCACGCATGCGCAGGGTTCAAGATCCTGATTGACCAGCAGACCGATCAGATCCTCGGTGCGCATCTACTTGGGCCGAGCGCGGACGAAACCATCAACCTGTTCGCGCTCGCCATGAGGTTCGGCCACACAGCCCGCGAGATGAAATCTACGCTGTTTGCGTTTCCCACCTTCGCGGCGGATGTACGTCAGATGCTATGAGATAGCAGAACTGTTGTCTCAACTGTTCAAAATTGCTCGATCTGCCGGTAGACGCAGGTGCGCCAAGTCGTTTCTCTTGGTTCATGAACAGTTGAGACAACTGTTCTACACTTAGATCTCTTCGTCTACGAAGATGACATGGCGAAAATAGTGTTGGGATTCGAAACTCGCTCCCAAGGCACCAATCAACAAACCGAGCGAAGCGCTGACGCAGCTCATCTGCAACTTCTCGAGAAAGTCCACCTGAGCAGGCAGCAACCCTGTCGAAGCGGCCCAACTCGCGATCAAGTGAGGGCGAAACAACAGCCAGCCGATGCCGAGTCCTATCCCTAGTAGCGTGGTCCAGGCGGTGGCCATCCCAACCAACACAATGGCCAATGCCGATGCCGACGTGACCACGGTTTGCTCACTCCGCTTGCGACCACGCCGGAGCAACAACTGCTGTCGGGCAATCACGTAGCCTGTCGTCAGCAGCAACGTGCAAACGGTCAACAGGTTCACCCGCATCCAGTCTTGCGATAACGCCAGATCCCACGCTTCGGCAGTCATGAACAAGATGGCGAGCGTCGATACGGCGGCCAACGTCAAACGACTGAGTCGCCTGGGGAACTGCCACGGTCGGGCGGCCCAAACGGCTTCGAGAATCTCTCGGCGGTTGATCCACGCCGCCCGAACGGCAAAGGCGGGATAGCTCAGGTTGCGCCCAAAGCCTTCTTCCAGGCGTTGATCGGCCATCTCGGCAATTGCCGTACGTTGCTTCTCAATCTGCCCTGCGTCCAGCGTCTCCATCTGATCCAGGTCTTCGGCTCCAGCGGGAGGGAACATTAGGTTTTGATGGTTGTCACTTTGAGACAATCCGCTCAGGTGGCCTAGAGCGTGGAGCATCAGACGGCTCAGACGCTGGGCAATCTGCTCGACGCGCGTCGCCTCAGCGACTTCTTCCCCAATCGCTTGCGGATCAATCAACGACATGGAAAAGGCGGCCGCGTCCAGCGGTCGGCTCAAGGCCGCGAAGCAGAAACTGGAGTAATGCCCTATCAACTCGGCCGCGGTCACCACAAATACGATATCCCAGTGCAGTGCATCGCGAACTTCCACCGCCTGCTGCATCAGCACACTGGGTGGAACCCTGGCCTCGACGGACAATTCAGGACGGCGGATTCGAAACAGATCAAACCGGTAGCCTGGATGCAGCTCTACCAGCTAGGCCACAAAACGGTCCATCGCCAGCTTGGCCGCGCGGCGATCTACCGGATCCAGCGGACCAGCCTCGATGACGCCAATTTCAATCAACTTGCGGTGAGTAGCAGGTTCGGACTCCAAGAGACGCTTGCCTTTGTGGTAGTCAACGTGATTTGCGGAACACATACAAAATACAGCATTGGGTGCCAACGAGAGTCAAGTTTCCGTCGACCACCGGAAAAGTAGCCAGCGCAATGAAGCGGATTCTCCTGCCGAAGAGCGGAAGCTCAGGTTCCTGAACAGTTGAGACAACTGTTCTACAATGTCGCTTGCGGAAGCTGAGAATTGCGTCTCGCGCGCCGGCAGTTATTATGGGGAGATTCCCTCGGTCATGATTCCATCTGCAAGTGGTGCCATCGAATGATGTTACGCTCTGGGCGAACGTTGTCGCTCTCAACAGTTGGCAAGCGCTTCGCCGCGCCGGTTTGTATCTTGCTCTGTCTGGCTAGCTTCGGCTTCGGTCAAGGAAGCCCTGAGGAAGAACTCGAAGCATTGCAGACTCCGCCAGGATTCGAGCTTTCGGTCTTTGCTTCGGAACCGATGATTACGAACCCCTCGGCGATTGACATCGATACCCACGGGCGGGTTTGGGTTGCCGAGATCCAGTGGTATCGCAAAGCGGCCAAAGATCCACCGGCTGACAAGATCAAGGTGCTCGAAGATACCGACGGCGATGGCAAGGCGGACAAAGTTACGGTCTTCGCCGAAGGGCTCTTCTGCCCCATGAGCGTTTGCGTGGCAGGGGACAAAGTCTACGTAGCCACCAGTCCAGACCTGTGGGTGTATGAGGACAAAGACGGTGACTTGAAAGCCGACGGGCCGCCACAGAAGGTGCTCACAGGGTTTGGCGGGTACAACCACGATCATGGTGCCCACAGCCTGGTGCTGGGTCCTGATCACAAGTGGTGGATGGCCCATGGCGACCGCGGCTTTGACGTCACCGGAACGGACGGTTCGCACATTGAGTACAAGTGGGGAGCCATGCTACGGGGCGAGCTCGACGGCAGTCAGCTGGAGATGATCGCCTACAACTTTCGCAATCCCTACGAGCTAGGTGTCAGCAGTTTTGGCGAAGCCTACTGCAGTGACAACGACAACGACGGTAACTTCAGCGTGCGGATTTGCTGGATCTTGGAAGGGGGCAACTACGGTTGGTTCGGCGGTCCTCCGTTCCGCAAAGAACAGCTCGATGCGCTGGTTCCGCCTGAAGTTCCCTACCGCGCCGGTTGGCATTTCCGGGCCCACGTGCCTGGCTACGTCCCTGGCACCCTGGTGACCGGTTTTGGTTCTCCCTGCGGGATGTGCTTTTACGAAGGGAATGCGTTTGGGCCCAAGTACCACAACGCCCCTTGGCATTGTGACGCTGGTCCGCGGCGAGTTCGTGTCTACCGACACCAGAACCTGGGACTCGGCAAGAGTGCTGAGAACGAAGTGGTGATCTCCAGTGACGGGGACAATTACTTCCGCCCTGACGATGTCTGCACGCATCCCGATGGCAGCCTGATGGTGGCAGACTGGTACGACGGTGGTGTCGGGGGCCATGCTTACAACGACCCCAACCGAGGTCGGATCTTCCGCCTGACTCCCAAAGGCAAGACGCTCAAGCGGATCGGCACGCCGGGCCCTTATCAAGACTTGACCGAAGCGACCGAAGCGCTCAAGAACCCGAACCTGGCCACGCAGTATCTTGCTCGCGAGTACCTGCTGGCCCAAGGGGCTGCCAGTCTCAAATCGTTGCATGCCCTGTTGGCCTCAGACGACAAGAACTACCGAGCCAGGGCACTTTGGTTGTTGGACCGAATGGGACAACAGGAGCCGGTCATCGAAGCGTTGGCCAGCGAAGACCCTGAGTTCCGAGCCTTGGCCGTGCGAATCCTCCGCCGGCATGGCGAAGAGTACGCTGCCAAACTCTGGCCGCTGGCGGCAGACCCTGAGGGGCAGGTACAGCGCGAAGTCTTGCTGGCCGCGGCCAAGTCGAGTTCGCCAGCTTCATTCGCCGCGGTGGTCGAGATCGCCAAGCAGTTTGATCCGGCAGACCGCTACGCGCTAGAGACTCTCAACATTGCCGCTGGCGAGCGACGGAAGGAACTGTTCACCGCCCTCACTTCGCAAGGGGCGCTGAATCCCGCTGGATGCCGCTGCTGCAACTCTTGGACCCAGAGAAGACCAGCGAGTTCTTGGTCACAGCACTTTCGAAACCGAACTTGACTCCGACCGAAGCGCAATCTTTGCTGCAGGCGGCGGGCAGTGTTCCTGCGGCCGAGGCCGGACTGTTGCTCCTCAAGATTGCGGCGGATGAGGACCGCCCTGCTCAACTACGTGCCGCGGCGCTCGAGCAAGTTCGCGCGAACTTGCATGGCAGTTGGCAAACGCTGGCCAAGGATCCGAAACTACTCCATGCTTTGCAGAAGTCGCTGCGAAATCCAGAACTCCAGGATGCGGCGCTAGCAATTGCTGCCGAACAAGGGCTCGTGCAACTGCGCCCGCATCTGTATGCCTTGCTGGGAGATCCTCAGGCAACTGCCGCAGGGCAAGCCGCGACGATTCGAACCGCCGTGTCGCTGCGACTCGACGGACTCGGCAAAGTTCTCACAGAGCATGTTCGTAGCAAAGAACCCACGGTAGCCCTCGCCGCACTCGATGGCCTGGTGATGCTGCAGGAAGCCAGCGCCTTGCGAACTTTGCTGGCAGGCGATCAGCTCTCCGCAGGTCTCAAGAATCGGGCGGTCTCCAGCATGATCGACTCGACCGGCGGGGCACTCATATTGCTCCGCCTGATTGGCGACGACCAACTGCCGAAAGAACAAAAGCAAGCGGTGATTGCCAAAGCCACCAAGCACCCTGATGCCAACGTCCGAGCACTGTTCGAGAAGTTCATTCCGGCCGGCCAGCGCGCCGAGCGGCTAGGTAGCGCCATCAAGCCAGCGGAGATCTTGGCGCTCAAGGGGGATGCCAACCGAGGCCAACAGATCTTCTTCCAAAGCTCCGCAGCCCAGTGCAAGAACTGTCACATGGTACACGGACAAGGAGCGAACCTTGGCCCTGACTTGAGCCAGATTGGTAAGAAGTACGAAGTCAAAACGCTGCTCGAGACCATCCTGGAGCCTTCCAAAGCCATCGCGCCAGAATACTCCACGTACTTGTTGGAAACCGATGGCGGTCAGCTGTACGCAGGTTTCGTGGTCAAGCAGACCGAAGAAGAGGTCGTGCTACGCGACGCCAAGAACCAGCTGATTCGCGTCCCTGCCGACGAAGTCGTGGTGTTGGAGAAGCAGCAGAAGTCGCTGATGCCAGAACTCGTGCTGCGAGACGTCTCCGCTCAAGATGCGGCAGATTTGCTCAGCTACCTGCAAGGGCTGACCGCTGCGGAGCAAAAGGTCTCGCAGATGCGAATCCTCGGTCCGCTGGATGCCAAGGGGGGAATCAACGCTCGGACGCCGGTTGAAGACGAACTGGCCAAGCCAGACCTGACCGCCAAGTTCCCCGGCCTGGGTGGTCAGGTAGGTTGGGAGCCCGTCAGCGCCGCCACCAAAGCAGGCGTCACCGCTGTGGATACCGTGCAGTATGACAACCAGAAGAAGGTCCGCTCCGTCAACGTGGCGCATTACTTCCTGGTGCTGGCCGACAGCGCTGTGGAACAACAGGCCACGCTGCTGATCGGGAGCGATGACGCCAACAAGGTTTGGGTCAACGGAAAAATGGTCAATCGTTTCGACGGTTCCAGGGCCATCGGCTACGCGCAAGACCAGGCTCAAGTGAATCTCCAGCAAGGGCGAAACACCATCGTCATCAAAGTGGTCAACGGAGATGGACCAGGTGGCGTTTCGCTGGGGATTCGAAGTTCTGGCTACCTGGATCTCAGCCGCTGATCGTTGGCTCCACTTGATCGCTCCAACACCCAAACTCGCACGCAAGGCCTTGTTCGCAGCCTTGTATTACAGTGAGGGTGCGCCCATCGGCTTTGTTTGGGTGGCGCTTCCCGCACTGCTGGCAGCCCGAGGTGTTGCGACCGCGCAGATCACCCAACTCAGCGCCGTGTTGGTGCTGCCCTGGGCGCTCAAATTCCTTTGGGCTCCACTGGTCGACCGCTGTCAAACTGAGCGCTGGACTCTTAAACACTGGATCGCAACTGCCCAACTGGTGATGGGCTTGCTCCTGCTGCCAATTGCGAACTTGGACTTCGTGGCCGACTTTGATCTCCTTCGCTGGTTGCTGTTGGCTCATGCCCTGGCGGCGGCTACTCAAGATGTGGCCATTGATGCGTATTGTTTGAAGACCGTCCCCACCGCCGAACGCGGAGGGGTCAACGGCTGGATGCAGGCAGGCATGTTGCTCGGCACCGCGCTCTTAGGAGGCGGGGCCCTGCTGGCCGAGTCCGCCCTAGGGCAACCGCTGATGGTATTGCTACTGGTAGGAAATTGCTGGTTGAGCTTGCCGCTGCTGTGGTGGGCTCCCTCGCCTGCTCACATTGCGGAGGCGGGGCAGGTTTCTACAACGCCACTTTGGGCCCAGATCAAGACCGTGTTGGGGAACCGCCGTATCTGGTGGACGCTGGCCTTTGCCATGACTGCCGGTGCGGCGTACGAAGCGGCCGGTGCCATGGTTTCGCCCACGCTCAAAGGGTTCGCAGCGTCGCAGCAGGATATCGGCCATTTCTTCTTGTTTGCCAGAACCAGCAGCATGGCTATTGGCGCGCTGTTCGGTGGTTGGCTGGCTGATCGCTGGACACACGGCAAGACCTTGCTGCTCACGCAAAGCCTGATGATTTTGACCGTGGTCGCGCTCGCAGCCACGGCCGCCGGCGTTGAGTCCCAGTTGACGGACACCCCCGAGGTGCCCCCAAGTCTCACGCTGACGTGGATTGTCTTGTCCGGCATGTACCTCGCCATTGGGGCCTTCACGGCAGCTTCTTACACGCTGTTCATGGACGTCAGCCGACCACCGCTCGCAGCCACACGGTTGAGCCTCCTGATGGCCGGCACCAACCTTTGCGAATCTTGGACGGCCTGGCAGATTGGCACTTGGGTCTCCCACCATGGGTTTGCGCTTAGCACCCTCGCGATGTGCATCCCGAGCCTGCTGGCGATGCTGTTGCTGGTACCGATCTTGCGCAGCAGGGATACACTAACCGCTGACATGGACTCGGAAGAGGACCAATAACTCGTGCACATCCAACACGGTTGACAGCGCTCCTGATTCGCTTTGCCGAGGATCATGGTATCATGCGGCCAAACGTCTTTGCCGTGCGACACGACCCAACCCCTCGGAGCAGCATCATGGAAAAGATCAGCGTACGCAACGCGCTTCGCGAGGAAGCCATTGGCCAACAGGTTCATCTGGACGGCTGGGTGCGAACCCGGCGAGATACCAAGACCTTTAGCTTCATCGAACTCAACGACGGTAGCTCGCTCGCCAATGTGCAGGTGATTGCCGATGAGACGCTGCCCAACTACGCCGAGCAGATCAAGCAACTCGCGGCCGGATGCAGCATATCCGTCGAGGGCGAAGTCAAAGCCTCCGGCGGAAAGGGCCAAACCACCGAGATTCACGCTTCGCAACTAGTCGTGCACGGTTGGGCCGATCCTGAAACCTACCCCTTGCAGAAAAAGCGGCACTCCTTCGAGAAGCTCAGAGAATGGGCTCACCTCAGACCCCGGACCAATACCTTTGGCGCGGTGATGCGCGCTCGCAATCAGGTTTGCCGTTCGATTCATGATTTCTTCCAGGAGCAAGAGTTCCTGTACGTCCATTCGCCCATCATCACAGCCAGCGATTGCGAAGGGGCCGGTGAGATGTTTAAGGTCACCACGCTGGACCTCAACAACCCACCGCGCGCCAACGGGCAAGTGGACTACAAGCAGGACTTCTTTGACCGCCCTAGCTACCTCACGGTGAGTGGTCAGCTGGAAGCCGAGATCTTTGCCTGCGCCTTGGGCAAGGTCTACACCTTTGGCCCCACGTTCCGCGCTGAGAACTCCAACACGTCCCGGCACCTGGCCGAGTTTTGGATGGTGGAACCTGAGATGGCCTTCTTCGACCTCGATGACAACATGCAACTGGCCGAGGACTTCCTCAAACGGATCTTTCGTGATGTGCTGGAACACTGCGCGGAGGACATGCAGTTCTTCAACCAATGGGTGGACAAGTCCCTGCTGGAGACCCTGACCAGCATCGTCGAGAGCCAGTTCGAACGGGTCAGTTACACCAAGGCGGTAGAGATCCTGACCAGCTGCGGTGAGAAGTTTGAGTATCCCGTCGAGTGGGGAACTGATCTGCAATCCGAACACGAACGGTTCTTAACGGAAACGCATTTCAAGAAACCGGTGATCCTGTACGACTACCCTCGGACCATCAAACCGTTCTACATGCGCGTCAACGACGACGGAAAAACCGTCAGGGCCATGGATGTGCTGGTCCCTAAGGTGGGGGAAATCATCGGAGGTAGCCAGCGCGAAGAACGGCTCGATGTCCTCGAACAGCGGATGGCCGAGCAAGATCTCGACCCGGCCGACTACTGGTGGTATCTGGACCTGCGCAAGTATGGCACCGTGCCGCATGCCGGGTTTGGGCTGGGGCTCGAAAGGGCCGTGCAGTTTGTGACCGGCATGTCCAATATCCGCGACGTGATCCCCTTCCCTCGCACGCCAGGTAGCGCCGAGTTTTAGACCTGCCAGGTTCTGCAGGCCGAACCGGACGAACCACGCTCGGCATCTATCATCCTGGCACCATTCCGGTTACCTTGTTCGGTAACGGGTCCGCAAAGTGTCCATCAGCGCGGGTTGCTTATTCCTCTTCCATTAGCGGGAACCAAGACATGAAACGTACAGATCTGAATCGTCGTGATTTCAATCGGCTAACGGCCGCTGCCTTTGGCGGTATCCTCACCGGTTCGCTGGCTGGGTGTGGCTCAGAAGAAGCGGCCCCGCCCAAGCCGGATGCCCCAGCGGACACCACAGGCACCACCGATCCTCCTGCTGGTGACGAAGGTGCCACCGATGTTGCCCTGCTGCTCGAAGAACCGCACGTCTGCCGCGGGCTGAATACCTGCAAAGGTAAAGGGGCCGGTGGTGAGAACGAGTGCGCCGGGCAAGGTGCCTGCGCCACGGCGGCCCATCACGACTGCCACACCAAGAATGAGTGCAAAGGCCAAGGCGGCTGCGGCTCATCGGCTGGTGAGAACGCCTGCAAAGGCAAAGGCGAGTGCGCCGTCCCGTTGGGAGATGGCATTTGGAAAAAGACTCGCGATCGCTTCGCCACCGCCATGAAAGAGAAGAACGACAAGGAGATCGGTGCCGCTCCTGAGAAGAAGGAAGCTCCCGCCGACCCCGCTCCTCCGGCTGATGCCCCCAAGGAGTAGTGGAGCGTTCTACGGTCTACTTATCAAACAGCGCGTCTTGCGGTTCCCATTGAACTGTGAGACGCGTTTTTTTGTGGAGAAATGGCGAATTGACGAATGGCGAACCAATTTGTTGCAACACTCGTTAGGTACCTTACAATTCCCAGAATCACTTCACGTTTGGCTCTCTCAGCCAGATTCACTGCCTGAGAAGCGAAAGTGGCAGCAACATTTCTTCTGTTGAGTAGGAGCAGGATCGTGCATTTGCAACGTCTTGTGATTATTCCGCCAGCGCTGTTGGGCATGCTGGCCGTGGCCTTGCCTTGGGTCACCGATTCCTTACCAGAGGGCGAAGTCTTACAGCGCGGATTCGAGTTTCGGCTCGGCTGGCTTCCGTTCGCCTGCTTTGCCTTGTCCCTTGCGTTGGTTTTCGCCAGCGGGATCAAGGAGAAACTGAACACCATGCCGCGCGTCGTGTGCATGCTGTTGGCAGTGTTGGCCATCGGCCCGCCGCTGCTGACCTTCTGGCAGTACTCCAGCCTGGCCGGCGCGGCGACGGCGCATCGAGAACTCATGTGGCCAGGTTTCGGCACTTGGTTGACTATGGCAAGCGCCGTGGTGTTACTACTGGCCACCCTCTTCTTAGGTCGTCTGGGAACGAGCGCCCCGGCGACGGTTGCAAAGGAGCCATCATGAACGAACCAGCCAAGTCCCCTGCCGGAGCCAGTCGGCCATCGCCGTTGTTGATTGTGGTCGGCGAGACTGCCGCCGTGTTGCTGCTGGCCGTCCTGATGATGTTCACGCTGCGTGGACGTTCGGCCGAAGAACTTGTCAAAGAACGTTTCGCCGCCGGAGGTTCGCTGCCTGGTAACCCCAGTGACATTTTCGGTGACGAACCCAACGAGCTTATGCCTGTTGAGCCCCGTTGGGCATCGCTGGATGAAATGCTCAAGGGCGCTCCTGATACACCGCTGGTTGAGAAGAAGCTGACGATGGAAGAAATTGATTACACGATCATGTTGCCGGAGGGAGCCGAGATAGAAGCCCCCGAGTTCGGCGATGGAATCGTGGTCAAGTATTCCCCCACCGCGCACCTCAAGATCAGCGCTGGTACCAACGATATGGAATGGATGCGTGAGGCCTCGGGTTCCATGTCGTCCCTTCGTCCATTTCCTTATATGGACGAAGATACCTTGTTGGTGGAACACGATCACGACGGCCCCCTGGTCTACGAGTTCCATGCGAACACCACCGCAGGCTACCGCGACCTCGAGGGCGGGTGCGACAATCCGAAGGCCAGTTATCCTGAGAAGAATACGTTGGAAGAGTGCTGGTTGATGATCAAATGCCTGCGCACGTTGAAGATGGTGCAGGAGGTCCCGACCGATCCCGTCAAGTTGGTTGAATTGGTCGGCGCGAAGATGGAGACCAACGAGCAGGGGGACGTGATCGGCTTGGACTTTGGCTACAAGACGGTAGGACCTACCATCCTTGCGGTCCTTGAAAATTTCCCAAAACTCCAGTCGCTCGAGTTCCAAGCAACGTATGCCACCGATAAAAGCTTCGCGGTGTTGGCGAAGTTGCCGGACCTTACCTCCCTCGGCTTCCGCGACACTAGTTTGAGCGGAGCGAAGTTGGTGCATGTTTTCAGTTGCAAAAACTTGCAGGACTTGCAGGCAAGTGTCGGTATCGTAGAGTCCGACGTCCTCTCGAAGATTGGTGACCTGACCAAACTCAAGTTCCTCACTTTGGCAAGCGTTGATGAAAAGGCTCAACCGGCGCTCAAAGAGCTTGCCAAGTTGACTGAGTTGGAGGAACTACATCTTGAACATGGTGACAAGTACGGGGCCGATACGTTGTCGTTCTTGCCGCAGCTTGACAAGTTGAAACTCTTGTCGCTCGGCGGCGAAGTCACCGATGCGGTGATGACGTCCATCGGTCAGGCAACGCCGGTTGAGACCCTGTATCTAGGGAGAGCCTCGATCAGTGGAGCCGGACTCAAACCCCTGGCAGGGCTGACCAACCTGAAATCCCTCTCCATCGAAGGGATCACCTACGGTGACAACCAGATGACCGTCACCGGTGCCGACCTGGCGGCTCTCTCGGGTCTTGAGAACCTGGAGTTTCTCAAGATTGAGAATGCACCGATTGACGATGCCGCCGTGGATCACTTGGTCAAGCTCCCCAAGTTGGAAAAGGTCTACGTGGTCAAAGGGAAACTCACCGACGCCGCGTTGACCAAACTGATTGACATGAAGCAACTCAAGGAGTTGATATTGCGAGGCAATGAGGGAGTTACCGACGAAGGAGTGGCCGCCTTCAAAGAGGCCCGACCGGAGTTTGGCTACATTTCTAAATAGACCCTTCCGGCGGCGTTGGCGGCGTCTGCCTTGCGCGTTTGTAGGAATTGCCCGACTTGGCAGCGGATGCCGGAGGGAATTCCTCCCTGATCAGACTGCGCGCTGGGGAACCGGTTGTGGTACAATCGGTCAATTCGAACGGTAATTTCTTGACCTGGGAACCACCCTTCCCCTGCCCCTTGCGGGGAATTCAACCACTATGGCACGGCTGAAGATTGTTGGTTCAACTTCCGGAACTCCTTTGGAATTGGGCTCGGAGACGGTCACCATCGGCCGGGCCGAGGCCAACACCTACACGCTGCCAGACACCAAGGTCTCTTCGCACCACGTCCGTCTGGTCTTCGAAAACGACGAGTGGCGCATTCAAGACATCGGCAGCTTGAACGGAACCTTCGTCAATAGCCACCGGATCACCGACGCCGTGCTGGCGCATGGTGATCGGGTGTTGATTGGGTCGACCGTGCTACGGTTCGAGAGCACCAACGCTCCGCCGCTGCACATTGACGAGCCCTCCATCGAAGAGGCCGCCTCAGGCGTGTTTGTCCGCTCAGTCACGGTCGATGACCCTTCGTCTTCGTCCTGGCGCGTGCGGCGGACCGGCACCGATACCGCTCAGATTGACCGAGACACCAGGGCTTCGCTGGCCGAAAGCAAGTTGGCACTCATCCAACTCGTCAGTGAGCAACTGGTGCATGTGGTGGACTCGGCCGACCCCATGGATGAGATCATGCGGATTGTGGTCGAACAGGTCGGGGCGGATCGTGGGTTCCTTTGCCTGTTGGATAGCCAGGGCCGACCCAAGCCGATCAGCTATCAGGGTTTTGGCCCTGGTGAAGAAGTGCGCATGAGCCGCACTATCTTGCAGCGTGTGCTGAGCGAGCGGTCAGGCGTGCTGCTCAAAAACACCAATGCCCCGGATGCCATTCTCGAAAGCCTGGCCGATAAACGCGTCACGTCCGCACTGTGCGCCCCGCTTTGGATCGGCGACAAGATCATCGGGCTGCTCTCGCTCGAAAGTACCAACTTCGGCAGAGCGTTTAACGAGGACGATCTGGACCTGCTGCTGGTGATTGCCCATCAAGCCGCTTTGGGGATAGAACGGGCTCGCCTGGCTGAGAAGGCCGAACACGAACGCCGCGCCAGAGCCCACCTGGGACAGTACCTGGATGACAAGGTGGCAGCGCTGGTCTGCCGTGAAGGGGCCGATGAACTCATGGCCCCCAAAGAACAGGTGGTGACTGTCCTGTTCTGTGACTTGGTCTCCTTCACCAAGATGAGCGAAGGGCTCGCTCCTGAAGCTTTGGTGGATTTCATTCGTGATTTTCTCACCATCATGACCGAGTGCATCTTTTCGGAAGGGGGGACCATCGACAAGTACATGGGCGATGCCGTGATGGCCCTGTTCGGGGCACCCATTCCTGACGAAGAAAGCGCCGAGCATGCAATCCGTGTCGCCTTGGCCATGCGAGACCAAGTGCGGAGCATGCGCATCCCCGTCCCTGGCAAAGGTCAACTGAGAGTCCGGATTGGGATCAACACCGGTCCATTGGTGGTAGGCAACATTGGCTCAGCCCGACGCCTGGAATACACGGCCATTGGTGACACGGTCAACGTGGCCGCCAGACTGGAGACCTTCGCTCGTCCCAACGAGATCTGCGTGGACGAAGTCACCTACAAGCGGGCAGCGGACAAGTTCTACTTCCAAGAACTCGGCGAAATCGACGTCAAGAACCGCGAGCAATCGGTGATTGTCTACAAGGTGATCGGCGAGAAGTAGCCCCCCGAACAGCCCCCCCACAGCCGCTTTTCTACCTCCGCTGGTGTGGACTCAGGCACCCAATCGGGCTAGCCTAGTGAGAGTAGGACCTCCGGCCATTTTGAGCTTCCGCGGCTCAAGCGAGAGCCCGTTCTCGCGTGGTCGCTAGAACTGGATAGATGATCAAATTCTTCCCCTGACTGGGCAACGAAGTCTCCCGTTTCCACATGGCGGGACATTGGGCAACTTCTTGCGCATTTGAAAACTCTGCGGGGCGCTCATTCATGCTCATTTACTTGATCTACGGCCTGACAGTGGTCGCAAGTGCTTTGTTTTGCTGGCCATTCTTGAAACTTGCGACGTACATCTTTGGGCTCCGCCCGAGCTGGCTGGATACGCTCACAGCAAGTGCCACCGCTTGGATGATCTCCGGCGTGTGCGGCGTGATGGCTCAGTTTGGTCTGTTTGGCGTTGCTCTCGCGCTGCCCAAGAGTGACGAGAATACCATGATGCTGCGGTTTCTGAGTGTCATGATCTCTCTGGCAGTGGTCATCTTCGTGGTCAAAGCCTACAACGACATCTTCGAAACTTCCAACGGCTTCTTGATTCTCGTTGTCGAGCGTATCTTGTCTTGCGTGATATTGGTTCCACTTTGGTTCCTCTGCGTCATGGCTACCGACCATATCAAGGCAACGGCGCTCAGGGAGGCTTATGAAGCCGCCGCGGAAGCGGAACGACGAGTTGCCGCGAACCGCGCTGTCAGCCGAACCCCGTCCTATTCTGGAAATCGAACCCGGAACAACCCTTTCGCTCCCGCCAGACCGCAGGATCTTTCACAACTGCCGGCCGCTGACCAGCTGTCCTGGTGCTGCGGGCCCCGAACCCGCTGCGGTCGCGCCGGCTCCTGCGGCTCCGGCCATCTCGACGCTTGGCCTCAACATTGCAGGACCGCTAGGACTGCAGGTGGACTCCAACACGGCGGGACTCGGAACACCGCCGGCGGGAGCACGCCGCGCCAGACTGCTGGTCTTCGTTCCGAATCTCATTGCTCAACAGACCGGAGTGGATGCCTTTGGAACGAGTCGGCACATCCCAGACCTGGTGCGAAGTCAGGCGGCCCCAGCCGCCACCGAAGTAGGCTGTGACCCGAACCTCAACCGGTTGCCGTTCTACGACACCGAGAAGCTTGCGTTCCAGCAAGCGGCCGACGGCTACCGCGGTTGGATCACGCTTGAGATGTACCCAGCCGGCAGTGCGATCCCGTAATCGACGTGACGGTTGTTGCTATACGATCTTGTTGAAATGCATCGCAATGAATGTCTCATGGTGCAGGCCGATCTCGACGCGCCCTTTCCCTTCGTGAGCGCGCTGGAGCTGGCTCGGCTTTCCCCCTTTGCTTCCACGCTCGAAGTAGGGATATGCCCTCGCGGTTACGAAACTCCCCTTGTGCTTGGCAACTTGCCGAAGATAAACCTCGGCGGCAAGCTTCTTGAAGTCGGCCGGCGTGAGACAGAGCAGCGTGTTGATGGGTCCAGCTTTCCATTGCATGTCTGACTCGGCTAGCTTGGCCAAACTTCGAACATCCTTCAAGATCTTGTTGGCCTGATCAACGTCCTCTTTGCTCGTGCACTTCTTGATGAGTTTCTCCAAGGCCTGACACATAGCTTTGGCCGCGGTGTGGTCGGCAACCGGCTTGAGTTTCTTCTTCTTGCCTTCCACCAGCGCAAAGGCTCTTTCGAGTTCGGTCTTGATCTTCAAAAGGGTCTTCTCCAAAGCCTTGCGGCGTCTCATATAGGCGATCTCCGCCGCCTTCTTCCCTTTGCCACCTAGATCAATATGATTCTTCAAGAACTTCTTGCTGAAATACTTGGCAGGATTCGATGCATCAAACTTGGGTGTTTCGCTGGGTTCATCAGCCACTGGCTAAGGCTCCTTAAACAGAGAGCTTGACAACGCATAGGATCCGACGGGAAATAACTCGATTTGCTTTCGGCAACTCACATTCTCATTCGTCGATAGCCACAGTCCATTTAGGTTGCGGTTCAACCTCCGTCTTCTTTTCGCAAGGCGAAGTAGTTGCGAACGAACTCGTGCATCTGCGGTTTCTGGGAGTTCCACCGCCAGCAGTTGTTCGTATCGATCGCGACGTCGCGATAGGGATTGAAACCGAATTTCCCGAACCCGACACGGCGGGCCAGGTAGTGTCTGTCTTCGACTTCTCCATGCCAGAGATGATAGATAGAACCGGGAATAGATCCCACGTCCCCTTGGACACTTTCGTAGAATGGGCGTGCCCAATCGAGATAATGCTGGGCGTGGTCTGGTGTCATTTGTAGATACTTAATTAAATCATCGTATTGGCCCAACGCGCCCCCGACGATCGCGCCGTCACCGCACCCCATGATGCAGGCGTCGTAGAAGGAATGCTTCTCCAGGACCTCACGCCTGGCCGCCCAGGCCAAGCCTGGCACGACACCAATCTTTCGCTTGTCCGGTTCGAGCAAGAAATTCTTCTGGACCCTGCCTGCGCTGAGCGCACTCGCCAATGATTCGTACGGCGGATCCGATTGGGCGGGGCACGTGTGTCCAATCTCCGCGTCACGATGAACATAATAGGACCGTTCGAACGGTTGGATCACCGGGTGGTGCTGCAGTGCCTTGGAGGCCGCATCCACCCATTCCGGATCGTCGAAGATCAGATCGCAATCCAGCCAGGCGATCTTGTCGCAATCATCCGGCACTTGGGCCAGCGCGATGTTGAGCAATCGTTCTTTGTGCCACATGACATCCGGAGCAGACCGGCGAACCATCACGTTGGCGTCCTCATCGGCGAGTTCGAAATTGCCGTCGAAGGACAGTTCGACCGTGACGAGCGGCAGTTGCAAGCGGTTGCGGAACGCCTGATAATTGAGCGCTCGTCGCCGATACTTGTGGGGGTTGTAGTAGGAAGTGATCGCCCACATCCGCCGAACCTCGTTTTTCCCTGATGCCGTCAGTTATGTAGAACAGTTGTCCCAACGGTTCAATTTGCTCGAACTGCAGTTGAACGGAAACTGTTGTCTTGGCTCCTGAACCGTTGAGACAACGGTTCGACATAGTCGGCGACCATTCTACCAAATCACTGCTGGTTCCGAACGCGGCTCCGCCAGGTGAGGTAGGATGCGACGAGAATCACAGGCTGGAGATTGATCAGATGGATGATGCAGACCGGGTTGAGACGGTGGTGGAACTGCTGCGTAAAGCCCGCGGTGGGGATGAAGGGAGCCGGGACGAATTATTCGCGGCGTGCCGCAACTATCTGAATCTGATAGCCAGGGCTCGCGTGGAGGGTTCGCTTCGCCGCAAGGTGGACGCCTCGGATCTGGTGCAGCAAACCATGATGGAGGCCCATCGCGACTTCGAGCGATTTGCAGGTTCGACCGAAGCGGAGTGGCTGGCCTGGCTGCGGCGGATCATGGCCCACAATCTATCGGACTACATTCGCCACTATCGGACCTCGCAGAAGCGCGGGGCAGCGCGTGAGGTTTCCATCGATGTGGGCCAGGACGAAGACAGCCTGGCCAGCCCTATCCAACTCGCTGCCGAGGGTGGCACGCCCAGCCGATTGGCGATGCAGCGGGATGACGAACTCCGTCTGGCCACCGCCATCATGCAACTGACCGATGACTACCGTGAGGTGATCGAACTCCGCAACCTGCAAGCCTTGCCTTTCGATCAAGTGGCCGAGCGGATGAACCGCAGCCGCCCTGCTTGCCAGATGCTCTGGATGAGGGCAATCAAGAAACTTCAGACGCTGCTCGAGGGCGGGGAATCGCCTGCAGAGGACCGGGCGAAATGACTACTTTTTCGCTACGGAGTTCCTGTCCGGATCTTGACGGAGACGCTCCCTTTGTTGTCGGCGATCTCGTTCCAGTTGTCGCGGCAGCGGAGGTAGAGCTTGCCGTCGCTGGGGGCGGTAAAAGTGCCTGAGGCACCGAGTTCAAATGGTTTGCCCAAGCTGTAATCGGCAAAGACCACGCCGACCAGGCGTCCGCGGCCATCGGATTCGCCGTCTGCGGTAAGGTCTGTGCCGTCTTCGTCCACGCTCCAATCGCCGGTGGTGGAGTAGGTGTACTGCTCCCCTTCGGTCAGTTGGCAACCGCTGGGCTGCCACCCTTGACCAGCGTTGACGCGGGCAGTCAAAGCGCGGCTTCCCCGCAGGGCGAGAAACTTCTTCTTCCAATCCCAGGCGCACAAGTCCACGCGGTAGCCAGATTCCAGGTGTTCGAGAAAGAACAGGTACTCAAAGGCAATCTCGTTGGCCATGGCACCGTAGACCTGCTCGAAGCTGACCGGCTGGTTGTTGAGAAAGCCCAGCCCTAGCGGGCGAAATCGCTGCGCGTAGTTAGGGTTGTTGGCCAGCAGGTGGCACAAGGCCCAACGCCAGGCGTAGTCTTGCCAGGTACCGGCCGCGGCATCGGGATCGCCGACAATATCTCGCAACGAACGCGGTTCGGACTCGCGGATGTATTTAATGACGTAGTCGCTGGCGTTGACCGCCTTTTCCTTTTCTTCCCAGTACTGTCCCATCTCGGCCATGCCTTCGGCGTACCAAGTGGGACCGGTGCGGCCGAACATCTGCCCACAATAGGCATGCACCGCTTCATGTTTCGGAACCCCGCGGTCGGGAATGGCGTACACGATGGACTCGCCGGTCCGGCCATTGCTGCGGGTGGTGGTTACTCCGGCTCCGGCGCGAATCTGAGCAATGCCGGCAGGGTTCCAACTGGTGGTGTCAAAGTTGTTCAAGTCTCGGGCGACAATGCAACGGATCACCTTCTGGTTGGGTTTGCCCCAGTACCGCGAGATGAGTTCGAGCATGGTCTCCAGCCGCTTGAGCATCTCCCCGGCATCTTCGTCCGAAATGTCCGTATGCAGGACGAAGTTCTTGGAACGCAGATCTCGGGCAACGCCCGCATTGGTGCCAGCGGGGGCTGTCTGTTGTGCCCAGCATGCGGAAGACCCTGCCAACAGGACGCCTGCGGCCAGCATGACGAGCAGTGTCGAGCGTTTGATAGAAAGACGCTCTCTCATTGCAGCACTCATGAGAGTCCTTAACAGAAAATGGTTGTGCGAACGACACCAGACGAGGAGAGCCCTCGCTTTCCGACACCGATCATGCTACCACGATTCATCCGCAACCGTCCACCTTTGCCCTTTGCCATCGGCGACACCTGATTCAACCTGACCGACGCATCTGATGATTTCCATTCGAACCATGCACGCCACGGACTTGGACGCTGCCATGCGGCTGAAGTCTGCGGCCGGCTGGAACCAACGCACTGCGGACTGGCAGCGGATGATGCATCTCGAACCCGAGGGTGCATTGGTGGCCGTGCACGGGGACCGTGTGGTTGGCACCACGCTTGCCTGCACGTTTGGCACGATTGGATGGATTGCCATGGTGCTGGTAGATGCCGAACATCGCCGGCAGGGAATCGGTACGCGACTCGTGCGGCAGGCGGTGGAGTACCTGGACCGGCGCGGCATACAGACGCAAAGGCTAGATGCCACACCGCTCGGGATGCCGGTCTATCAGCAGTTTGGGTTCGAACCAGAGTACGAGCTGGCCCGACTGACCGGCATGCCGGAGCTTGCGCGGTCGGTGACATTCGGCACGGCTTTCCCTGAAGTAGAAGGAGCCAATGCGTCGCAACTGAGGGCAATTGCCGCCCTGGACCAGCAAGTCACCGGGACGTTTCGGCAAAGGTTGCTCGAGCGATTATGGACAGAAGATCCGCAATCCATGCGCGTGGTACACCGTGACGAACAACTGGTTGGCTACGCCACGGCACGGCCCGGGGATCCAGCACGCCAGGTGGGTCCCATGGTAGCCTTGAACCAGCAAGCCGGGACGGCACTATTGCTGGATGCACTCAGCCGCTACCGCGGTGAGCCACTGCTCGTGGATGTTCCACGCGCGAATGGTTGGGCCATCGATTGCCTGCTGCAGACTGGCATGTGCGAGACTCGCACGCTGGTACGGATGCGGCGCGGCGCGGCGGTCGTGGACACCCCTGCACAGATTTGGGCCGGCACCGGTCCCGAGAAAGGCTGAGGGACCGGCGAAAATAACTTCCGCATTTGCAAACCGGAGATGCTTGAGTGAGGCTGCTACGCCTGGAGGAGCACTACAAAAAGATGGCACGACGAAAACATTGCACCACGGAGATACGGAGAGCACGGAGATTCCTCTGCTTGGAAAATCTATTTCACGAACAGACACGGGGGCGGCATCAGGCAAGTCGCAATGCCGGTCCGTTCTGCTTTTTCCGTGCCCTCGGTTTTCTCCGTGGTGAATTTCTGTTGGTCTGAATTGAGTTTTGTGAATGCCTAATTGCTGGACGTTGAATCGACACCCGTTCCGCCGCGCCACTGGTTCGTTTGGAAGGGGGAGGCCGGCAAGCCTGCGGCATTGACCAGGTTGGGATTGGCCAGCTTGTGCCAACCGAACCGGACTTGCGCCGGTGAGGCGATGCCCTTGGCTTCGACGACGACCGTGTCCCCATCAATGGTGGCCACGGCATCAACAAACTCACCCTCTGCTGTGGCAATTTGGAACTCGTTCAACGGTTTTCCGTCGCGAGATTTCAGCCCTGCGCTGTGAGCGAACTGCAACCGAATCTGGTTACCTTCGATCTTCATGCTCTCGTAGAGAGGGCCGGAGTAGGTGACCTTGGGCTGATCGTAGTTTTTGGCCAAAGCCCAAAGTGCCAGGCGGTTGCCAACGTCCAGTTTATTACGAGGGTGGATGTCCTTGATGTTGTCTACCAGGTCCGTGGTGACTGCCATGCCGGTGTGGGGAATCTTGAGCGAAGCCACTTGAGCTTCCCACAGAGCGGGAAGTTCTCCCGCTTCGTACCGTCCGGACCAAGGGGCAATCTGCACGAAGTGGAAGGCCAACTGATCGTTGCCGAATTGTTTTCGCCAGCCGAGGATCAAGTCTTTCATCTTGCCTTCGTAAGCTAGGCCATTCGCTTGGATCACGTTGGTCTCACCTTGATACCAGATCGAACCGCGGACGGCGACGTTGGTCAAGGGGGCGATCATCCCGTTGTACATTCCACCAGATCCCTTTTCCGTGATGGTCCAGGGTTCGATCGGCGAACCTCCCCAAGAGCTGTTGATCAGACCGATCGGCACGTCGAGTTCTTGTTGGAGTTTCAACCCAAAGTAGTACAGCACGGCTGAGAATTTCGGAACATTCGCCGGAGTGCAAACCTTCCAGGCGGCGTTGATGTCCGCGGCAGGTTCGGATGCCTGAATCTTGGGGACGTGGAATAAGCGAATCTCGGGATGGTCAGCGGCGGCGATTGCCTCGGCCGCGCCGTTCGTATTGGCCAACTGCCATTCCATATTGGATTGGCCTGAGCCGATCCAGACTTCGCCAATCAAGACGTCTGTGAGCATCAATTTGTTCTTACCCTGCACGACAATTTGCCGAGCCTTGCCATCCGCCTTTTGCGGATCAAGCTGCACGAGCCAGGCTCCGTCAGCGTTGGCTTTGGTGGTTGCTTGACTCTCGCCGAGGGTCACGGTGACCTCTTCTTCCGGATCTGCCCAACCCCAGATCTTGAGCGGGAAATCACGCTGCAAAACCATGTGACTATCGAGCACGGTCGGCAGTTTGACGTCGGCCAAAGCCGGCAAGTCCAAGCCCAACAAAAGTGCCAAGGTAGCGAGAGCGAAGCAGAGACGTTTCATCTGGAATTCCTCACGTAGGGATTGGTTTTCAGCCCATGGTTCTGTTCTAAAACATGTTGGTAATGTACTCGCCCCGACCGTGCTGGTCACGCATTCAGAAATTCCGACGGCTCAATTGGCCGGACTTGTTGGAAAAAGGGCATGTTCCATTGGGGTTCTGTAAGGAATCAGCTGGCCTACCCCCCCGAATTAGGGTGAACAATTCACTTGAAATCAGAATTGTTCATGGAGAATCAGTAGGCATGGGTTATCTTGTTAAGCTGCAAAGAATACCCAGTATTTATAGACTACAGACGCTAGGTCGAGTCGCTTGAGCGATTTGCCTCGCTCGCTCAAACCACACCACCACTCATATCTTCCACGTAACACGGTTCTTCCACGTAACACGGTGGGCGGCATCCGCGCTTGGACCTTGTACCATTCAGTAGGAACTACTGAAGGCCGTGGCCCGCCGAACGAGAGGAGTACGATGCAAGATTTTTCGATCCTGGCCTTGACCCCACCAGGAAGCACCTCGCCGACGATCGCCATCGCGGCTTGTCGCGCCGGGGCATGTGGCTGCTTGGATCTGGAATTCTGTCACGATCCGGCTCTCGGCCTCGAAGCCTTAGACTCGTTGGCCCGAGGTGTGGCGAGCGGTGGATATGGAGTTAAGCTGGGACCAGAACAACAGGCCATTGCCGAACAGCTAACGCCTGAGCGATTCGCTGGACTAACCACCATTGTCCTGGCTGGCGGACCTGCCGCCTGGTCCAAGCAAACGGTCAAGCAACTTGCGCAGTGGCGGTTGGTGTGCGAAGTCACCAGCATCACCGAGGCAGCAGCAGCCAGCGAGTTGGGCGCAGCGGCGCTGATTCTCAAAGGGCACGAATCTGGCGGGCGCGTCGGCAGCGAGACGGCGTTCATTTTGCTTCAGAGTTGGCGTCAGCGGTTTGAACGTGGAGAAATCAAACTGCCTGCTTGGGTTCAAGGAGGAATCGGCCTCAATGCGGCCGCCGCTTGCAAGGTGGGTGGTGCCGCTGGCGTGGTACTCGACACCCAGCTATGGCTCACGCGCGAGTCCCCCTTCTCAGCCAGAACGGCGGCCATGCTCAGGGCCAGTGACGGCAGCGAGACTTTGTTGCTAACGCCTGAACCTGGCACTTCGTACCGAGTCTTCCATCGCCCCGGCGCGAAACCGGTCGCCCGATTGCAAACGCTGGCAGAGACGCTCAGCGGAGAGGACACCCAAGCGAACCGTCGCGCGCGGTTTCGCCAAGAACTACAAGCGTCTGCGGGACTCGACCCCAAAGAGCAGTTGCTGTTGGCAGGACAAGACGTCGCGCTGGCCGCTGGCTTGGCAGATGAGTTCCGCACCACCGGAGGTGTGATCACGGCCATCCTGACCAAGATGGATCAGAACCTGGCTGCCGCACAAGCACTCAAACCGCTTGCCCCAGGCGGACCGCTGGCTGAAAGCCACGGGACGGCGTACCCCATTCTGCAAGGTCCCATGACCCGGGTAAGCGACACCGCGGAGTTTGCCGAAGCGGTGGGCCAGGCTGGAGCGCTGCCGCTGCTGGCTCTGGCGCTGTTGCGCAAGCCTGAGGCTGAGACGTTGGTGGCCGCTACCAAAGCCAAACTACAAGACACGCCTTGGGGTGTCGGGCTGTTGGGCTTCTTGCCGCCGGAGATTCGTAAAGAACAAACCGAAGTGATCCTGCGGCACCGTCCTCCCTTTGCCCTGATTGCTGGTGGCAGGCCCGATCAGGCCAAAGAACTCGAAGAGGCAGGCATTGTCACCTACCTGCACGTCCCCTCGCCTGGCCTGTTGAAGATGTTTCTTCGCGATGGAGCCAGGCGATTCATCTTCGAAGGGCGCGCGAATGCGGAGGGCATGTCGGTCCTCGTTCGAGCTTTCTGTTGTGGGAAACCATGTGCCAGTTGCTCTTGGAGCAAACGGCCAAATTCGAAGACCCCAGCGAATTGCACATTGTCTTTGCCGGCGGCATTCACGATGACGTGTCGGCGGCCATGGTGGCCGCTTTGGCCGCTCCGCTGGCGCAGCGCGGGATGCGGATCGGCGTGTTGATGGGCACCGCCTATCTGTTTACCGAAGAAGCCGTGCGTTGCGGTGCCATCATGCCCCGCTTTCAAAAGGAGTCGCTTGGCTGCGCGGAGACGGTGCTCCTGGAAACCGGCCCAGGGCATGCCATTCGCTGCATCAAGACTCCTTACTACGACACCTTCGAAACCGAGCGGCAACGCCTCAAAGCGCAGGGCCGCAGCCATGAAGAAATTGTCAAAGCGTTGGAATGGCAGAACGTTGGCCGCCTGCGCGTGGCTTCGAAAGGGCTCGACCGAATCAAACAGCCCGATGGACGCTCGAAACTGACCAGCGTCTCGGACGAAGAACAGTTTAGCCGCGGCATGTACATGATTGGCCAGGTGGCCGGTTTGCGACACGAGGTAACCACCATGCAGGAACTGCACGAGAACGTCTCCCGCGGTGGGGCCGAGATCGTCGCTCAGCAGCAACTCGAGCAGCCCAAGGTGGCCGAGCAACCGTGCGATATTGCCATCATTGGGATGTCCTGCTTCTATCCCAAAGGGAACTCGGCACTCGCCTACTGGGAGAACGTGCTCAACCGCGTCAACGCCGTGACCGAAGTCCCCGCTACGCACTGGGACTGGCGCAACTACTACGACCCCAACCCTAGGGCACGTGACAAGATCATCAGCAAGTGGGGCGGATTTCTCTCCGACGTCCATTTCGATCCGTTCCAATACGGCATCACGCCGGCAAGTCTGCCATCGGTCGAACCCCTGCAATTGCTCTTGCTCGAGGCGGTGCAGCATGGCCTTCAAGATGCCGGCTATGCCGATCGCCCTTTCAATCGCGAGCGCACGGCAGCCATCTTGGGAATCGGTGGCGGTGGCAGCCCCATGGCGGTGGCCTATGGGTTTAGAACGTGCATGCCGTTTTTGGACAGCATTCCCAACGTGCCGATGCAGTCAGCAGACGTGATCGAGTTCGGTCGTGAAATGTTGCCGGAGTGGACCGAAGATTCCTTCCCTGGCATTTTGCAGAATGTGGCAGTCGGGCGTGTGGCCAACCGCTTTAACTTCGGCGGCACCAACATGGCCATCGACGCCGCTTGTGCCTCGTCGCTGGCGGCCGTCCATGCGTGCGTTCGCGAACTCGAGATGGGAACGGCCGATGTCGCCGTGGCGATGGGGGCCGACACCGTTCAAACCCCCTACGCCTACATGGCCTTTAGCAAGACCCATGCGCTCTCACCGCGTGGTCAGTGCCGCCCGTTCGACGAGTCAGCAGATGGAATCGCCCTCAGCGAAGGGGTTGGCGTCGTGGTCCTCAAGCGACTCGCCGATGCCGAACGAGACGGCGATACGATCTACGCCGTGATCAAAGGGGTTGGCTCTTCCAGTGATGGCAAAGAGAAGGGGCTCACCGCTCCCAACGCAGCGGGGCAGCTTCGCGCTCTGCGGCGTGCCTACAGTAAAGCGAACCTGGACCCCGCTCGGGTGCAACTCATCGAAGCCCACGGTACCGGCACCGTGGTTGGAGACAGGACCGAAGCCCAATCGTTGGCCGCCGTGCTTCAAGAAGCGGGCGCGCCGCTGCAGTCGTGCGCGCTCGGTTCGGTCAAGTCCATGATCGGCCATAGTAAGTGTGCGGCCGGTCTGGCAGGACTGATCAAGACCACACTGGCCCTGCATCACAAGGTGCTGCCGCCGACGCTGGTCGAGAAACCCAACGCTCGGGCTCAATTCCACCAGGGGCCGTTGTATCTCAACACGCATGCTCGCCCTTGGGTGCATCGTACCGATTTGCCCCGTGTGGCTGGTGTCAGCGCTTTCGGATTCGGCGGAACCAACTTCCATGTGGTGCTGGAAGAATACACGCAGAACTATGCGAGCCAACCGTCACCTGCCCGCAAACATTGGCCGGCCGAACTGTTCCTCTTCCGCCGAGCGAACCGGACTGAGTTGCGCGGCGCGATCGAACAGTGTCAAAAGGCCCTACGACAAGGAGCAACCGCCGAACCGGTGGATCTGGCCGCTTCGTTATGGCGAGCTTGCGACCAAGACCCGGCCGCTCCCACACTCGCCGTGGTGGCCGTGAGTCTCGAAGAACTCCAGGACCGGCTCCCTCAAGCACTCAAGATGCTCGACGCGCCTGAGACCTCTGCCCGAGACCCTCGCGGAATCTACTTCCAGGCTCAGCCGCAGCAACAGTCCGGCAAGGTGGCCATGCTCTTCCCAGGGCAAGGCTCCCAGTATCCCAATATGCTGGCCGAAACCGCCATGGCCTTTGTCGAAGTCCATCAGCGGTTCGACATGGCGCAGGATGTCCTGGCAGGCTCGTACGAGCGACCCCTGGCAAGTTACATCTACCCGCCTTCTGCATTCTCACCAGAAGATGAGAAGTTGCAGCAGACAGAACTTGCCCGCACGGACATCGCTCAGGCGGCCATTGGAACGGCCAGCCTTGGCATGCTCCGCTTACTCGAGAACTTGGGAATTGAAGCCGACTTGCTGGCTGGGCACAGCTACGGTGAGTACACCGCCCTCTGTGCTGCCGGCGTGATGAGCGAAAGAGACCTGCTGCGGATCTCGCTGGAGCGAGGTCGGCTGATGCGCCAGGCTGCCGAAGGATCAACCGGCCAAATGGCGGCGGTCGATATTGACGGTGCTGCTGCCAGGCAACTGATCGAAGGGATTGCAGACCTGACCGTGGCCAACTTCAACTCCCCGAAACAGACCATCCTGTCAGGCACCTCCGCCGCCATCAAGCAGGCGCTCGAGCGGTGTGCCGACCAAGGTCACAGAGCCAGGCTGCTGCCGGTCTCGTGCGCATTCCACTCTCCGTTGGTCTCGGATGCCTGCGAGCCGCTGGAGAAGGCCCTTTCGCAGTTTACTTTTGCCGAACCCGCCCGGCCGGTGTTTTCCAATGCCACGGCCGAGCCACACGAACTGGATCCGCAACAACTGGCCTCTCAGATGGCCGCGCACTTGCGTTCGCCGGTGCATTTCTCACAAGAGATCGAAGCCCTTTATGAGAACGGTGCCAGGGTGTTCGTCGAAGTGGGGCCGCAAAGTGTCTTGACCGCCCTGGTTGGTCAAGTCTTGGGAGATCGCCCCCATGTGGCAGTCTCCAGCGATACCAAAGGGCGGAACGCCTTGGTGCATTTGAACCATACGCTGGCCCAACTGTTGATGGCCGGGGTGCCTGTCAACTTGGATCGCTGGTTCCAAGGGCGGGAGCAAAAACCGTTTGATCTCTCCAAACTGGCCGAACAATCCACAGCCCCGCAAGTCAAACCGAGCACGTGGGTCATCAACAGTGTTCGCAGCCGACCGGTGCATGGTAAAGAGCCCCGCCTGCTAGGTCAGGCGTTGCCGGCCAGCGGTTTGCCCAAGTCGGCATGGCCGGCAAAGAGCGTAGCGCCCCCACCCCCGGCCGCCCCGCAACCAGCAGCTTCGCCCTCTCAAACAACATCGGCATCTGCGGCGGCATCGTCCCCCGCTTCACCCTCAACAACCCCACCCCATTCGGCGCGTACCGCATCACCCGCCGCTGAGGAGAAACGTTTCATGCCTGCTCCGTCTCCCGCTGCTCACAACGCAGAGGGCACCAACGGTCAATCGCCAGCCAAACTGTCTGCTCCGCCGCAGCGCGTGGTTCCCGATCAGGCCTCGGCCCAAGTCATGCTCCGCTTTCAAGATGTGATGTCGCAGTTCCTGGAAACGCAGCAGCAGGTCATGCTGAACTACTTGCAAGGCGGCCAAGGTTCTCCTCGGGCGGTCGGTTCCACTCCGGCGAGTTCTCAGTTGCCGCCGCAACCGTCGGCACCGCCGTCGCACACTTCCAACGGTGCGGCAAGCGCTGCGCTCCCCCCTGCCCTGCCGAGTGAAACTTCGCCTGCGGTCGCCAAGCCTGCGCAGCGTCCTCGATTCGAGATGCCAGCGGAAGAGAGCGCGTCAACAAACCGGACCGACGCGGCACAACCGGCGATGGAGCAAGCTGCCGAACCAGCGGCCAGCGCTGAGCCCCCCTCCCCTGCCCCGCCTGCACCTGTGGTGCCTGCCGGCGATCCAGCGCCGAGAATAGATGCTGCCTGGCTCAAGCAGCAATTGCTCAAGCTAGTGGCGGACCGGACCGGCTATCCAGAAGAGATGCTGGACTTGGATCTCGATCTCGAAGCGGACTTGGGAATCGACTCGATCAAACGGGTGGAGATACTCGGCACCTTGGCCGAAGACCTCGGCGGCACCGACATGCTGGAGTCGAACGTTGAGTTCGAGAAGCTGACTGGCATCAAGACCTTGCGCGGCATCATTGACTATCTCGATGTCGCCCTCTCCGCAGATTCTCCCGTCACCGATCATTCATTAGCCACGGCGGCACCTGCGGAGACTTCAGCCGCTGCCGAGAGCAACGGTTCGGCCAACGGAGTTCGTTCGCCTGCGGCCAGCGATACTGCCGAAGTCAACGGAGTGCTCGAGGTCCAGCGTGCCACCGTACGGCTGGTGGATGCTCCGCTTCCTTCAGGCGTGGCCACCGTGATCCCACAAGGGGCAGTGCTTATTACGGATGACGGAGCAGGTATCGCGGCATTGGTGGCGGACCGACTGGCCGACTTTGGGCAAAGAACCGTGTTGCTCCGCTGCGGCACTCCCGACGGTACGGATCAGCCTGGCGAACTCTACACCTGCGACCTGACCGATCCGGCCGCCGTGCAAACTTTGACCAGGCAGCTTCGCAAGGATCTCGATGAAATCGGAGGGCTGATCCACTTGCTGCCCATGGCGACCAGCACTCTTGCCACACCCCAGCGTGCCAGACGTGACGTGAAGTCGCTCTACCTGCTGTCTCAAGCACTGGAAACGGATCTGCGCACCAGTGGCGAGAATTCGGCCGCCATCTTGCTTGCAGCCACAGGCTTGGGTGGAGGGTTTGGGTATGGCGACGACGAACTACCTGAGAGCTACTTTGCCGGACATGGCGGGGTCCTAGGCTTCGTGAAATGTCTCGGCATGGAGTTCCCTGAGGTCTTGGTCCGTGGTGTGGATTTGGACCCTTCGCAAGACGCCGAAGAGTTGGCAGACCGCCTGCTCAGCGAGTTGGGTGACCCGGCTGGACCCACCGAGGTTGGCTACCTTGCCAATCGGCGAGTGACCTGGGAACCGGTCTCGGCCCCCTTGTCAACCGATGCTGTCGAGCAGGTAACGTTGGGGCCTGACTCGACCGTTCTGATGACCGGCGGAGCGCGCGGGATTACTTCAGCCGTGGCCATCGAAATTGCGAACCGCTACCAATGCCGGTTGGTGCTGGTTGGCCGTTCTCCCTTGCCAGTGGGCCAGGAGTCCGCAGCGACGGCTGGTTTGCAGACTCAGGCGGAGATCAAAACTGCCTTGATCGCAACTGCCCAACAAAGTGGCAAAGCCGCCGCTCCGGCTGAGATCGAATCGACCTACCTCAAGCTGATGTGCGACCGCGAGATCCGTGGCACACTGCAAGCCATCACCGCTGCCGGCAGTAAGGTAGAGTACCACGCCGTGGACGTGCGAGACGAGCAAGCCATGGGCAAGCTACTCAGTGCGCTCCAACAGCAAGGAGGCATCGACGGTGTGATCCACGGCGCTGGGGTCATCGACGACAAGTTGGTGAAGGACAAAACGCCAGAATCCTTCGAACGTGTCTTCGGCACCAAGGTCGATAGCGCGGATATTCTGGTGCGGCATGTGGATCCCGCCCAGCTTAAGTTCTGCATCTTCTTCGCATCCATTGCCAGCCGCTATGGCAACAAAGGGCAGGCCGACTATGCCGCCGCCAACGAAGTACTCAGCAAGTTGGCCTGCCAACTGGATCGCGCCTGGCCCTGCCGTGTGGTCTCCATCGCTTGGGGACCATGGTCGGAACTGGGGATGGTGTCGCATCTCGAACGCCACCTGACCGCGCGAGGGCTCAAGTTGATCTCGCCTGATGAAGGTCCGCGATTCCTGATTGAAGAGATCATTCATGGAACCAAGGGGGATAGCGAGGTTCTTGTAGCCGGAGGTGCCGAACGCGTGGTGCAACCCCCCAGGGCTCAACCGCGCGAAGTCGCTACCAGGTAACCCAAGCGAATGTCTCAGCCTTCCACCATGAATATTCAACCGCAGTCTCGCGCCGTCACGGCGTCTAGCGCTGCCCCCCTGATTCGTCAAACGCTTGGTGCTCCGTGGCCTTGGACTGACGAACTTCTGCTGCTCAGCGGAGCCGATCGGGCAGAACTGGTCCAGCAGGTACGCCACTTGCAAGCCTGGGCCAATGACCCTGCGCACCACCACCCTGGAGCGCTCACCGATCTGGCGTTCGAACTCAACTGCCAACGCCTATGGAAACCCTGCCGTCTGGCGGTGGTGACCGGCAACCTGAGCGAACTGCCTGCCCGACTCGAGCGCGTGGCGCTTCGGTTGGAGAATGCTGACTGCCGGCAGATCCGTGATGTCTCAGGGATTTACTTCACCGCAGAACCGTTGGCGGCACAAGGAACCGTAGCGCTGTTGACGCCAGGTGAAGGGGCTCAGTACCTCGGCATGCTTCGCGAACTTCCAGGCCATTTCCCGGCGCTGCAAGCATGCTTGGAGCAATGCGACCAACTCTCGGCAAACTCAGACGCCCGGCGTATCAGCGAGTTTCTTCGGTTTGGCACACCTGACAGTTTACCCCATCAGGACGCGCTCGAAGACGAACTTCGCGCCATGACCAATACCATGTGCAGCGTGCTGGTCGCCGACTGGCTCGTGCATTTGGTCCTGCTTGAGTTAGGCCTGCAGGGAGATGTGGCGGCGGGGCACAGCATGGGCGAACTGGCCGCGTTGTGTTCGAGCGGATGTATCGAGGACCAGTCCTTCGCCCTGGATCTCTCCGCCAAGATGGCACAAACCATGACCGAACAGGATGGCACCAACGAAGATTTCGTGCTGCTGGCGGTCGGTGCGTCCAAGTCACGCATGCAGCATTTGATTGAACAGGGAGAATCCGACGGGGCGCTGTCCGCCGGAAGTGTGTTGGTCGCCATGGACAACTGCCCTCATCAGGCAGTGCTGGTCGCCCCCGAATCGTTGGCGTCGGGCATTGTCGGCCTGTTGGAAGCCGAGCGGGTGGTGTTCGAGCGATTGCCGTTTGGACGCCCCTACCATACGGACAAGTTCCGCCCCAGCCTGGTGCCGCTGCAAAAGTTCTTCGAGCAGATACAGTTCCAATCGCCAGAGCGAACCATCTACTCGTGCACCACTGCCCGGCCGTTCCCTGCAGACCCTGACGAGATACGCCGGCTCGCCGTGGAGCATTGGGCCACGCCGGTTGCATTCACCGAAATGATTGAGAATATGTACGCGGACGGGGTTCGGGTGTTTGTCGAAGCGGGACCGCGCGGCAACCTGACGTCGTTTGTCGAAGACATCTTGCGTGGTCGGCCGATGCTCGCCGTGCCGTCCGATACCCAACGTCGTTCGTCCCTGACGCAACTCAATCACCTGGTGGGTCAGCTCGCCGTGCATGGCGTACCGCTTGATCTGAACTCGCTCTACAAATTGCGAAGTCCAGCTGCCACTACGTGGGAGGGCGTGCCGCACCCCTCAACGGAATCAACCCCGCCGCCAGAACCAACTCCGCAGCCAGTGCCAGAGTCAAGCGAGCTACCGATGGGACCTTGGAGCGAAGAAGACCTTGTCGTGCATGAGTATCTCGGCGTGATGGAGAACTTCCTGCAGACACAGCAGCGCGTGATGGCCGAGTTCTTCCAAGCCGAGTCCATCGCACCTTCGGCACCCGGCGAACTTGATCAACTTCCCTCAAATCCAACACCAATCGTCCAGCAACACGCGCCACCTGAGAACGCTCTGCACACGACCAACGGCCACGCTCCGCCGCATACCGAGCAGTTTGCGCCAAGCCAGCCTGCCGGTAATGCAGACGCGGTTGCTGACGTTGGGATGACGCAACCGTTGATCGGCCAGGTGATCAAGCACACGCTGGACGAAGAGATCGTGATGCACCGGGTACTGGACCTGGGTGAGGACCTGTTCGCCCTGGATCATACGATTGGTGGTCGGAATGTGAGTCAGGTCGATCCGCATCAGCACGGCCTGCCGGTGATGCCGATGACGTTCACCCTGGAGATGATGTCCGAGGTTTCGCGACTGCTGGCCCCAGGCAAAGTGGTGGTGGCCATTGAGAACGTGCAGTTGGCCAAGTGGTTGGCTTACGAAGACGCCGCGCGGCCCATCACGGTGGAGGTGTCTGCCAAGCGGTTGCCGCAAGCCACCTCGACCGGCGGAATCAAGCTCTCATTGAAGGTGCAGGACTTGGGGCCACGTGACGATGCCGGCAACCTGGTGGACAAGCCAACCACGGCGGCGTCCGCCACGGTCCTACTCGAAGAAACCTACCCAACCGCACCAGTGGCCGACGAGCTGCAACTGGCTGACGAACGCGAATGCCGGATCTCTATCTTCGAACTGTATCGCAGTTTGTTCCATGGCGAACGATTGATGGGCGTCCAGCAGCTCACGCGCTACGGCACCCAGGGGATTGAAGGGGTCATTCAAGTCCTCGAGCGTGACAACCTGTTGGCATCCCAGCGGGATCCGCAGTTCTCCGCTGATCCAGTGCTGATGGATGTGATGATGCACCCGCTAGTGGCCTGGCATCTGGAACAGCCGAGCCAGCAAGGTCGGGTGTCGGTCCCGTTCGCCGTACAACGGGTGGAGTTCTACGGTCCACCGCCAGCGGTAGGCATGTCGCTGGTCGCTCGCGGCTGGATGCAGCACGAAACGCCGCGGCAGTTCAAGCACAGTGTGGAAGTGCTGGGTTCAGATGGCCGGCCGCTGTACCGACTCAGCGGCGGTCGCTACTGGCGATTCTATCTGCCGGTGGCCGAGATCAACTTCAATGGGCCGAAGGATCAGTACTTCATCAGCGAACCCTGGCCGGCGGCCCGACCCAGCGATGCCGCGGCCGAAGGGCTGGAGATTGGCGTCTGCCGACTGACTCCGCCTGAGGACGTACGTGACTCGGCCATGCGACTGCCAGCGGCTCGCGTCACCATGGCCCCCAGCGAACTGGCCGAGTTTCTCGCGCTCGACGTCCCCAACACCGAGCGGGTCGATTGGCTGTTCGGCCGGATCGCGGCCAAGGATGCGGTGCGGATTGTCTGGAATGAGCGATACGGCGAACGCCTGTTTCCTGCGGATATTCTCATCGGTCACGATTCGCAAGGCCGGCCGGTCGCCTCACTGCGCAACGGCGCTACGCCGACCGACTTCCCCAACGTCTCGGTCTCACACAGTCATGGGATCATGGCCGCCTTGGCCGCCATTCACCGGTACGTTGGCATTGGTCTGAAGAAAGTCGAGCCGCGTGACGCACCCTTCGTCAATCAGGCCTTCACGAGGGACGAACAGAACTTGCTTGGGCAATCGGATTTGCCAACGGATGACCTTGCCACTCGTTTCCTGTGCGCGAAAGAAGCAGTTCGTAACGCGCTGGGGCGTGCGCTGAGCGAAGCTCCACACAGTTTGGCCGTCTGCTGGATGAATCGTCCCGGCAACTTACTGGGGGTTCAATTGGGCGACGCACTGAGCCAGCAGTATCCGCTCCTGGCAGGACGAACCTTGGCCGTCACCGTTCACCGAGACAAAGAGATGATTGTGGCAACCACGTTGTGCGAACCACTACATGGTTAGCGGCACGGCTACGGCATGGCGCGGCAGTCAGTCCTACGGAACTTGCTACCTATAACGCTCGTACGGCTTGCGGTGCGCGAAACACTTGCAGTGCAGCCCCACTTCGCGGCAAACCGAAGTAAAGTTGAGCAGCGCAGTTGCGCAACGTACGTTAGATTCGCCATGGAGCGCCGAAATGAACAGGAAGTTCGTAGCAACCTTAGCAGTTGTATTCACGCTGACCGTGTATGCCGCGGGAGCCGAGGCATTCGGTGGCAACCTCCTGTCGACAGCGTTCAACGAGGCTAAAGCTACGGACGGGCAAGGCTATCCCAGCCAAGGCGACCCCAATTACGGTCGCGACTCCTGCTGTCAGAGTTCGTGTTGCGAACCCGCTTGTGGCCAGCGTTCGTGTTGCGATTGTTGCTACGAACCGTGCTGCCCTCGCTTCGAGTTCTCAGGCGGATATTTGTTGATGGCGCGGGAGTATTATCGAAATACGCCAATCGCCACGGGGACGACAAACGGCGAGACGCGACTTTCGATGGGAGACTTCGAAGGACACTACGACCCCGGTTTTGAAGTCCGTGGACGTTTTTCCCGCTTGGAAGTCCGGTACTTTCAGTTGTCAAATGACGTGGACGCCTCGGTTCTCAGTTCGGCTGTCAATTTCCCGGCCAACGCCACCACGTATCAAGGAGCGATTATTCCTTCTGCTGCCACGGTCAACTACGACACGGACCTGTACAACGGAGAGATCAATCTGCTGCTTTGCGACCCCTGCTCGCCGGTGCGACTGTCTGCTGGCTTTCGTTACATGCGGCTCAATGAACAATTGAACCTCGGTGTCATAGGGTTCACTCCCAACCCCACGGTGATCACACAAACCAAGAGCGACTTATACGGCCTGCAAATGGGCGGGGATATGAATGTCCCAGGAACACAGGACTTGCCTGTTTCGCTCATCTGCTTTACCAAAACGGGGTTCTTCTATTCGGATACGCGAATGAACAACGTCGCCTTGCCAGGGGCGACTCAATTCAGTCAAACGGACGATTCACAACGCCTGGCGTTCGTGGGTGAAATTGGACTCAAGGCACAGGCTCAACTAGGGCCGCTCACGCTCGACGCCGGATACCAGTGCATGTTCATCAACGGTGTCGCATTGGCTGGCGACCAGCCTCAAGGCGTCAACCTTGGCGTCAATCCTCTCAATCCAATAACAACCGCTTCAATTCGCACGGGAGACCTTTTGTATCACGGTCTTACCTCGAGCGCGACACTACGTTGGTAGGCTTCACCGATGAATTCCCTGCCCTGCCTCGACCACGTTGACGACTTTAATCAGGCGAACCGCAGCAACGATAAGAGCATGCTGTCTCCTGTGCTCGCTTAAATGTCCAGGTCAAGAATCGCCCGCCAAGAGCTGGTTTCTGCGTGAGTCTGGCCTGAAATACGCGTGTAGTTGAAGCCTGATGCGTCTCAGGTCGGAGTGACTTGTTTCTGTCGGAATATTCTCCAAAGTCAAGCAGCCGACGATGTTGCGCAGGCTGGGGCTGCGTGAAACGTTGAAAATTGTTGTGGTACAACGCCACGGCTCCAGCATCCGCTGCGCAGGCGCAATCGTTTTTTAGGTTCGGCTCGGGTATACTACGGCATCACTCCGCGACCTTGCCGCTTGCCCCACCATCGGATGACTCACCCCGACAATTCTTCCGCCGAAGCTTCCCCGCTCAAGCCGAGTGTCTCGGTTGCGACAACGCTTGCTGCGCCGGCCGCCACCAGCTTGGCCGGTTATGGGCGGCCGTTCTGGTTTGCCTATCTGGCCAATACCTGTTTGATGATGGCGATCAGCCTGCTGTTTCGTTACTCGGATTTTGTGAAGGTCTTTGGCGGAACCGAGTTGCAATTGGGCTGGATCACCGGCATTGGCATGGTGGGAAGTCTCAGCATGCGGGTGGCCCAAGCCATTGGGATTGATCGCTACGGTCCTCGGCGAATCTGGCTGTTGTCCGTGGCCGCGTTTGTCGGCACATGCTTCGCTCATTTGACGGTGACCACGGCCAACGGCCCGTGGATTTATGCCCTGCACATTGCCCATTGCACGGCGGTGGCTGGGGCATTTGGGTCTTCTATCACTTACATCTCCAGCCGTGTGCCAGTGCTGCGGGTAGCCGAAGTGATTGGAACGCTCGGAACTTCAGGGTTCCTGGGAATGATGCTCGGCTCGTTGTTGGGAGATGTCGCCTTGGGCAACACTCCGGGCATTGACGAAGTGCAGCGAATGTTCATCCTGGCCGGCTCGCTGGGAGTGCTGTCTTGGATTGGTGCGGCGCTCGCCACACGCGGTCATGTGCGGCCTGCTCCGCGCAAGCAACCCAACCTGTGGTGGCTGGTCCGCCGCTACCACCCTGGCTGGTTGCTGTTGGTGGCTATGGCCGTCGGCATGGGCGTAGGCTTGCCCGGCGTTTACTTGCGTCCGTATTGCGAGACGCTAAGCATCGGCGGCATGGCCGTCTTCTTTTGGGTGTATGCCCCAACCGCTTTTGCAACGCGTCTGCTCACGCGCCGCTATCCGGCCAAGTTTGGCATTCGCCCCATGATTCTGCTAGGGCTGGCAAGCATATCGATCAGCATGCTCCTTTACTTGCAGGTCCACGACACCTGGCAGTTGGCCCTTCCTGCCATCTTCGGCGGCATAGGGCATGGCTTCTTGTTCCCTTCGGTAACGGGCGGAGGAAGCACGGCATTTCCGCGGCGATTCCGAGGGCTCGGGGTGACACTGATGCTCTCGATGTTCGACATCGGAGGGCTGGTCGGACGTCCCGCCGCCGGCACGATTTTGAAACTGGCCGAAGACGCCGATTGGCCACCCTACGCCACCATGTTTGTGGTGATGGCCATCATTCCCGCCGTGATTGCCATGATTTACGCAGGCATGACCAAGGGCTCTCCCCCACCCGGCAGCCGCCGCGCTCCGATGCGCCGCGAGCGCAAACCGTTGAGAACTCAGCCCTGCGAAACAACGGCCGGAGCCTGCTAGTTGGCAATGTTCGATTGCTTCGTCAGGTAGACGCCTTATCTAATATGAGGGAACTCGGTCAGTCTGAGTCGAGTTTACGGCAGCCAACGGGACCACGAGATCGTTCGGAGTGGCGACTTCGTTGAAGTCACAACCCGAAGCGTCAGCGTGGAAACTCGCGCGGCGACATCCTCTAGCATGTCTCCTCGCTCACGGTTCAGGTTAAGATTGAAAAAGCGGAAACACGCTGAACTCAGATTCCTCTTCAAAGAGTATCCCATGAAATCAGCCAGCACGTTCCTACTCATTGTCTTCGCAGCACTACCCCTGTCTGCGGCAGAATCGAAGCCAAATATCATTCTCATCATGGTCGACGACATGGGGTACTCGGACATCGGCTGCTACGGCGGCGAGGTGAATACGCCGAACATCGACAAGCTTGCCGAGGAGGGCCTCCGCTTCACGCAGTTCTACAACACGGCCAAGTGCCACACGACGCGAGCCGAACTGCTCACCGGAAACTATGCTTATCGCGTCGGTGACAATGACATGGAACACGGCGCAACCTTCGGCGAGGTGCTGCGGACCGTCGGCTATCGGACATTGATCGCCGGCAAATGGCACCAGAGCCCGCTGCCGACCACGCGCGGCTTCGACCGCTACTACGGGCTGGCGGACGGCTGCTGCAACTTCTTCAACCCCGGCCTCGAGGCGCGCCAAGGCGAGGGCCCTCCCGGGACGCAAGGGCAAGTCGCGCGTCCGCCGCTGGGCGATCGAAGACCAGGTCATCATGGGATACACGAATCCCGACCCGAACTTCTACACGACCGACGCATTCACCACGTATGCCATCGACCGCCTCGGCGAATATCAGGACGAGGACAAACCATTCCTGCTCTATCTGCCTTACACCGCGCCGCACTATCCGCTTCACGCCTGGCCCGAAGATATCGCCAAATACCGTGGCAAGTACAAGATCGGCTGGGATGTCATTCGCAAGCAGCGATTCGAACGCATGAAGAAGATGGGCATCATCGGCGAGAAACACAAACTCACGCCGCGGGCATCGAAAGCCTGGGACGAATTGTCCGAAAAACAGAAAGATGAGGAAGATCTGAAGATGGCCGTCTACTGCGCCATGATCGACCGCGTCGATCAGAACCTCGGACGACTCTTCGCCAAGGTCAAAGAACTCGGCAAGTGGGAGAACACGCTGATCATGTTCCTCTCCGACAACGGTGCCTGCCCCGAACAGCCCAACACGACGCCGAACATCCCGCCTGGGCCCGTCGAAAGCTACCGCACCGTCTCGGTCGGTTGGGCGAACGCCAGCAATACGCCGTACCGCAAGTTCAAGTCGACCGACTACGAAGGGGGTACGCGAACGCCCTTCATCGCGCATTGGCCAGGCGTGATCAAGCCGGGCACCATGACTGGCCAGGTCGGACACATCATCGACATCACCCCCACGTTCATGGACATCACGGGTGCCGAGTATCCGAGAATGATAGGCGGCAAGCAGACAAAGCCACCGGTCGGTGTTTCTCTGCTTCCTACCTTCCAGGGCAAGCAGCGCGAGGGGCACGAGGAACTCTATTGGCGTTTCAACAACGCGAACGCGGTCCGGCAGGGGGACTTCAAAGCGATTCGCGCGGGCAAGTCGTGGGAACTCTACGACCTGAAAGCCGACCCCACCGGAACCGAACCATCTCCCGCGAAACTTCCCGAGAAGACGAAGGAACTTGCCGAGATGTGGGAGCAATGGAACGCGAGTTCGGTCCGCAAACGATAACGAAGCGGGAATCGTCGTTCTTCTTACAGCGCTCCTTGGAACAATTGATCCAGATGCTACCTTTTTGCCTGCTTGGGATGAATGGTGAGCAACCACTTGGCAATCGAGGGCGGATCATTGGTGATCGAGAAGTGACGCTCGGCCGCCGCCTCACCATAACTCGAAGCTGTCAGCCGGTACGCCTTGATGGTCTGCTCGATGGGTTGACGCCGATTGAGTCCATCGACCAGGGCGTTCAACCGCAACGGGCGCGGTGCCAGAGCTGCGGCAACGTCGCTGAGGTCACCCGCTGTGAGGACTCCTGGCAAGACCACGTCGTGCGGCAAGTAGCAGAAGGGGCTGGCAAGAACGGCTTCAAAGCTCGATAGCCCTCCATGGATGTAGACTGCTTCAATCTGATCGTCGAACAGTGCCGTCAACAGGGCGAGCAGCCCGCCGAGCGGTTCCGACGGATGAGGGCGATCTTCAATACCGCGCGGCACGGCAAACTTGCCGTCGGCGGGATTGATCGGCGCGAAACTATCGCCCCACATCACCACGCGTTCTGCTCCTACATCGTCACGCTGACGCAGGTAACGAATCGCTTGCCGTACATCACGCAAGCGCGCACCGACCAGCGTTTGGCCCAGCATTAGTTCGTTGGCTGACACGGTGGTGGCCACACTCCGGCGTCCGCGACCATCACCAAGATCGGTTTCGCCCGTCCCGCGCACATCGAGCAGGCAAACTGCTGCGCCACTCGTGAGCAATTCGGCGATTTCGACATTGCGGTGACGCAGAAACGCTTGCTTGCCAGATTGAGCAGCGGCCACTACCACACGCTGCGGTGGAGCTGACGTGGGAACGAGCAACAGCACCGGCACAATGATGCCAGACTCGGTGCCGAGCTGAATCCGTTCGACACGAACGTTCGCCAGTTCAGTGACTTCACGCATTCGCAGGACAGGGGCGTCTGCCACGGCGACGTCCCCCAGCAGATCCGCCCAAGCTGTGCGAAGTTGCGTCTGTCGATCGGCCAGCGGCAGTTGGCGAAGCGTAGCGCGGGCGGCCTCGGCGCGTTCGTCTCCGAGCTGAGCACAAAGTTGATGCAGAACCGTTGGTGGGTACTCCTTGGATGTCGGAGCGGTGAAACAGAGCAGTTGTTCTTCGGGGAGGAGCTTGTCGTACTCACGCTTGGGATTGGCAATGCCGAACCACCGCTCGAGCGTTGGATAGAGGATCTCACGGCTATGCGGAATCCAGTGGGTGTTGTCAGGCGCTGAGCCGACGACGAAACCGTGCCCCGCCAATCCTGAGAGAGAATCCGTGGCGTCGTAGAATCCGAACACTTTTTGAAACCGCTTCCAAACGGGATCTTGCTGTCGGTCCCAGTAGAATTCGTGGTAATAGATCAGCCGCCGCGGCGCGACGGACGCCACCGTTACCCAAGGCAAGAATCCATCGCGAGCGGAGAGTCTCAGGTTGCGCGTCGACTCCCAACTTCCGGACGCTGTGAAGGGAAACCAGGTTTCTGCATCCGGGGGCAGAGGGTAACCGTTCTCTGGTTCGGGTCCGCCGAAGTTGTTAACCATCACGCCGGTGATCCGATCATCCAGCGCCGCGGTCACCGCCGCAATGTCTCCACCGCCGGCCGGTTCGGAGATCATGATGATTCGCTTCGGATCAACGCCTGACTGATCGAGCAGAAGGTCCACGCCGCGCTGCAGATCCCAGACGAACCAGCCCATCAGGCTATCGCCGATCAGGTAGGTCTGTATGGCCGCATCGTATCGAAAGTAGTAATCCTGGCTGGTCAGTCGAAACGGCTTGTCGTAGTCCGACTCGGAGCGAAACGGATGCTGCCGCCGTTCGCCATGCCCTAGGTGATCCGGGACCAGCACCACACAGCCAGCCCTGGCCCAGGTGGCACCCATCAACTGCCGCGCACCGGTCTCCTTCGGCAGAATGTGACTGTGACAGATGATCACCCCTGGCATCGCTGGCGTGGCTTTCGCCGGACGGTATAAGTTCGCCGTAACAACGACTCCTGGCCGGCTCTCGAAGAGGAGATTGTCCACTTCGAAACCGTCGCCTGCGGTAGTTCGCACGACGCGGATCTTTAGGTCCTTGGGGACTGCTGGAAACTGGCCGAGCGACGCTCGCAGTGCCTTGATTCGTTGGCCGCGCATCTGCTCCCACTCCGCCTTGCCGTTGATCGCTGCCATTGGGCACGGTCTCGGTCATTTGCCTGACGCAGTTCGGCCGCGACGTAGCGTGGCAGCATCTCCGTCATGGGGTTGCGCCGGAGCGTACCACGCAAGATCACACGGCCATCCAACTCGCGAACCTGTGTGGCAAGCTCGTCGCCTGCGGAAACTTCCACGCACGCCCACGCGAAAGCAATGGCAACCAAGACGCAGCGACTCATAGGCTTCTCTCCAAGGCAAACGGCAGTTGAGTGGCGAAATCTCGGCGTGGGGGACACCAATCGGTCGTGCTGCGAATGGTACTCCAGGACCTCAGGCGATTCAAACACGGCACGTGAATCCACCGTCAACCCCGACTGGAGATTCTTTTTTTTGAAAAAAAGAATCGCGAGCTGGCGGGTTGTCCGTGGAGTTCACGAGTCAAGGTTGTTCGCGGCGGCAAGGGATCGCCGGAACTTACAAGACTCAACCCTTTGCGGGAGACAAGCGATGAAAACGACTCGAATCATGTTGGTGGCCTTGGTTGCGGCAGCCTTGGTGAGTTTGACGAACGCGAAATCAGCCGAAGCGCAAGTGCGAATTTCAACCCCAGGCTTTGGCTTTGCAACCGGGCCTGGGGGAACCGGTCTGCGAGTCGGAGGTTTGCGAGTCGGCACCGGAGGGGGCGGTTTTGGCGTCAGCGCTGGCCGATCGCGTGGATTCGTACAACCGGGCTTCGGTCCTTCGCTCCGTCCCTCCTTCGGCCCTTCAGTCCGACCATCGTTCGGTCCCAGCTACAGACCTACATTTCGTCCGACGTTGGGCCCTTCGATTCGTCCGAGCTACCCGGCGGTTCGGCCCGGTTTTCGTCCCTCGTATGGTCGCAGCTACCCGCGTGGCTCCGGCTATTATCAATCCGGCTTTGGTCCCCGCTGGCCATAGAGCCATGCCGCGCTGCGACGAAACGAGTGATCACGAGAAAGCCTGGCACCAACCCGCCAGGCCTTTTTTGTGCGCGCGTCAGGGCAACTCGATGGGTCCTCCCAGGACAGCGACAGCTACTACGATCGTGCGGATACCGAATGTCCTCGCATGCATCAGTCGTTGATGCTGCCCTGCCTGCGCAAATTGCTGGCACAAGAGCTGTTCCCAGGCTGCTGGTTGCATGTGATACAGAGCGAGTTGAGCGGGATCCGGCTCGTGGTGGATGCCCAGATGGCTCTTGTCGGGATTATCAATCAATGCCGGCTTGATGGCACCGTGCGCGATTTGCTCGAGAAGTCCTCCGTGGAGTTGCCATGTTCGGTCGAGCTCGATCAACAGGCGTTGGACGAGTTGGGGCATTTGGCGCTCAACACTCATCGCCTGACTGGCAGGAACATGGTCGTCGCGATAGTAGACCTGTTGTACGAGCGATCTGCGTTCCCGACCGGCAAACTTGCAGGCAGGGCAGGCAAGATTGGCATCGCAGATTTCTTGATCGGCAGTGCGAGGGCCGTTGGGCAGGTGCAGTGTCACGGCACTTCCGCACTTCCGGCACTCGAGTGATTGTGGCGTCTGACTCGGCACGGTCCAGGTTGGCAAGCGCAGTTGGTTACCAGTTCTGGCCGCACATGTCGCGCAACCGGAACCAAAGCACTGAGCACACACCGAATAGGAACGCGCCTGGCGGGCTCTCTCTGCATCTTCGATTCGCTGGCGAATCTCGCGAGCCTCACTGCCAACGCCCAGCGCTTGGCAGGCTCGCACTGCCGCTCGTTCGAACCAATCGTGAACGAGACCATCCATGAGAACCGGCTTGGCCCTTTGGTCACCTCGGCAGCCTAGAACGTAGGCACACCAAAGGCGGCGGTCAGGCTCGCCGTCGTTCAAGTGCGCGACGAGGAATTCGTCCACGGTTGGGGAAAGAAAATCAAGTAGCACTTCCGCCACGATGCCCCAAACTTCCCGGCGAGGACCGGCAAGGGCTGCCAGCAGCATGGATCGCGCGTCGTCGCCCCCGATGTTCACTATCGCTTTGGCAGCCAGCCGTAACACCCTCCCTGATTGGTGAGTCTCCAGAATCGATTGCAGCGCCGGCAAGGCCCGCGAGTCCTTCAGGTTTCCGAGCAATTCAGCTGCGAATGCACAATTGCTGGGATCGTGATCCTGCAGTGCCGAAATCAACGGTTCGACGGCTCTTTCTCCGAATTTCAAGACCATTTCTTGATCTCTCCCGGCAATCGCTGCCAACATCGTGGCCTTGCCGGTCTCGGGTCCCTTCAGCCATTCGTTTCGATCCAAGGCCAATGCAGCTGTCCGTTGCAATGCCTCATGCTCACTCTGCAAGAACTCCAACAACGGCTCACGGGCGCGCAAGTCACCGAGCTCACCAAACATCTCGATCGAAAGGAGCTGAATCTCAGAGGGTTGTTGGTGCACCTGATCAAGCAACCACTCGATGTATCGAGCTGGTTCGGTTCGTACTTCGCGAACGGCATGGTTCCGGACCGTCGGGTCATCGTCGCTCATCAAAGAAACCAGCTTCGCTGCCGCATGCGGGCAGCTTGACGACGCGAGAATCGAAATGGTTGAAGAACGATGCACTTTTGTAACGGCGTCCCATCTGTTCACCAGGGGCGTGGCGTCAAGCTGGCACAGTTGCTTGAGATTGACCAGGATGAGATTCATCAGAGTGTGATCACGGCTGTTAGAAAGTAGTTCAAGCAACGTGGGTATCCCTGCCGGGGACTTGCGGCTACCAATGGCAGTCACCACTGCTCGGACAACGTTGGGAGCTGGATCCTCCGCAGATGCCAACACCAAGTCCAAGGCGTCCGACTCCTGAGCGTACCCTAGCGAAAGGATCGCAAGCTCTCGAACCTTTGCGTCCTCAGATTGCCGTGCCAGCGATGCGACTTTGAACGCGATTGCGGCATCCACGCCTGGTGGTATCGAGTTGTGATTCGCAAGCGCCATGGTCGCTTGATCCGCAGCGGACTCAGGCTGGAACTTCTGTGACTTGAGGAGCCTGCTCGCTTGCTCACGCCACTTCCATTTGCTGCTCTTGAGGACTTTGGAGAGGGCTTGCTGTGCCTGATCGTCGCGGATGCGACCGAGCGCCGAGATCGCATTGCTCCGAAGTTCGTCCGTCCCGTACGCTTTGCAGATGGCAGGCACGGCGCGAGGGTCGCGAAGATAAGCCAAGGCGTCGAGAGCAATGTTTTTTCCAAGGATCGAGCATTCGGAAGCAAGGACGTTCACCAGCGTTGGAACCGCGGCACAGCCGATCCTTCGAAACGCCATTTGCCCAGAAAGTACAGCATCTTGCGAATCGAGAAGAAGCGTATGTTTGGCGATGACCTGTGCCGCCTGCTCTGTCTTGGTTTCAGACAGTTGGTACACCAGGATGGACTTGACCTTCTGAGTTTCCGCCTGCTCGAGCGCAGCCGAAAGGGTTGGCACGGCATCGGCTTCCAGTCTGGCCACCAGCTGGCGCGCCGCCGCCTCGACAACCTGTTTGGCAGAATCGGTCAAGCACTCCTTGACGCATTCGATCGCTTCGTCGCCTTCGACGCTCTCCAACGACTGCAGGGCGCGAAAACGATCCGCCGGGTTCTCCGACTTGAGGTCCCGCCGAATTTTGCGAAACGCGAACCACGACATTTGCGTACTCCGCAATACCAGTGTCTGTCGCCTGAGGGGCCGCGGCCCGCCTTGTACCGCATCTTCTATGGCGTCATGGAGTTTTCGAGACGGGATAACCTTGCCAGAGCCATTCCAAAGCGTGGGGAAGAATCTGTGCTTTGGCCGGTCCCAGTCCGTGGCCGACGTTGAGGCAATAAAGGTACTGGTATGGGTAGCCTTTGGCTTTGAGCACTTTCGCCATGCGGTTGTTGGCCTCCACCCAGTCATGCATGCCATCTCGCATCACGTTGGGGTTGAGCAGGTCACGATCACCCACGGACAGGAAAATCCGGAGCGGTTTTCGATCGCTCTCGGGAATGAGCTTGTTATGGAATCCCCAGGCTCCATCAGGTGTCTTGGGATCGAAAGGCCACTGCTGGTTGACAAAGGTGCCGGAGAAGGTCAGCACGCGATGATAAAGGTCAGGGCGATACCAGGCCATGATGAGCGCGGCCGAACCGCCGGAACTGTTGCCCATGGTCGCGCGCCCGTCGGGGTCTTTGGTCAACTTGACCTTGTAGTTCTTCTCCACCACAGGCAGCACATGGGTCTCGATGTACTCGGCATACAAACCAGACATCGTGTCGTATTCGCGGCCTCGCTCGTGTCCTTGGGCGTCGCCTCCTCCGTTGCTAACCATGATGGCAATCATCGGCGGGACACGGCGCTGGGCGATCAGGTTATCAAGGATGTGTGCCAGGTTCATGTCGATACGGCCGGACTTCGGTCCATCGTGCGTCACGATGAAAGGCGCTTCGCTGCCTGGTACGTACTGCGCGGGTAGGTACACCGTGACCGTGCGCGTGTAATCAATCGGATGTGTTTCGACAATCAAGGTCTTGGGATTATCGGGATCCACCGTGCCGAACACTTTTCGGGCAATTCCCGGATTGAGAAGCGTGCCGTCCTTCGAATCCAACGTGAATTGATGCACCTTCCCTTGAGGAACACCTTCCACAACCTCTCGCTCGGGTGCCGGCAGATACTCAGGGCCAATCAGGAAATCTCCATTGACGTCCACCGGCGGATTCACGCCAGGTTTCCCATCGAGTCGCGTGAACTTGGGCGCGCCAGGTGCATCGAAAGGACGCGTCGGCGGCTGTTTGCGGACAGGCTTCTTCGGTGCAACCGGTTTCTTGTCCGCACCCCATGCAGTTGCCGCGAATGCCAACATGCACACCAATACAACGATTCTGGACGTCATCATGGATCCTCTTTGGGATACTTAAGGGGAGAACTTGAGCACTTGGATTCAAGTCTCGTGATTAACGGGAAGGCTGATACCTGGGAGCGGATGCTCTATCTATGTAGAACAGTTGTCCCAACTGTTCACGAACCAAGAAGGATGTTTCGAATACCACGGCAGTTGAACAGCAGCTGGGATAGCCGTTCTTACATGCCCACGCAAGCGAGTGCCTGGCACCCACACTAAAACTTGACTCAAGTGGAACGACTTCTCTGCTATAAAATATCTAATCTAATTGTGGACCGATGAGGACCGGCTTGGCTGGTTTTTCGGATGGATTCAGGATGCTGACAATTTCCAGATGGCCACTGTTTCTGGCATGGTCCGCGGCCGCATCGCCGTCAGCATCACGGAGCGCTTTGTCGGCTTGATGTTTCAACAGCACGCGGACAACGTCTGCTTGCCCTAGTCCGGCACCCATCATCAGCGGCGTGAAGCCCTCGGTGGATTCTCTGGCATTTACATCCGCACCGGCGGCCAGGAGAATCTCCACGGTTTCGGGAAACGCACCGGTACAGGCATGGATCAAAGGGGTCTTGCCTTCAGTGTCTCGACAATCAACGGTTGCACCTTGTTCGATCAACCACTTCACGGTTTCGCTATGACCGTTGTAGGCGGCCATGTGAAGTGCGGTGAGTGACTTCTCGGGGTCCTTTGAGTTTACGTCCGCTCCGGCGGCAATCGCGTCACGGACCTTGCCGATCTCGCCCTCGAACGCGGCAATTCGAAAGTCTTCGTTGCTGATTCGTACTTGTTTCTTCGGCGTTTCTTGAGGTTGCTCGGCGGCAACTCGGTCGGGCTTCTCGTCATCGGGCTTGTTGACCGCCGACTCTTGCTCGGTGCCACACCCAGTCAAAATGGCAAGGCTGACCAAAGCGCAGCCGCACCGCACAGACCAGTGGACTTTGAATCGTTTCATCCGTTTGCACTCCAAACAGTTACAAGTTGCCCTGCCCTGAACTTTCAGGTGGGCAGTCGGCTATTCTACCCTTGCGCATCTCGTCGCGCCGACAAGCAATTAGGTTCTGAAGTCCGATTCCACAGACGCTGGATCAGCACCACCTGCGAGCAGGTGGGATGAGGACGGCCCCAAAGGGGGTCCCCCATGGCCGATTTCGTACTGCTTCGGGCGAGGTCGCAGGAAAACCGCCTCTCATTGTCGGATTGCTGGTTCCCGTGTATTCGCTTCCACTTGTTAATGGTCAACGCTACCGTGGTCCAGGCCGGTCTGGGTTATCCACCGGCGTTCCGCTTTGGGAAGGAAATTTCGAGTCCGTGCTCGATCGGGTTCGCCATTACACTGTTTGCTGAATCAAGCCGTTGCGAAATCACGCAGGAAACGGCAGAGCCTTGTCAATTCTCACCAGCAGAGCTGGTGGATTACCTCGGATTTAAATAGCAAAAGCTCAAATTGGTTCGAGGTCCTACTTCGTTGGACTCTCCTGTTGGAGCATTTGTCACCCGGTTTGCTTGCTGCATCCGGATTCGAAACCGATTACGATGCAGCGACAGCTTCAGCGTGCGAGCAACAGCCGTACAAGAGCTTGGGATTGGCAACAGAGTTCGAAATGCGATTCGATTTTTTGTGAGGCTTCACGTGCTTTTTATCGGTGCTCGGATGTTGGCGAATTCGAAACTCTTGGCTCTTGGGCGAGTCCCAAGGTCGCTGGGCGCCTGCGGCTTGTTCGTGTTGGCTACCGTGTGGCTCCACGCAGAACCGGTCCATGCACAGTCAGGCGATCGCCCAAATATTGTCTTGGTCATGGCTGACGATTTAGGCTGGTCCGACATCGGCTGCTACGGTGGCGAAATTCCAACACCGCAGATTGACTCGCTGGCCCGAGATGGCGTGCGTTTCACGCAGTTCTACAACAACTCCATCTGCGGACCCACCAGGGCCTCGCTGCTGACCGGCTTGTACTGCCAACAAGTGGGACACCGAGGGCACTCATGGAACGACCCCAAAGATCACAACAAGTGCGTGATCATCAGCGAGCTGCTTGCTCAGTCGGGCTACCGCACCATGATGATCGGCAAATGGCAAGGCCGCCAACTGCCGGCCGAGCGCGGTTTCGAAAGGTTCTTCGGACCCATGTGCCAAGGCAAGGTAAGCTACTTCCACGAAGTCCAGCGGAACCCCTTCTACCTGGACCGTGAGCGGTGGCAACTTCCTGACGACTTCTACCTCACCGAATCCTTCAATGACTACGCCGAAGAATTCTTGGCCGATGCGGTACAGCGGCCGGAGCCGTTCTTTCTGTATGTCGCGCACCTGGCTCCGCATTGGCCGCTACACGCGCGCGAGCAAGACATTGCCCGACATCGCAACAAGTATCGCCAGCTCGGCTGGGACACGGCCCGGCAAGAGCGACTGGAGTTCCAGCAATCGCAAGGACTGATCCCTACCGCCTGGCCGATGTCGCCCATGCCGCAGGGTGCGGTCAAGTGGGAGTCTGAGAAACATCCGGATTGGCAAGCCGAGCGAATGGCCGTGTATGCCGCTCAGGTGGAAGCCATTGATCGAGGGCTGGGGCGATTGTTAAAAGTACTCCGCGATTCTGGCAAAGATGAGAATACGCTGGTCCTCTTCCTTTCGGACAACGGTGCCGCTCCCGACGGCGGCATGGGACCAAGCCGCTCAGGCTTTGGCTTCGGAACGGCTGCAGACACTTCCGGTTGGCGGACCGATCAAGTCCCTATTCGTCCTGGCAGCGGTCCGCAACGGATGCCGGGTCCGCATGATACCTTCGCGGCGTACGGGCTGACCTGGGCCACTGTTAGCAATACGCCACTGCGGGGCACCAAGATGGGAGGTTACGAAGGAGGAGTGCGCACGCCGCTGGTAGCGCGCTGGCCGAAACAGATCCAAGCACGCGGCAAACTCTGCCAAGCGGTGGGACACGTGATGGATTTCGTGCCGACATTTCTCGAACTGGCCGGTGCCGAATACCCGACGGAGTTCCAAGGGCGGCACCCGTTGCCACTCGAAGGAATCAGTCTTCGCGCGGCACTGACCGGCACCGCGCCGACCACAGCTCGCGAGCTTTGCTGGACCACAGCCGTTCACCACGCCATACGTTCGGGCAAATGGAAAGCAGTGCGTCCTCGCAAAGGAGGTGCATGGGAATTGTTCGACCTGGACGCTGACGGGACCGAATCCAACAACCTGGCACAAACTCACCCTGACCAGGTGGAAGCGCTCGATGCACGCTTCTCCCTTTGGCAGCAACGGGTGGGCAATCAGTAGCGGGGTAAGTTCCGTTGTTGCTACTGATTCAACTGCCAGATGATCACTGCGATACCGAGTGGGATGCACCAGGCGGCGAACAGGTACAGTCGGCCAGACTGCAACCAACGCAGCAGCCACAGCAGCGCGGCGAGTCCCACAGCAAAAGAGGTGGCAATGCCGATGGCCAGTGCCAACACGCCAGAGCTCGAAACCTGAGTGACCTCTTGTTTCAAGACTGGCAGCAGCACCGCTCCTGAGATGACTGGGATGGCGAGCAGGAAGGAGAACGTAGCAGCCGCGTCTCTTCGCAAGCCGACGGCCATGCCGGTCACAATGGTGCTCCCGCTGCGCGAAATGCCTGGCAAAATGGCGACCGCCTGAGCGAGTCCAATCAGCACTGCCTGGCGGTGGGTCATCTCGCGGTAATCGGCCTCGCCGACCGGTGTCCAGTGCGAAGCGGTAAGCATGACGCCATTGAGTACCAACAGCCCTCCGGCCAGCAGTGGGCTCTCCAGCCAGCTTTTGGCATAGTGTTCGAGCGGCAGGCCGATCAGCACTGCTGGCAATGTTCCCACGGCCAGCAGGCCCAACACTCGGCGATCTGCCCCAAGCAGCTTCCAGATCCGCTTCCAGTAGACCACCAGGACGGCCATCAGCGTGCCGGCGTGGAGCATCACATTGAGCAGCGTCAGGTTCTCACCGCTGGACAATTCGACCAGCAGGCCTTCGACCACGACCAAGTGTCCGGACGAACTCACCGGGAGAAACTCGGTGAGCCCTTGCACAACGGCCAGGATGATCACATCCCAAGTATTCATGGCAGACTTCCCTGACTGCTGAGAGAAGATGTTGACGGACGCCTTGATCTTACGCCGGATCCTTGGGTGTCTCGAATGGTCCCCGGACACGAAGCGTTAGATCATTGGCGAGTATTCGTTGTCGCTCGAGGGTAAGGTCTTCTTTGCGGTTGGTAGCGTTCAAGTCAGGCAACTCGGCGTGTGCCGGATCTCGTGAGCCATCGGGCAATATTGGCCGCGGGACCACGTCCATCCCTCGCTGCCGCAGTTCGCCCGCTCGCAGGACTGCCACGAAGTACGACTTGCCGGGGCGGCCGCGAGCAGCTTCTACAATCGTTTTGTATTTCGCCCTGCTGATGGAAAGCCCTGACGTATCGAGGGTCTTGTGGGGAGCAAAAGCTTGAGGCATCAAGACGCCAGTTGCTGGGTCATACCAGGGCATGGATTGCGGGACACGACGATAGATCAACTCATCATCTTCAATAGGTTCGTCGCCTGCGTCCACCTTGAAAGCCCCCTGGCGAACCTCGTTACAACGATCGTCGTTCGACTAAATGCGTTCCTTCGAAACATTGGTATTCAAGCGTGTTATCCTCCCAGACATGAAACACTTCGGTAATGCCATTCTCGCGGCGTTCGAAAACGATCCCTCCATTGACGTCCGGCACAACACTGGTGGGCGGCTGGTGAACCAACATCTCGGAGTTGACGCGCAACCTTAATGGCGAGTTGGATGGTTGCGAGCGCCGGTGGCTCAATCCCTTCGTCATCAAACTGTTCGGGGGCACGAGCCCACTCGATCAGTTGGTAGTCGATCACGCGCTGCCACTGATGACGGAGTTCTCCATTTGCTCCTTGCGACGTGAGAACTGCCGAATCGACGTTGGTTTGAACTGCATCACGCAATGGGGGAACCAAGAACGCGTTGGACTCAGTCGTTGACATCTCTTAGTCCCCAGTATTGATTCGCGTCGTCACTCATTAATTCTTTGAATGACGAAACAATGGTTTGGTGTCCAAGATCGAGACCGTCTGTGATTGCTTGCAGAATGGAATCGTCGCCATCGGTCGCCTGCAGTGGTCCGCGGGCAGTAAACATCAACCGAACCGTTGGCTTTTCTGCCTCACTGGATGTGGACTTCAGCCCATGCTGCCACTGAACGTGCAAACGCCCTTTTTGATCCGGAATGACAAAGTCCCAAGTGCCGCTGAAACCCTCGAACTCCATGTGGCCGTCGGCAGTCGATAGGCCGGCAAGGGGCTTGAAGAAACTCCAGTCACAGGGAGTGTTCCAAACCGTACCCTGTGGGATGTGGTTCACGTAGGTCACTTCCCATTGATTGGGGCGAAAATCTCCAGCATCCTCATTATGGATATAGGTAATGAAACCGCGAAGTACGTGTTCGAGCTCTTCTCGTACTTTGTCATAGCGAGGATAAGATTCTGCCTCGCCAAGCCAGTTGAAGTGGAGTCGATTGTTTTGTAATTGGATCATCCGATCGCCGATACGGCTCTTGATCTGCAATCGACTAGACGGATCTTGTGTGAACTGCAATTGAGTACCTGGTGCCCATCCTGTCGACTTGTTGAATCGCTCAAAGTGCGTTGCCAGGACCGGTACGTCCTGCACATTGGGCCATTCTTCCTTGTCGAGCGTCTTCCAAAAGCCGCCTAGATGTGCGTTCTTCAGTTTTGGCAAACGGTCGAATTGCACCCCTAGAACGGTTTCCGCAACGGGTGGGTTCTCGTAGTCAGGCAATGAACCGTGTTGTGTTGGAGTAAGCATCTGAGGGGAACCAAACAACGTGATACATTAAATCCGTTTCAAACCAAGCCGCCGAGATAACAACCGCACTCTATTCTACGGACACGTGTACTCGCCGACTACTGTCTGAATCCACCTGCCGCCAGACTGACCAGCAGTGCCAAGCCGCTGAGGCCCCAGATGATGGTAAAGATGGCACCCATCACGATACCGATCCAGGCGTGCACGCTCCCCTTGATGGCTGGGTTCTGTGCACGGCGGCGGAGCCCAATGATACCGAGAATAAAAGCCGGAATGGCCAGAAACAGTCCCAGGCAGGGGAACATGGAGAACAGCCCAAGGTAGTAGGCCGTGAGTGCTGCGGGGTTCTTGTAAGGGATAATGCCACCGGTGGCATCTCCTTCTTCTTGAGGTTGTAGCCCCCGTGGATCGTTTCCGAACGGGTTGTCGTGCGCCTCGTACGGATTTTGATCTTGGAACGACATCCACGGTCCCCGGCAAAGAAAGATGAGTTCTATTGTCGAACAATTGTCTCAATTGTTCCGCAACTGTTCTACAAGACGCCGCGCGTTCGTCTAAGAGCTCTTCTTCTTAGCGGCTTTCTTTTTCACAGCTTTCTTCTTGGTTGTTTTTTTCTTGGCAGCCTTCTTCGTTGTTGTCTTCTTCTTTGCTGCTTTCTTCTTGGCCGCTTTCTTCTTCTTGCGCTTCTTCGAACCTCCGGCCGCGGCTCGGGCGGCCAGCAGTTCCAAGGCACGCTCAAAGGTCAGTTCTTCGGGCGCGGCATCCTTGGGAAGTGAGGCGTTTGTCTCGCCGTCAGCCACGTAAGGTCCATAACGCCCTTCGAGCAAGCGAACCGGCTCACCGGTCACGGGACTGGCATCGAAGGTCTTGATCGGTTCTTTGGCCGCACCAAATCCGCGTCGGTTAGCCTTGGGTTGGGCCAATAATTCCAAAGCATCTTTGAGCGTCACGTCGAGCGGAGAGACACCTGCTGCCAGGCTTCGGGTCTCACTGCCACACTTCACGTAGGGACCAAACTTACCGTTGTACACCACCACCGGGTCGCCCGAGTCGGGGTGAGGACCCAAATCGGCAGGCAATGTCAGCAGCTTGAGCGCCACCGCCAGGTCAATGTCCTCAGGCTGCATCCCTTTGAGCAACGAGGCATTCTTGGGTTTCTCCTCGTCCTCAGGAGTGCCGCGCTGGACGTAGGGGCCAAACCTGCCCACCTTCAAATAGACGGGCTTGTGCGTATCAGGGCAAATTCCCAGCGGTTCGTCCGCTTTGGCAGACTGCTCCAGCAACTGCATGGCGGACTCGATCGTGATCTCGTCCGGTGCCATCTCGGCTTGCAAACTCGCCCTGCGATCTCCGTGCTCAATGAAAGGGCCGTACTTGCCTACGCGGACCACAATCGGGGTCTCGCCATCCTCCGCCATGCCGATGGGGATCCGGCAGACTTCGCGGATATCAATCTCTTGCAGCTTCTCTTCGACCTGTTGCTTGAGGCCGGTTTCTTTGCCACCGAAGTAGAACGAACGCAGGTATTCGATATGCCCTGACTCGCCACGGCTGATGGAATCCAAGTCATCCTCGAGCCGCGCGGTGAACTGATAATCGACCAGGTGCGGCAGGTGCGACTCCATCAACTGCGCCACGGCAAACGCTACGAAGGTGGGCACCAACGCGTTGCTGCGCTTGAAAACGTATTTGCGCGTCAGGATGGTTTCGATAATCGAGGCGTACGTGCTCGGACGCCCAATGCCCATATTCTCCAGGGTGCGGGTTAGCGTCGGCTCGGTATAGCGGGCGGGAGGTTGCGTGGTGTGACTCTTGGGCGTCAACGCTTTGGCGTCCAAAGATTCGCCGATGGCCACGTCCGGGAGCAGCGTCTCTTGGTCGGCCAGATCTGCCTGAGGATCATCAGAACCTTCGACATAAGCCCTAAGGTAACCGGGGAAGTCAATGGTCTTGCCTCCCACCTGAAACACGGCCGTCTCTTGCTCGGTGCTGGTCCCTTCGATGGTGATGGTGATCCGGTGCCCTGTGGCGTCCTTCATCTGGCTGGCCACGGTTCTCTTCCAGATGAGTTCGTACAGCCGGCTTTCGTCGCTGCCCAACTCTCCTTTGACTTCGTCGGGCGTGCGAAACTCCGTGCCGGAGGGGCGAATTGCTTCGTGTGCCTCTTGGGCATTTTTGACTTTGCTCTTGTACTGCCGCGGGGAGTCCGGCAAATACTCCTTACCATAGTGCCGCTCGACATGCTGCCGCGACGCCTTGATGGCATCGTCACTGAGCGTCGTCGAATCGGTACGCATGTAAGTGATGTAACCGTTTTGGTACAGGTTTTGGGCCACTCGCATCGTGATCTTGGCCGTGAACCGCAACTTGCGGTTGGCTTCCTGCTGCAACGTACTGGTGGTGAACGGTGCGTACGGTTTGGTGGTGTAGGGGCGGTCTTCTTTGGTGGCCACTTTGAACGATGCATCCTTGAGCCGATCACGCAGCCCTTCGGCTCCGCGCTCGTCCAGCAAGATCACATTGTCGGACATCACCCGACCGGTCGAAGCGTCAAAGTCCTTGGCGGTGGGAACCTTCAGGTCATTGACGCGGACCAGCGTGGTATCGAACGTACCAGGTCCGTTGGCGGTCTCTACCTGCTTGGCAAACTCACCAATCAAATCCCAGTAGGTGGCGGAGCGGAACGCCATGCGTTCTCGTTCCCGATCCACAATCAAGCGGACCGCCACGCTTTGCACGCGTCCAGCACTCTTGGCCATGCCGGACGTTTTTCGCCAGAGCAGCGGGGAAACATCAAATCCGTACAGCCGGTCCAAGATCCGGCGAGTTTCTTGAGCCCGAACCAAATCTTCGTCGATGGCACGAGGGTGCGCCAGGGCTTCTTCGATGGCCTGTTTGGTGATTTCGTGGAACACCATCCGGTGGACCGGAACGGTGGGACGCAGCACCTCTTTCAAATGCCAGCTGATGGCCTCTCCCTCGCGATCTTCGTCCGTCGCCAGATAGAGTTCGCTCGCTTCACTGACCAGGTGCTTGAGTTTGCGAACCTGCTCCTTCTTCTCTGGAGAGACAATGTAGACCGGCTCGAAGTTTTCGCGAACGTTAACTCCCAGGTAGGCCCAATCTTCGCCACGCAGTTGAGCCGGCATCTGCTTGCTTCCCTCAGGCAGGTCGCGAACGTGGCCAATACTGGCCTCAACAATGTATTTGTCACTGAGGAACTTGCTGATGGTCTTGGCCTTGGCCGGTGACTCGACAATCACCAGGGCTTTGCCGCTGCTGTTCTGCGATTTGCTAGCCATAAGGGCAAAACCCTAAATAAGTTTGGAAAGAGGAAAATAATTCCGCATCAGGGGGGCAAACCGACCCCAATCCGGGACCGCGGTGCCATTTTGCGCTACCGAACCCAATTGGCGCGATGCTGTCACCGGTCCCATTCTGGCACCCAAACGCGGCTTGCTTTCGAGCCACACTTCCTATTTGGGATTGAATTTACGTCAAGCCGTCTTACAATCACGGCGCTCAGTATTGCCGCCACCCCCGGGGCTAGCGGCAGGAAACAACCATTAATCTGCTGCATGCAGGCCTGTCAAGGCTTCTTGAAGAATGTGAGAGAAGCCCTCGAAGGATCGCAGTCAAGGATCGAAGTCAATGTCTAGTCCTTTCACAAAGTTCCGCAAGAACCAAAAAAAATGGATGGCCTTCCTCGGCGTTGCCTGCATGGTTTCGTTCGTTTTCGGCGGAATCACGTGCAACAACGGAATGACCCCTCAGGCAAATCAGATCGCCGTGAGCACCTCGCGCGGCAACTACACCGAATACGCCCTGGGGCAATTGGTCCAAACTCGCCATAACGTCAACCGGTTCATGTATCGGGCCATGGTCGCGGCAGGAGCCAATCCACGCACCGACACGCCGTTTGGTCCAGCCGACGAAGAGTCCGTCCTGTTCGGCTTCCTGCTGGCCGACCGCGCCCAACAGGCTGGCATCCGCATCACGGATGACACCGTCAATGATTACATTCGCCAACAAACCGGTGGCAATCTCAGCAACGATCAGGTCGCTAGCATCCTCGACCAGCAAGGGCTTTCCCCCTTCGAACTCTATCAGTCGTTGCGGCGAGAATTGACCGCCTTGGAGTTGTACCAACGCTACGTATCCAGCTCGGCCGTGACCCCTCCTTCGCAGCGTTGGGACTACTATCTCCGCATGCACGAGCAGGCCACCGTGCAGGTGCTGCCCATCAAGGTCGATGCGTTCATCGACAAGATCACCCCTCCCAGTGACGAGGTTCTGGAGACGTTTTTCCAAGAGCACAAGAATATCCAGGCGAACCCCTTCTCCTCGGAACCAGGATTCGCCCAACCTCGGCGGATTGCCATCCAAACCGTCAAAGCGAAATTTGAGACATTCTACGATGCCGCCCTCGCAGCGGTCACCGAAGAAGACATCAAGACCTACTACGACGAACACCAGAAAGAGTTCCCCTACATGGCCCTCTCCGGGGCCGATTTTCTCGACGCGCACGGCCTGACTCCCTCTGGCGAGCCCAAGCCAGCGGACGAAGAAGTCAAAACCCCTTCGGACCTCCCTCCTGGAGAATCTGCCACACCGGAAACCAACAAACCGGCCACAGACAAGCCAACGACGGATAAACCGGCAGACGATAAACCGGCAGACGATAAACCGGCAGACGATAAACCGGCGGACAGTAAGCCGCCGGCCGATAAGCCAGCGGACGATAAGCCGACGACAGACAATAAACCTGCAACTGATGACAAGCCGGCAGCGCCTGAGAAGCCAGGCAAAGACGATGCCCCCACCGCGCCTCAGGTCGATGAGAAGCCAGGCGCCGAGGAGCAAGGTCGAACGGACTTGCCGAACGATAATCTGTTGGCGTTTGCCGGTTCGGCCGAACTTCTGCTCGCACAGAATGAGACCTCCCCTGCCGAGCCGGAGGAGAAGGACAACAAGCCAGCCAGTGCGACGGCCGACCCCGCCAAACCGGCCGCTGATCCTGCCAAACCTGCGACCGATGGTGCCAAGCCTGCTGAAGACACTAAGCCTGACGCAGACACCAACACGGACGATGAATCAGGCGAGAAGTCTCAGGCACCTCCGGTGAAAACGTTGGATGATTTGGCGGCTGAACTGTTGCCTCCCACGGACGTCACCGCAGGCCCTGACCCCGAGTACGATCCGCTATGGAAAGTCGAAGGGCGGATTCGCGAAACCCTGGCCCGCCAACGGGCCAACGAAAAGATCGAAGCCGGCATGACCGAGATCACCGAAGCGATGGACGAGTACGCTTCGGTTTGGCGCGATTGGAATGTCCAACTTGGTGAAAAGGACTTCGACCAGCCAGAACCCAAACTTCCCGACCTGCAAGGCATGGCCAGCAAGTACGGTTTCGAGCTACAACCGCATACCGACTTGCACACCCCGTACTGGTATCGGGAGAACTCGGAGATCGGCAAATCGACGGTCAACCAGAATGGATTCGATCAATCATTCTTAGGCGTTGCATTCTATGGACTTCGAATGATGCAACCCGCCGTCGCCACCACCGAAGACGGTGACAAGTTCCTCTTCTGGAAGGTCCGAGAGTTCTTGGAGTATGTGCCGGATTCGATAACGGACAATCGCTGGGAGAGCGATCCGTCGCTCAAGGGCTATCTCCCCAAAGACCTGCTCCCCATCAAGGATCAAGTCGTGCAGTCCTGGAAATTGATCGAGGCTCGTGACTTTGCCAAGAAGAAGGCCGAAGAAGTTGCCGAGCAGGCCCGAAAGTCCGAGAAGCCGCTGACGGAGATCACGGTCGAAGGGGAGACCGGAGAGGAGATCCCTCCGTTTACTTGGATGACCGCTTCGAGCGCCCCAAGTTTTCAAGGCCCCCAACCGGCACGTCTGACCGAAGTCGAAGGGGTCGAGGCCGCAGGCAACACGTTCATGAAAGATGTGTTCGCACTTGAAAATGGCCAGGTGGGTGTCGCATTCAACCAGCCAGAGAACATTGCCTACGTGGTCAAACGGGTTGGCAGTTCCTTCGTGCTCGGAGGCACTCCGCTCGACAGTCCGCAACTTGCCCGCACGTTGTTCATGACATCGGATCGCCGGTCCTACATGCAGTTTGTCGAGCAACAAGTTCGCGAACAGAATCAGGCTCTCAACGAGCAGATCAATCAGGCGTACAAAGTCGATTGGAAGCGTCCGCCACGCACGATCGAAAGGTAGTTTCGGACACCTTGCGAGGCGACAGGTTACGAAGCGAAGACCGTCTGCGGTTGTTCAGCTTGGGCCATTTGCGCCACCGGCAGGAGTGGAAAGATTTCCACATCGACGCCAGGGCTGTACACCGCATGGCAAGGGCCTTGCTGAGTTTCCACACCGACGGCTGCTAGCATCGTTTCGTTCAGGCTGAGCACTTCCGCTGGACGCAAAGGGTAGGGAGAATGATGCACTTGCCCCCGCAGCAACTCCCCGCCGTCAAACGTATAGAGCAAATACCGCTCGACCAGGAAGAACTCCAGCGAATCGTGAGTTACTCCCGTTCCCTCTGCCAATCCAGTCAGCGGATCGCCCAGCCGCACGTCTAACGCGCAGCTTGCCTTCGGTCGCACGCCCGGCTGCCGACAACTCGCATAGGTCATCAGATCACCGGCCTCTTGGCAGCGCATGCGACTCCAATAGTACGGAAGGTTCCAGCGATACCGGCCTAGCAGGGCGGCCAGCAATTTCGAGGCGTCCAGGCTCATGAACAACACGCCTGGTTGACCCTCGAAATGGACGTAGGTGCGGATGTTGGTTTCGCGAAACCAGGAAATCCCTGGGATCGGAGGAGACCACCAAGGGCGGATCTTCGCCATGCGAAACAACACCATGCCCACCCAAGCGTGGCCGTCGTACAGATCAAGCTCAAGCGGTGCCGGCACCAAGGGGCGGATCTGCTCAGGCGTCAGTTTCCAGTGCAAGAACGTCAGATGGGACCAGGTCTGATAGCCAATGGGATCGCCCTCAGGTCGCCGCCGCGGCCCCTCTCGATCAATCCGTGGAAATGCCATCGCAAATCCTCCAGCCAAGAGACTCGTCCCTAACTTCCATTCTAACGAGGTCGCATCGAGCAATGTAGAACAGTTGTCTCAACTGTTCACGGACCAAGAAAGATGTTTCCCGTACCGCATGGCAAACTGAGTTCTGCGTCACGTCAATGAAACCGCAAAGCCCCCAGGTTCGCAACGCGGCAAGTTACGAGTTTTCCTCAGTTGCTCAGTCATCCAACTCGGCAAACCACCGGTCGTTGGGCAGGGAGGGAACAACCCCGCTAGTAGGGTTGCCGCACTTCGCAGCCTGTTACAATTCAAAGCTCCGAGAAATCCCCCAGACGGTTGGCCCGCCAATTGCTAATGCATGGGCTGGACTTTACCCACTCTCGGCCACCGGCACGCTCAACATTCATCCTGTACATCGAATTGGGAATCCATGCACAGTCTTACCGTCCGCGACTATTCACCCGCCCGAACGCATTTCCTAAAAGCGGTCTTGAAAGGGCTGACGCGATCGCGAAAACGGCTTCCCTGTAAGTACTTATATGACAAACGCGGTTCTGAACTCTTTGACCAGATCTGCGATTTGGACGAATACTACCCAACCCGCACCGAGAAGCAGATCATGAGTGCCGGGGCAAACGAGATGGCTCAGGCGTTGGGGCCAGACTGTGTGGTGATTGAATTGGGCAGTGGCAGCAGCCTCAAGACTCGGATTCTGCTCGACCACCTTGAACGCCCCGCTGGCTACGTGCCGGTGGATATCTCGCGGCAACACTTGGAGGAATCGGCCGCCCGACTCTCCCAGCGGTATCCGCATTTAGAAGTGCTGCCGGTCAGTGCGGACTTTACCAAGCGGTTCACGTTACCCAAAACCAACCGCCCTGGTCGGCCTGTGGTTTACTTCCCCGGCTCCACGATCGGCAACTTCAGCCGTCAGGCTGCCAACCGGTTTCTGCAGCGACTCGGCAATCTGGTGGGTCCAGAGGGTGGCGTGCTGATTGGCGTGGATCTGAAGAAGTCTCGCCAGCGTTTGTGGGATGCCTACAACGATGCCGCAGGGGTGACGGCAGAATTCAACAAGAACATTCTCCGCCGTATCAATCGAGAGCTTGGTGCCGACTTCGACTTGAAAGCCTTTGATCATCGCGCGCCCTACAACGCCCGGTTTGGTCGGGTCGAAATGCACCTGGTGAGCCGCCAAGCGCAGACAGTCACCCTGGGATCCGAACAGATCGATCTGGATGCTGGCGAAACCATCTGTACGGAGCACAGTCACAAGTACAGCCTCGACCAATTCGCCCAGGCAGCGCAGCAAGCAGGGCTCCATGTCGAACAGGTCTGGACCGACTCGGAACAGTTGTTTAGCGTCCAGTATCTAACCAGGGCAATGTAGAACAGTTGTCTCAACTGTTCACTGAAAAACTGAGTCAGGCACATGGACTTACTTCAGCCTGTCGATTGCTTAGCGCGTTCGCTGGTGCAGTGCGGAGTTGCTGGCGAAGTGGAGCGAAATCGGTTGATCGTGCCAGATTGGCAACTTCGCCTGGGCGGCACGGTTTGCGACGAACAACAGATTCCCGCGGACGAAAACATTGGTCAGTCCGCAGACACCGTGCAAGTCTCGCTGTTGTTCGAAGCCGAACCTCAACCGGACGCTGATCAGGCACCTCTCTGGACCGAACCGGTACGGGAAATCGTGACCGCCAACGGTCGTTCGGTCGACACCGCCATGAACCTCGCCGCCCTGTTTTGGTTGCGTGGGCTAGCTGCCTTGGCAGAAAACTCGCCGCAACTGGCCGTACTGCCTGACTCCACCAACCTGGGACAGCGTTGGCAGACCACTACGAGCGTGGTCTCGGTCCAATCGGCGACTCCTCGGATCAGCCCCCGATGGCTCTGGGAGCAATGTGCCCTGTTGCTCACAGGGCAGCATGTAGAGAACTCCTCAGGCGACCTGCCCGAGCGGTTCTGGCTGAGTGGGACCTGGCAGCCAGATCGTTCAGATTCTGTACAGATCGAGTGCTGGCTCAACAACAACCCTTGGCTCCTGACATCCGATGAACTGGAACACCTGGCCGAGTGTTGGGCATCCGAGCCTGCATGCCAAGGGGGATGCCGCTGGGTGATTTGGGGAATCCAAGCGGCCAGCAACGTTCAGCAAGAGAAACCCTCGCCCCACAGTCAAAGAGTCCGCCCCTGGTGGAAATTCTGGTAATTTAGAACAGTTGTCTCAACTGTTCAGGAATCAGCGCGAAGCGTTCAGGTGTGTCGATCGATGAACAATTGGGACAATTGTTCTACAAAACTGTACGGTTTGCGCAATCGTTATAACCTTCGCCTGATTCACGCCGGCTGGTCGAAATTGCGGGAATTCCTGCGACAAGACTGGTTTCACGTCCGATATATGTAGGCGGTGTATACCCGCACTTCGACAAACGTACCAACCCAGAGTGACGAGATGCGTAGCCTTAAGACTACGCTGGCGCTCGGTGTTTTGGGCTTGGGAGTTGCCGGTGCATGGACGTTCCGTAAAGATGGGGAAACCAAACCTTCGACCGCAGTGGTGGACGAGAGTCGCCTGGTATTGCGGGAGTCGGCCAGTTTCCAGCCCTTCAATGATGAAGGTTTGAAGCAATTCCAACAAGCAATTGAACCTGAATCACCTGTTGCGCCGGCCCCACCACCTCCGGAACCTGCTGCCAGATCTCCACTGGACCGCTCCGTAGCTCCCCCCGTGATTGCGGACAGCTACGCGGCTGCCACTGTGGCAGATGTGGCGTTTGCTGGACTGTTGGACCGTCAACAGCCCATCCAAAGTTCGCCACCTACGACAGCTGACACCGGCACCGTACTCCATCAAATTTCAGATGGAGACACGCTTGCCAGCCTGGCCGAAACCTATTTGGACGCGTCCTCCCGAGCACGGGAAATCTACGAATCCAATCGAGATGTGCTGCCAGGTCCTGACATCCTGCCGATTGGCGTCCGGCTCAAGATCGTGCTGCGCGCCGCGAGTGCCGATTCTATGGACAAACAGGCAAGGTCCGCCGTCAGCGTCGATTCGCACAAGTAAGACAACGCCCCAGCGTAGCGAGTCAGTCGTTAGGGTTGACCCGTTCGGCCCAAGGATAGGCCGCCTTTTTGGCAGCGTGCACTTCGATGAACTTGCTGATCAGGTTGTTCAAATCCAGATCCGCAATCGTCAACATCTTGGCTCCCTGCAGCGAGGTGTCCACGCGGGCGTAGAACAAATTCGGTTCGTCCGAATCACTTCGATAACGCTCCATCGCCTGATGAACTCGATTCGCATCTCTCAACGATGCACTCGATTTCTTCCCAACCAACACATAAGCGGCAATCGTCTTGGCAACTGCCGGGTGTCGCATGGCGTTGGTGCAATTGAGGTTCTTGAAGGTCCACTCAGGCGAAAGCAGGATGAGTACCTTGACGTCTTGTCCTTGCTTGCCGGTGGGGAGTGTGGGGAAGCTCCAGTCCAGCATGGCGTAGTTGACGGCAATGATCGCCCCCATTTCGGCACCCACGATACATAGCTTGTCAATATTGCACTTCTTGTCGTTGTTGCGATCGATGAGGTATCGCTTGCAGGCTTCGACATCCTGCGAGATCATCCGTGCGAACTGCTCTCCGCGCAAGCGATCCGCCGTGACGGTGATGTCTTGGTTGCGAACACTCTTGCTGTCTCCATGCCCTCGGAGATCTGGAACCAGCACGGCGTAGCCAGCTTGCTGGAGGACCAAAGCCAGCGGGTGGAAGTCAGCCCTGGAACCTTCGAACCCATGCAGCAACAGCACCGGGGTGGTATCGACCGTTTGTTGCTTGGGGGTGTAGTACGAAGCGGTGAGCTCCATGCCGTCTTTGGCAACCAGCACCAGTTCTTCAACGGGATTCTCTTTGACTTCCTGGGCCGTCGCGGACGTTGACTGTCCAAGCATCCCCAGCCCTAAGACAAGGCTACAGATGGCAGCCAGAGGGGACCAACGTGACCCGCGAACAGCGTCGAATGACAGATGCGAATTCAGAAATTGCATAGCGAAAATCCAGCTAGGAGTCTTGCAAGATTGTGCGTCAAAGAATGGACCTGCGGGCAGAAACCGTGATCTGCCGCAAGTTGAAAGGGCTGCAAAAGTTGCCAACAACCGCAACAACTGCTTACAATAATTCATGTTAGATGGGTCGCGCTGGCAGGTCAACCATTTCACGTCCGGCACCTTTGACAACATCCAGATTCCAGCGCCCCACCACAGATCCATTGCCAGGCGGGGGATTTGCAACCCATGGACTGAGGGACTACACCCAAGATGTGTAGAACCGTTGTCCCAATTGTTTGCCTGCAGTGGCACGGAGAGGACGGCCGTGCCTTCTCAACGTATGCTTCAATACGTCCGAGCTTTGTTCGATCCCGCGATCAGGGAAGAGATCCCATGAAAGACGACCGATTGCCATCACGCAGGTGCCTGCCGTTGTGCACGATGCTGGCGTTGACCCTGGCCGTGGTATGTTTGCCGGCGAGCCGGCCTGCCTTTGCTCAGTTTGTACCAGGTGTGCGGCAAGCAGAGATTCACAACCCTTACAGTCGGCGGTATGTGGACATGCGCGCCGGTGGGATCTTTCGGCGGGGGTCGTACAGTTCCATCACGGCATTCATCGGCGGAGGTTCTCCCTGGGGAGGGTATGGGCGGTTCAGCTATGGTTTTGGCGTCCCATACCGCAACCAATTTGAGTACTCCTTCAACTACGGCTCCCCTTATTGGAGCGGGGGATGGGGGAATTCCTCGTTGAGTGTCAATGTCGCCCCGTTGGCTCCGGTGGTCGTGCCAGGCGAGCAACTGTTTGGTCCCAAGCCGCTGCGGAACATGCTGGGGGGCGCACCGCCGTTGGGTCCGTTGACTCCCATCGAAATCGAACTTCCAGACCAACCCATGCCGCCTGTGGCCAGCAACGCCGAGGCGCGTGAGAAAGCACAAACTTGGATCGGATTCGGCGATCGCCATTTCGGTTTGCAAGATTATCGGGACGCCTATCAGCGCTACAAGAAGGCCTCCGAAGCCGCCCCGGACCTGGTCGAGCCCTATCTCCTGCAAGGGCAGGCGATGCTGGCAATTGGCAATTATGAATTGGCGACGCGTGCCTTCAAACGGGCATTGACCATGCACCCCGATTGGGCACGTGCCACGTTTGATCTCAATGAGATCTACGCCCGACACCCGGCCGCCAAGACAGCCCACATGGAATCTCTGGCTGCTGCTGCCGAAAGAGATCCGGCCAGTGGTGACCTGATGCTGTTGGTTGGCGTGCAGCTTTTCTACGACGGTCAGGCAGAAAGATCTCTCCCCTTCTTCCGCCGCGCGAAGGAACTCAGCCAGGAAGAGATCCCGCTGCCAGAGATCGTAGCTCCTGGCAAGGTGATTCCCGAGAACGTCCAACCTCAACAGGACGCGCGATTGCCGCAGGCGTTTTAGGAATTCAAAACGAGAGGTGACGATGCGCTGGTGGATACAGTTCCGATTGTCCACACTGGTCGCTTTGGTCAGCCTGGTTGCAGTAGGATTCGGTTGGTGGAAAGATCGAACGCAACTGGTGGCTCAACTCAAAGAAAAGGAGCCCAGCCTCAATGCCGTCTTGGAGGCACTCTCCTTCGCCGAGTCGCATAAACGGCAACAATGGAGTGTGTCCGATCAAGTAGGTGCTGGCACAGATACTGTGGAACTAGAGCTGTCGCCCCTTCTGCGAAACCCCAGTGGCAACATTCAATCGGGGACATACAATCTGCGCATGCCAACGCCAGCAACATCTCGACAGGTGATTTCCCTGCTAATTGACGACAGCGCCAAAACTCGTGCTCGTGCCGCTGAAGCATTGGCGCTGTACGGTCAGGCCTTTTACACTGAATCATTGTACGGCGATGACCAGCTGCACCGTGATCTGATGATCAGGGAAGCCGTCCCCTGGCTGTTGCCGTTGCTAGACGATGGGAACGCAGAGGTTCGTGGGATGACGGCCCTTGCACTTGGCCAATTTGCTACGCGTGACGAAGTTGGACCCGCATTGGTTCGCGCTTTCAAATGGGAAACAGATGGCGAAGCCCAACTTTACCTTGCATGGGCAATCCAACGACTGTTTAGTCCACTCATCCGGCCTATGAGATTTCCAAACTGCCGTCTTCCTTGAATGGAAACGCTCCCCAGGCCACTTCCCAGAGGTGGCCGTCGGGATCGGAAAAGTAACCTCCATACCCGCCCCAGAAGGTATCTTGGGCAGGCTTGACAATCATGGCACCGGCAGCCTCGGCCTGCTGCATCACTTCGTCCACCTGCTGCTTCTCGCGAACATTGTGGGCCAGCGTGATGCCGGCGAACTTGCCTCGCGGTGTGGAGGGTTCCCAGCCAATGTCTTTCGCCAGTTCGGTGAGCGGATACAAACCGACGCAGGCACCTTGGGTTTGGAAGAAGACCACTCCTTTGTCACCGTTCCAGGTGGTGGGAAACCCCAGTCCGTCTCGGTAGAAACAAAGTGAGCGGTCGAGGTCTTCCACACCCAACGTGATCAGGCTAACGCGAGGCTCCATGGCGGCGTTCTAGTGAAATCCCTTGGTTGCTAACCAGCGTTCGGCGTCCAGGGCGGACATGCAGCCTGAGCCGGCAGCGGTGACCGCCTGACGGTAGTAGTCATCTGAGACGTCACCGGCAGAGAAGACCCCTTCGACACTGGTGTACGTGCGTTGGGGGGTGGTCCACTGGATGTAGCCTTTGTCGTTCAGTTCGAGTTGGCCGTTGAGGAAGTCCGTGTTGGGCGTATGGCCAATGGCCACGAACATGCCGGAGACCTCGAGTTCTTCAGTCGCATCGTCAACGGTACTGGAGAGTCGCACGCCAGCGACGGCGTCGTCTCCGACAACTTCGTCCACAGTCCGATTCCACTTGACCTCAATCTTGGGGTCATTCAGAGCGCGTTCCTGCATGATCTGGCTGGCCCTGAAAGCATCGCGGCGGTGGACCAGGTAGACCTTGCTGGCGAACTTGCTGAGGTACGTGGCTTCTTCCATGGCACTATCGCCTCCGCCGATCACGGCCAGCGGGCGATTGCGAAACATCGGCAGAGCGCCATCGCAAACGGCACAGGCGGAGACCCCTTTGTTCTTCAAGCGATCTTCGGACGGCAGACCGATGTAGTTGGCCCTGGCACCGGTAGCAATGATGACGGAAAGAGCCTCGATCTCTTGCCCTTCGAGCGTCTTCATCTTGAAGGGATGCTTGGAGAGATCGATGTCCACCACGTCGTCCGTGATGATCCTGGCACCAAAATTTACCGCTTGCTGCCGGACGAACTCCATCTGCTCGGGTCCGGTCGCGGCACGCATGCCGGTGTGCTTGGTGGAACCTTCGTACAGATGCTGGATGTTGGCATACCGCTCCGGGGGTAGCGCGCTTTTGGCAAACATGCCTAAGGCGTCGCTGTCGGCGAACGGCCAGGTGGGGAAGTTTTCGACTTCGGTAGTCAGGTTCAACTGCCCTAGCGGCAGGGTCCCCTTCATCTGGTTTTCACTCGTCACGGCACCTTCGATGACCAGCGGTTCCAGGCTCGCGCGAGCGGCATAGATAGCAGCAGTCCAGCCAGCGGGTCCACTTCCGATAATGACAACACGTTCAGCCACGGTGAGCATTCCTTCTTGCAAGACAGGCCGAGGCCGCGCAAGCCGCGGCTCCCCAGCGAAGACTCCTTGGGTAAATCCGCCAGAGTAGGCATGCGTACCATTTCATGCACACGTCCTATCTCATGCACACCTTGTTCTGGCGGTTGGATGGCATTATACGGCTTCACCGCCGGGCGTCCATGACGGAGCCTGGGTAGTACAGTTGTCTCAACGGTTCACCGCAGCCGTCGCCGCTAATCCACCACGTCTTCGACCGAGCGAGTCGGCTTCGGCCAGTAGCATTCGGGGGCGAATTTGACCTTGCCGGATCCTGTCTTATAAACGGCAGGAACAATCGACACGCTCTTGTTCGAAATCATGATCTCGGATTGAACCCTTAACTGTTTGGCAACGCTGCGGGCATTACTTCTCGCTGCTTTCAGTTCGATAGCGGGCTTCTTCGATTTGCTGGCCGTGGCCCATCGATCGGCGTATTGGTCGGCCACTGGCAGCAGATGTCCCAGCAACTGATTCAAGTTGTAGCTGATTGCGTGCTGTTTTAGAGAAGCCTTGATCGCGCCGCAGTTTTCGTGTCCCAGGACAACCACCAAGTCAATACCAAGACCACCAAGTTCCTTGGGGGCAACGGCGTACTCGATGCTCGCGATGGAACAGGCATTTGCGATGTTGCCTGCGACGCGAACCACAAACAACTCGCCAATCCCGACGTCAAAAATCAGTTCAGGCGACAATCGGCTATCGGCACACGCCAGAACCACGCACCATGGCTCTTGGCCAATATGGAATTGTTTGCGCCGAGCCTTGTTGCAGCGCGTGAGTTCGTTCGAACGGACAAACCGTCTGTTTCCACTTCGAAGCAGTTTGAGCGCATCCGCAGCATTGTTGGGGTACGGCAACGGTGGACATGGTGATGTCTTCTTTGACTTCTTCGGCCCTGTTTGTTTCTTCGCCATGATCCCCTCCCGTTAATTCGTGAACCAAGATGCACTACGCAAAAGCCTGTCTACTATACCTGACGGGGAAGACTCTCGAACCATTTTGAGCTTCCGCACTTTCCAACCCAACCGAAGTGGCAGTTGACGACGACTTCACCGCCGGGCGTCCATGACGGAGCGTGGCGGAGTCCCCAATCGGTAGGTCGTTGAGTCGATCGCTGTCTATTCGCTCTCGGCAAATCGTTTCTGCAGCAGATACTCCGTTCGAAGTTCTGCGATCTTGTACTCGAACTCCATCCAGTCTTCGAGGACCGCGGATGCTTTCTGGACGCTCTGCGCGTCCCAGTCGGCTACGTCTCCCAGCGACTCGCCGAGCGAGGTGTACTGTTCGATCACTGGCTTCAGCGTCCCTTGGTAGAAGTCTAAGTCCCCAAGTTCCTCGTCACTCCAGAAGGTCGTCGCCTTCTTGGCGTTCGCTTGAAACTTGAACCAGGCGGTTCGGAGGACCCTTCGCTCGATCTTCTCTCGCTGGCTCTTTGTCGGGGTGGCGAAGTGTATGATCCCAAAGTTACCGGTGTCGTGAACTTTGCCTCCCCAGGTCACCGACGGTCCCCAGCGCATCAGGCTAAATCGCCAATGTTCGCCATCAAGGGGAACTCGGTCATAGAGATCATCCCAGGGGATGAAGATGAACGTGGCCAGCCCTGTGTCGAGCGGGAGTGATTCAACCCTCACGCTCTCCTTGACCGATCGGTAGTGCCGGTGCGGCATCCCCCAGTCGTAGTGATTGGTGCTACGTTTGAGTTGCCGGACAATCATCTGATAGTAGGGGACCTTCTCCAAGCCGGGGCTAAAGAACATCTCGAGCGAGATATCCTTCTGAAGATCGACACGAGACTGGATGTCTGGATCCTGGCAATGGATATAGATGTACCAGCCTTGCGCGTTGTACACCATATAGAACGAAGTCTCGTGGTCTTTGAGCCCGCATTATTCACCACGCGGTTTTTCAAGGTGCTGCGGGCGGCTGGGATTGCTGGTTGGGGATTGGCGAGTTGAATGAGCGCAGACCGCCCCCTTCTCCCCAGGGGCAGCGGTTGGTGATGGGAAGAGTTGGTGAGGTGTCAGTCGCGTGGAACGTACGCCAAGTGCGGCAAAAGTCGAGGTGGGGGAACCCATTCGCGATGACGAGCACTGCGCGGCGCTTGCCAGTCGCCAGGCAAGCGGAGTTGGCTGATCCGCGCGGCGACGATGCTCCAAAGAGCCGAAAGACCTTGCTCGATGTGGAGCCACAATCGGCGCGAGTGCTTGACCACGCGGCCGCCTGCCCGCAGCACGGTGCGTTGAAATCGGTGCAGGTCCCAGCAGCCGCCTAACTCGTCTTCCAGTTCGTTGCGGAGCATCGTGGCCAGGTTGAAAGCCAGCAAGGCCAGCAGCAGCGTGACTTCGTTGTCGACAAATCCGCGCGACGAAAGATGTGGGCCGATCGCCTCATTGAATTCTCCTAGGCGATCTTCGAACGTGCCGCGCTGGCGATAGTGGGCCAACACGTCCTCGCCGCGCGCAGCGTGCGTGGCCAGTTGGTCACCAGGAAGAAGTAACGCGGCAGCAAGTTGAGTTGCCCGGTGCGTGAATCAGGCTGATCGACCACCAGAATCAACCGCTGGGTGAGTGCTGCCAACCCTCGGCGCGATAGCTTCCGAGTTCGATGACTTTCTCGATAACCCGCCGCGCGGCGGACGACCTGGGGGCCTTTGAAGATGCGGTTCGACCAAGCGATCCAGAACCGGATTCTTCCTCAAACGCCCGCAAAAACGCACTTTTTGATCGCTCAGGTCATCCAGCACCGCACCGATGGTGAAGCCAGCGTCCAACCGCAGGTCGAAGCTCCTCGCCATCTGGCGAGCATGCTCCACCACGCGTCGCATGAAACGTCGCGACCCTGCGCGGTGTGCACCTGGCCTTGCCGCAGCGTGGCGTGGATGAAGCCGTTGCTGAGCCGATGGCCACGCATCGTGCTGTCGTAGTCTCCTTCAACGGAGAAGCTGGCCACCTGCGGATAGTACATGACCTCACGCACGTGGCCGTTGTAACCGGGCGCCGTGTTGCTCGCCGTGAACCCGCACGGCAGAGCTGTCGATGTCGACCGTCTGCGCGGTTGACGGCCCGACCTCTGGCACCGCGTGCTCCGCAGATGGCGATGAGTCCAATCGAACAGCCGCGTGCCGCACCGCCTCGCGGTTTTGGGGAGCCTTGGCCAGCCAGGCGAGTGCAACCGCGACTGCGTCGGCTGGCTGGCTAGTCGTTCTTCGAGAACGCCTTGGCCCGGTCGGTCCCAGGCGGCCATTCGTAGAGCCGGGTCGTGGGCTAGGTCGGTCCAAGTCGTCCTGGTTCTCCTCGCCCATCGCGAGTGCGTACATCCGCTCCTGCAGCAGTTCGACGGCCGTATAGCGAATCCGATTGGGATCGCGCGGATCAACCAGCTGCGAGGCCAGAGATTCCACCAGCCCAAGCTTGTGATCCAGCTCCCGCAGGAGCACCGCTCCGGCATGCGAAGTGATCCGCCGCTGCGAAGTTTCCACCTTCACCGACCGATTGAACTCCGGCTCAAACAGATACCCGATCTTCACCCATTGCGTGATCCTTCCGCGTCCATGGGACCTTTCCATCTACCCTATGAAACCCAGGAAATCACGCAATGGTTTCAAAAATCTTCTACCGGGGCGCGGTGAATAATC